>CALUJE010000027.1 GCA_944320885.1 uncultured Phocaeicola sp.
GGATTCGAACCCCCGGTACGGTTACCCGTACGGCAGTTTAGCAAACTGCTGGTTTCAGCCACTCACCCAAACTTCCTTCCCTGATAGGGAGGTTCCTGGCGGATTCGAACCGCCGTGGACGGTTTTGCAGACCGCTACCTAGCCACTCGGTCAAGGAACCATTGACTGGTTGATTTTGTAAATCCTTGTTGTTTCGGATTTGCGTTTGCAAAGGTAGTACAAATTTTTATATATACAACTATTCATCGAAACTTTTTTATGCTATGACCTCTTTTTTTCATGCATTTGTTTCTTGTGTTGCATTTCCTTTCGCAGTTTACAATCGGATATGCAACTGTCGCACTGGCTTTTATGGTGACAAATGTTGGTAAATGTCCGATAAATGCGCCTTCCTACAAAAATTACACATCCGATAATTATTATGAAAACTGCAATTTCCTGTATGCTCATAGTTCTGGAGTTAATGTGTTAACCTAACAGCAGTAAACCTACTCTGTATACTATAAATGCTACTATCCATGCCAGTAAGGTTGTATATCCGGCTGTAAACAGCGCCCATTTCCATTTTCCTGTTTCGCCTTTTATGGCGGCAATGGTGGCAATGCATGGGAAATAAAGCAGGGTGAACAGCATATAACAGAATGCAACTAAAGGGCTTATTGTGAGTTTGTCGGCCAGATTGGCACTTTCTACATCGCTTTCATTGGCATACAGCACTCCGAGGGTACTTACTACAAGTTCTTTGGCTCCGGCTCCGGAAAGAAGACCTATTCCCATTTTCCAGTCAAATCCCAAAGGTTCTATAACCGGTTCTATGGCTTTTCCTATTTGTCCGATATAGGAATTCTCCTGCTGTTCGGCCGCAGTAGCGTATGCTTCGTGGTTCGGATAGTATCCCAGGAACCATATAATGATAGAAGCTATCATGATGATGCCTCCCATCTTTTTCAGATAAAGCCGTCCTTTCTCCCATGTGTGTCTTAATATGGATTTGCTTGTAGGCATGCGGTAGGGAGGAAGTTCCATTACAAACGGAGTATCGTCACCTTTTACAAGGAAACGGCTGAACAGTCGTGCCAGAATAATGGCAAACAGAATTCCTGTGGCATACAAGGTCAGTAGTATAAGGCTTCCGCTGTGTGGAAAGAATGCTCCGATGAGTACGAGATAGATGGGAAGGCGTGCGCTGCACGACATCAACGGGGTGATGAGCATGGTTACGAGACGGGCCTTGCGATTTTCTATCGTGCGTGATGCCATTATGGCCGGAACATTACATCCGAATCCCATGATAAGCGGAATGAACGATTTGCCGTGCAAGCCCATCTTGTGCATGATTTTATCCATGATGAAAGCCGCACGTGCCATGTATCCGGAGTCTTCCATAATCGATATGAAGAAATACAGCAGAAGAATGTTGGGCAGGAATACGATGACACCTCCCACACCCCCGATGATTCCGTCAACAATCATATCTTTCAGCGGACCGTCGGCCATATTTGCATGGACGAATACGCCCAGCTGTTCTACCAGATATTCTATTCCCTGCATCGGATAGTCGCCCAATACATAGGTGCCTTCAAAAATAATGTAGAGCAGGAAGAAGAAAAACGGAAATCCCCATATGCGGTGCGTTACTACCGAGTCTATTACTCTGGTGATTTCTTCTTTCTTCATGTGATTGTCGACGAATGTTTCGCGCAGAGCTCCTTCTATAAAGCCATATTTGGCATCGGTCAGTGCCGATTCGCTGTCTTCATTCAGAGTTTCCTTGATACGTTTTTCCGCCTTGTCGCGCACTCTGAATATCTCTTCCTGATTGGGCAGTTCGCGTATGATGCTTTCTATCTGCTTGTCGTTTTCGAGTAACTTGATGGCAAGGAAGCGGGTGGAATATTTGTATCGGATATCTTCATTCTTGCTGATGGCTTTCTTCACTTCGTCGATATTCATTTCCAGTTCGGGGCCGTGGTTGATGTGAATATGGCGGAAGAAATGGCGTTCTTTTTTGTTGCCGTTTTCATAATTCTGTGTGAAGTCGGCCATGTGACTTTCGTGAACAGTCTCACGCACGTCTTTCTTGTGCCAGTCCTGAAGCTCTTTCAGAATTTGCGGATTGATGTTACCGTTCTTGTCGAGGAAGTCTCCTCCTTCGTATATGTTGATAACTACGTGGAAGAGGTGGTCTATACCTTTGTTGCTTCGGCATACGGTAGGAACCATCGGTACTCCCAGCATTTTTCCCAGTGTGCGGTAGTCCAGTTTGTTTCCGCTGGCTTCCAGTTCGTCATACATGTTCAGAGCTATCACCATGCGCACGTTCATGTCAATCAGTTGTGTGGTAAGATACAGGTTGCGCTCAATGTTTGAGGCGTCTACCACATTGACAATAACATCAGGAGTTTCTTCAATGATGTGACGGCGCACGTACATTTCTTCGGGAGTGTAAGCCGACAGCGAATAAGTACCGGGAAGGTCGACAATACGGAAGCGGTATCCTTGAAATTCGAAAAATCCTTCTTTGGCGTCTACGGTAACACCGCTGTAGTTACCCACATGTTCGTGAAGTCCCGATACGATGTTGAAAAGCGAGGTCTTTCCGCAGTTGGGATTTCCCACCAGAGCAACGTTAATGGTGCGTCGTTTGTGACGGGCCAGGTCAATCATTTCCTGTTCCGGTACGGGAATATCTTCGGGTATGCCTTGATTGAACTCTGTTTTGATTTGGGTTCGTGCTTCTTCCTCGCTGATGATTTCTATCATGGCCGCTTCCTGACGGCGAAGCGATATTTCATAACCAAGTATACGGTATTTTATAGGGTCTTTGAGTGGAGCGTTCAGTATTACTTCTACGGTATTTCCTTTTACGAATCCCATTTCGACGATGCGTTTACGAAAACCTCCGTGGCCGAGTACTTTTACAATTACTCCTTTTTCTCCTGTTTTGAGTTCAGATAATCGCATAAAATAATCAGAATTAATTTGATTGCAAAGATATACGATTCATGTTATATCTTCAAACTTATTTAGAATGTTTTTAAATAAGCTTTTTGCTTTTGTTATTCCGGCAAAGAAAATAATCGGCTGTTTATTACACCGGTTTTACATTTTACTGTTATTTTTGTGGCATGTTTACTGAACTTATAGCAAAATATATAGCGTCTGAACATCTCCTGTCTGCCAAAGACAAGGTGATTGTGGGAGTGAGCGGTGGAGCCGATTCTGTAGCATTGTTGTGTGTGCTTCTTGATTTGGGCTATTCCTGTGAAGCCATACATTGCAACTTTCATCTTCGTGGCGATGAGGCCGATCGTGATGAGGCCTTCGTGCGTAGCCTTTGTGAAAGAAAAGGGGTGAAGCTGCACGTTGTGCATTTTCAGACGGCTGAATATGCGGCGCAGCACAAAATCTCAATTGAGATGGCTGCACGTGAACTTCGTTATGGTTTCTTTGAACAGAAACGGCAGGAGCTGCACGCGGCAGTCATTGCCGTGGCCCATCATCGTGACGACAGCGTAGAAACGTTTCTTCTGAATCTGATGCGCGGCACGGGAATAAACGGACTGAAAGGTATCAGGCCGAAAAACGGATGGGTAGTACGTCCGCTCTTGTGCGTATCACGCGAAGATATTCTCCGTTATCTGGATGCCATTCATGAAAGCTATGTGACCGACAGTACCAATCTGCATGATGACTACAAGCGCAACAAAGTGCGTTTGAACCTGTTGCCGCTGATGGAGACCATCAATCCTTCGGTGAGGGAAAGCATCGCGTTGGCAGCTTCGAGACTTTCGGATGTGGCTCTTATATATAATAAGGTGATGGAGCAGAAGATAAAGCAAGTTACATGTACTCAGTCCGACGGAGTTTTGCGGGTGGATATTGCCGCTTGCATAAGTAGCGAAGCACCCCGTGCGCTGCTTTATGAACTCTTTTCACCATACGGATTCAATGCTTCACAACTTGATGATATTTATGCATCTGCCGAATCGGAGCCGGGACGGCGTTTCCTGTCGGCCACTCATGAGGTGATTCGTGACCGGGAATGTTGGTTGCTCTGTCCGTTGGCCGGTGGGCGGAAAGATGAATCCGTTATCAGGCTGGAGGAAATGGAAGGCGAATTGCAGCTTCCTCATGGGGCGGGTATGATAACCTGGCAAAAGGTAAAGCGTACGGCCGGTTTCGTGATATCCCGTGACAGAAATACTGTCTGTGCCGATGCTTCACGTCTGGTTTTCCCATTGCTGTTGAGGCATGTCATGCCTGGTGATAAGTTCATACCTTTCGGTATGCGGGGGAAGAAGAAGTTGAGCGATTATATGACCGACCGGAAGTTTTCATTGTTTCAGAAAGAGAACCAGTGGGTGCTTTGTAGCGGTGATAAAATAATCTGGCTGGTGGGAGAACGTGCCGATGAGCGTTTTCGGGTAAACGACTCTACCGACGAAATACTTCTTGTCAAGCTTGTCAGATAGAATTTACCGTTTTTTTGGAAAATAATCTATAGCATTGTAAATCAGAATTTAAACTTATGGTATGATATGAAGTTAAGGCTCCTGTTGCTGAGCCTTGACTGCCAGCGCGCTGAGCCTTGGTCGCCAGTCTGCTGGGCCTTGGTCGCCAATACGCTGAGCCTTGGTTGCCAGCAAACGGCTTTATGGGTATCCTTTTCCGGATAGTAAAAAAGAAGAGTGGCAAGGAGGATTGATGCTCTTCCTTGCCACTCTCGGTCAAATAGTCAGAAAGTATTGTTTATGAGTTCATGCTCATAAGGAACTCTTCGTTGTCTTTGGTTTTTTCCAGACGGTCTTTTACGAATGTCATGGCCTCTATCGGGTTCATGTCTGCCAGATATTTGCGCAGAATCCACATGCGGTCAAGCGTCTGCTTGTCATGCAGCAAGTCGTCGCGGCGGGTACTTGAAGCCACGATATTGACAGCCGGGAATATTCGTTTGTTTGAAAGGTTGCGGTCGAGCTGGAGCTCCATGTTACCTGTACCCTTGAACTCTTCAAAGATAACCTCGTCCATTTTTGAACCGGTATCAATCAGGGCAGTTGCAATGATGGTCAGCGAACCGCCGTTCTCAATGTTTCGTGCCGCTCCGAAGAATCTTTTGGGCTTATGCAATGCGTTTGCATCCACACCTCCCGAGAGTACCTTACCCGAAGCAGGTGATACGGTATTGTACGCACGTGCCAGACGGGTAATAGAGTCGAGGAATATTACCACATCGTGTCCGCATTCAACCATTCTCTTGGCTTTTTCGAGAACAATGCCGGCAATCTTCACGTGGCGTTCTGCAGGTTCGTCAAAGGTTGATGCTATGACTTCGGCCTTTACGCTGCGTGCCATATCGGTAACCTCTTCAGGACGTTCGTCAATCAGCAGCATAATCATGTATACGTCCGGATGATTTTCAGCAATGGCATTGGCGATGTCTTTCATCAGGATGGTCTTACCGGTTTTAGGCTGTGCCACGATGAGGGCGCGCTGTCCTTTTCCGATAGGAGCAAACAAGTCTACCACACGTGCCGAAAGATTATCGTCATATCCTTTGCAAAGGTTGAATTTTTCATCAGGGAATAGCGGTGTGAGGTGATCGAAGGGAACACGGTCACGTACAACCGACGGATCTTTTCCGTTGATCTTCGAAACCTTTACCAGCGGGAAGTATTTTTCACCTTCTTTGGGCGGACGTATGGAACCTTCTACCACATCTCCGGTTTTCAGTCCGAACAGTTTGATTTGTGATTGCGATACGTAAATATCGTCGGGTGATGAGAGATAGTTATAGTCGGAAGAACGGAGGAATCCGTATCCGTCCTGCATGATTTCCAGCACTCCCATACCGTTCAGGATGCCTTCAAAATCGTATGCCTTTTCGCGTTGTTCCTGCGGACGTCTGTCCTGATAACCGTTTCTGTCCTGTTGGTACCCTCTGTTGTCCTGAGGTGCATTCTCACCTTCGTTGCTATTCTGTTGGTAGTACGGACGTTGTTGCTGGTTATTGTAGTAACGCTGCTGGTTGTTGTTCTTTCGGTTCTTGTTGTTATTATTATTGTTGGCGGGTTGCGGAGTTGCGGGAGCTTCCACTTTGGTAGCTTCAAACTTGCTCAGCAGTTCTGCCGGTATTTCGGCTTTTTCAGAAGGCAGGTCTTCAATGGGGATAAATACATCTTCCGATGCTCTTTCTGTCATTTCAGGTATGTCGTTTTCCGCATTGTCGGCAATTTTGTCTTCCATATCGTTTGCCGGTTCAATTTCTTCCAGAATAGGAGTTTCTACCTTTTCTTTTTTCTCTACGGGAGCCGTTACCGTATTTTTTTCGTCAGCCGTTTTTTCGGCAATGTTCTTTTCTTCTTTCTCCTTGGTCGCTTTGGTGGTAGTCTTTTTCTTTGCGGCAGGTTTGCGTTCTTTTTTCTTTGGTTGCTCTTCTGCCTTCTTTTCCGTTACAGCTTCCTTATCGGCAGCTTTTTCTGTAGTTTTCTTCTTGTTTGTAGTCTGTGTCTTTTCGGTAGTTGTGTTTTCTTCTATTTTTTCAGCTTTATCCTGATTGGCCGTATAGACTTTTACTGTTTCTGTATTTTCTTTTTTGTTGGTTATGCGCGAGCGTTTGCGCGGTTCCTTGTTTTTCTCGCTGTCGGCTTTCTTTGAAGCTCCGGCAATGGCCTGTTCGTCTAGTATTTTATATACTAAATCTTCTTTTTTGTAAGAATGGATTTTGGTGATACCCAGTTCTTGGGCGATTGTTTGAAGTTCCGACAGGGATTTGTCGTTTAATTGAATAATGTTATACATATATAATAAATAAATCTTTTTATCCTTCTACCGGTATGAGAGACATACTCGCAATGACAATCTCATTCATACGGAACCTTCAGTCACTAATTCGAAAGTTCTGATTTGAAAGGATAATATGTTTTGGATTTTTTTGTTGTTTTCAGATTCCAGGCGGAACCATTGTTTTGATAAATGCTTTGCAAAAATAATGATAAAATTGAAAACAGCATTATTCTGGGCTCATTTTTTAATATACCGGGCAGATTTATTTCATATTGTTGTTAATGAATGTAAAAGCTGATAGAATATTATTCAATTTTTCGCTTCATACATATAAAAAGCGTATTTTAGCACTACAATTTGGTTTAATATAAAAAGGAATATAATTATGAAAAAAGTAATCGCTACAGCAAAGGCACCGGCTGCAATCGGTCCTTACAGCCAAGCAATAGAGGCTAACGGTATGGTATTCTTATCAGGACAAATTCCTATCAATCCTGCTACAGGAGAAGTAGTTGAAGGTGGTATTACCGAGCAGACTACTCAGGTTTTTGAAAACATAAAGAATGTATTGGCTGAGGCTGGTCTTACTACTGCCAACATCGTAAAAACTACTGTTTTCATGGCTGATATGTCTTTGTTTGCTGATATGAACGCCGTATATGCAAAATATTTCGAAGGTGATTTCCCTGCTCGTTCAGCCGTTGCCGTGAAAGGACTTCCGAAAGGTGTTTTGGTAGAAGTTGAAAGCATTGCCATAAGATAAGACAATGTATCCGATACGACCAAATACCAAGTGGCTCAAACCTCTTGTTTTGGTGTTTGTAATTTTTGTTTGCGGCGTACTTTATGTATGCCGCAATTTATTATGGGAGCAGAGGTTTGAGATTACCGATGAGCTCGGAGGGAATATTTTCCCGTCGGCTATTCTGGCCACGGCCGCTACGAATGCCGAGATTATGTCTCCGGCCGACAGCAATTATGTGGGCAAACCCTTGTCGGGAATCGCGTTGCGTGTGAAATCGCCCCATTCAAACAGCCGTGTACGCGTTACATTGAAAGAATCTCCTTTCTTTGCCGAGTCCATATCGGAGTTCATGCTTGAAAAGTCGGGAGTGGAATATACCATTTATCCTGAGATTGTATGGGATTATGAGGCATTGAAAAACAATGTTCAGTCTACTCCCATGACGTTTTCCGTAACGATGGAGATTAACGGCAAGAAACTGCCGGTAGAAACGAAGACCTTGTCGGTGCGGAGCATCAATGAGTGCTTGTTGGGATACCTCGATTCGAAAAACAAGTTTCACGATACGGGAGTATTTTTCGCCGCATACGTGAATGAGGAGAATCCCAAGATAGACCAGCTCTTGCGTGAAGCCCTGAATACGCGTATTGTAAAGCGCTTTTTGGGATATCAGGCTTCTGCCGAGCAGGTAGACAAGCAGGTATATGCCTTATGGCACGTATTGCAGAAGCGAAATTTCAAATACAGTTCCATTTCGAATTCAAGTCTCTCGTCCAATGTGGTATTTGCGCAACGGGTAAGAACATTTGATGACGCGCTCGAAGCGGCACAAATCAATTGTGTGGACGGAAGCGTGCTTTTTGCCTCGTTGCTGAAGGCTATCAATATCAACCCTATACTGGTGCGTCTGCCGGGACATATGTTTGTGGGGTATTATACCGACAAGTCACATAAAGACATGAACTTTCTGGAGACGACCATGATTGGTGATGTAGATTTGGAAGACTTCTTTCCCGACGAGAAGCTCGATTCGACCATGGTGGGCAAGTCGCAAGAGGAAATGTCACGCCTTACGTTTGACCGCTCCAAGCAGTATGCCACCAATAAGTATCGTGAGAACGAAGAGAATCTTCGCCTGAAAGAACCGAACTACATGTTTCTGGAAATATCCAAGGAGACAAGAAGCAAGATTCAGTCTATAGGAAAATAGCAGACTAATTTTACAAGTTATGAGCCTGGAAGCTTATGGCTTGCATAAAAACAGAATACATTTATGAATACAAAAAAATATATATCTCCCGGAGGATGGTTCAGCCTGAAGTATCCCGATGTATGGAATGAGTTTGAAGACGAAGAGGAAAGTTTCCTTTTTTATAACCCCGAAAAGTGGAACGGCAATTTCCGGATTTCGGCCTATAAAGACCGTTCGCTTTCTTATGCCGAAGAATCCTTGCGCGAAGAGTTGAAAAACAACGACCAGGCGGTATTGAAGAGCATCGGGAGGTGGAAATGCGCCTATAGTTGCGAAACCTTTATGGAAGATGGAGCGGCCTATACCACCCATTTCTGGATTACGGGAGCGGGAAACGTATCCGTAGAGTGCAGCTATACGGCCGTAAAGGGAACTCCCGTAACGGTGGCCGAGAAAATCATCGAATCGCTCGAGATACGTGACGAGCGCAAGCAATACCCCAAAGAATATATCCCCGTGCGTATTCTCGAAATCAATGAGATAAACATGGCGTGCGAGTGGGCTTCGACACAGATTAAGAAGTTGCTGAAGAAAGACTTCACCTCATCATTTGCCGATATAGCCCACATGCAGCAAATCATTGATTCAGGCAAGTTCAGACCCCAGCAACGCGACATATGGCAGATGTTCGGCATTACCTTCGGAACCATTCTGGTGAATGAGATGGACGGGCTCGACTGGATTACCGTTATCGACGGAAAGAAGGAATATCCGGCGTTGCGCTTCAGAGATACCAATCTGACGGTCCGCCCCATGACGCTGATTTCAAGTCGCCTGCTGGCCGACGGAACCTGCGATTTGATGAAAGAATACGAAAAGATTAAAGAAGAAGTAGAAAAAAGACTATAATGGCGAATCCCTTTTTACAAGTAGACGGACTCACCAAGTCGTTCGGCGATTTGGTACTTTTTGAAAAAATTGCTTTTGGCATAGCCGAGGGCCAGCGTATCGGACTGATAGCGAAAAACGGAAGCGGAAAAACCACCCTCCTGAATATCCTTGCCGGAAAGGAGGGATATGACGAAGGAAGCATCGTGTTCCGCCGTGACCTGAAGGTGGGATATCTGGAGCAGGCTCCGGTTTATCCCGAAGGGCTGACCGTGCTGGAGGCCTGTTTCTATCACGGAAACGAAACGGTAGACCTTATCCGTGAGTATGAGCGGTGCATGGAGACACCGGGCAATCCCGGGATGGACGAGCTGCTCTCGCGCATGGATCATGCCAATGCATGGGACTATGAGCAGAAAGCCAAGCAAATCCTTTCGCAACTCAAGATTCGTGATTTCAACCAGCCCGTCGGGCAATTGTCGGGAGGGCAAATCAAACGTGTGGCACTGGCCAATGTGCTGATAAACAAGCCAGACCTACTGATTCTTGACGAGCCTACCAACCATCTGGACCTTGATATGACCGAATGGCTTGAAGACTATCTGAAGCGCGGCACGCTGAGCCTGCTGATGGTGACGCACGACCGGTATTTCCTTGACCGTGTGTGCTCTGAAATCCTTGAGATAGACAACCGCCAGATTTATTCATATAAGGGAAACTACAGCTATTACCTGGAGAAACGTCAGGAGCGCATTGATGCCACCAATGCCGAGATAGCCCGTGCCAATAACCTTTACCGCACCGAGCTGGAATGGATGCGCCGCATGCCTCAGGCCCGCGGGCATAAGGCACGCTATCGCGAGGAAGCCTTCTATGAGCTGGAGAAGGTGGCCAAGCAGCATTTCCGTAACGACCAGGTGAAGCTCGACGTAAAATCATCCTACATCGGCTCCAAGATTTTCGAGGCCGACCATCTGTATAAGAGCTTTGGCGACCTGAAGATTCTCGACGACTTTTCATACATCTTCGCACGCTACGAAAAGATGGGTATCGTGGGAAACAACGGTACCGGAAAATCTACCTTCATCAAGATTCTGATGGGCGAGGAGAAGCCCGACAAGGGAACGCTTGACATAGGCGAGACCGTGCGCTTCGGTTACTATTCGCAAGAGGGACTGAAGTTTGACGAGCAGATGAAGGTGATTGACGTGGTGCAGGACATAGCCGAAGTGATAGAGCTCGGAAACGGAAAGCGCCTCACCGCCTCCCAGTTTCTGCAACATTTCCTCTTCACTCCCGAAACCCAGCATAGCTATGTGTATAAGCTGAGCGGAGGTGAGCGCCGCCGTCTGTATCTGTGCACGGTGCTGATGCGCAATCCCAACTTCCTGGTGCTCGACGAGCCTACCAATGACCTCGATATCGTAACCCTTCAGGTGCTTGAAGAATACCTTCAGAACTTTAAGGGATGTGTGATAGTGGTTTCGCACGACCGTTACTTCATGGATAAGGTGGTAGATCATCTGCTTGTATTCAACGGGCAGGGCGACATACGCGATTTCCCCGGAAACTATTCCGATTACCGTGAGTGGAAAGAACTGAAGCAGAAGCAGGAAAAGGAAAAAGAAAAGCCCGCCGAAGAGAAGACTACCCGTGTGCGTCTGAACGAAAAGCGGCGGATGACTTTCAAGGAGCGTAAGGAATTTGAAACACTGGAGACCGAAATAGCTGCCCTTGAAGAAGAAAAGAAACAGATAGAAGCACTTCTTTGTAGCGGAACACTCTCGGTAGAGGAGCTTACGGAGAAGTCGAAACGCCTTCCGGTGGTAGACGAGGAGATTGAAACAAAAACCTTGCGCTGGATGGAATTGAGTGAAATAGCTGATTGATATATTGAGGGTTCGGAAGAGTTTAGTTTCAGGGGGATTCTTTTAGGAGGAGTTAAAGGGAGTTATAAGGAGTTATCGTCCGCAAGCGGACTTGGGAGTTAGAAGCCAATACATTGACTATGTAGCCCATTGGCAAAACTATTGGCCTATAACTTCTTCTAACTCCTTATAACTCCTTAAAAAAAGAATCTCCCTTTCGAACCCATACTAAAAAATACAAGTTTTATGGAGAATTTTGATTTTTGTAATCCCACCCGCCTCGTGTTCGGACGCGGGTCTATAGCCAAGTTGGGTGAACTGATACCCGAGTCGAAACGCGTAATGATTACCTTTGGCGGAGGAAGTGTGAAGAAAAACGGAGTGTATGAACAGGTGATGAAGGCACTGGCCGGACGACACCTGGTAGAGTTCTGGGGCATTGAGCCCAATCCGGCGGTAGAGACCCTGCGCAAGGCCGTAGAGCTGGGAAAGAAAGAAAAGGTAGATTTCCTGCTGGCCGTAGGCGGAGGTTCGGTTATCGACGGAACCAAGCTTATTTCGGCTGCCCTGCTTTATGAAGGCGATGCGTGGGAACTGGTTCAGAAAGGAGCTTATGACCACACCGTGCCTATGGGAACCGTGCTGACCATTCCGGCTACGGGCTCTGAGATGAATAACGGAGCGGTTATCTCACGCCGGGAGACTCAGGAGAAGTATCCGTTCTATTCAAACTATCCCGTATTTTCCGTGCTCGACCCGATGGTGACCATGTCCTTGCCCGACTTCCAGATAGCGTGCGGACTGGCCGATACCTTTGTGCACGTGATGGAGCAATACATGACCTCTGCCGGACAATCGAGAGTGATGGACCGCTGGGCCGAGGGCCTGTTGAAGACCATTATTGAGATAGCACCTCTTATCCGTGAAAACAAGGACGACTATGACCTGCGCGCCGACTTCATGCTGGCGGCTACCATGGGTCTGAACGGCTTTATCGCCATGGGTGTGAGTCAGGACTGGGCCACTCACATGATTGGCCATGAGATTACCGCCTTGCACGGCCTTACACACGGAGCCACACTGGCCATTGTTCTCAACGGAACCTTGCGCACCCTTCGTCAGCAGAAGCGTGAAAAGCTGCTTCAGTACGCCACCCGCGTATGGCACCTCGTCAAGGGTGATGAAGAAGACCGCATCGATGAGGCTCTGGCACGTACCGAGGCATTCTTCCGGAGCATGGGACTTCATACCCGTCTGAGTGAGGAAGGAATAGGCGAAGCTACCATAGCCACCATTGAGAAGCGTTTCAACGAAAAGGGAGTAGCCTTTGGCGAGGCACATAATGTAGACGGAACCATGGCGCGCCGTATCCTGGAAAATTGCAAGTAAGCAAATAACGATATCTCATTACTGAATTTCTGAATACGGGAGTTTGTCTGTGAATAAGGCAAACTTCCGTTTTTTTTATCTTTATGTTAAATTTATATTGTAAATAATGTTTTGTAAATTGCTGGCGAAAAAATGAGTAAAAAGCATCCTTGTCGTTCGTGTTCATCCTTGTCGGTCAAAGCAGATGATTGGTGCGTTTGTGCCCTTTGCGTGTGGTGTGTGCATGTCGTTTTCTGGGCATTTCGGAGAGGTTTGAGCGTTTGTTGAACTTATTTTTTTCAGTGTTGGGGTTGTATTTTGTCATGTTTCTGTTGGTGTTTTTTTGTGGGGTGTCTTATCGCTTGCTTCCTCGCCTGCATTATCGGGGCTCCGCGCGTGGCGTAACCGTGTTTCGGACATGGCATAACCGTATTTTCTGCCCCGTAGAGCACTGTTCCGTTGCTCTCTTCCGTCTCCTTCCGGTTGTGTGCCTATTTTTCTGAGGAACGCTCCGTTTTGCGTCCGCCCGTGCGTGATGGTAATCCCGCTGAGGTTGTATGACGCATTTTTTTGCCTTCTAAGCTCAAAACGATATCGGTGCGGTATCTTCTTTGTCTGAAGTTGTGTTTTCGCCTTATGGTGCCCTAAAACGGGTCAAAGCGAGGCGTGGGGATGTATTGCCCATATGATGTGCAGAAGAGCTGCTCCGGAATTGCGGATGCAAAAGGGTAAGGGTGTGTGACGTGACAATTGTGACAATTGTTATTTTAGGAAAATCAAAAAAGTGTGTGTAGTCAGGTATTATATTATATATATAAATATATTTATATATATAATATAATCTTTTTCTTTTTACACACTCATTTTGGTAATTGTCACGTTGTCACAATTGTCACAAATGTCACGCTAGTCGGTTGGCCAATATGAAACAGGAGGATGGTTCTTGTATAAGTTTGTATAAAAAAAAGAAAGCAAGACAAACGGAAATGAAAATCCGTCCGTCTTGCTTTTTTACTATGTGCATATGCTTTCTTCTTAAATGCGTTCCAGCTGTACGGTGAAGTGGCGCATCAGCGGTGCTTCCCATGTGATGCGTACGCCGTGGGTAATCTCTTCTCTGCGGTCGAACACATTCTTGAGAGCGGCGGCAATCACGTCCATATGGTTATTGGTATATACTCTTCTCGGGATAGCCAGACGGAGCAAGTCCAGTCCGCCGAAACGGTTTTCACGGGTTACGGGGTCGCGGTCGGCAAGGATGTAGCCTATTTCGCATCCTCTGATACCGGCTTCGAGGTAGAGCTCTATGGTAAGAGTCTGTGCGGGGAACTCTTCTTTCGGAACCCGTGTAAGGATTTTGCTTGCGTCAACGAAGATGGCATGTCCGCCGGCAGGTCTCTGATAAGGGATGCCGTATTCGTCGAGGCGTTTGGCCAGATATTCCACCTGCTTGATGCGAGTTTCAAGGTTGTCGAATTCCGTATTTTCGTCCAGTCCGATAGCCAGTGCGTTCATGTCACGTCCGTTCATACCGCCATAGGTGAGGTATCCTTCAAACTGGATGCAATAACCTTTGGCTCCGTCATACCATTCCGGTTTTCTGGTGGCGATGAATCCGCCCATGTTTACCAGTCCGTCTTTTTTGGCACTCATGGTCATTCCGTCGGCCAGGCTGAACATCTCGCGGGTGATTTCTTTAATGGTTTTATTGGCATATCCTTCTTCGCGCGTCTTGATGAAGTATGCGTTTTCGGCAAAGCGTGCCGAGTCAAAAACCACCGGTTTGTTATATTTGTCGGCTATGGCTCTCACTTCGCGCAGGTTCTGCATTGAAACGGGTTGTCCGCCGGCCGTATTGTTGGTAATTGTTACGATGATAAACGGTATCTTGTCGGCGTGTTCCTGTAATGCTTTTTCGAGCTTTTTGGGGTCTACGTTACCCTTGAACGGATGTTCCAGCTGGGTATCTTTCGCTTCGTCTATGGTGCAATCGAGTGCGATGGCCTTTCTTCCTTCGATGTGTCCTTTGGTAGTGTCGAAGTGTGAGTTGCCCGGCACGATGTCTCCCTCATGAACCAGGTATGAGAACAGAACGTTTTCGGCGGCACGTCCCTGATGGGTAGGTATCACATATTCAAATCCGGTAAGGCGCTGGATGGTTTCTTTCAGTTTGAAGAAAGAGGTAGCTCCGGCATAGCTTTCGTCGCCGAGCATCATTCCGGCCCATTGGCGGTCGCTCATGGAGCCTGTTCCTGAGTCGGTAATAAGGTCTATGTATACATATTCTGCTTTTAGCTGAAACACGTTGTAGTGTGCTTCTTTTATCCATTGTTCACGTTCCTGGCGTGTACTTTTTCTGATGGGTTCTACCATCTTTATTTTCCATGATTCGGCAAAAGGTAATTCCATATTGGTTCTTATTAAGGTTTATGTTCCGAAGATAAGCGATTTCATAGCTACTTCCAATAAAAAGAATGTCTTTTTGTTAGGTTTATGTTTAAGAACAGAAAATCGTTATTTATTTGAGCATGTGTTCGATAACGGCCTGTTTTATCATTCCGGAATGGAAAACGGTGTGTTGTTTTTGTGGAATTTTTACTATATTTTTGCTTTACATTGTTTATGACAGAGAAATGCTTTTTACTAGAAATGTATTTGTCTTTTTATGAAACAATAGTAAAGTTTTTGATAGGTGATAATAGTTTTTTAGATTGTGTTTGTGTTGATGAAGGAATGTCGTGAGACATTCCTTCATGTTTTTACGCACACTTTATTTTCCGGCATGTATGTCTTTCCTGTATACGTCAAAGCAATGCATTTCATCCGTAAAGCTATAGTCGATGGTCAGTTCGGAAATTTTACAGATGCTGTCAATGATGGATAGTCCGAGCCCCGTAGAGCCTTCCTGCTTGGAGCCTTTATAGAAGCGTTCAAATATTTTTGTGGGGTTCAAGGCTTCCTGAACGCCCGTATTGCCTATATGGAAGCGGGTTTCGGAGATGTGAATCTCTATGCTTCCGTCGTCACGGTTATGCACGAAGGCGTTTTTCAGAAGGTTGGTAACAAGGGTCGATGCCAGCATCTCGTTCATCCGGAATACGAGCTTTCCGGTTTCCTGCATGCTGAGATGGATGTTACGGTAGCTGTAAACCTCCTCATAATCTTCAATGTATCGCTTTACGATGTCGTTGATGCACACGTCCTGAACGTCGGCAAACTGGTCGTTTTCTATCTTCGACAAGAGCAGCAATGATTTGTTCAGCTTGGTGATGTGCTCCAGCGTCTGATGCGTTTTGGCCAGTTCTTCCAGTTGCTTTTCGGTGACGTTTTCGTCTTCCATCATCATTTCCAGGCGGTTTCGGCAAATGGCCAGCGGCGTCTGCAATTCGTGCGAGGCATTTCCGATGAATCGTTTCTGTTGTTCAAACAGATGCTCGTTACGCCGGGCGTATGATATGGTTGCGTCATACAGCTTGTTGAATTCGGTGATTCTGTTATTGTTTACCAGTTCTTCGTTTTTATGCCCTATACGGTATTTGTCGAGCCATCGGAGCAGATAGTACAGGGGCTTCATGCTCCGGTAAAACACGAAGATATTGAGCAGGATGATGATGAGCAGCAGGGTGACATAGAGGATAATCATCCAGATGAAGATAGAGTTCTGGAGGTCGGCCTTCTCGATGGATGGGGCAGAAACCACCAGCTTGAAATATTCGTTCTGCTCGTTACAGAATATCGTGGTGAGGATGCGTGCCGGTTCGGTCTCCCTCTTTTCATGGATGTATACCATTGAGTCGGCATACGAGATGTTGGGAGTGCTCAGAGCCGTCTCTTCCGATATGCGTGTGAGGTAATACTGGTTGTTCGAGCCATTGTTTTTCGAAGGCAGCTGCTCGCCGCTGAGTGCCCGTATGATGATGGTTTCAGAATAGTCTTCGAGCGAGTCGTCCATTTCATCATTGATTTCGTCAATCATGGTGAAATAGAAGAGCACCGCCCATATCGAAAGGATAAGGGTGATGGCAATGGAAAGGCGCAGGCTGACGTGGCTGATTAGTTTCATGCTTCTTCAAGAGTAAATTTATATCCGAATCCGTATACCGCTTTTATTTCCGGAGTGGCACCGGAAGCTTTCAGTTTTTTTCTCAGGTTCTTTATTTGCGCGTAGATGAAATCAAAATTGTCCACCTGGTCGATATGGTCTCCCCATACCGATTCGGCCAGGGTAGTCTTGTTTACCAGTCTTTCGGGCCGGTTCATGAAATAAAGCAGGATGTCATATTCTTTCCGGTTGAGCTCAATTTCCTTTCCGTCGATGAAAACCTGAAAGCTGTCTGTTACCAGATCAATGTTTCCGCACGTAATCTTGTTGTTTCCGTCATGATGATTCCTTCTGATAACGCTCTTGATGCGTGCGCTCAGCTCTGCCAGGTGGAAGGGCTTGGCCAGATAGTCGTCGGCTCCCAGGTCGAGTCCCGAAACCTTGTCTTCAATAGAATCCTTGGCCGATATGATGATGACGTTTTCTTTCTTTTTCATCTTTTTCAGCTCTTCGAGCACGTTCAGGCCGTTTCCGTCGGGCAGCATGATGTCGAGCAACACGCAATCATAATCATAAGAACCAATCTTTTGCATGGCGGTCTTGAAGTCGGGAGCGCATTCTACGATGTATCTTTCTTTTTCCAGTGAGCGTTGCATCAGTTCACGGAGTGAGGTTTCGTCTTCTATAATCAGTAATTTCATACTTTTATGTTTTTATAGGTGTGGGCATCGGGGTATTCCCTTTGCTAAGATAGTGCAAAGGAAAAATTATATTCTGAAATAAAGTTGAAAAATAAGAAATATTTATGACTTTATGCCCGCCTTGTGACATTCCTTCCTATCTTTGTTTGAAAATAATTTTAAGAAGGAGGAAAAAATGAAGAAGTGGTTACTTATGGCACTGATGGCCGTAGGCGTAATGTCGGCCAGTGCGCAATCGGTTGTATATGACCAGACGAGTTCAAATGGTGTGCGCACTCTTATTTGCGAAGGCGTGAATACCGGAGCATCGGGCGATGTGGATATCAATATAGGCTTGGCCGGATTTAATTATGACGGCACCATACTTTATTCGCTGGCCGTAGTAGTAGGCTCGGGTAGTGAAATCGTATTGCCCTCGGGAAGCAAGTGTATTCTTACGCTGAGCAACGGAAAGAAGTATGAGTGTGAAACGGTTTCCGGAGGTACGGCCGTATTGCAGAACATGGATGTGCAGATGGACCGTGTGTATCAGTCATACCAGCGCTTTGCCTATTATAACATCAAGAAATCGGCATTGAAAAAGATGGATAAGGGTGTGGCACGTCTCGAAATCCAGATGCAACCCCGTAATTACGTGGTAACTTTCAATCAGGATATCTTGGGAAATCTGCTTTACTCTTCGATGGAAGTGATAAAGACCGCCTTTGACGACTGATTCGGACCGGACGATAAACGAAAGACGCGAAACGATGGTAATGTGAACATCGTTTCGCGTTTTTTTATTGTTTGTCAGGCTTCTCCAATCTTTGTATATCATTGACAGAATGGTATAAAAAACTTAAATAATACCCCGTCATAAGGGTTTAACATTTAACAAAAGTTGTTTGTTTTTTCTCATTCATGAAAACCGTTATCTTTGTGGAGAAATAATTAAATTATTTAAAGAAGGTGATTTCAGTAGAGAATTTGAAAGTAGAGTTCGGTGTAACCCCTTTGTTCGACGGGGTTTCTTATGTCATTAACAAGAAAGACCGTATCGCCCTGGTGGGAAAGAACGGTGCCGGAAAATCTACCATGTTGAAAATATTGGCCGGCTTGCAACACCCTACTTCGGGAGTGGTAGCCATGCCTAAAGATATAACCGTAGGATATCTTCCTCAGGTGATGATTTTAAGTGATCAGTGTACGGTTATGGAAGAAACGGAAAAAGCTTTTGAACACATTGCCGAAATGCAGGCAAGGCTTGAACGTATGAACCAGGAACTGGCCGACCGTACCGATTACGATTCGGATGATTATCAGCAGCTGATAGAAAAATTTACGCATGAAAACGAACGCTTCCTGATGATGGGAGGAACCAATTATCATGCCGAAATAGAACGTACGCTACAGGGATTGGGATTCAACCGGAGCGATTTCGACCGCCCCACCTCTGAGTTTAGCGGAGGATGGCGTATGCGTATCGAGCTGGCCAAACTCTTGCTCCGCAAGCCCGATGTGCTCTTGCTCGATGAGCCCACCAACCATCTGGATATAGAGAGTATCCAGTGGCTTGAGACCTTCCTCTCAACCCGTTGTAATGCCGTGGTTCTGGTAAGTCACGACCGTGCGTTTATAAATAACGTTACTACCCGTACCATTGAGATTTCATGCGGACGCATATATGACTATAAGGTGCCTTACGACGAGTTTGTGAAGCTCCGTAAAGAACGCAGGGAGCAGCAGCTTCGTGCTTACGAAAACCAGCAAAAACAGATACAGGATACCGAAGACTTCATAGAGCGCTTCCGCTATAAGGCTACAAAAGCCGTACAGGTGCAGAGCCGCATCAAGCAGCTGGAGAAGATTGTGCCCGTGGAAATTGATGAGGAAGACAATGCCTCGCTTCATCTGAAGTTCCCGCCCGCATCGCGTAGCGGAAATTATCCGGTGATATGCGACGACGTGCGCAAGGCATACGGAGAGCATGTGGTGTTCGAGCATGTGACGCTTACCATCAACCGGGGTGAGAAGGTGGCTTTTGTAGGAAAGAACGGTGAGGGAAAATCTACGCTGGTCAAATGCATTATGGGAGAAATCCCTTTCGACGGAAAACTTACCATCGGGCATAACGTACAGATTGGATACTTCGCCCAGAATCAGGCCCAGTTGCTCGACGAGAATCTGACCGTTTTCGATACGATAGACCGCGTGGCGGTAGGAGACGTCCGTCTGAAGATACGCGACATTCTCGGAGCTTTCATGTTTGGAGGAGAAGCATCCGACAAGAAGGTGAAAGTGCTCTCGGGAGGTGAACGGAGCCGTTTGGCCATGATAAAGCTTCTGCTTGAACCGGTAAACTTCCTGATTCTCGATGAGCCGACCAATCACCTCGATATGCGCTCGAAGGATGTATTGAAGGATGCCATACGTGATTTTGACGGAACGGTGATTGTGGTAAGTCATGACCGTGAGTTCCTTGACGGACTGGTAACCAAGGTGTATGAGTTCGGAGGCGGTGAAGTAAAAGAACATCTGGGCGGAATCTATGATTTCCTTCAGAAAAAGAAAATAGAATCGCTCAATGAGCTTCAGACTTCAAACCGTACGCTGGCTTCGGCTACAGACCGCGCAAAGACGGAAACGGCTCAGCCTTCGGAATCAAAATTGAGTTATGAAGCCCAAAAGGAACTGGCCAAGAAAATACGCAAGGTAGAGAAGTGTGTTTCTGATTGCGAGGCACGCATTGAGCAGATTGAAGCCGAAATAGCCGCGCTGGAAGAAAAGATGACTACTCCCGAAGGTGCTTCAGACATGGCTCTTTACGAACAGCATGCCGGTAAGAAGAAAGAACTGGATGCCGTCGTAAACGAGTGGGAAGCGGCATCGATGGAGTTGGATGAACTGAAAAATCAAACTAATTAATAGTACATATGTTATGAAGATTAAAAACTACTTACCTCTTGTAACACTGGCAATGATGACTCTTGCCGGATGTAATGGAAAGCCGACGATGACCTCAGGGTTGAATCTGGCAAACATGGATACTACGGCCGCACCGGGTACGGACTTCTATCAGTATGCTTGCGGCGGATGGATCAAGGCGCATCCTCTGACTGATGAGTATGCCCGTTTTGGAACTTTTGACCAATTGGGAGAGAATAACCGGAAACAACTTCATGACCTGATTGTAGGACTGGCTTCAGAAGAACATGATCCGGGTACCATCGAACAGAAAATAGGCGACCTCTACAATATCGTAATGGACTCTGTACGTTTGAATAACGAAGGCTTTGAGCCGGTACGTACGGATATGGATGCCATACGTCTGTTGAATGACAAGAGTCAGATTCTTCCTTTGGTTGACTTGATGATGATGAAAGGTGTTCCGTGTTATTTTGGTACCTATGTAAGTACGGATATGATGGATAGCAAGTCGAATATCGTGGGCTTGTGCCAGGGTGGAATTACGTTGGGTGAGAAAGAGTATTATCTTGATAATGATGATAACACTAAAGCTATTCGTGAGAAGTACAAGGAATATATCGTAAATATGTTCAAACTCTTTGGTGTTGACGAATTCCATGCAAACTGGAATATGGAGGCCGTGATGGAGATTGAAACCCGTTTGGCCAAAGTAGCCTTGAGTGCCGTAGAATTGCGTAATCCGATGAACAGCTATCATAAGATGACTCTGGATGAGCTGAAGAAAGAAGTTCCAACCATCAATTGGGACGCACACTTCAATGCTTTGGGCATTACCGGTTTGAAAGAACTGAGTCTTGACCATCCGGCAGCTATCAAGGAGGCGGCCAAGATTATCGATGAAGTGGATATTGACAAGCAAAAAGCTTATATGACATGGCATCTGATTAATGAAGCCGGAGGTTATCTGAGTGATGATATCCGTGCCGAAAGCTTTAACTTCTTCGGACGTGTGATGTCTGGACGTCAGCAGGAATCTCCACGTTGGAAACGTGCCGTAAGTGCGGTCAATTCTTTCCTTGGCGAAGCGGTAGGACAAATGTATGTTAAGCAATATTTCCCCGCTGAGGCAAAAGACCGTATGGTTGCTTTGGTAAAGAATCTTCAGGGAGCCTTGAAAGAACGTATCCAGGAACAAGACTGGATGAGCGATTCTACCAAGCAGAAGGCTATCGAAAAGCTGGATGCCTTTTATGTTAAGGTGGGTTATCCCGACAAGTGGACCGATTATACAGACCTGATTATTGATAAGGAAGCCAGCTATTGGGTAAACGCACAGAGAGCTTCGGCTTTTGCATGGAGAAAGATGGTTGCCGACAACTATAACAAACCGGTAGACAGAGACAAATGGCAGATGACTCCTCAAACCGTCAATGCTTATTATAACCCGACTACCAACGAAATCTGTTTCCCGGCAGGTATTCTGCAACCGCCGTTCTTTGATATGAATGCTGATGATGCGTTTAATTATGGTGCTATCGGTGTGGTTATCGGTCATGAAATGACTCACGGATTTGATGACCAGGGACGTCAGTTCAATAAAGACGGTAATTTTGCCGACTGGTGGGGAGCCGAAGATGCTGAGAAGTTCAAGACACGTACACAGGTTATGGTCGACTTCTTCAACAATATCAACGTATTGCCCGATTTGAAAGCAAACGGTCAGCTTACTTTGGGTGAGAATATCGCCGATCACGGAGGTTTGAATATTGCATTCCAGGCATTCAAGAATGCTACCAAGGATGCACCTCTGGGAGTAGTTGACGGATTCACTCCGGAACAACGTTTCTTCCTGGCTTATTCTAACGTTTGGGCTTCGAATATCCGTGATGAGGAAATCCGTAACCTGACCAAGAGTGACCCTCACTCATTGGGACGCTGGCGTGTAAACGGTGCACTTCCGCATATCGATGCATGGTATGAGGCATTTAACATTACAGAAAATGACCCGTTGTTTATCCCGAAAGATAAACGCTTGAATATCTGGTAAGACAGAAAGGATATTATACAGGCAAAAAAAGGACGTGTGCTTTTTTAAAAAGTACACGTCCTTTCTTGTAAAAGCACACGTGCTCTTGTCGGAAAGCACACGTGCTTTTTATTATATGTATTTGCTTATGGGAATTTGTGAACCTTCATGCTGAATATGTTGTTTTTATCCTATCTTTGCATCCATAATATTTACGCATGAAGACATTGGTTCAGAACATAAAACTTTGGTTGGGGACGTTATCATTCAAGACGGGGGTAATCGTTCTGGTGTTATGTATTCCTTTTTATATTCTGTCTTTTGCCCAGATGCTGCTTCCTTTCAGCGTGGAGGTGAAAGGTACGTTATGGTTTGTACTTTTCGGACTGGCCAAAACCTTTCAGTATGGCGGGCTGACCATTCTTGGTGCGGAAGGCATAAAGATTCTGAAACAAAGGCTGAAGCGCCGGAAAGGATAGAAAAATCCAATCCGGAATCTTAGGCAACTCATGCTTATCCGTATATTTCAAGGATAAAACGTGCTCCTTTCTTGTAAGTAGTGTCCAGTTTTAAACTTCCCTTCATCTTTACGGCTTTCAATGCACAGATAGGAAGTCCCAACAAGTCACCTTCTGCCATATTGTTTATCGGTTTGAAAGGAATAAACAAATCTTTTTGCAGTCCTTCGGCAATTCCCGTTCCGGTATCGGTCAGGATAAACTGGTTGATGTGTGCTCCTCTTTTTTTGAATTCAAGCCGGATATGTCCGTTGGTTGTATGCTGTGCGGCATTGTAAATCAGGTGCATCAATATGTTTGTCACCTCTTCCTTATTGGCATTTATCCGGAGTTTGGGTACATCTGTAAGAAATTCCACACCGGGCTTTAACATCGGTTGGGCCAGGGACGCGATTTGTTCACATAACGTTGTTGTCGTTATTTCCGTAGTGGCATAAGGTTCATTGATACTGTTTTCCAGAGAGGTAAGTGTCTGTATGTCTTTACTGAACTGTAGCAGTCCGTTTACCTGTTTTTGCAAGTCATTTGTTTCGGCAGGTCCTGTTTTTTCCGCTATACTCCTGCTTACAGAGGCGGCAATATTGTCAATGGTAGGAGTAATGGTACGTGACAGGTTTTGTATGAAGGTCGTTTTTTCTTCATTAACCTTTTGTATCTCCTTGAGCTCGTTCCTGATATGTTTGTTGCTGGCTATCAGCCGCATGTATATAATGCAGGCCACAACAATAATTCCCAGCAATATGAAGATGACAACGCTGAGGAATATTATCATATTCTGCTTGCCGCTTATGGTATCATCCTTATCCTGAATAGTCTGTTGTGCTGCCTGATATTCACGTTTTACCACGTTGAGTTCATCTTTGGCGGTCAGAGCTTTTTGCTCTTCTTTCCATTTCATGTAGTGTTCATATCCGTTGCTTACCAGATGGACATTATTTACGGCCTTTCCTATTTGTATCAGCTGCATATAGCAATCACCAGCCTTCTGAAACTCTTCTGTCTTTTTGTATATTTTATTGAGAGATGCCAGAGTCTTGTCTCCCTGTTCTTTTGAGCTGAATGCATAGTTATAGGCAGCCTGGGCTATTATGCTTATTCCCTTATCCTGTACATTGCCATTCTGTTCACTAAGCTGTTCGATGATTCCCAGTTGCTGTTTGGTCTGGTCAGCTCTCTTCAGCTTCATATACATCAGCATCCGTTCAAGAGTTATCTGAATTTTGGCAGATGTGAAATCCTTTTGTTGTGCCTGCTCTGCCTTGATGACAAAGGCATCCATGCCTCTACAGAGGTCGAAAGCCTCATTGTATAAGTTTTCCATATAGTAGGTGCGGCATGCCTTGACTCCACATTCTATGGCTTCCTTGCATTTGCCCGATGATGCATATGCTTGATAGGCTTTCAGATAGGAAGTACGTGCCTGTGCATAGTTGTTTGTACTAAAAGCCTTTTCGGCCTGAGTATATAGGGTTTTGGCCTGTTCCTGACCATAGGAAAAGTTACATATACTGAGAAATAATATGAGGAAGAATGCTTGTATTTTCATGCTGTTAAAATATATAAATGACTGATTTTACAAAGTTAGTGAATATTTATTTTTTATCCAGTCTTATATAAGACTATTATGTGAATAAATATAATGAAAAGTGACTTTTCTGTAAATAAAGGGTATATATGATTATAATATGACACCTGTAAGTGATTATAAAAGAAAACTACAATTGATAAAAATATTAAAAAATGAAAGATTGATTATATGTGTGAAAACTTTATCCTATACATTTGCAATGCTTACTAGGAGTATTGTTATGACTGGGAAAAGAAATATAGCATGGACTTTGATATTTGCATGTGTGGTAATGCTGCTGGCTGTGGCTTTTCCACATCATCATCATCATGACTTGACTCTTTGTATGCATGCAGACCTGCATACCTGTGGTGCTGATTGTACCAAAGGTGAACATCATCATCAGCCCTATCAGGAGTGTCAGAACGGTTGTGTCGCATTTTTTCAGTCATCCATGCCACAACCCGCTCATCATATAAATCCCGACTATTCTTTTTTCGTATATCTGGATTCTCTGAAAGACTGTTTTAGAATCGTTCTATTCGAGAATCATGCAATTGAATACCCCGAAGACCGTCCGGAGCGGTTAATCAGTCCGGAATGTTGGCATACGGGTGGTTTGCGCGCACCTCCCCAGGCGTAATATGTCGTTTTATTATCATCAGGCTGTTTTTGTCTAGAGAAAAGACCGCCTTGTATAAAAGCATTCTATCTCAATGCTTTTGATTTCTCTTTTATTAGTTATTATTAATGTATCAATATTGATTCTGAATGGATTGATAAGGTGGTTTCTGAAGATTTACAATCACTTTATCAGTTTGCAAATGGGTTGCATTGGGAAACAGGTAACTTTGCATCCAGATAATATAATTGATATCAAGTATTATTAGTGTCTCGTTAAAATCGGGACAACTTAAAGATTTAACCCAAAGGATTCCGGGATAAGTGGATTGGATAGTTTTTTTGACATCATTAGAGTTAGTCTTAATGGCTGTATCTTAATAATTTCAAACAGATATATTCCTTTCTCTTATTTATGGAAGTATTGACATTTTATTATTTATACTATCAATATAATTATAAATTATGAAGAAATTATATTTGCCGATAGCTTTTGCCGGTGCACTCTTGCTCTCATTATCATGCAGCAATAAGGGTAATAATGAAGAACACGCGCATGAGCATGAAACAGTAGAAAGCCATAACCATGAAGGCCATAATCATGAAGAAGAGGGTCACGAAGGTCATGATCATGAACATGAAGGTCATAACCACGAAGCGGAAGAAGCCCATAATCATGAGGGTGAAGACGGACATGCACACGAAGGAGAGGCAGCAAAAGCTTCTGATGAAATTGTGTTAAGTCCTGAGAAAGCCAAAGCTTCAGGAGTTGTGGTAACAGAAATCCAGCCGACTACATTCCGTCAGGTAATCCGTACCAGCGGTGAGGTTTTGGCAGCACAGGGCGATGAGGCTACGGTGGTGGCTGCTACTTCGGGTGTGGTTTCATTCCCTTCTACTATTACCGAAGGTAAAAGTGTGGCAAAAGGAAGCAACCTTGTAGTTATTTCAGCAAAGAACATGCTTGAAGGTGAACCGGCAGAACGTGCCCGTATTGCTTATGAAGCAGCAAAAGATGAATATGAACGTGCACTGAAACTTACAGATAGCGGTATCGTTTCAAAGAAAGATTTTACTACCATCAAGGAAAATTACGAGAATGCACGCATCAGTTATGAAGCTCTTGCCGGTCAGGCTGGTGAGAACGGACAGCGTGTTCAGGCTCCCATTGGAGGATATATCAAGAATTGTCTGGTAAAATCGGGTGATTATGTTACAGCCGGACAACCTTTGCTTACGGTAACCCGTAATCGCCGTCTTTTCCTGCGCGCAGAAGTTTCTGAACGTTACTACAAGTATTTGCATACAATAAAATCGGCTAACTTCAAGACTCCGTATGATGACAGAGTCTATTCGTTGGATGAACTGAACGGAAAAGTCCTTTCATATGGCAAATCGACCGATAATACCATGTATTATTTGCCTGTAACCTTTGAATTTGACAATAAGGGTGAGGTTATTCCGGGTTCATTTGTTGAAATCTATCTTCTTTCACAAGAATTGCAGAATGTCCTGACATTGCCTAAGACAGCATTGACCGAAGAACAGGGCCTGTTCTTTGTTTACATCCAGCTGGATGCAGAATGCTATAAGAAACAGGAAGTAAAGGTCGGTGCTGACAACGGCCGTGAAGTGCAGATTCTTTCAGGAATCAAGGCTGGCGACAAAGTTGTAACCGAAGGTGCTTATCATGTGAAACTGGCTTCAGCAAGCAATGCCATTCCGGCTCATTCACACGAACATTAAAAATGAAGTTGGCTTATGTTGAACAAGATTATACATTTCTCATTGAACAACCGGATATTGATTCTGGTTGCTTCGATTTTGCTGCTGATAGGTGGAACCTATACGGCATATCATACTGAAGTTGATGTCTTTCCTGATTTGAATGCGCCTACGGTAGTCGTAATGACCGAAGCAAACGGTATGGCTGCTGAAGAGGTGGAGCAACTGGTGACTTTTCCGGTTGAAACCGCAGTCAACGGAGCTACCAATGTCCGTCGTGTGCGTTCTTCCTCAACTAACGGATTTTCTGTAGTATGGGTTGAGTTCGACTGGGGTACCGATATTTACCTTGCCCGTCAGATTGTGTCGGAAAAACTGGCTGTGGTAGGAGAGGAATTGCCCGAGAATGTGGGTAATCCTACTTTGGGTCCGCAATCTTCTATCCTGGGTGAATTGATGATTATCGGTCTGACGGCCGACAGCACTTCGATGCTCGATTTACGTACCATTGCCGACTGGACTATCCGTCCCCGCCTCTTGTCTATGGGTGGTGTGGCTCAGGTGGCTGTTTTGGGTGGTGACATCAAGGAATATCAGATACAGCTTGACCCGGCCCGAATGAAACATTACGGTGTAGTATTGGCCGATGTGATGGCTGCTACACGTGATATGAATCTGAACTCAAATGGAGGTGTCATTTATGAATACGGCAACGAATACATTGTGCGCGGAGCCTTGTCTACTACAAAAGTTGAAGAGCTGGCATGCGCCGTGGTAAAACGTGTGGGTGATATGCCCGTTACACTGGCCGATATTGCCGATGTAAAAATAGGTGCCCAGCAACCCCGCCTGGGATGTGCTTCGGTCGAAGGAAAACCGGCTGTGCTGATAACCGTTACCAAACAGCCCAATACCGGAACCATTGAACTGACCAATAAAATAGACAATTCACTGGCAGAGCTGCAGAAGAATCTTCCGGCCGATGTGAAGGTTGCTACCAATATATTCCGTCAGTCGAACTTTATAGACAGTTCTATCGGTAATGTGCGTAAGTCTCTTTACGAAGGTGCCATCTTTGTGGTTATCATTCTGTTCCTTTTCCTTGCCAATGTGCGTACGACCGTCATTTCACTGGTAACCTTACCTTTGTCGTTGGTAGTTTCCGTACTGGTACTTCACTGGATGGGGCTGACCATCAATACCATGTCGTTGGGAGGTATGGCCATTGCCATCGGTTCATTGGTAGATGATGCCATTGTCGACGTGGAAAATGTATGGAAACGTTTGCGTGAAAACAAGATGAAGCCCGAAGGAGAACGTGATTCGGTAATGAATGTGGTATTCAACGCTTCGAAAGAAGTGCGTATGCCTATTCTCAATTCTACGCTTATCATTATTGTGAGCTTTGTACCTTTGTTCTTCCTGTCAGGTATGGAAGGACGCATGCTGGTTCCTCTGGGAATTGCCTTTATTGTTGCATTGATAGCTTCTACCATTGTAGCACTTACGCTTACTCCCGTACTGTGCAGTTATCTGTTAGGTCGTGAGAAGGGTTCGGGTCTTCCCAAGGAAAGTCTGGTTGCCGTATGGGTGCGCAAGTATTATGCGGTAGCCTTGGAGTGGTCACTGCGTCATAAGCGTGTAGTGCTGGGAAGTACCATTGCTCTGTTCCTTGTAGCCTTAGGTTTCTTCTTCTCTTTGGGACACAGTTTCCTTCCTTCGTTCAATGAAGGTTCGTTTACCATTAACGTAAGTTCCTTACCCGGAATTTCGCTTGAAGAAAGTGATAACATCGGTCGTCGTGCGGAAGAACTGCTGCTTACCGTTCCAGAAATCAAGACTGTAGCCCGCAAGACCGGACGTGCCGAACTGGACGAACATGCTTTGGGTGTGAATGTATCAGAGATTGAAGCTCCGTTTGAGCTGGCCGACCGTTCGCGCAAGGAAGTAATGGAGGAAGTCCGTCAGAAACTGGGAACCATTACCGGTGCCAATATTGAAATAGGTCAGCCTATCAGTCACCGTATCGATGCCATGTTGAGCGGTACGCAGGCCAGCATTGCCATCAAGCTGTTTGGTAATGACCTGAACCACATGTTCATGCTGGGAAATCGGATAAAAGACCTTATCGGTGACGTAGAGGGAGTTGTTGACCTGAACGTAGAACAGCAGATTGAACGTCCGGAACTGAATATCGAGCCCAAACGTGAAATGTTGGCCAAGTATGGCATAACCCTGCCTGAGTTTAAGGAGTTTGTAGCTGTAAACATGGCGGGAGAAGTCGTTTCTCAGGTATATGAAGAAAGCAAGTCGTTCAATCTGGTAGTACGTACCAAAGATGACTACAAGAATGAGATGGAGAAGGTGCGTAACCTCATGATAGATACTCCCGACGGTAAACAGGTTCCTTTGAGTTATGTGGCAGATGTGCGTTCTGCAAGCGGACCGAATACCATCAGTCGTGAAAATGTGAAGCGTAAGATTGTCATTTCAGCCAATACCGCAGGCCGTGACGTGCGCAGCGTGGTTAATGAAATACAGGAACGCATCGATGAGAATATAACTTTCCCCGAAGGATATCATGTAGAGTATGGAGGACAGTTTGAAAGCGAACAGGCTGCTTCGCGTATCCTTACATTGGCTTCACTGATGTCTATCGTGATTATATTCCTTATCCTTTATACCGATTTCAAGAGTGCATCCCATAGTGCCATTATTCTGATAAATCTGCCGTTGGCTTTGATTGGTGGTGTCTTTGCATTGGTCTTCACAACGGGTGAAATCAGTATACCTGCCATTATCGGACTTATATCACTGTTTGGTATAGCTACCCGAAACGGAATGTTGCTTATATCCAATTATCATCACTGGCAGGCTAAAGGCCTTTCATTGCATGACAGTATTGTGCATGGTTCGCTCGACCGTCTGAACCCGATTCTTATGACGGCTCTCTGTTCGGCTCTCGCCATGATTCCATTGGCTGTGAACGGCGATTTGCCCGGTAATGAGATTCAGAGTCCGATGGCAAAGGTAATCTTGGGTGGTTTGCTTACTTCTACTTTCCTCAACGGATTCATTATTCCGATAGTATATCTGCTGATGAACAGCAAGAAGAAAGCTGCCTGATATTGTGATGATGCATACTAAATAAATGTACAAACCTAGAACGTTATGAAAAAGATTATATTGACAGTTGCATTTTGTGGAATGACGGCCGGAGCATTTGCCCAGTCGGAATCCATTGAACGCATATTGCAGAGTATAGAACAGAATAACCGGGAACTTCAGGCTGGTGCACAGAATACCGAAGCCGAAAAGTTTGAGGTGAAGGCCGAAAACAATCTGGAGAATCCGGGTGCGGAGTATTCCCGTAAATTCGGAGAAAATGGTGGAGCAGAGGTAGAGATGTCTGTAACACAGTCGTTTGATTTTCCGTTGCTATATGCATCGCGCAATGCTTACGGCAAGTTGCAGGGACGTGCACTTGATTTGCAGCAGGCTGTGCTACGCCGTGATGTTTTGCTTCGAGCCAAAGAATTGTGTCTTGACCTGATTGCCCTAAACAAGATGAAAGCCCTTTATGAACAGCGTATTAAGAATGTCAGCCAGATGGAACATTTGTATGAGAAAAGGCTGAAAGAGGGCGATGCCAACATTCTTGAAGTAAATAAGGTAAAGATGGAACTGATGAACCTGAATGCCGACGTGGCCGAGAACAATGCGGCTCACCGGACAGCATTGCAGGAACTGCTGGCCATGAACGGAAACATGCCTCTCGAGTTTACGGAAACCTCATTTCCGGTACTGCCGGCTTTAAAAAGTCTGGCAGAGGTGAGCAGTGAGGTGGCAGGAACCGATTATGAGCTCCGCTCGGCACAGGCTGGCACTGAAGCAGCCCGTAAATTGGTAACAGTGAACAAACAGGGATGGTTGCCTCAGTTGGAAGTAGGTTATTGTCGTGAAGGAGCAACCGGCGATATGGCCAACGGATTTATTGTAGGAGTTTCCATTCCGGTATTCAATAACCGAAACAAGGTAAAGGCTGCGCGTGCCCGTCAGTTGAGTGCTGAACTTACACAAGAGCAGGTAAACATGAAGGTACAGGCCGATATTCAGTCACTATATAATGAGGTCAGTCAATTGGGTGATGCGCTGAAGCTTTACGATGCCGCACTGATGGAGCGCACGCTCGATGCATTGATGCAGGCCGTAGAAGCCGGACAGATATCCGTACTTGATTACTTTACCGAGGCTGAAGCCATTTATCAGAATCAGGAGAAAATGGTCAATTTGGAAAACAGTTACCAGAAAGCCATGGCAAGATTGTATAAAAATAGTCTTTAGTTCTATATTATAGCTTTTTGTAGTGAGCGGTGGATTTCATATGGAAAAATGATTCCACCGCTTTTCTATATCCATATGTAACAGACTGGTACTTACATGAAAATGGTATATTTATAATCTTGACAGATAAAGAAACTTCCTTATATTTGTGGCATGAACATTTAAATAAACCTTTTATGAACAAAAAAGATTTGTTTTTTGCCCTGATTGTAATTCTGCTGTTTGCTCCGTTTTTCCTTTCCGATACGGTTTATTCATCTTATGTCAGTTTTAATTCGGCTCATGGTATGCTGACAAGTTTTCTGAAATTTGCCATACTTTCCACCATGGGAGAGTTGCTGGGACTTCGTATCAGTTCTGGCCGTTATTATTATCGTGGTTTTGGTGTGCTTCCGCGTGCAGTGGTGTGGGGCATTCTGGGAATGGGCATTAACATGGCAATCATTATATTCTCTACAGGAGTTCCTGCCTTTGCCGCATATATGGGTGTGGAGTCGCCCGGACAGATAATGGAGGGAGGGCTTTGTCTGGACAAGGTCCTGTTGGCCTTTGGTATATCCGTAGCCATGAATTCCATCTTTGCTCCCGTATTTATGACCCTTCATAAAATTACTGATACTCACATACTCAACAATGGTGGAAGTCTTCGTGCGCTGGTCACTCCCATAAAGATGGGTGAAATTATGCAGCATATCAACTGGAGAGTACAGTGGGGATTTGTTTTCAAGAAAACCATTCCTTTCTTTTGGCTTCCGGCTCATACCATCACCTTTCTGTTACCCGGTGAGATGAGAGTTCTTTTTGCAGCCTTATTAGGAGTGATGCTTGGTATTATTTTGGCAGTGGCGGCAAGAAAGGGGTGAAACTCTTTAGATGTTGTGCTGGTATAAATCTTTGTAAATAACGTATTAATTGCTTTATTATTGGAGGCCTTTCTGCCATTTGTTGAGCTTTTGTTGTCAATAAAGTGCTCTTTTTCTTGTTTTTTTGAAATCAAATGTTTTTTTTTGAGAAATTCCTATAGAGAGGAGTTGAAAATATGGAGAGTTATGATAACTTCCTTTTATCAGTATTCTCTTAATAAGAAGCATTAGCTTGTGTAATCACTGAGAAGCATTAGAAGGAAGTTTTGGTATATATAAGAAAGGAGGTATTTGGACCAATGGAAAGAATGTTATTAGTGATTGTGGTCAAGTAGATATGCTTTTATAGATGATAAACAGTTAAATCTATGAATAGAGGAAAACACATTTCATATTCTTTGTTGAAGACCTTTTGGATGATGTTTTTATGCATCTTGTTTAGCAATTGTGACAATGATATGTATGTACAGCCTTATGTATCAGAAGATTATTTGGATGAGTATGTACAACACAACCAGACATTGTTGGAATTGGAACGGGCACGTTCGTATTATGAAAAAATAGATACGATGCCTCCTCTACCTCCCCTTTATGTTGGGGATAGTATTCCTGTCGGTTCGTATACGGCCTCTCCTAAGCTGAAAAAAGCTCCAAGTTGGCAATGCTATACGTGTAGTCAGAATGATAGTCTGCTTGTAGTAGAGGTAGATTTGAGTGATTGTATAGAACAAAATTATGTTTTAAAAGAAAGTCTGGAAGAATATCAGAAGCACAAGCAGTCGAAATACCGTCGTTCGTACATTCGATATGTTTATACTCGCCATTTGCGAACGGGCAAGGAGCAAGGCTTTTTCATGACCATTGTTCCTGCATCGGACTATATACGGAAATACAGTACACGTATTGAGCACAATACATATTTGCATCGTGATAAATATTTAAGCGGTTATGTATTGTTTCACAATCTGGATGGCTCATTTTCTAATGGCTGGACATATAAGGATGGGAAGATTATCGGACGGCTTGTGAGTCGGGCTCATGCTTGGGTATTGCATTTGGATATGAGTAAAAGGCTGCATTTGGAAAAGGTTCCGGTTTCTGATACGGAGGAGTCTGAACAGGACAGGTAGGATGTTCTTTATAATTAGAACCTGAAGGGGCATATAGTATATGGACGGTTTGTGATTCTGGTGAAAATTTAATATTCTGTGTGTTTCAGACCTGTTTATTTTAGCATAATAAAGGATGTAATTCTTTTTTATACGCCAATTGTTGTAGGCTTTTATCTCATTTATGATGTATGTAGAAAATCTACTTGTTATTAAGTAATAATTATAATCCATTGCATGAAAGGAGGTGGTTTGCCAATGGAAGGAATATTATAAGTGATTATTATCAAATATATAAGTTGTTGTTAAAAAGAATAATTAAATCTATGGATAGAGAAAAACACACATTTTATATTCTTTGTTGAAGATCTTTTGGCTAGCGCCTTTATGTTTCTTGTTTAGTAATTGTGAGGATCGCATGAATGTGCAATCTTCTGTTGAAGAAGGGACTTTAGATGTTCCTGTACGTGATGCGGCGTTGTTGGAATTGGAACAAGCTCGTTCGTTTTATGAGAAAAAAGATACGTTGTCTTCTCAAACTCGCTCTTTTTTTGCGGATAGTGTTGATGGTAATTTTTTTGCCTCTCCTGTGCTGAAAAAGTCTCCAAGTTGGCTATACTATACGTGCACTCAAAATGATACGTTGCTTGTTGTGGATGTGGATTTAACTGACTGTATAGGACAAGATTATATTTTGAAAGAGAGTTGGGAAGGTTATCGGAAGTATAAGCAGTTGAAATACCGCCGTTCGTACACTCGGTATGTTTATACTCGTCATTTGCAAACGGGTAAGGAACAAGGCTTTTTCATGACCATTGTTCCTTCGCTGAATTGTACGCGTAATTACAGTACACGTATTGAACACAATACATATTTGCATCGTGACAAATATTTAAGCGGTTATGTATTGTTTCACAATTTGGACGGTACGTTCTCGAATGGTTGGGAATATAAGGATGGGAAGATTACCGGACGGCTTTTGTCATCAGTTCAGGCTCGTTTGTTAGGGCTTGATATAAGTAAACGATTGCATTTAGGTAGAATTCCGGCATCTTACCAGGTAATACCAAAAGTTAATAAGCAGGAACGCATTCAAACCCGAACTTCAGGAGAGGAAAATTGGGATGTAGACGGTGGTTGGCTTGAGGGTTGGGAAGTTGTTGGTGGAGGTGATTCAGGAGACGGCGATGATTGGGATGATTGGGATGATCCTTGGGATGACTGGGATGATTTTTGGGGAGATGGAGATGGAAACGATGGTGATACCGGTGATACTGTTGATATTGTTGATCCTGGTAGTGGTGGAGGTGGAGGTCAATCTGGTGGTTATGAACCAGATTCTTCTCAGGATGATAATACTCCTCCAACAATAGATAATTTTATTTCAAAAGTAGTTACAGAAACTTTAAAGAATAATATAAAAAAGTATTTGAATATAGATTTTGATAGGGTCGAAATAGTAGTTCCTAATGAATCCTGTAATAATCCACGTGTGACAGCTATGTATAAAGATGGACAAATAACTGTTTATAATCAGATATTTGAACGTAATTATTCTCGTAATGATATGGAATCTTGTCTTTTCCATGAGTATGTACATTCAATTCAGATTCCGGCACCAATGGATGACTACGATAATTATATATTTGAAACTTATGTTGTTAAATTTTCCGAAGCTGAAATAGAAGAGGCAAAACAAGAATATGTGTTTTATCTTGAAATGAAAGGAATTCCATCTGAAGGAGATGTCTCCCCTTTACAAGAGCAAGATAGAGAAAATGCTTGGATTATGTTTTTGGGTGATTATATAGAGAAAGATGGAACTCCTAAGACATATGAAATTAGAACGAGTGTTGAATATTGTGAGAATGAAATAGAAGCTTATACTAAACAATTAGATGTTTATCGAAGTCAAATATCAGATAAATATAGGAAAGAGTTAGAAAAAAATTTGGATACATATAAAAATTGGTATAATCAAATTAAAAAATAAATAGTAACAGTTATGAAAAAATGTTTTATTTTGCAATTGATGCTTTTAATGTGTAGTTATGTTTTTGCACAAAGTGATATGTTGTCTCTTTCTTTAAAACTAGTGAAGCCTCATGGAATAGTAGACGATTTTGCTTATTTTGAAATAACTCTTTTTAATAAGACACTAGATACAACATTTATTGTAGCTCGTGCTTCAGATGCTTCTATTGGTATGGGATCAAATAAAAACTCATTTTTGATACCGGAAGTAAAACTAGAGAATGGACAATTTATTAAAAATAGGGAACAAGGATTTTTTTATTTCCTATATTTAGATAAAAGCTGTTTAAAGATTCTTCCCAAACAGACATATGTACATAAATTGGCAATTAGTATTGCGAAAGATGGCTATACAGGTATGTTAATGAAGAATCAGACAAATGTTAGTAAAGTTCGTGTAAGATTAGATAAATTAAAATTTCTTGGAGAAAAAAATGGTAGACCTGAAACGTTGATAAGTGATTTAACACTTTATTCCAATTGGTTGGATGTAAGCAATGAAGATTTTGGTACAGTGCTTCGTCAATAATTCCGCTTCTGAAACAGAGTGTATAGAAACAGATGAAATATTAATAGTAGATTTATTTCTAAATGTGATTGTTTGATATAAAAGCTTATCTTTGTTTCCCAAAGACCCGGAATTTAATAAATAAGGAAAAAGCCGGGATGGCAATCATGCTATTCCGGTTTCTCTTTAAAAAGTATTCAGAGTTATGAAAATTTGTTTGCATTTTACTTTGTTTTTGATGATTAAACAGATTAGTATTACTTTAATTTTATCTTTATTGATGTGTGTGCAAGCCTTTTCTCAAGACAAGTTGGCATCATTGCCGGAACAACAGCGTGACAGTGTTTTAGTTGAAATCGCTCAGAACTTGTTAAAAGAAAAAGCTCCGAAATGGTATCGGGAAAATGTCAATCCGGAAGTAACGGAAGGAACATATACCGATATAGAAAAATCAAGACGTATGCATAATCTGCCAGAAGATGTGAAGACAGGTGATATATTTTATCGTGTCACGTTGCATTATCCTGATTATAGGAAAGAAAAGTTTGAATTTGCTTATACAGCATATGTTATTATTTTAGGTAAAACTTTGCAACCGTATTTTATTCATTTGGGAGCTGTGAATATTGGATATAATTTGTTCCCCAAAGACCCGGAACTTAATAAATAAAGAAAAAACCGGGATGGCAATCATGCTATTCCGGTTTCTCTTCAAAAGTATTCAGAATTATTACTGTCCGCTAAACCGTAAAGTAGTGAGTCCAACTCCTTGATATGCAGAAATTGGGCTTACTATTTGTAT
>CALUJE010000028.1 GCA_944320885.1 uncultured Phocaeicola sp.
AGAGAAGTTAAGCTTCGTCACGCCGATGGTACTGCGCAAGTGGGAGAGTAGGTAGTCGCCGTTTTTAAAGAAGAGTGAAATCCTCCGCAAGTTGAAACATACTGCGGAGGATTTTTTGTTTGTATATGTGTATCCGTGAGGGGAGAATTATCTTATAAATTTCCATGAATGGTTGCGATAATCACAAAAAGTTTGTCTTTTCTTTCAATCTGTTGAGAAAAAGAAAGAATACAATTTAAAGGCTTACCTTTTGTCTTCGTTGTAAAATGTATACTTTATATTTCGCCAAAACGTTCATTTTACTTATATTTGGATGTTTTTTAATATTATTATTATGAGAAATATTTTATTGGCTACAGGAGCGAATGTAAATGTGGATCAGGTAATAGAAAAATTACTTGATTTTGGTATTGAAGCAGGAAAGAATATAATCGGCGCAATAATTATATATATAGTTGGTCGATTTATTATTAAGCAGATAGGTCGTTTATTAATGACTATTCTAGAAAAAAGAAAATTGGAAATAAGCGTTCAGACCTTTTTGAGGAGTTTGCTTAATATTCTTTTAAATCTTGTTTTAGCTTTTGCCATAATTAGTAAGTTGGGAGTAGAAACAACAAGTTTAGCAGCTTTGTTAGCTTCTGCTGGTGTTGCAATTGGTATGGCACTTTCTGGAAATCTGTCGAATTTTGCCGGAGGTTTGGTTATTTTGGTATTTAAACCCTTCAAAGTAGGTGATTTTATAGATGGTCCGGGAGTTAGTGGAACAGTAAAGGAAATACAGATATTTCATACCATTCTTGCTACTATAGATAATAAGATTATATATGTTCCAAACGGTTCTTTGAGCAGTAATGCCATAACGAATTATAACCGTCAGGAAACAAGAAGAGCTGAATGGGTGTTTGGAGTTGAATATGGCGAAGATTTTGATAGAGTGAAAGCTGTATTGGAACGTATTATTAGTGAAGATGAGCGAATACTTAAGGAACCGGCTCCTTTTATAGGTTTGGATGCATTGGCTGATAGCAGTGTGAATATAAAAGTCAGAGCATGGACAAAAATAGGAGATTACTGGGACGTATATTTTGATATGAATAAGAAAGTATATGCTACCTTTAATAAGGAAGGCATTGGATTCCCATTCCCGCAACTTACAATACATCGGGCTGAGAACTAGAATGAACATAAGAAGAAATATTCTCTATTGAGGAGAGTCTTTTAATAAACGGTGTAAATGATAATCTGTATGGTTTATTATTTACACCGTTTTTAATAGCTGTCATTCTTGATTGTTTGAGATTGCAATTTTTTTTTAGAATTATTGCTTTTTTGAAGACTGTTTTTTCTTAAAATAGCTATCTTCGAATCATAATTAAAAATCATATCATGAAAAAAAGAAACTGGATAAAGACAATTGGGCTCTGTGCCATTGGTGGGTTGATGTGTACTCATTCAATTGCAGGAGAACCTCAGAAGACTCAGAAGTATGAGCCGACAGCTGAGAATTTGAAATCGCGTGAAGCATTTAGTAATGATCGTTTCGGAATATTCTTGCATTGGGGCTTATACAGTATGTTGGCTCAGGGAGAATGGGTAATGACGAATCAGGATTTAAAGTGGGACGAATATGAAAAGCTGGCTTCAGGATTTTATCCCGCTAAATTTAACGCTCATGATTGGGTGGCTGCTATAAAGGCATCTGGAGCAAAATATATCTGTTTTACAACACGCCATCACGAAGGATTCTCAATGTTTGATACAAAATGGTCTGACTATAATATAGTTGATGCTACCCCTTTTAAGAGAGATGTTCTGAAAGAACTGGCCGATGAGTGCCAGAAACAAGGCATAGCTCTTCATTTGTATTATTCTCATCTGGATTGGTACCGTAATGATTATTATCCATTGGGAAGAACAGGACGTGGAACAGGCAGAACAACTCATGGAGAGTGGAAAACATATTATGAGTTTATGAATAATCAGATTAAGGAATTGTTGACTAATTACGGTCCGGTTCGTTGTATCTGGTTTGACGGATGGTGGGATCATGATCAGGACCCTGATTTTGATTGGCAATTACCAGAACAGTATGCAATGATTCATGAATTGCAACCTTCATGTCTTATCGGAAATAACCATCATCAGGTCCCGTTTGAAGGTGAAGACATACAAATTTTTGAACGCGACCTGCCTGGTGAGAATACAGCAGGACTTTCCGGACAAAGTATTAGTCATTTGCCTTTGGAAACATGTCAGACAATGAATGGCATGTGGGGGTATAAGATTGTAGACCAGAATTACAAGTCAACAGAAACGTTAATACATTACTTAGTAAATGCTGCTGGAAAAGATGCCAATCTGTTAATGAACATAGGTCCTCAACCAAACGGCGAATTACCCGCAACTGCTGTTCAACGGCTGAAGGAGATAGGTGACTGGATGAAAATATATGGTGAAACTATATATGGTACACGAGGAGGGAAGATTACTCCACGAGATTGGGGAGTAACGACTCAGAAAGACAATCGCATGTTTGTTCATATATTGAATCTTCAGGATAATGGGCTTTATCTGCCATTAACGGATAAAGTAAAAAAGGCCATACTTTTTAAAGATCAGACTCCGGTTAAGTTCAGACAAGATAAGAAAGGAATCTTGCTGCAATTTGATTCGGCTCCTACAGATATTGATTATGTTGTAGAATTGATATTTTAAGAATAACTAATCCTTAGATTTGAAATCTGATAGTTTTAGAATATAATGATAAAGAGTCGTATCATTGCTTATAATCAAGTTTGATACGACTCTTTTTATATCTTATAATCTGTAACTTATTGGATTGTCATATATTGCGTGTCCCATTATCGAGTAGAATGTAAACTTGCCAATATAGGATTTCTCCATAAACAATTCATATTGGCTTTATAATTTATGAATCGTTTTCATTAACTGTTCTCCAAGTCCGATGGTATATCCTTGCGAAACAAATACCACACGGTTGAATGTATCAGCAATGATAAAAATCGGCAGATTGGATTTTTGTTTGAGTTTCAGAGCTTCTACCAGTTCAGACTGGATTGCTCCGTTTATATCAGTTCCCCATGTAATTGTAGAGGGAAGTTCCGGAAAATCTGCCAAACGGAACTTTTTGTATTGTGCTTCATCAGGAAACAATAATACCATTGAACGTCCCCATTGCTCAAATTCTGATTTCAGTAATGCTATGTCGCGCAATGCGTGATTGGTTGGTTCCTGACCAACTCCAAGTATACCTATTATATAATATCCCCTGCCGGTTGTTGAAAGCAATGATACTGGTTTATCACTGTCTGCCGGTTTATACAGATTTTCTGAGTTAAAGTTACCTATAACCTGAACTTCATCTTTGTTTTCTCTCATGGTCAGGGTAAGGTCATTGGTCTCTTCATTTTTAACAGTGAAGAATGTCAAATGTGATAATACACCGCCATTAGCCAGACGGGTTCCGGTAACTAACAGATAAGAACCGGCATCCAGTGAAGTTCCGTCTTTCAAAAGATTACTCCAGGTAGTATTTCCTTCTGAATAATTCAGTAACTGAAGTTGTCCGTTTACAATTTTTGATATGGTGAAGTGATTGTAATATTTAGGGTCATCAAGCGATGCAGTTGGCTGATAACTGGCTTTTAATGTACCGACTGCTTGTTGTTTAGGTGCCTGGACAGGAGCATTCAGTACAATATCTACAGGTAAATTGTTGGTGAATATCTGTACTTTTCCGGTAACTTCGTCAATACGTGCCGGGATACCGAGACTGCGGGCTACAGAAACAAAATAAATTTCCAGTGAATATTCATCCGACATTTTTATGCGTTGTACTCCAGCAGGTGAAATAGGAATACGTTGCGGATTCCATTCATTCTTTATACGGATATTGGTTTTACACCATTGAGCCAATAATGACGGGTTCTGTTTGAAACGGGCAATTTCCTCTTCACTGAATGCTTTTTGGAACAAAGCTTTATAAGGAAGAATCATTTCATTGGCAACACGTGGATTTAAAATATATTTGTCATAAATTTCCTGAGAACAATCGGAGGGCTTTTCCGGGCGGTTCTGAAAATGGTCGTTGAGTGTTTCAAGTGCAACATCGCGCAAGTCTTTTTCTGATATAACCTGTAACAATCGAAGTGCTACAGGTTTTTCTTCTTCGTTAGCCTGTGACAGGAATTGCATGATGTTGGAATAGTTGCCACGTGATGCAATAATAAGCGGTGTCGTTATTTCCGGATTCAGATTTTGTTTTTGGGCAAATTCTTTGGCCGCTTCTTTTGTTGGGAATGTTGCTATATACGCATTTCTTATGGAATCTTCCAAGGCAAAACGGCGGTCGTTTTCTGCACGTTGTTCTTTGGTTACCTCAGGTATACGGGCTTTTTCTGCCGGTGGAATGATGTCTAAGTCCAGTTCTTCATTTTCGTTCCCATTTTTATCAAGAACAACAGTAATGGTTTTGTCTTTGCCGAAAGAGCATTTCTTATATCCGAATTTTCCATTGTTTGATGCCCATACAAGCATATCTCCCAGACCTGCTGTCTGCGAAGTTTTACCATATTCATCTGTTGTCTTTCTGGCCACGGTATAAAATTCAGCATAATTGTACAGTTTAAATTCTACTGTGGCATTACGCACGGGCTGGTTGTTTTCATCAGTAACGGTTACCTGTACCGTTGCAGCGTCTGCATAATTCTGGATAACGTTTATTTCTGTGTAGCAGTCGGTATTGCTCATGATTTCCTCCGGGCCGTAATAATGACCAAAGACCTTTGTATGCATTAGCATTCCGCGGCTGGCCGGTGCGTTAAACCATGCAAGATCCAATACGGGTTCCGGTTCACAGGCGCCTAGGAAATGCCATTGTCCGTCTACCCATACTTCTACCCAGGCGTGATTGTCGTCAGTATGTGCCCATCGGGGAGTATAGACCTGTCGGGCAGGAATACACATTGCGCGGAAAGCTGATACGGCAAAGGTTGATTCTTCTCCACATCGTCCGTAAGCAGTACGTACTGATGCTAATGGAGAACTGGTCCGTATATCCGAAGGTGTGTAAGATACTTTTTCATGACACCAGTGATTTATTTCCAATACGGCTTCCTTAAGTGAAAGGTCTTTTACCCGTTCCTTTAATTCATCGTAAAATACCTGACGGGCATTGTCCAGGTTTTCATTATTGATACGATAGGGAAGAACAAAATGTCTGAATTCTGCGTCCGGAATATCTTTTCCCCATGGCATTTCATGACGGGCTTTCAATGCAGCTCTTACATTATTAAGATGATATTCTCCCGGATAGTCTGCAATATCTCCCAATGGCATATAAGCATACATGAATTGTAACGCTTCATTTTCTTCATTTGTCATTTCTTGAGAGAAAATTTCAAATGAGCCGCTTGACTGTAAGGAATCAAGGCGAATATTAAATACCTGTTCCATTTCTGCGCGTTCTTTTGAATCGCTTATGAAGTGGGAACTGCAAGAAGGTAGGAGTGGTATTACTGCTCCTAACAATAAAAACTTGATGTGCATAAGTCGTATAATTTAGTGCTATAGTGCAAATGTAATCATCATCTGTTTATAATAAAAAACAATATCACACTTTTATTAAGGAAGCGTATTTATTTTCTTTGATTGCCATTTTTGAACAAACTTATTACTCTTAAACATATTTTTTTATAGAATGTTTCATTATTGTAGAAATATGCATTATCTTTGCAGCGTCGATGAGATAAATATGGAGTGAAAGATATTATAAGTAATAAATCTTTCATTATATACAAACCAAATTCGCATTTTTCTCTCTCTATATATAAATTAATTGTAAATATCCTGTTTGGGCTTGTGAAAGTCTGGACAGGATCCTTTTTTTATCTCAAAACTACAGCCTCTCTGACAAAAAAACATAAAAAACCATAGTTTCTCGTTGAATTTATATCGTTTTTCTGTCTTTGTTAATTAAAAATGCTTATTTTTGCGACAAAAGTTTTATTGTCATTAAATTCTTAAAAATTACAGACGGAAATGAGAAAAACGGTTTTGATGAGCTTATTGCTCTTTGTAACTTTTGCTCTGCAGGCAGTAGCCCAGATGCAAGAGCCGATTCATTTTAAATCGGAATTAAAGAAAAAATCTGCTACAGAAGCAGAAATAGTATTTACTGCCACTATTGATGACGGTTGGCATGTATATTCTACCGAACTTCCTGATGGAGGACCTATTTCTGCAACATTTAATGTTGACAAAATGGAAGGTGTAGAGTTGGTTGGAAAACTGACTCCGGTAGGAAAAGAAGAAGACAAGTTTGATCAGATGTTCCAAATGCAGGTACGTTTCTTCGAACATAATGCACAATTCGTACAGAAGATTAAAATAACAGGTGCAACTTATTCTATTGAAGGATATTTGCAATATGGAGCTTGTAACGATCAGAACTGTTTGCCTCCTACATCTGTTGAGTTCTCTTATTCTGGAAAAGGAGATCCTAATGTAGCAGCAACCGCTAAGACTCCTGAGTCAAAAAAAGATGAGGCTGTAGCAGCAACTGAAACTACTGAAGAAGCAGAAAACACTGCTGAAGTAGAAGCCGCAGATGCTACAGCTGGTAATGATTCTATTGCGGCTACAACAGCTGTATCGGCTGGTAGTGACTTGTGGACTCCCGTAATTGATGAACTTAATGCTTATGACAATCATACAGATTCTTCAAACAGCTCATGGATTTATATCTTCTTTGCTGGTTTTCTGGGTGGTTTAGTTGCATTGTTTACTCCTTGCGTATGGCCTATTATTCCTATGACTGTAAGTTTCTTCCTGAAACGTTCAGGTGATAAGAAAAAAGGTATTCGTGATGCATGGACGTATGGTGCTTCTATCGTTGTTATTTATGTAGCATTAGGTCTGGCTATTACCTTGATATTTGGAGCCAGTGCGTTGAACTCTCTTTCAACCAATGCAATATTCAATATCTTCTTCTTCCTGATGTTGGTTGTTTTTGCTGCATCTTTCTTTGGTGCATTCGAAATAACTCTTCCATCATCATGGAGTACCGCAGTTGACAGCAAGGCAGAAAAAGCAGGTGGATTGCTGAGTATCTTCCTGATGGCATTCACTTTGTCTCTGGTTTCTTTCTCTTGTACTGGTCCTATCATCGGTTTCTTGCTTGTAGAAGTATCTACCAGTGGTAGTATTGTCGCTCCGGCAATTGGTATGTTAGGATTTGCCATTGCACTTGCATTGCCCTTTACATTGTTTGCAATGTTCCCGTCATGGTTGAAGTCTATGCCTAAGTCTGGCGGATGGATGAATATGATCAAAGTTGTTCTTGGTTTCCTTGAACTTGCTTTTGCCTTGAAATTCTTGTCTGTTGCAGATATGGCTTATGGTTGGCATTTACTTGACCGTGAAACATTCCTTGCTTTGTGGATTGTACTTTTTGCTCTGTTGGGTGTTTATCTGCTTGGCAAAATCAAGTTCCCGCACGACGATGATGATGATAAGGTAAGTGTTCCTCGTTTCTTCCTTGCTCTTATTTCTTTGGCTTTTGCCGTTTATATGGTTCCCGGATTGTGGGGAGCTCCTTTGAAAGCTGTCAGTGCATTTGCTCCTCCCAGCAGTACTCAAGACTTCAACTTGTATAAAGCTGATGAGGTACATGCTCAGTTTGAGAACTACGAAGAAGGTATGGCTTATGCGAAGAGCGTTGGAAAACCGGTTATGGTTGACTTCACCGGATGGGGATGTGTTAACTGCCGTGAAATGGAATCTAAAGTATGGATTGATCCGAAAGTACGTGAAATCATGACAAAAGATTATGTATTGATTTCATTATATGTTGACGAAAAAGCTAAATTACCTGAGAAGATTACAGTAGAAGAAAATGGTCAGCAACGTGTTCTTCGTACTGTAGGTGATAAATGGAGCTACTTGCAACGTGTGAAATTTGGTGCAAATGCACAACCGTTCTATGTATTGCTTGACAATGACGGCAAGCCTTTGAATGGTTCTTATTCACATGATGAAGACATTGATAAATATGTTAAGTTCTTGCAGACAGGACTTGATAATTATAAAAAGAAAAATAATAAATAATTTGGCCAACTATTAGCATAGTAAATCCTGACCTAAACTTTTATTTGAATATATTATGTTGGATTTATTAGAAAGAAAACAGATTATAGCTTTGATGCAGCGCGAGGTCGTTCCGGCCATCGGCTGCACAGAGCCTGTTGCTGTTGCGTTGTGTGTTGCAAAGGCAACAGAAACATTGGGTACATTGCCCGAACATATTTCCTTATATCTAAGTGCAAACATCCTGAAAAATGCGATGGGAGTAGGTATCCCGGGTACAGGTATGATAGGTTTGCCTATTGCTACTGCTTTGGGTGCACTGATTGGCAAATCTGAGTATCAGCTTGAGGTATTGAAAGATTCATGCCCGGAAGCCGTAGAAAAAGGAAAAGCATATATTGCCGAAAAACGCATATCAATTTCTTTGAAAGAAAATATCACAGAGAAGCTTTATATTGAGGCTGTATGTGAAGCTGCCGGTCATAAAGCAGTTGCTGTCATTTCTGGAGGACATACACGTTTTGTATATGTTGAGAAGGATGGTAATGTATTGCTGGATAAACAAGGAGGAACACAGACAGGTGAATCTGATTCTGATGTACAGCTTTGTTTGAGAAAGGTATATGACTTTGCCATGACAGCTCCTCTTGAGGAGATTGAATTTATTCTGGAGGCTATGCGTTTGAATAAGGCTGCTGCAGAATATTCTTTGAAAGGTGAATATGGTCATGGTATAGGCAAAATGATGTGCAGTAACCAGGAACGTGAAATTATGGGTAACAGTATATATTCAAGAATCTTGTCATATACTTCTGCTGCCTGTGATGCCCGTATGGGTGGTGCCATGGTTCCGGTTATGAGTAATTCCGGTAGTGGTAATCAGGGAATTACTGCAACGTTGCCTGTTGTTGTTTTTGCTGAAGAAAATCACAAGAATCATGAAGAACTGGTACGTGCATTGACGTTGAGCCATCTGACTGTAATCTATATCAAGCAAAGTTTAGGACGTTTGTCTGCTTTATGTGGTTGTGTTGTTGCTGCTACAGGTTCTGCTTGTGGTATCACTTATTTGATGGGTGGTTCTTATGAACAGATTGTATATGCAGTCAAGAATATGGTTGCAAACCTTACAGGAATGTTGTGTGATGGAGCTAAACCAAGTTGTGCAATGAAATTGGCAACAGGTGTTTCTACCGCTGTTATTTCTGCAATGATGGCAATGCAACAACGTTTTGTAACTTCAGTTGAAGGTATCATTGACGATGATGTAGACAAGTGCATACGTAATATGACTCGTATCGGTTCTGTTGGTATGAATGAGACCGATAAAGTGGTACTTGACATCATGACCCATAAGGGATGTTGACAGATTTTGATTATCAAATAATGAAAGAGGCTGTCTCAAAATAAAAAATAGAGATAAGCTTACTTACAATCTATAAGCTACAACATAAAAATCTCCTGCTTTTAGTCCTATAATTGCAATAAACAAGGGCTAAATCAGGAGTTTTTTTACTTCTAAGTTTCAATCTATAAGATTTTTACTTTTGCAATTCTATTTTGAGACAGCCTCTTTTTTTGTGCCCATATTTTGGAATTCTGATAACTTATTAATTTTTTTATTATATCGGCAATTTTTATTTTTGCCGCCTGTAGTGTGGAGAATTATAAGTTATGTTTCTGAAAATTGCCTTTAAGAAAAAATAAATACTCTAGAGTGTAGAATATATCTTCAGGAGAATGATGTAGAAACGGTTAGAAAACAGTACAGCCGGTTGGAATATTTTGTTTACAACCGGCTGTATATGCTTTTTAAGAATTAATATTTTGAGAAAGTTTCTTTATTTGGTTGCTTCAAATTTTTTCAGCAGGCCTTCGTATACATTCTTATAGGCAGGTCCGCTAACCATTGACATTGCTGGCATAACACCGTCTTTAGCTTTGACTTTGCTTTGCTCTTCAATTTCTTTTTCTATGCTGGCCAGTCTTTCTTTTATCCATTTGGCTGCATCTTGTCTTACGGCATTGTCTGTACATCCTCTTTCAAGATTCATGCACCAATTGTAGATATCCTGATCGGTTGCCTTGTAAGTCTTGTCATATTGATGTGCCAGTTCAAGCATCGTTTTCCAGTCTTTGTTTAACTGTGCAGCCATAATCTGTGAGTTCAGCTTAATATAATCTATACGGTCGAATTTTACTTCTTCCAGGAACTTGATATATTTATCCATACCAGCCTGATCGAAACTTCTTTCCTTTCCGTTTTTAACGACAAAGGTTCTCATCGGATAGCCTATGTATGTATTTTCAAGTTTAGATTTAACTCCATTGCCATATTTCTGTGCAAATTCATCTTTGTGATTCCATACATATTGAAATACAGGATTGTATGGAGATGTGATATGTTGTTCGAAGAGCTCGTATAGATCTTTGTTCTGTAATAATTGGTCCTCTTTTCCTTTCAGAAACTCTTCTGTAACCGCTGACACTTCATTGGCATAATAACCTCTGTCTAAGGCTTCGATGTATGAAAGAACGAATTCATTGTCACGGTTTCCTGCTTCATATTTTTTTCTAAGACTTGCCAATCCTCCGTCTTTCAAACTTTCCTCGATAGTTTTAATAAATGCATCGGCCTTGTTTCCACCAACAATACGTGTGATTTCTTCTCCGGTTTGTGAATCAAAAATTAAAAAAGTAGGGAATGCCTTAACGCTATACTTGTTTTTCAATTCAACACCTTCACCTTTTTCCATGTCAAATTTAGCGCATACGAATTTGGGGTTGAAGTAGTCGGCAACGCTTTTTTGTGGAAAAACATCACGAAGCATCATTTTGCATGGGCCACACCAGCTTGTGTAACAGTCAACGAAAAGCATTTTGTTTGCGTTTTTAGCTTGTTCCATTGCTTGGGCAAAAGATACATTCTCAAGAAACTTTACGCCGTTTTCTTGAGCAAATGCAAATCCGGGTATTAACAGGATAAGCATTGTAACGATCATTTTCAGATTTGTTTTCATGATAAAAATATTATAAATATTGATGTGACAAAGTTAGCAATATTACTTATAGATGTAATGAAAAAATAATATATTTATTTTAAAACTTTGGTGTGAGTCAGGCGATGGTTTGAGATGTGGTATATAATAATGAATTAAGAGTTTTTGTTGTACTGGCAAAAATATGTGTTGGAAATTTTGGTTTAAAAACAAAAGCCTTTGAATCTTGTATGTAAAAAGATGCAAAGGCTTTTATATATGAATTTTATTTAGCGAATTTCTTTCTTAGCTTGTCAAGCATATCGCGTGTCATGGTATCCAGGTCATATTCTGGTTTCCATCCCCATTCTTCACGTGCGCATGTATCGTCCAAAGAGTTTGGCCAAGATTCAGCGATTCCTTGACGCAAAGGATCAACTTTGTAAGTCATTTCAAAGTCTGGACAATATTCCTTTATCTTATTGTAAATGATTTCAGGATCAAAACTCATAGAAGCAATGTTGAATGAATTGCGGTGGATGAATTTGGCAGGATCTGCTTCCATGATTTCAATAGCAGCGCGAAGTGCATCCGGCATATACATCATATCCATAAATGTACCGGCAGCTATAGGACATTCAAATTTCTCACCTTTGGCAGCTGAATAATAGATGTCTACAGCATAGTCTGTTGTTCCACCACCCGGAGGGGTTACATAAGAAATCAATCCCGGGAATCTGACAGAACGTGTATCTACGCCGAAACGATAGAAATAATAATTGCTCAACAATTCTCCGGAAACTTTGGTTACACCATACATGGTACGTGGATTTCGTACAGTATCTTGAGGTGTTTTATCTTTCGGTGTTTCAGGACCGAAAGAACCGATAGAACTGGGCGTGAATACAGCGCAATTCTTTTCACGTGCAACTTCAAGTGTGTTGAACAAACCTCCCAATCCTATTTTCCATGCCAATTGGGGTTTTGCTTCTGCAACTGCCGATAATAATGCTGCTAGATTATAGATGGTATCTATTTTATATTCGGTTACGACATCTGCTATTTGTTGTGCATTGGTAATGTCAACGATAGCAGAAGGACCACTTTCTTTTAATTCTCCTTTGGGTTCTGCACCTGGAATATATCCGGCAACGATATTTCCATTTTTATAAATACCTCTCAATTTCATTGTAAGCTCGGAACCTATTTGACCGGTGGAGCCGATAATCAATACGTTTTTCATGAGATTGTTAATGTTTAAGTTACGTTTGGACACAAAGGTATGCGTTTATTTGCAAAAACAATGCAAAAAAAAGCATTTTTTTTGTTGTATATCGAAAAAAAAGTAGAACTTTGTCAGTATCTTAAATTTTTAAAGCTATGTATGGTAAAATGAAAGAATTCCTTTCGAAGGAATTGGAAAGTATTCGCGAAGCAGGATTGTATAAGAACGAACGTATCATTACTACTCCTCAACGAGCAGATATCAAAGTTAATGCCGGTACTGATGTGTTAAACTTCTGTGCCAATAACTATTTGGGCCTTTCAGACAACAAACGTCTGATTGATGCTGCAAAGAAGGCTATGGATACACACGGATATGGAATGTCATCTGTACGTTTTATCTGTGGAACTCAGGATTTGCACAAACAGTTGGAAGCTGCTATCTCTGATTATTTCAAGACTGAGGATACAATTCTTTATGCTGCTTGCTTTGATGCGAATGGTGGTTTGTTTGAACCGTTGTTTACTGAAGAAGATGCCATCATTTCTGACGCATTGAATCACGCTTCTATTATTGACGGTGTTCGTTTGTGTAAAGCTAAACGTTACAGATATGCAAATGCTGATATGGCTGATCTGGAACGTTGCTTGCAGGAAGCTCAGGCTCAACGTCATCGTATTATTGCTACTGACGGTGTGTTCTCAATGGATGGAAATGTAGCTCCTATGGACAAAATCTGTGAATTGGCCGAGAAGTATGATGCCTTGGTTATGGTAGATGAGTCTCACTCTGCTGGTGTTGTTGGTCCTACCGGTCACGGAGTTGCAGAACAGTTTGGTGTATACGGACGTGTAGATGTATTTACCGGAACATTGGGTAAGGCTTTTGGTGGAGCTATGGGTGGATTTACTACTGGACGTAAGGAAATTATTGATATGCTTCGTCAGCGTTCACGTCCTTATCTGTTCTCTAATTCCGTTGCTCCTGCAATTGTAGGTGCTAGTCTGGAGATGTTCAAGATGCTGAAGGAAAGCAATGCTTTGCACGATAAATTGGTTGAAAACGTAACCTATTTCCGTGATAAGATGCTGGCTGCTGGTTTCGATATCAAACCGACTCAGTCTGCTATTTGTGCGGTAATGCTGTATGATGCCAAGTTATCACAGGATTTTGCTGCTCGTATGCAAGAAGAAGGTATCTATGTTACCGGTTTCTATTATCCGGTTGTTCCAAAGGGTCAGGCTCGTATCCGTGTTCAGCTTTCAGCCGGTCATGAACGTGCTCATCTTGATAAAGCTATTGCAGCCTTTATTAAAGTTGGAAAAGAATTGAATGTAATAAAGTAATGTCTGGTATCAGATAAGAATAAAGCCGCAAGTTCAGAATTTGCAACTTGCGGCTTTTTTATGGGGTAAAGTTTTTTGTTTTATCTTCCGGCTTCAGCTTCCTGAATCATTTTCTGGCTGGCATACATGTATACTTCAACACGACGGTTTTGTGCCTGTCCTTCTTTTGTAGCATTGCTGGCAACAGGATTGCTTTCGCCCAGTCCTTCAACCGATTTGATTTGTGAAGAAGAAACTCCGCAATTCAGCAGATAAGTAGATACGCTCTGTGCACGTTGTTGTGATAAGGTAATATTCTTTTGTGCACTTTGTTCTGCCGTACTGTTTTTCCATCCCTGATTGTCTGTATATCCCTTGATTGAGATATCCATGGTTGAATTGGGTTTCAATACATTGTTGGCAAATTGGCTTAATGAGCTTTGTGCTGATGCGCTTAATGCCGAGCTGCTGGTATTGAACAGGATTCCTGATTCAAATGTAACTTTTACAGCCTGCAATCCGTTGGCATCTGTTATCTGTTCTACCTGTGCTCCTTCTACCTGACGGGCAGCTTCGGCAGCCTTATCCATTTTCTTGCCAATAATAACACCGGCACCAGCTCCTACAGCCGTACCTATAGCAGCGCCGATGGCCGCACCTTTTCCGTCTCCGGCAATACCGCCGATGATTGCTCCCAATGCTGCACCTCCTCCGGCTCCTAACAGACCTCCTTTGGTGGTATTATTCATATTGCCACAACTTCCCAGCAAGAATAATCCGCTTAATAACAATGATGTAGTTTTTAATCCTTTCATAGCTTTTCGTGTTATTTTATTTAATTATTGAGACAAATATAGTTTATAAAATCAATATATTGATAATAAAAAGATGCTTTTTATTTATATTTAAATGCTCATCGGATACGACCCTGTGCTTTTTGACCGGTTTGCAGGATGACTTTTTTGGACTCTGATATTATTTACCTATTTGTATATAAGGATTCTTTTAATAAAATTGTTATTTTTGCACCCGTTATAGAAGAAATGTAATTGATAATTAAATATAGAAATGGCAAAAGAACTGAAAGATTTGACCAAGCGTAGCGAGAATTATTCGCAATGGTATAATGATTTGGTCGTAAAAGCTGATTTGGCTGAGCAGTCTCCGGTGCGTGGATGTATGGTAATAAAACCTTATGGATATGCTATTTGGGAAAAGATGCAGCGTGTGTTGGATGATAAATTCAAGGAAACAGGTCATATGAATGCATATTTCCCCTTGCTGATTCCGAAATCTTATTTGAGTCGTGAGGCTGAACATGTTGAAGGTTTTGCCAAAGAATGTGCCGTAGTAACACATTACCGCTTGAAAAATGCAGAAGACGGTAGCGGCGTTATTGTAGACCCGGCCGCAAAACTTGAAGAGGAACTGATTATCCGTCCGACTTCAGAAACTATCATATGGAGTACTTACAAAAACTGGATACGTTCATACCGCGATCTGCCTATATTGTGTAACCAATGGGCCAATGTGATGCGTTGGGAAATGAGAACACGTCTGTTCTTGCGTACGGCCGAGTTCTTGTGGCAGGAAGGACATACCGCACATGCCACACGTGAGGAGGCTGAGGCTGAAGCTCAAAAAATGCTTCATGTATATGCTGATTTTGCAGAGAATTATATGGCTGTTCCGGTAGTTAAAGGTGTAAAATCGGCTAACGAACGTTTTGCCGGTGCCTTGGATACTTATACCATTGAAGCTTTGATGCAGGACGGAAAGGCTTTGCAAAGCGGAACTTCACACTTCCTGGGACAAAACTTTGCCAAAGCATTTGATGTACAATTTGTAGACAAAGACAATAAGCTTGATTATGTTTGGGCTACTTCATGGGGAGTTTCTACTCGTTTGATGGGAGCATTGATTATGTCACACTCTGATGATAACGGATTGGTACTTCCTCCGAAATTGGCTCCTATACAAGTGGTTATTGTTCCTATTTATAAGAGCGATGAGCAACTGAAACAGATTGATGCCAAGGTGGCCGGTATCGTTGAACGTTTGCGTGCGTTGGGCGTTTCTGTCAAGTATGATAATGCCGACAACAAACGTCCGGGATTCAAGTTTGCCGATTATGAGCTGAAAGGAGTTCCTGTTCGTCTGGTAATGGGTGCACGCGATTATGAGAATAATACAATGGAAATCATGCGTCGTGATACACTTGAAAAGCATACCGTTTCATGCGACGGAATCGAAGAATATGTAAAGAACCTGCTTGATGATATCCAGAATAATATCTATCAGAAAGCTTTGAACTATCGTCAGGAGCATACCGTGAAGGTAAATACTTGGGATGAATTCAAGGAGCAGATTGAAAAGGGTGGATTTATTTTGGCTCATTGGGATGGTACTACCGAAACCGAAGAGCGCATCAAGGAAGAAACAAAAGCTACCATTCGTTGTATTCCGTTTGAGGCCGATGAAGAAAGCCTTACTCCGGGAGTGGACATGCTTACCGGAAAACCGTCGGCACGTAGAGTCTTGTTTGCACGTGCATACTAATTAAGGTATAATATATAATTAAAGCACGCGGATTGTCTTTTCAGATATTCCGCGTGCTTTTTTATGGTGTCTTGTTCCCGGTTTATTCGGTTGTTTCAATGACGTTGTTTTCTTCTTCGTTTATTTTATCAGCGGCATACAAGCTATCAATGATACCGTCTGAAAGACCAATTTCAGGTACATAAATGTATTCTGAATGGATGGTTTCGGCTATAGTGAGAAATATTTCCGAAGCTGGTACGATAACGTCGGCACGGTCGGGTTTAAGATTAAATGTTTCCATACGCTCTTCGGGTGTCTGAATCTTCAGTTGGTCGTATATAATCTGAAGAGAGGGTACCGGAATACGTTTCTGCTTTTTGTCTTTTTGTTCAACCAACCGGTAGAGTTTGTTGATGTTTCCTCCCGAACCGATGATATTGATAACCGGATAATTCTTGGTTTGTTCGGCAATTTCATCTCTCAGGTTTTGCCAGGCCGATTCTTTTACTTTTCCTGTAAGTAAACGGATGGTTCCTATGTTATAGGATTTGGAATAGACGAGCTCTCCGTCTACCAGAAGGTTTACTTCGGTACTACCACCACCTACATCCACGTACATATAGTTTCCCTTGCGGTCTTCCATACACTCGATGTGATTATTGTAGATGATGCGTGCTTCTTCCTGTCCGTCTATGATTTCTATTTCTATGCCCGTGTTTTTCTTTATTTTCCGGATGATGTCTTTCCCGTTTTTGGCATCACGCATGGCCGAGGTAGCACATGCTCTGTAAGTATCTACGTCATAGATTCTCATAAGTTGGCGATACGCCTTCATCAGACGGAGCATTTTTTCTTCCTTTATTTTGGATATCTCACCTTTATCGAATACATCGAATCCCAATCGGAGAGGGACACGCAGAAGGATGACTTTGGAGAATTTTACATCATCGTTTTCCGCCTTCTTGCTGACTTTCTTGATAAGTAATCTTACGGCATTTGAACCAATGTCGATGGCCGCATAATTTTTATTTTTCATTGAATCTGAATTTAATTGTATTCATAGTAAAATAGTTAAAGAAGAGAATCGGGAAGATTTCTTCTTTAACTATGCTAAACTAAGTTTTATATTCAAATAAACTATGCTTTTCCTGTAAGAAAAGCATAGCATGCTTATTCTTTCTTTTCGTCCTTGCATTCCTGTTGCAAGTAGTAGTTGTATAATGCTTCTTGCGAACGGAACGGCAGGGCTTGAGGTTCTTGCTCGCCGAGTAATATGTTTTCGCCGCTTCCGTCTACTATACGTCCTTGCATGTTGTCTTTCATACCCAGTTCTACCACCTGCTTTAAGTCTTCTTTTATCTGCGGGTCGTAAATGGGAGTAACCACTTCTACACGATGGTCCAGATTACGTGGCATCCAGTCGGCCGAGCCTATGTATATCTTCTCTTCTCCTCCGGCGGCAAAGATGAATATGCGCGAGTGTTCCAGATACCGGTCGATGATGCCGTGTATGCGTATGTTCTGGTTCAGTTCAGGCAAGTTGGTATATAGAGAGCAGTTGCCTCTTACCAGAAGATCGACGGGTACTCCGTGTTCGGCGGCCTCGTATAGTTTCTTCACCATCAGTGTGTCGGTGATATGATTGATTTTCATTTTGATGTATGCCGGTTTTCCTGCTTCCTTATTCCGGATTTCATCGTTGATGAGGCGTATGAATTTTTGTCTCATCTCGTTGGGTGATACGAGTAGTTCCTTGAAGCGGATAGGAGTGTAGGGGCGCTCAATGAATTCGAAGACCGATTCCACATCCTTTACGATGGGGCGTGATGCCGTCATGAGCATATAGTCGGTATATACCCGTGCGTTTCCCTCATGGAAATTACCCGTGCTGATACATACTATATCAGCTCCGGTACGCATGGTGATGTGTGTAATCTTGGAGTGCACTTTCAGTCCTTCCACTCCGAAGATTACATGTATGCCGGCATCCTGCATCTTTTTAGACCAGTCGATGTTTGAAGCTTCATCGAAGCGTGCCAATAGTTCGATGACTACGGTTACCTTCTTTCCGTTACGTGCCGCACCAATGAGAGCCTTGACTACCTTGGAATCTTTGGCCAACCGGTACAGGGTGGTCTTGATGCTTTTTACCTCCTTGTTGACGGCGGCTTCCTGTAATACTCTGATATAGGAATCGAAGCTATGATAAGGTACGTGAATAAACCGGTCGTGTGAACGGATAAGTTGAAGGATGCTGTCTGTTCCGCTAAATTCATTTTTAACGATAGGTTGCCATTTGGGATATTTCAAATCCTTGCGTCCGCAATCGGGGAACTTCATGAAATCCTTATGGTTATGATATCGTCCGCCCGGGAGGATGGTATCAAGCTTATCGAGGTTCAGTGAGTTCAATACCTGTTTGGCCAATCCTTTCGGCATGGCTTCATCGTATAATACACGCAAGGGTTCTCCTTTCTTACGGCTCTTTACTCCTTTTGAGATTTTCTGGAGCATGCCGTTACGAAGGTCATTATCGATTTCCATTTCGGCATCTCGGGTGAATTTGAACGAATATGCATCGAAGTGGGTATAATTCAGACCACTGAATATCATGGGAAGGCAACAACGGATGGCATCATCGAGATACATCAGATAGCTTTTTCCATCCTTGTCGGGGAGGCGTACGAAGCGTCCGCATGTATTTACCGGTAATTCAATAAATGCGTATTCGGGCTTTTTCTTTCCGCTTCCGTCTTTATACATTCTGATGGCCAGATAGATGTTTTCGTCATTTTCTATATCGAGTTGCTTGATGGTAGAGAACCATACGGGGATAACCATTCCGTTTAGATTCTCACGATAGTATGAACGGATGAAATCCAGCTGCTCTTCGTTGGCTTCCTTATCATTTATCAGGTATATGTTTTCTTCCTTCAGCTTGTTGGTGATTTCCTGAATGGCCTGTTCGAATTCTTTTGCGTATTGGGCATTGAGTTTGTTTATGTCTTTGAGAATACTCAATGCTTCTTCACGTTCGTCTTTTGCTTCTTTGTCATTACACTCTACTATACGGCTTAGCGAGGCCATGCGCACACGGAAGAACTCATCCAGGTTATTTGAATATATTCCTAAAAAGCTCATGCGTTCAAGTAAGGGAACGTTTTCTTTTCTTGCTTCCTGGAGAATACGATGATTGAAATACATCCAACTTATGTCTCTTGGGAGATAAGTCTTGTTGTTTTTTAGCTTCATATATGACGCGATTTTTGAAACTTATACTTGTTTATATTTATTGGCCTATTTTTATGCAAAAATAAATGTGCGATGTTACAAACATGTTAAATTTCGGTTACGTTTCTGGGAGGTTATGATGAGAAAATACCAAGACGGAAAAAATATCTCACCCGCGTGTATGAGGTGATGATTTATTGCTTCTTCTTTTTCTTTTTTACTTTCTTTTGCTTTTTCGAACTGATGGTATCGTTCTCTTTTTTCTTCTTGTCTTTTTGTATGAAGAGTTCTTTCCAATGGGTGAAATCACGTTTGAACAAGATACCTATACCTTGTGTGGTAAGGGTAGTTTTTGAGAAATAGCGGTCATTGGTCTGGTTATAACCTTTCAGGCTGATATCTCCTGAGGGAGTGAGTAGCCATTGCACGTCGAAATCACCGATAAAGTTGGTGGTCGACATCTGGTTTTCCCGATATCCGAAGTTTCCGTTAATGAGTAGCCGGTTATTGAGTAACCGTCCAGAGAGCATACCTTCTATTTCCATATCGGTCCATCCCTTATCGCCGGTGCTCAGGTTGGTTCCGAAGTTCCACTTGTTACTATTGATAACATTCGATAGCATGTTGTTCAATTGGCCCGAGAGGGTAGAAGAGAGCAATGAATTCATGGCCGATGATTGTCCGTCATTGCCATCATTGGTATTATTGCTATAGTCATACGTATAGAAACGTCCGATACCCAGAAGATAAATGATTTGCATTTCCATCTGTTCGTCCGTGCTGATATAGCTTTTTACGATATCGCGTTCTTCTTCATCGACGTTTGGAAGTTCCAGGTCGAAGTGAATGGTAGGGGTAGCCAGATTTCCGCTCAGGTTAAGAATACAGTTTACCTTGACCGAATTCTGGTTGAACGTGGCGTTTGGTGCCAGGTCTTTCAGAGAGGCCGAGTTGACGGTATATACGGCCTGAAGGTTCATGTTTCCGTTTTCGGGCAGGCCGCTAAAGGTTATGCTTCCACCGGGCTGGAGTATAAACTCCTTATGTATCACGTCTTGCAAGCTGAGTTTGTATTTTCCATGATCCAGTGTATATGTTCCGTAAAGTCTGAAATCACCTTTATTGAAATAGCTGGTCTGGAAGTTTCCTCTTCCCCGTGCCACGGCATAGTCGCCCGATACGGGGTCAAGTATAACTTTTACGTCGGCATCGGGAGTAACCTCCAGTTGGGCATTGATATGAATATTGGTATTTTCTTCTATCAGGCTATCTCCTTGAGATATATCTTTCGTATTGTTTATTTCGTCTTTCCATTTGGGACGTGGAGTCTTGTCGACAAACGTGATGAATCCGTTATCGGTAATATCGTCGGCACTTCCCATATTATAGATGAACCGGGTGTTTGTGCCGGTACGGATATTAGAGTCTACGTTAAGTTCATTTCCGCCTCCGTGAAGCTGGATGATACCCGTTCCGTAGAAACTTCCGTATATGGATGCTTCCGTGTCATTGGGTGCATCATAAAGAAGCAGGTTGTTTGTATTGAACGTAAAGTCATAGCTGAAATCCCCCAGATGGTTATGTGCGAGTGTTCCGGTTATCTCACTATTGTTGTTATCCTTATCCTTCATGGATGCCTTATGGAACTCGATGGCATCATGGTAGAAGCTTACCGAGTCGAAGCGCAAGGCATACTCCGTACGCAAAACGCCTATTTTGGCACGTGCATTTCCCTTGATATGACCCAGAAGGTTGAGTTGGTCGAACGGTCCATACAGGTGTAGCGGACCGGAAACTTCGCCCGTTACCTTATCGAATATGCCGGAGGTATATTCATTCAGGAACTCCAGGTTACTGTTTTGCGTATTGATGCGCAGGTCCAGACTATCTCTTTTGGGAGAGACGAATCCGAGAACCGTGGTGCGTGAGTTTTCTCCTCTCCGTATATCGGCGTCAAGGTGTATGTTTCCTTCCTCTTCGTTCCATAGTCCCTTGATATCCATATCGCCCATGATACCCTTGTTAAAGGCAAAGTCTTTTATCTTCAGGTCGGCATTGAGCGAAGGGTTTTTGAGCGCTTGTGTCACGATAGCCCTTCCGCTGGCCATTCCCCGGAAGTCGACGGGGTGGAACTGGAGGATGTCAAAGATATATTCCAGCTGGATATTATTCAGGTTGACGGCCAGAATATCCGAGCTCTCTTTCGTCAGGTTTCCGTTGATGCGCAAGTATTGCTTGTCATGTTCGAAACAGAAGTTGTTGATGGCCACACGGCTTGAATCTATTACGATGTGCGATTGGCGCAAGTGCCATATGCTATCATTAATGATAATGTCCGACGGCTGGATATTTACGCGGGCATGTATGAATTTGTTTTCGGGTGACGTAGGCTTGTAGAAGTTGGTGATGGCCGAAAATTCTCCACTATACGTAATGTTCGTATTGTTTCCCCAGTTGACAGAGGTGGTCAGGCGGTCATCGTATGCCGACATTTTCAGAGAGAGGTTTACTTTGGCTTCATCCTCCATCTGCTTGGTGATGCGTGCAAAGGCCTGCAACTCGTCTTGAGGATTATCAAGAAGAATCATGCTCGATTCGTAAAGCGTATTGTCATACGTAAAGCTTGGGAAATACCCTTCGAGCTTAATCCGGTTATTCCGCTCGTTGAAATATCCCTTGAGTGTTCCCGGACTATGAATAGTGAGTGGTATTTGAAATACCTTGCTCAGGATAGCCGTATTCTTGACATAAAAGTCGAACTCCAGCTGATTGCTGTTTTTTCTCTTATTGTTCTTGTTGGTTTGCCGACCGGTTTCTACAAACGAAGGAAGATAATTATTCAGCAAATTCTTGAATCCGTTTACCAAAGTAGAGAATTGGAAACGTCCGGTAGCTTTTCCGTTGAGGAAATCGGATGATATGGAAATCTCCCGTTCTCCTTCCTCCTTGAGTTGCGAAGTAAGGTTAAACCGGTTCAGGTAATAATACTTTTCGGGTGAAATCATAATCATGCTGTCTATCTGTACCGTTCCCGTAATGTTATCCGGATTCTTACCGTTCAGATTGGCATGTATTTTCCCCGAGAAATCCGTATCGTCATATTGTTTGGTCAGATTCAGGGCGTTTGGTTTCAGATGGTCAATGATGGCCTGTATGTTGCAAGTAGCATTAGGCCGGTTGGTATTGATGTCACCTTCTATCTGTATGTTTACGTTCGGGTCGTTTATGGCAAGCTGGCCCTTGTATCCTCCGTTCCGGCTGGTAGCATTGATGTCTATCCGGTTATAATAATACTTTTTGTATTCAAAATACGGTATGTTTCCCTGGATATTGATTTCCGGATATGTCTGGTTCATCTTTCTTCCGTTGATGTTCAGATTCAGGGCTACGGAGCCCAAATCATTATTGTTTATCAGCCGTCCGAGTTCGAAGCCTTCGGTTTTCAGGTGCCCGTGAATATTTTTTACCTCTCCTTCGTTGATATTCAGGGTCAGGTCACTGGTGAGTGAGCCCAGTCCGCAATAGAACGAGCCCTTCATCTGTAAGTTCTTGAACATACCCCTCACGTATCCTTCGAACGAGACGTTTCCCAGACGTGTAAGTACGGGCGATGCCTTGGCTTGCAAGTTCTGGGCCAGAAAGCGCATGCCGGTACCGTTAATGGTAAATACGGGCATGTTACAATCGATGAAGCTCATTTCGGGATTGAACGGATAGCGGACGCGGCAATTCGATTCCACCAGGATGTCATTATTGTCTGAATTGAGCTTGAATTTCGATAGCATGATTTCCTGAGCGTTTCCGCTTATCTTCGCGTTCAGGTTGAGCCGGTCGGCGAAATGCTCCATGGAGGGGATAAAGCACTTCAGGTCTTGCAGGGTGACGTATGAGTCGTTTATTCCTCCTTTAAACTGAAGGGTTTTCAGAACATCCTTTGCGTTGAGGTCATACGTGGCGTTCAGGGTATCCAGTTCCATTTTCGAAGCCGGAAGCTCCAGATTGAACCGTGAGAGCGTGAATGCCTCCCGGTTGGCCACAAGCTTGAAGGCCAGATTCTTCAGGGCAAACCGGCTATTGTTTTCGTTAAAGCTCAGCTGGCGTACGGTAGTATTGATAGAGTCGTTGAGCAAAGCCTTGAGTGAGATATTGACTCTCAGCTCATCCAGGTCGATATGGTTGGGATTGAAAATGCCCGGAGTCTTTTCGGCCGAGAGAAGGTCATACCGGATGCGTGAGTGCCTGATAAGTATTGAGTTGATGCGCAGGTTGATGTCTCCCGAAGTACTGGTGGTATCGTCGGACGACAAGGCATCGATGATAAACCTGTAATTGGGTTGGCTCAACGAATCTTTTTGCGAGAGATATATTTGCCCCTTATAGAGCTGTATGTTATGGATAACCAGTTTGCTTCGTACCAGTTCGCCCAGGTCGAACTTAGCCGACAGACGCGGAACTTCGAGGAGAGTATTCTTCTGCTGGTCGGCGATGTATATGTCATCCACGATGATACGGTTCAGAAGTCCCAGATTGACCCGTCTGACGGATACTTCGGTATGAAGCAGGCTGCTTAGCTCTCCGGAAACCAATAACGCTATCTTTTGCTGGACGTAAGGGATGTTCAGCAATACCATAACGGCTCCATACAGACTTATCAGGCAGATGAGGCCGACACGTATGATGTTATTGAGTTTCTTGATAGCTTATGTCTGTTAGATTATTTAAGAGGCAAAAGTACGAAAACTAATTCGTATACGTAAGTGCGAAAACCGTTTTTTCTGACCTTTTCAGTTGAAATGGTTCGAAAAAAATGTAAAAAGTTATGTGAAGAAGTATATTCTTTTTAAGTTTGCAAAAACTATAGAATCAAAAGTAATTTTAACCTATGAAAAAATCTATCCTTTCGGCATGCCTGCTTACTTGTGTGTTTAGTGGTGTGCAAGCACAGAACGGAGGAATCTCGGACGATATGCTTCGCGAAATCAAGAAAGCATATGCCGGTACTCCCTCAGACAAAGCGCTTATGAATGCGATTACGGCCAATGATATCCGTGTGCTGGCCGTGAACCATGAGAACAAAGCCAATATTGACACTTATTTTAGTGACAAGGTGATTTCACGCGGAATTACTGACCAGAAGTCATCTGGCCGTTGCTGGTTGTTTACCGGTCTGAACGTAATTCGTTCAAAGATGATGGCCAAGTATAACCTCTCGTCACTTGAGTTTTCACAAAGCTATAACTTCTTCTGGGATCAGCTTGAGAAGTCAAACCTCTTCCTTCAGGGAATCATTGATACCAGCAAGAAGCCGATGACCGACCGTGAGGTGGAACATCTGTTCAAGAACCCTCTGAGCGACGGAGGCCAGTTTACCGGAATCATGGACATTGTGGGCAAGTATGGAGTAGTGCCCAAAGAGGTGATGCCCGAAACCTTCAGTAGCAACAATACCGCACAGATGGCCAACTTCATCAAGCTGAAACTCCGTGAGTTCGGATTGCAACTCCGTGAGAAGGCTGCTGCCGGTGCCAAACCCGCCGAGCTGGAGAAAGCCAAGACCGAGATGCTGGGTACCGTATACCGCATGCTGGTGCTCTGTATGGGCGAACCGGTGACCTCATTCGAGTGGGTGATGCGTGATGCCGACGGCAAACCGCGTGGAGAAGTGAAGACCTATACTCCCCAGTCGTTCTTCAAGGAATATATCAACGAAGACTATGTAAACGACTATATCATGGTGATGAACGACCCTTCACGCCCTTACTGGAAAGTTTATGAGATAGATTATGACCGCCACTCTTATGACGGACACAACTGGTTGTATGTAAACCTTCCCGTAGACGAAATCAAACCCATGGCCATTGCTTCTATCAAAGATAGCACCATGATGTATTTCTCATGTGATGTGGGCAAGTTCCTGAACCGTGAGAACGGAATTCTCGATATCAACAACTTTGATTATGACTCTTTGTTCGGTACTACTTTCGGTATGGACAAGAAAGAGCGCATACAGACCTTTGCGAGCGGTTCTACCCACGCCATGACTCTGATGGCCGTTGACCTCGACGCTAACGGAAAGCCCAAGAAATGGATGGTTGAGAACAGCTGGGGAATGACCGGACACAAAGGACATCTGATTATGACCGACCAATGGTTTGACGAATACATGTTCCGTCTGGCGGTCAACAAGAAATACGTTCCGGCCAAGGTGCTCGATTTGCTCAAGAACGAGAAACCCGTCAAGTTGCCGGCATGGGACCCCATGTTTGCTCCCGAAGACTGATCCGTTTTTCCGCCTGATGGCGTAAATACGTGCTTATAAAGAAACCATTCAAGCGTAGCCGAAGACATGCATCCGCATTCCGGTTACGCTTGAATTTTTTTATCCTTTCCCGTGCATTTCAGAGAGATGAGGCCGTGGCGCGTGGCCAGAAGGAGCCATATCAGGGCGCCACATGCTTGCACTTCCCGCTCCAGGTATCAATGTCAAGGCGTATGATTTCCGTGCGGTGAAATGATTTGGCCGCATATTTCATGCCGGTTTCCTTATGGAGCGGAGCATACTTCCCTATAAAGAGCTCCAGTGCCTTCATGCGTTCAGCTTCGGGCAGAGATATGCTTGCACGGCATGTGAGCACGATGCTCTCATAATTGGCGGTAAACTTGGTAGGGAGTACCTGCGTGTGCCCCACCACACAAAACGATACCTGAGGGTGATGTGCCAGACATCCGAGCTTCCGTCCTTCGGGAGCGCAATGAATGTATATTGACTCTTTCCCGTCCCACACAAAATTGACCGGTATGCCGTAAGCATCACCTTGAGGGCTTACCATTGACAACACTCCGTATCCTCCGTTTTCAAGAAGGTTCAGAGCCTTGCCCTCATCGAGCAGACGGTCTTGTCTGCGCACACATTCATTCTGATATTTCATATTGCGGATAGTTTCTTTTCCGGTAAGGAGTTATTGTCTGTTTCTGAATTCCTTTTTCTTGTTGAAGTTGAAGCCCACGTATATCTGCAAGATGCCATACGTATTGTTTATCCAGAATCTTTTCTTATGATAGTCATACGTATGAGCCAGGAGCGAGGCACCCACATAATACTTGGCATTATTATAAACGATGGCCGCGCGGGTTATAACGTCGAAGTTGACACTATGATACGTCTCGGCATCGTATCCCTCTTCTTTTGAAGTGATGCCGGCCTTCTTGTAGGCGATGGCAGGAGTTACCGAGAGGCATGCCAGGCAATTCTTGGCAAACACCCAGTTGTAGGCATACCCGAAGTTGAGGCTATAGTCATGATACCGTATCTTCTGGAAGCGGAGGCTAGGCTCCAGCTGACTTATCAGTTCGGGCGGGAGTTGCCTGTAGTCGAACATGAGCTTGTGCGTAGAGTAGGAGAAGCCCGTGAGAAACGAGCCCGCACTCTTGCGCTGGTTGGTCGACTGGCTGAAAGCCGCCGGATATGAGAAGCGCCGGTTATTGAAGATATAATACGCGTTGATGCCCATCATGTTCACCTTCAGCCCGTCAAAGCGGAACTCCTTTCCGATGTCCTGGCTTCCGATGTCTTCAAATCCCGACAAACCTTTCACCTTGAAGCGGTTTCCGCTCTTCAGGTAATAGAAGTCCACCCCCACCTTGGCGCTATAAAGGCTCAGGTTATATTCCGTTTTCTTGCTCTTGCCCTGTTTGCTCCCGAAGATGTCGTCCACGTCGACCGACCATCCGAGGAATATCCACCTCCATCCGAAGTAAGCCCCCAGTTTGCGGCTGGGGCTTGGTGCAAAGCTGATGCTCTGCTCATGCGTTCCCGTGCTGGCTATCTTGTAATACTCGTATGAGCTCGACGTGTTGAGCATGAACGTAAAGTTATACAGGTTGGGGCTGATGTAGCGCGGGTCGGGATTATTGAAGTCAAAAAATCCCACCACTTTAGCCAGCCAGCTCTTTTTGGGAGGAGCCAGAGTGCTGTCGGCCGGCATGCCCGGCAAGTCGGTGCGGAGCACGGGTGCCGATGGGTGTGCTTCACCGGTTATGGCCGGCATGTCCGTCGAGTCGGTACGGAGCGTCTGGGCACAGATATCCCGTGGATGCAAGGCAACCAGCGTCATGACCGATATGAGTACGAGGCGTATAGTCATTAAGGCACAGGGTGTATTGAGTTCGTTTTTTCTTTTCGTATTCGTTTTTTTCTTTTCATCATTCCGTTTCCTGCCAGGATTCCGCGCTACTCCCGTTTCCGGAGAAAAGGAGAGAGGCCAATCCTTCTTCTTACAATTTCCCCAGAATGCGGTCTATCACCCAGTTGGTAGGCGTAGCGCTCACTCCGTCGCACGTACATATCGACTTGTTCTGCAAGTGCTCTACCACCGCTTTGATGAGCGGATACTGGATGTTTTCGGGATTTTCGAAACGAATCTCCTCCCGTCCTTTCAGCGTATGGAGTGCGATGGGCTGGAACGAGAATACCGAGAAGCATATCATGCCCTTGTCACCGATGATTTCTATGCGGTCTTCCTTGGCCGATTCGTGCGCCACGAAGCACCACGAGCCCGAGCCCGGCAATCCCGATTCAAACTTGAAGCATGCGCTTACCGAGTCTTCGGCCGAGTAGAGTCCGCCCCGGTTGCTGCTATATCCTTCGGCTTCAAGAATGCATCCGAATATATCCTGAAGGATGTCTATCTGGTGCGGAGCCAGGTCATAGAAATATCCTCCTCCGGCCACTTCGGCATTGAGTCGCCAGGGCTGGTTGGTCTTGCTGCTATCCAGTTCGTTGGCCGGTTGGGCAAATCGTATCTGCACGTTCATCACCTTTCCGATGGCTCCCTGGCGCACCAGTTCCTTCACCTTGAGGAAGTAAGGCAGATAGCGCCGGTAATAAGCCACAAAGCAGGGCACTCCCGTTTCTTTTGATATGCGGTTTATGCGGGTACAGTCTTCGTAGCTTGCCGCCATGGGCTTTTCTATGTATACCGGTTTTCCGGCTTTCATGGCCATGATGGCATAGGTGGCGTGCGACGAGGGCGGTGTGGCTATGTATACGGCATTCACCTCAGGGTCACTGATAAGCTCCTGTGCGTCAGTATACCAGCGTGCTATGTTATGGCGTTCGGCATACGATTTGGCCTTTTCTTCCGTCCGGCTCATCACGGCCACCACTTTTGAGCCTTCTACCTTGTTGAATGCCGGTCCGCTTTTCTTCTCGGTCACGTCACCGCATCCTATGAATCCCCATTTTATCATAGTTTATAAATATGTTTTTGATGTTACAAGTTTAAAAAATAGTAGTCTGTTTCTTGCAAAGTTATTGAAATTACTTACTTTTGCCTATATATTATGGCAGATTTTTAATAATTAAAAAGATGGACAGTATAGAAAAATTAATGGTATTTTACAAATACCGTGGCTTTTCGAGCCGTATGTCTGAGGGTTTCAGATTCCTTACCAAGAATATGAAGGTCATTCTCAAGACCAGTCTTTGGGTATTGCTTCCCATTTCGCTTATACAGGCATTGGTTTACAGCATGTATGCCGAGTCGGTGATGGAGTTCAGCACCATGGCGGGCAAGACTCCCGACGCGTTGCAGGCTTACGGAGCGGTAGCCGTCCAGCTCCTGCTCATATGGCTGGTAGCGTTTGTAGGCTCCGTGTTGTGGGGAGCTTTGGTCTTCGGCATGTTCCGCAAGTACAGCATGCTGGGTTATGTGCCTGCTATGAGCATAGGTGCCTGGTTTGCGTGGACGCGTCGTGACATCTGGCGGTTCTTCCTGTGCCTTCTGTTTGTGGTATTCTTTATCGTGATACTTACGGCGCTGAGCATCATGTTCATGACCCTCAGTGCATGGACTCTGATAGTGGTACTTCCGTTATGGATATATATGGGTGTGATTCTGGCCATTTTCCCATACTTCTATATTATGGAGAGCAATCCGTTATGGAGTGCTTTCGTGATGGCCGTGCGCAAGGGCACACCCTCGTGGGGAGCCGGTTTCGGCATCTGCGTGCTGGGCATGATTCTGGCCGGAATATTCGGAGTGATATGCTCGTTGCCCTCAACCATTACGCTCATCATTGACTACTTTGTGGCTCTCGGAGGGCAAGACGGCGAGGTGGCCCAGCTTCCGGCCTATTACGGAGTGCTGAAGTTTTTGTTTTACGCCCTCTCGATGTATGGCAGCTATCTGCAGATGTTGATATGGGGAGCACCTCTGTTGTTCCACTACTCGTCACTGATGGCACATGACAAGGAGAAGGAGCTGGCCGATGCGCTGGCCGAGCAAGAGCGTATGAAAGCCGAGCAAGAGCGTATTCAGGCACAGAAGAAGCGCGAGTCGGAGTTTCTGAGCGGTTCGTCATACAAGCCATTCTAAGATTCTTCTTTCATCATAACTTTTTATATAGATTTTCAGTTGTACCCGGCATGCACCCTTTCGGGGTGTGCATGACCGGGTTCTGTTTTTTTTCATTTCACTTCTATCCATACTCCCTCGCCGAGGTCTTTCGCCTCTACGATGCGTTGCTTTACACGCTTGAGCCAGATGCGTGAGTCGAGCACCATGCCCGGTTTCAGGTTGCGCCCCACGAGGATGCATCCCTCGGTGTCACGGGCGGTATTTCCGGCATGAATGCGTATGCCTTCGAACATGGGCACTCCCACGAGCAGGGGAAGCCATTGCCCGAACCTGGCCGACCACGTGATGACCACCGGATAGCGTCCTTCGGGGATGGCCGTGCGGCCCTTCACCTTGCGTCCCGGGCGTTGCCAGCCGATGTCCCGCCACGTGGGTTCCAGCGTGTCGCAAAAGTGCTTTCCGTCTATCATGAGTCGGCCTATGGTATAGTTTTTCTTTCGGGCTATGCGTTGAAGTATCATTTCCATATATGCGCAGATGTGTGTTTTAAGGGGGTTATACATTTTCTGTTTTTTCGGGTGCCGGAATGTCTTTTCCGTCACTTCTGAAACGTAATTTCAGGTATTTGTCATTTGTCACAATTGTCACGTAACGGCGGTGCACCCACTGGCGGAGCATGGCGCCCGTTCCGCCGGAGTCCATTCTCATGGCCTGGCGCACCCTCACGGCATCGGCGGTGGTAAACTCGTCGGGGAGCATTTCGAGCAGGTTTCTCCGTCCGGGTATGTGCCGTTCGGGTTCGGATGTCTGTGCCTCTTCGATGGCCGCTCCGAAGAACTCCATCTTGCACCACATGTCATAGTGAAGGCTCCAGCGCACGAATTCCTCTATCGACTTGTCCCACCGGCATCCGTTGGCCACGTAGAGCACACATGCCTTGAGCCATGCGATGACGTTGGCACGAAACGAGAGATTCTCATACACGCGGCTTTGGCTGAGGCGTGCATACTCGGCATTCTCGTCACGCAGCTTGCGTGCCAGGCGGAAAGCCTGCGGGCAGTCTATGGCTCCCGTGGCGCGTGTGAGGTTTTCTATGTAAGGGCGCAGCTGCTCGTCGAAGTCGGCATCGTAGGTGCCATATACCGGCATGTCGGCTCCGATTTCGCGTTCGGGGATGGTACAGAAGTTGATGCGCGATACGGGTCCGTCGGTGAGTACGTGTGCGAAATACCGCTTTCCCTTTTGGATGGTGGTGGCAGCATTCCAGTTGAAGCGTATGGTTACCTTTTCGGTGACGCTCTGCGTGCCCACGCGTGTCTGTCCGTAGCGGTTGCCCGGGTCAAATGCCAGACACATAATCTGAAACTGCTGTCCGGTGCGTCCGTTACCGCGCAGAGAGTCAAACTGGTCTATCTCGTTGAGCTTCGTGTACAGAAAGTGCCCGTCGGCTTCGGCCATACGCATCACGAAGGCAGGATTGGTCATGTCGGCATCTATTTCCTGAATCACCAGTCCCTCTGGTCGCTGGCGCTTGTCCTTGTTGGCCCCTTTTGAGGTAACCTCCAGCTTCCACTGGCGTTCGCGCCTCAGGTTTTCCTCATCGCGCCGGCGTATGTCGGCCATGATGCGGTTTATGGGTTCAGAGATGCAGTCTTTTCCGGCACCCGTGCCCGCCATGAGCACGTTCATGAGCGTGGCCTCGTGCTCCACGTTGTCAATGTATCTGAATTTCACCTTGTGCAGATGGGCTGCCAGCGAGGGGAATACGGCATGGGCCACGGCGGGGCGATACACCTCGGGCGTGCGGCTCACGAGCAGACGGATGAGCGCAGGCAGGCGTGTGGGCATGGGCGGACATGAAGAGCCCTTGGGAAATGAAGAATCTTCAGGGAATGAAGAATGAAGAATGTCGGCTTCGCCTCCGGATGAAGAATTTTCTTCATTCTTCATTTTCAGTTCTTCATTTCTTACGGTTTCTTCATAGCGGATGATTTTTTTCAGGAATACCGGCATGGAGTAGAAGCGTGCGGTGCATGCCGAGTGGATGAGTGCGCGCATCTCTTCTTCCGAGAGACCGAAGCGGGGGATGATGCGCAGGAGCAGCTCCTCATCGCCGTCGGTAATGTAGCGCAGGTGTGCCGCCAGGCGGTGCAGACGGTCGTTACGTTCGCCCTGTACCGGTGTGCCGCCCGTGCGCCTGAACCACTCGCCGATGATGGCCGAGTAGGGTATTCCCTTGAAGGCAAGCTCCTTGTCCGGCGCTTCGGGCTCATCATCCGAAGCCTCGTTGCCGGATTCCGTGCCGTCATGTTTGTCTTCCGTATTTTTTTCGTCAGAAGGCTCAGCCTTTGCCGTTCCGTTTTCGGAGGCCGACTTATGGGGTGCGGGTTGCGCCGTGCCTTTCGGTCCGCCCTCGCGTGAGGAAGCCATGCGTTCGGCAAAGAGCGCGGGGCGGTCAATGTAGAGAATATAGTCGGCCGGTACGGCAAACGAGCTTCGTGCGTAGTCTTTCACGCTTGAATCGTAGTGTGCGTCGCCGAGGCGTGCCGACATCCAGCGTTGCGCCTCTTCGAGTGTCATGCCGCCGGGGATGACGAAAAACAGGCGCAGCCCCTCGAGCGAAGGAGTGATGTGAGCCAGCACGATGCCCAGTTCGGTCACCCTCTTCGCCACGCGGCTCTCGAAATACGTGCGCGGCTCTTCCAGGTGGTCGATGTCATACATCGAGAGTCCGCTCGGCACGGCATCGGCATTCAGTCGCCGTCCTCCGGGAAAGGTGGCGTGCGGGGTGAAGATAGGCAGCATCTTCTTGCGTTCGTTCTTGAGCGTGTCAAAGTCCTCACGGCTCATTTCGCCCCGGTGCACGGCTTCGAGCGCGTCGGCTATCTCGGCACAGATGCGTGTCACGAGGGGCGATTGGGTGACCTGCTCGAACAGTTCGGGAGTGCATGTGCGCACCACCCGGCTTCTTACGTTGTTTGATATTCCAAAACTCATACTGGTGGGTTGTTTTTTTTAGGTGTTTTTGTAAAATGTTTTCTTGTTGGCCTATGCGGCGCCTCACGTGTGTGTGTTCAGTATCCCATGCGGTCGAACACATCGTCTATGAAGTCGCTGGCCTGCCGGCTTTCGTTGGCGATGGCTTCAGAGGGTATCACGTTCGCCTCGTCGAGGCTGATGTTGAGTGTGAGGCGTACCCGTTCGTCGCATACGGTAGCCTTTCCATGTCGGAGTCTGATGTATTTCTGTCCGCGCCGTAGTTTGGGGCGTGCATGTTCGTTGAAGTTACCTTCGGTGGGCGTCACCAGTCCGATGGTGCCCTGCACCCGTCCGTGTTCCGACATGAGCCGGCGATAGGTGGAATCGGAAATTTGTAGTGTGATGTTCATGATTGGGGTATTTTTTTTAAAGGAGTTATAAGGAGTTAAGGGGAGTTATAAGGAGTTATAGGCCAATAGTTTTGCAAATGGGGAGCAGCATTGCAAATGAGCTACATCGCCAAAGTATTGGCTTTTAACTCCCAAGTCCGCTTGCGGACGATAACTCCTTTTTAACTCCCTTCTAACTCCTTCTAAAAAAGCAAAAGTATTGGCTTTTAACTCCTAGCCTGCGATGCAGGCATAACTCCTTTTAACTCCCTCTAACTCCTTCCCAAGAATAACTCCTTTCTCCTATACCATCCTTGTAATAAAAATCTGGTTCTCGAATCGTTCCTGTCCGTTCTTGTCGGTGAATCGTCTTTGGCGGATGGTTCCCTGCATGCGGTGCGTCACCGAAGTGTCAAAGTCGGTACACTGGGCAGCCATGTCGCCCGTCATTTCGGCATAAAATTCGTCTATTCCGTTCGAGAGTACGAATCCTTTTGAGTAGAACACCCGGTTCTGTCCCTGACTGTCGGTGTAGGGTCGGCTCTGGAGCGGCCGTTGCTCAATGATGGTAACAAATAATTCCATATGTCTTTTTTTGATGGTTAAGAGGTTGGAGGCGGCAATATGCGAGCCCCCGCAGACTCCGTGCGATGCATATCTTTTCGGTGGAGGTCTGCGTTGACAAAGGTAGGAGGGTGGGAAATAAAAAACCTGCTACGTAGTACGTACGGTGTAGCAGGTATGGGGTGTGTGAAATGATTCTTGCGGGTGTGAGGGGAGGAGGTTATTCTTTAATGTTGAGAGCTTGCATGAAATGGCACATTTCGCTATATGACACATCGTCACTATCAGTATTGTCACGGTTCTGGAGTGAGTGTTGGGCATTGGTTACGGCCGTTTCAAGATTGCCTCCTTGTGCTTTCAGCTTTTCGTGCAGGCTTCCCTTGCTTCTGAAAAAGTTTTCGTGCTTCTGATAGTCAGGTACATATTTATGCAGGTAGTTTTCCACTTCAGCATATGAGCCGAAATGCCTTGTCAGGTAGTCGAAATAATAAATAAACCACACTTCCATGCACCGTTTGTTTTCTATGAAGTGCACGTAGCAATCAATGCCCTTGCTTTTCTTTATGAAATGTTGTCATGATATTTTGTTTTCAGTTTTTCATATTTTGTTTTTTCGGTCAGTCCTCCCTTATTGTCCATGTCTATGAGGCAATACACCTCGTCACGTCCTTCATTAATCGCTTTTTCTATGGCTTTTTCCAGTTCGTTAAGGTTTGAAGCCTTTACGCCCAGTTGTTGGGGCAGAATCTGAAAATCATTACCGGCGAGTGCGCGTAATGATTCTATATAATATTTTTTCGGTTATTCCTTCGCCAATGACGGCTATGGCTTTTCGTAATGTTTTCATATCGTTATTCCTCCCAGATGAGTGTTGAACCCAGATGTGGTTTTGCTCCCAGCTTGCCTATGCGGTATGCATTTTCGAGCGATACGTTTTTGTGCAATCCCAGCGATGAAGCGCGGTATAGCAGCGTTTCGGCCGTTTTGCGTTCTTTCTCGGTAAACCATACCATGTCACGCCTTATCATCCACTCTTCCGAGAGCAGGCTCAGGTTGTGGGTGGTGCAGATAAGTTGTGCGCGGTTGGGCGTTTCGAGCATCATTTTCAGGTAGTGCACCAGCAGGTCATAATGCAGGCAATCTTCTATTTCGTCTTTGAGGCATACGCTCTCGCTCTTCTTCAGGTCGAACAGCATTCGTGCCAGGCGGAAATACATGAGTGTTCCGCGCGACTCCATTCCTGAAGCAATGGTAAACGAGTGGCCATCGGCCTTATGCTTGAAGAGTATTTCGGTGCGTGTCGTCATTTTTCGTATTAAATCCTCATCAAGTCCGTTAAGTTTCATTTCGTCAATCATCTGTTCGGGCAGATCCACGCGTATCAGGTCAAAGTCGGTGATGTTGATGTCGGCCTTGTTGAGCATTTCAATAATCATAGCCTTGAGTGGCGGGTTGGCCTGTGCCTCGCGTGCTATATCGTATATGTCGTCATGTTCTCTGTCTTTGTGCACGCATTGTTTTATCCATCCGTAGAGTTCGTTCAGCAGAGGGATGTCAATGCTTGTCTTGTTGAGGGTAGCAAGCACCGTATGGTTGGGCAACGTGTTTGTTTTCAGCTGGTATCGTTCGTTTGTTTTTACGTTGACGGTACTTCCGAAGCTGATTTCTCCCTTTTCGTTCCGTTCATAGAGCTTTGAGAGCACACCGGCGGGTGTGGTATACATCATTTGCTCACGTATGATTTTCGTTTCGTTGTATTCCACGTTATATTCATATCTCCGTCCCAGTGCCCAGAATACGATTCCCAGCCGGGTAGGTTCGCCTTTGCGCAGGGCAAACGGGTTGTAGAAGGGGATGGGTGTGTGCTCTTCGCGCTGAGGTTTGAACAGGAGGTTCCATATGGTCTGTATGGTGAGCAGCACGTTGGTCTTTCCAGAAGCGTTGGCCCCGTAGAGCAGAATGAGTTTGAGGAGGCGAAGACCTGGCTTCACCTCCACACTTACACTCTCAAGGTTGGTCTTGTCGGAGGTGGCTACGAATGAAATCACCTGAGGTGCACCTATTGAGAGATGATTATCTATAGAAAGTTGTTGAATCATGGTGTGGGGGCATTTTTAGTAAGTTTTCTACAAAAATACAGGTTATATTTTTATAAAACAATATTCGAGGCGTAAATGGATGTTGTTTTCTTCCGTTTTTTAGATTTTACTTTTTTAGGTGGCCTGTATTTTTCTTTTTCCATGCAAATTTTCAGACTCACGTCGACATCACTTCTCGTGTCCGCACTCCATGTCTATGTAATACTTTTTGAGATTACCAAATATTTGACATCATTTCGACATCATTTTTTTAGGTTCAGACTCACGTCGACATCACTTTTAGCGTCCGCACTTCGTGTCTGTATAATAGATTTTTTGATATTACCAAATATTTGACATCATTTCGACATCATTTTTTTAGGTTCAGACTCACGTCGACATCACTTTTAGCGTCCGCACTTCGTGTCTGTATAATAGATTTTTTGATATTACCAAATATTTGACATCATTTC
>CALUJE010000029.1 GCA_944320885.1 uncultured Phocaeicola sp.
TTAGCTCAGTTGGCCAGAGCACGTGATTTGTAATCTCGGGGTCGTTGGTTCGAATCCGACAAGAGGCTCAAGAAAAAAGGTTGTTTCAATAATTGAAACAACCTTTTTTCATATATATATATTTTTTTTCCTCTATGACGGCACAACTTCGAGAAAAAGGGGCAACTAAAGTTCTAAGGGTATCATTGCTTAAACACAACTCTCAGCCAACTTCTACCGAAAACATACAAGCAGACTTATTGTTGTGATGAATAATTAAGTTCAATACTGAAATCAAACACATAAAAGAATAAAAACATAACTTATAAATAAATTTTTTATAGCCTACTTTTTCAAAATATAGGCCTATACTTCATGGACTCATCAGTTATAAAAATAAAAAACATAGCCTATGTTTCTCCCTCTCATAACTTACTTTATAAATTTACTCACCATACTTCTCTCCCTTTGTTCTTACAATCAAAGATTCAAAGACAAGACAAAACAACTTCTCTATTTTCTCTTGATAATACCGACCTTATCAACAAGCATGCCGAACAGCAACAAAAAAAATAGTGACCTGAATTGATATTCTTAGGTCACTATTTTTTCTATTTTAGAATTCTTCTAATACCGAATCAAGTTATTTATTTCTGTTCCTTGGCCAATGAATAAACAACACGCATCACATCTTCCCCTATAGCATTCGCAGCAGCTTCTGTTGCAGCTTCCGAATAAACCCGGATTATCGGCTCAGTATTGCTCTTACGCAAATGCACCCATTTATCAGGGAAATCAATCTTTACACCGTCAATATCATTGATTTTCTCATTACGATACATGTCTTTTACTTTTCTGAGTACCTCATCAACATCTATATCTGGAGTTAAATCAATACGATTCTTTGCTATAAAATAAGATGGATAAGTAGCCCGCAATGCACTCACCTTTTTTCCTTCATGTGCCAAATGGCTTAAGAAAAGAGCTATACCAACCAATGCATCACGTCCGTAATGACATTCCGGATAAATAACTCCGCCATTGCCTTCACCTCCGATAACGGCCGAAACTTCTTTCATTTTAGTTACCACATTCACCTCGCCCACTGCAGCTGCATAATATTCCTTACCATATTTTCTTGTTACATCGGCCAAAGCACGTGTGGAACTTAAATTTGAGACTGTGTTTCCAGGGGTATGCTTCAATACATAATCAGCAACGGTAACCAACGTATACTCTTCACCGTACATTTCACCATTCTCGCAAATCATTGCCAAACGGTCAACATCCGGATCTACAACAAAAGCCACATCATAGTCACCTTTCTTCATCACAGACATTATGTCACCCAGATTCTTCTCCAAAGGTTCGGGATTATGCTGGAAGTTACCTGTAGGTTCTCCATACAATGTATATACGGTATTAACTCCCAAAGCCTTTAACAACTCCGGCAAAATTATTCCGCCCACAGAGTTTACGGTATCAATGGCAACCTTAAAATCAGCCCTACGTATTGCTTCTACATCAACCAAAGGCAATTTCAATACGGCCTCTATGTGTTTTTGATTATAAGTATTGTTTTCTGTATACTGGCCCATGGAATCAATATCCGCATAACAAAAATCCTCTTTCTCGGCTATACGTAATACCTCGTTGCCTTCTTCCGCATTCAGAAACTCACCACGTTCATTTAAAAGTTTGAGCGCATTCCATTGTTTGGGATTATGACTGGCAGTAAGGATTATTCCGCCACATGCCTTTTCCATAACCACAGCCAACTCAGTTGTCGGAGTTGAAGCCAAGCCAATATTAACAACATCAAATCCCATTCCCATCAAAGTGCCGCACACAACATTCTTCACCATTTCACCGGAAATGCGTGCGTCACGTCCCACTACAATCTTGTTATTCCCCGCAGTATTTCTCTGACGAATCAATGTAGCATAAGCTGACGTAAACTTAACAATATCCAAAGGATTTAGCCCGTCGCCTACATGTCCGCCAATCGTTCCGCGAATACCTGATATGGATTTTATTAATGTCATCTTTTCTTTTGATAAGTTATTTCATAAAAATAAGGAGTCACATACGATGAAGCCGTAGAATGTCCAGCACTGTGAGGCACAATCAAACGAACTTTCGGCAAATACTCATTGGGCAATTGTGCCTTCAGTTTAATGTAATTCAAAGGAATCAGCCATCCTGTAGGAACAGACTGGCCATAATTGGAATACATATTTCCTTGAGTAAATGACGCGGTAAACGAGCCAGATGATTTGGAACACATCATGACATCATATGCACTCGGATCATATATGTTAGTGGTAGACAATGTATCGCCCGTTTCAACAAGTCCTTCTATGAAACGCATGATAATTTCAAAATGATCACCATCTGCCATCTTTTCACCTTCACCTCTTTCTACAATCTGCATGTAAACTCCGCTATCATCGAAATATACATACTCATTATTGGAAACATCGGTAATGGTATCAACCTTAAAATCACTTTCCGATATTACATTGATATTATTCTTCTCAATATAATTTTTAATCCATCTTCTCTCTTTTTCTTTCTTTTCGGCATAAGTTTCTGTATCATCACATGATTGCAATACAAAACCAAAAGAAACAAACAAGAGCAATAAAAAACCTAACTTTTTCATATTATATTATCGATTATGTGCTACAAAAGTAATAAATCAAGATTTATAGCATTTTATTTTCTATGACTATTATAGTTATATAACTATTTTTTTATCAACTCTTCCTGATATTTAACCAACGCTCTTTTAAATAGCTCTACCGCTTCTTCCATCGGACCATAAAATTCGCCACCGGAAGCATTCAGATGTCCCCCTCCGCCAAAAAATTCTGCAGCAACTTTATTGCAAGGGAAATCACCTATGGAGCGCAAAGAAATCTTAATCATTTCTGAATCCTTATCTTCACGCAAGAATACAGAAAAACGCACATTCTTAATGGACAGAGGTATATTTACAAATCCCTCCGAATCGCCTTTTACGTAATTGAAGCGTTTCTGCTCTTCGTCTGTTAAGGTTATCAATGCCGCATTAAATTCCGGATACACAATCATTTTTGAATACAATACAAAACCCATCAACCGCAATCTGCTTTCTGAATAAGTATTGTAAACATTGCGATAAATAGCATCCTTATCTATTCCTTTGGAAAGAAGTTCACTGATTATAAAATAGATTTCACGGTTATTGGAATTATACGTGAAACCACCGGTATCAGTCATCATTCCGGTATATATACATTCGGCACACTCTTTACTCATATCTTCAAATGCGCCCATACGGCAAATCAAACGGAAGATGAGCTCGGAAGTTGATGCAATCTCCGGATGTGAAATAGTTATCTTACAAAATGACTCTGGATAAGGATGATGGTCTATCAAAGCTTTTCTGGCCGGAGATGCAGCTACAGCATCGGCCAGCTTATCGATACGCTTTAAGGAATTAAAGTCCAGACAGAACAAGACATCGGCTGCAGCTATCAGCTCATCAGCAAATTCCTTGTATTTATCATAACGAAGAATGTCTTTTGCTCCCGGCATCCAGCGAAGAAAATCAGGAAAAGCATTAGGAACGATTACATTAACGTTCTTTCCCAGAAAATCCAGATAATGATAAAGGCCTAAAGAAGAACCTATGGCATCACCGTCTGGTGAGACATGAGATACAATAACTATTTTGTCCGCTCTCTGAATCCATTTTTCAAGATGATCTATATTGGCTTGAAGAATAACTTTTGTCAACATATCATTTACTGTTATTACGCTTTCTTTATTTTATAAGCTACAAAGGTACAATATTTTTATAAAATCAAAGAGTCAACTTACAAGAACCTTTTTCCGACAATAAAATCAATGGAATTTTTTCTTCTTTACAGATTTCTTCTATCTCATCAACAATATAACGGCGTAGCGATGAGTCTACAACAACAGCACGCTTGACTTTAAAGACAGACAACTGACGATTAAAATCGCCGGCATAATGGCTGTTAACATATAGGATATCAATACTGTCTGGAAATTCCACACCGGCATACTCATATTTATCATCTCCCAGAACGCCTATATAACTCCCTGAAAAAGGAACTATCCGACTTTCAGCTTCATGAACTTTTATTATACGCACACGTCCATTGGAATCTGTCATACGAATAACATTTTCCTGGCTGCGATCTGTATAAAAAGCCAACTGAGGAGAACGGGGATACCATTCACGTATATTGTAATACAACAGCAAAGCACACAGTACAACCTGAGCGCACAATACCGGGCGTGCCGAACGTCTGTGATAATATATCAGCAGCAAAAGCAGCAACACATAACATACCAATAATTCCGGTAATGAAATACTAAACGTTATTGAAGACAACGGAAAAAGACTGATATATTCCACAGCAGAATTCAGTCCGGCAAGCAAGAACTGCAATCCTTCCACCAAAACCTCATGTACCCATTCCAGCCAGCAGAAAGCCCATATCAAAACAGAACATGACAATATCAAAAATGATAATGGCACCACAACAAGATTCGTTATAAGAAAATAAAGAGGGAAATTCTCAAAATAATATACCACAAGCGGAGCTACTCCCAATTGTGCGGCAATAGAAATCCATATCAAATCCTGCACATAATTCACTATGCGGTTACTTGAAATAATTCTAAATTTCTGAAAAACCGGCATAAACAAGGCTATACCACAGACTGCCATAAAAGACATCTGAAAACCTACATCGTATAAATAAAACGGATTGTACAGCAACATCACAAATGCAGCCAAAGCCAACGAATTCAGCAAAACTCCTTTTCTATGCAGACAACGGCCAACAATGAATACAGTAAACATAACAGCCGAACGCACGACTGAACCAGACAATCCGGTTATATATGCAAACACCCATAACGATAGGATTATCAGGACTCCACGCGACCATAAACGACGGCCATAAGAAGGACGAAAGAAAAGCAATGAACTGAGAATTCCGGCAACAATTCCCAAATGCAGACCGGACAATGCCAAAATATGACTTGCACCAGCTACAGAATAACTGTTTTTCAAGGAATCATCCAACATGCTCTTATCGCCTAAGGTCAAAGCTGCTATAACAGCCAGCTCTTTACCGGAAAATCCCCATGAACGATAGGCTGATATCAGTTTTTCACGAACTTTCAATGCAGACTGTTTCCATGTCAAAGTTCTTTTTCTTTCAGTTTTCATCCAACTATGGGAATTGGCATAAGCAGTACCACTTATACCCTGCCGCAACAAATAGGCAGCATAGTCAAACTCATCCATATTTCCTCTATTGAGAGGCTTGTATATACGTGTATAAAAATAGATTTCATCACCACAGTCCAAATTCTCCGAGCATGAATCCTTTGGCAAATATAGCAAGACCTGTTTACCGTAGACCTCAACCGGTACCATCCATGTTTTTTCTTTTTCTTCAGGAATTCCGACGACCCACCCCTTATACGCAGTCGGCCCTCTGCTCCATTCCACAGTCACATCCTTTTGCGCCAGATACATTCTTAAAAATCCAAACAAAAGAAGAGACAGCATCAACAATATTCCCCAAAGACTTCTATAAGGATAAGTGTAACCATGATTTCCCAAAGCCAATAATAAAAAGAAAAAGACACACCCTGCTATAACCATAACAGGAAGTGTCCATTCAGTACATAAGAAACCGGCATTACATGCTATAATACCGATTATATAAGGAATATCTAATCGTAAGAAAGGATATTTCTCCAACCACCTTCCGCCTGCCGACAACATCAGCAGTTACGTAGTTGGTGTATCATCAGTTCTGGATTGGGAGCAGCAAAGACAGCATTACCCGCCACAAGCATATCCACACCAGCCTCAACCAGATAAGGAGCGGTATTCATGTTTACTCCACCGTCTATTTCTATAATAGGTTTAGCTCCTGTACGCTCCATCAATGCATGCAAATCTTTTATTTTCTTTATGGTGTTCGGAATAAACTTCTGTCCGCCAAATCCAGGATTTACACTCATCAACAAAACCATATCCAGGTCGCCGATAATATCTTCAAGTACAGACACCGGTGTAGCCGGATTCAAAGTAACACCCGCTTTCATTCCAGCATCCTTAATCTGCTGCACTACACGATGCAAATGCAAACAAGCCTCATAATGAACATTCATCATGTAGGTACCTAAATCTCTTACCTCGTTGATAAACTTCTCAGGGTGTACAATCATCAAATGTACATCCAAAGGTTTTGTAGAATATTTTGCAACATGTTTTAATACAGGGAAACCAAATGAAATGTTGGGAACAAAGACACCATCCATTATATCCAGATGAAGCCAATCGGCTTCACTGTGATTAATCATTTCCAAATCACGTTGCAAATTTGCAAAATTCGCTGACAAAAGCGAGGGAGCTACTTTACAGGTTGCCATAATTCTTATTTTTGTTCGCAAACATACATAAAATAAATCTAAATATCCGAATAAAAGGATATCAAAATAGCTTTGCCTGCCTAAATATATTATGCACCGCCTGTTTCTGCAATGTTATACAACCTTTTGTTTCCAGAAAAAAACAATAAGGTATACACTGTTTTTAAAACGAGAACCGAACTCCCATCTGTAAATTGAAGTTCAAAGGATGTTCTTTACGAACAGTCTGTATGTCACTTCCATCCTTAAAGTAATAATTAATACCCGGTTCAAGATAAACACCAAAGTTCTTAAGAAGTTTTACCTGTGCACCAACAGCAGAAAAAACAGACCATTGTAATTCATCTACTTTAACATCATTCCGCTCTACACCTTTATCTACGCCATCAATTGTACAGACTGTATTCTGTTTGCCTGACACACATTTTTCAACAGCACCTCCAGCCGATACATATACCGAAAAGAGATTGTTCTCCCATAAACGATAAATACCTTTCAAAGGAATACCAATATAATGCAGCTTCTGTTCGGTTTCATAATAATTATGTTCCGTACCGGACCAAAGCTCCGAAGAAAGCAATGTATATGTAATTCCGCTTTCAATAGCCCAGCGGTCTGTCAAATTTTTACGTACGCTTATCCCCGTTGTTATTGGCATTTTATGTTCTGCTTTAGATTGTACCTCTTTATCAACATTATTTGCAACCAGCTGATTATAGGCTCCAGCTATCGGAGTCATTGGCTCTATCAGAGGTTGACCAAACTCTGCAATTGATGCAATCATGGTTACCTTACGTCCCTGAAGACTTGTATAACCAGATCCCTGTCTTGATACATTCGGCGTATTTCCTACAGCCACACTTATTTCCCAGCCTCCTTTTTTCTTTTTACCTGCAAAATTGCGGTAATTATCAGAAGATGCATCATAAAAGGACCTTCTTACGGAAGGAGCAGATTTACGGCTTGAATTCTTTTCTTCATGAAGCTTTTCTTCCTTATTTACTGTTTTTTCTACAGTTGGTTCAGTTTCTTGCGGTTGCTCTTCATTGGCAGAAACAGTAGCCACCAGCGGCATATATTCAGATTCTTCCTTCTCGGCTTTCGCTATAAGCTTACGGTCACTGAGATGCTGCTTCATTACAAATTCTTTTTCTTTGTCAACAGAAGGAACATCAGGCTTGGATATCTGTACAGGCTTGACCTCTGCTATTGTATTTGAAATCTCTTTTACATATTCCGTTGAAGAAGAATTTATCCACCAAAGTACTGCCGAAGACAAAACAGCAACCGTCACTACAGCAGCAACAGCAGCATAGCGACGATATATGGGAACAATTTTCGGCCGATTCAGTTCTTTTTCCAGCTCTGCCCACAAATTTTCAGGAGCCGGTTCCCGGTATTCGGCCATCCGCTTTCTAAAATTACCTGCCCATTTATCTTCTTTGTTCATACACTTTCATTTTTTAAATAATCCGAAATCTTATTCATCAACCATTTCTTTGCCCTGAAAAACTGCGAAGATGAAGTATGCTCCGTTATACCCAATATCTCGGCTATTTCCTTATGGCTCTTCTCCTCGAACACATACAAGTTGAATACAGCACGATAACCGTCGGGAAGCTCTCTTATAAATTGCATCAAGACCGACTGTGGTATTCTTTCAAAATCTTCTTCATCTTCTATGTCATCAGCTAATTCATCAATAGGCTGTTCATTCGATGAGCTGCGTTTCCGGAGAGCTTCCAAAGCTTCATTTATCATTATTCGCGTAAGCCAAGCCCTTAATGAGCCTTCTCCCTTATAATGAAATTTATCAAAAGAACGGAAAATCTTCAGAAAGCCATCATGAAGAACATCCTGAGCTAAATCACGGTCGCTACAATAACGAATACATATCGCCATTAACAGGTCGGCATACTGTTCATATAATTGCTTCCGGGCAACATTATCACCCCGACTACAATATTCTGCCAACTCTATCTCACTAAATTTTCGTAACACGTGCCTAACTATTTTTTATGTTTAAACGGAATCTTTGCAAAAATACTGCATGAAACTGCTATCTTTTTTTTATTAACGTCTTTTAAGTTTTATCCATGCAGTATTTCCGTCATAATGCCATTTACTGAACAGAAAACACAAAAAAACGGGCAATTATGAAAAAGATGAATTTAATTTTCGGATTATTATGTTTATTGACCTTCACAACATTTACTGCGTGTGATGATGACGATGATAACTTCACCTACTATGCAGATATGGCAACGGTCAAAGAACTAGACGGGCAATGGATATTGCAAAGTGACAATTGTGGAAAATTGGTTCCAGACAATTCCTCAATCATAAAACTGAACGATGCAGCTAAGGATGGACAGCGTGTAATTGCTGCTTTTAATTTTTTTAACGAAGAAAATTCAAGAAATTCATCACGTAGCATTGAACTTTATGACATTTATCGTGTCTTAACTAAAGACCTATACCAGATGCCTGCTGAAAAAGAAGACAGCATCGGCAATGATCCGGTATATATTAAAAAGATAGTTAGCAGTGAAGAACACATAAATATCTTTTTCCAATATAAAGGTTCAGATTCTGGAATTGCGCACTTTATCAATCTGGTTACTACAGAATCATCTGCAGTAAATGAAGAAGGATTACTGGACGTGGAATTCCGTCATAACAATGAAGGGGATCATCCTCACTATCTGCAAAACGGATGGGTGGCATTTCCTTTAAAGAGCATTCCGGGATATAGTGAGAACACAACTAAAGGATTAAAGATAAAGGTATATAATGGCGATGGAAAAGAACAAATTATAACATATAAATTTAATACGGAAAATAATGATTCTGATATAGAGTCACAAGGACTCAATATATCAAGCTTTTCTAACACAAAAACTAAATAATTAATACTCTCTTTCACTTACTAAACAGTCAATTGACTTCCAAAAGAAGAAAAATTGACAACGAAAAAGTCTTGTCTCACGACAAGACTTTTTTTATTTGACAGCTCTCTTCCACAAGAATATTATCACCTTGCAAAAAGAATCAACTTCCGCTTTCCATCCGACAACATTGCCAGGTATCTTGCATATAAATCTATCAGAAACTGATAACCCAATCTGAACGTCTAGTTTAATCAGGAAAAGACAAAAGACAGGATAAAAAACTCTGCGCACTGCCCGATGCAGCATAGTGCATCCCTGTATGCACAACAGTGCACCGCCTGATGCAAAACACTGCATTGCCCAATGCATAACTTTGCGTACAGGAATGCCAAAAGAAACAAAGCCGGTAATTTTATTGAGAATCATATATAAAAATACAGCTCACTCTTTTGATTGAACTGCTATCATATAAAACAACTCCCCCCCAATTAGCCAACATAAAAAAAGTACATACTACTCATTAAAAGCAATATGCACTTTTCCATATATTTATATTTGAACTGTATTATTCTACTCTGTGTTCGTTTGAAAGTTTATATCCTCTCAAGAACTCAGCAACCGGCATCCGCTTCTTTCCGGCAAGCTGAACAGACAGGAGTTCAAGAAAACCGTTCTGAACGGCCACTGAAAAGTATGTTTTTCCATCAGTCTTTACCTGTCCTGCCGGCAGAGAGTGTTCTGCTTCAACTTTTCTCGATTCGTATACTTTCAAAACAACAGCCTTACCGTCCGGCTGCTTTAATTCTGTCCATGATGCAGGATACGGAGAAAGTCCTCTCACAAAATCATATACCTGTTTCAGATTCTTACTCCAGTCTATGCGGCATGTATCCTTAAATATTTTAGGAGCAGGTCGCAAATCACCCTCAATATGAATATTTTCTTGAGGCATGGTCTTCACACCTCCTGCCAGAATAGCATCAACTGTTTCAACAACCAGCTTTCCACCCAGCATCATCAGTTTATCATGAACGATTCCTACATTATCCGTATCTTCTATCGGTACATGTACTTGCTGAATAATTTCACCGGTATCTATTTCATGCTTCAGGAAAAAGGTAGTAATACCGGTTTCTTTTTCGCCATTGATGACAGCCCAATTTATAGGAGCTGCTCCTCTATATTGCGGAAGCAAGGAAGCGTGTAGATTGAAAGTCCCCATAGGAGGCATACTCCAAACAACTTCAGGCAGCATTCTGAAGGCAACCACTATCTGCAGATGTGCATTCAGTGCACGCAATTCTTCAATGAAACTTTCATCTTTCAATCTTTCCGGCTGAAGAATTTTCAAGCCATGCTCCTGAGCGTAAACTTTTACCGGACTGGGTTGCAACACACTCCCATGACGTCCTACCGGCTTATCGGGCATAGTAATTACTCCTACCACATTGTATCCACCTTCAACCAGACATCGCAGACTTTCTACTGCAAAATCGGGAGTACCCATATATACAATTCGCAAATCTTTCTTTTCCATACAATTCTCTTTTTTAATCGGCAGAAAAATCAACCAATACCTGACGATAATTATTAAATATCTTCGATTTGGATATAAATCCAACATACTTTCCGTCTTCATCCACTACCGGCAAGTTCCAGGCTTTTGTATCATCAAACTTCCGCATTACAATATCCATGGAATCATTGGTATGTATCTTGGCAGGAGGAGACACCATGAACTTATCTACCGTAAAACGATGATACAGCTCCTGACGGAACATTATATTACGGATATCATCCAAAAGTACAATTCCTAAAAGTTCATCTTTTCCATTCACGACCGGAAAAACATTGCGCCGTGTCTTTGAAATGACTTGTACCATCTTGCCTAAATCCATCTCCGGCGATACTTTGGCAAAGTCATTTTCGACTACCGACTCCACATTCATCAGAGTCAATACAGCCTTATCCTTATGATGAGTCAGCAGTTCGCCTTTCTTGGCCAAACGCATGGAGTAAATACTATGAGGCTCAAAAACAATAATTGTCAGATATGCACTGACTGATACTATCATCAACGCCAGAAACAGGTCATATCCTCCGGTAAGTTCCGCTATCAGGAAGATGCCTGTCAAAGGAGCATGCATTACTCCCGACATCAGTCCGGCCATACCCAAAAGAGCAAAGTTCTTTTCCGGGATATAAGGTCCCAAATCAAACTGGTTGCAAAAACGTGCAAAAATAAAGCCGGTAATACACCCCAGGAACAGACTCGGAGCAAATATACCACCACAGCCGCCACCTCCATTGGTTGCACTTGAAGCATAGACCTTAAATATAACTATCAGCAACAGATATATCAAAAGCAAATCGGCATGCCCGTAAAAGAACGAATTATCGAGCACATTATCCCAGTCATCCAGGTTTTGACCATTCAGCAATAAATTAATCGTTGAATATCCTTCACCATATAATGGAGGAAAGAGAAATATCAGTATACTCAGCATTGCTCCACCAATCATCAGCTTGATATATGGATTCGAATACTTGCGAAAAACATCTTCTACAGAATCCATAGCACGAGTAAAATACAATGAAACCAAGCCACAGCATATACCCAATAATATGGCGTACGGGATACGTTCTACAACAAAAGGATTATCCAGATGAAAACGGAACATGGCTTCCATGCCCGTAGTTATGTAAGAAAAAGTAGCCGCTGTAACGCATGAAACCAATAAGGGCAACAATGAAGCCATTGTAAGGTCTATCATCAAGACCTCCAGTGTAAACACTAGTCCGGCAATAGGAGCCTTAAAGATACCGGCGACCGCTCCCGCAGCACCGCATCCCACCAGCAACATCAATGTCTGATGCTCCATCTTGAAAGCCCGTCCCAAATTGGACCCAATGGCAGAACCGGTCAATACAATCGGAGCCTCAGCTCCTACTGATCCACCAAAGCCAATTGTTATACCACTGGCTATAACCGAAGACCACACATTATGACGCTTTATTCTTCCCTGACGACGGGATATGGCATACAGAATTTTTGTAACACCATGACTGATATCATCACGAACAATATTGCGCACAAACAAACCGGTCAGAAAAATACCGATAACCGGATAAAGCAAATACAGTCCATTTGCCTGGGTAACATCAAAATTTTCCGTCAGGAAAGTTTCTATCTGATGAATAAGCAGTTTCAGAATCCATGCTGCAAAAGCAGTAAGTATTCCTACCAGGAAACTGATTATCAGAATAAAATGTTTCTCACTAATATGTTCTTCGCGCCAACCGATAAATTTCTGAAGCAGGTTCTTTTTTTCTACAGGCATTTCCATGCGACATGCTCTCCTTTCTATTCACGAATTACTTTTACCGTTCCACCTGCACCCAGCTTAATGATGCTCGAAGGTTTGGGCTTTTCAGATTCATCCCGACGATTTTCCACGATATAATCTACTGCCTGCTTTATTTCGTCTGAAATCTCACTGAAGTTTGCCGCAGAAGGTTGTCCTGAGATATTGGCGGAAGTTGAAACAATCGCCTTTTTAAAACGGAAACATAATTGTTTAGAAAAAGGCTCCTTCGTAACTCTGATGCCCACGCTACCATCTTCAGCCAATAAATTGGGAGCAAGATTGCGGGCACCGTCATAGATAATGGTAAGAGGACGGGTAGACAATTCTATCAAATCCCAGGCTACCGCAGGAACATCTTTCACATAAAATTCTACTTTTGCTTCCGAATCGACCAAAACCAGCATTGCCTTGCTGTCTGCTCTCTTTTTTATTTCATAAACCCTCTTTACAGCCTCGGCGTTTGTTGCGTCACAACCTATTCCCCACACTGTATCTGTAGGATATAATATAACTCCTCCTTTAGCCAATACTTCACAGGCTTTTTTAATATCTTCATTAATAGTCATGGTCATTGCTTTTTATTGTTTACGAACATATTTTCCATTCTTCCATTCATACTGTAACGGATCACGTCTCATGTAAAGCTTCAGTTTTTCACCATCCTCTTTATTCATATAATCCGGGGTAGTATAAGTAAAAGAAAGACTTGTATCTTTCTCAGACAAAGAAGCCTGAATAAAAGTTATGTATGATTTTTTACGTAGTTCCTTTATAGAATCGGCTTCCTCAATATTTTGGGAAGCAATGAAAAAATCATCAGCTACAAGAAATGATTCTATATATTGAGATTTTGGCAATTCTTCCCAATTGGTAGAATAGAAACAAACATTACTATCTTTTACCGGACCGCTTACGGTAGTAATCATACATATGACATAAGTAGAATCATTTACCGGGAGGCGACGCATTTCCCATGAACTGCACTCCGTTATATCGGCCTTCAAATAATCATCTGTCAATACCGTGACTTCTGAAGTATTGTCAAAACGATTGGTAACCTTTGCCTCCATCTTGCTGGCTATAAAATCAACACAATCGGCACGGTTATTTTTTGTCAGTACCAAAGAAAGCGTATCGGGCATGCTGACAAACAGTTCTTTCATTGTCTGAGCATTAGCAGTAACCACACATATAAAACCAATAATAACGAACAGTAGCTTTTTCATGAAATAATTATTTTGAACCCAAATATAAGAAAATCATACCTATCAAGACCAATATAAGGTCGACAATCTTGCTTTTTAAATTCTTTTCACGGAAGAACATGGCTCCACACAAGAATGAAATGACTACGCTTCCCCTACGGACCATCGACACAATTGAAATCATGGCTCCTTCAAGACTTAAAGAATAGAAGTACACAAAATCTGCAGCTGAAAGGAAGATGGAAATAAGTATAATGCACCAGTCCCACCGGAAGGGAGTTGTAGATTTGCGCTTGGGCAACCATAAAAGAATAATAACCCCTCCCATCATAAACAGCTGATATATATTATACCATGACTGTACTACCATACGGTCCAGTCCGATACCACCTTCTGAAAGAGGCGCCATCAGATATTTATCATACAATCCGCTTACGGCTCCCAAAACAGCAGCCAAAACTACATAATAAATATATTTGTCATGCTTGAAATCTATGCCTTCTTTCTTTCCGGAACGGCTCAACATAAAGAAAGATACAACAGCCATCAGTACACCAATCCATTGATAGAGGTTCAACCGCTCACCAAAAACGAGCAAGGCACCAATCAGTACCATCACCGGCCGGGTAGCATTTATAGGTCCTACTATCGTCAGAGGCAGATGTTTCATTCCGAAATAACCGAATGTCCATGAAGACAATACTATAACCGATTTCAGCAATACATACTTATGAACCTCCCATCCAGCCTGGGGTACATAGAAGATAGTATTATCCAGCAGATGACCGGTTGACGAGAAGATGATAAAAGGCAAAAAAATCAAACTTGAAAATAAAGTGTTCAGAAACAAAACCGGCAATACGGCATTATCACGCAACGATTTTTTCTTGAACGCATCATAAAAGCCAAGTAGCGCAGCTGAAAGAAAAGCAAACAATAACCACATAATCATCTATATTTTCTATACATAAACTTTTCGGGGTGCAAAGATACGACTTTCACACGCATATTGTTACTAAGCAATAACAAAAAAGCATGCGGCACAATTGTTAAAAAATAAAATGCTACCTTTGTGCTTCACTTTTATGATTTTGTATTTATGAAACTATTAACCACACTGTTCGGATTCAATCCGAAAGAACATTCAGTAAAGACAGAAATCATAGCCGGAATCACTACCTTTCTGACAATGGCGTATATTCTGGCTGTCAACCCGGAAATATTAAGTTCAACCGGAATGGATAAAGAAGCCGTTTTCACATCTACCGCACTGGCTTCCATATTGGCAACCATTATCATGGCCGTTTGGGCAAAACTTCCTTTTGCACAGGCGCCCGGTATGGGACTAAACGCGTTTTTTGCCTATACCATTTGCCTGAGTATGGGTTATTCCTGGCAGTTTGCCTTAACAGCAGTATTTCTTGAAGGTATTCTGTTCATCCTGTTAACAGTAAGCAACCTGCGTAACATGATAGTAAGAGCCATACCCGACTCACTAAAGATAGCAACGACTGTTGGTATCGGACTTCTAATAGCGTTTATCGGATTTCAGAACTCCGGTATCATTGTCTACAACCCGGGAACCATTGTTTCATTGGGAAAGATAACATCCGGTACTCCTCTCCTCACCATCATTGGAATTGTTATTACCATAATATTACTTATTCATAAGATACGTGGCGGCATGCTTATTGGTATCCTTGCGACAACACTCATAGGTATTCCTATGGGAATCACTACTTTTTACGGTTTCTTTAATTTGCCGCCCTCTATCGAGCCTGTTTTCTGCCAGCTGGAGTTCACCCGCATATGGAGTCATGATATGCTGATTGTAATTTGCACATTGTTATTCATGGACTTGTTTGACACTATCGGTGCATTCATAGGCGTGGCAACCAAAGCCGGAATGATAAAAGACGGGAAACTACCTAGAGAGAAGCAGGCTTTCATGTCCGATGCTATTGGAACAACGGCCGCAGGTTTACTAGGTACAAGTACGGTAGTGACCTTTCTTGAAAGTGCATCAGGAGTCAATGAAGGAGGGCGCACCGGACTGACAGCTTTTACCACAGCCGTCTGTCTTATACTCGCCTTGTTCTTATCTCCTCTTTTCCTGTCAATACCAACAGCTGCCACCTCTGCCGTACTTATCATTGTTGGAATGATGATGCTAAGCCCTATAATAAAAATACCATTCAATGACTACAGCGAAGCTTTGCCTGCATTTCTATGTATGATTCTCATGCCATTGACATACAGTATTGCCGACGGAATCATTATCGGATTTATCAGCTATGTAGTAATCAACCTGTTATGTGGTAAGGTGAACAAGATTTCTGTATCAATGTATATCATGACAGTTCTTTTGTGCTTCAAATTTTTCATATAACAGACAGATTATAACTCCATAATTATACTGTGTTCAATCTTTTTTGCTTATTTTTGCAAAATCATAAACAAGAAAACATCTATAACAAAAAAACAGTAAAGCATGAAAAAAATCTTTTTAATCTGCCTTTTTATAAGTGCAATGTTGCAAGTGAAAGCTCAAAACATTCAGTTGCATTACGACTTTGGACGTCATATCTACAGTGAATTCGACGAAACTTCTCGCCCTGTACTGACCGGTACAATAGAGATGTTCAAAGGCGACAAATGGGGCAGCACTTACTTCTTTGTGGATTTCGATTACACTCAGAAAGGATTAACCTCTGCCTATACAGAAATCTCGCGAGAACTTAAATTCTGGGATGGTCCATTTTCTGCTCATTTGGAATATAACGGCGGATTAAGCAACGTAATATCTTTTGAGAATGCGTATCTGGCTGGAGCTACTTATACCTATAATAACAGCGACTTCACAAGAGGATTTACTCTAAGCGCCATGTACAAGTACATCCAGAAACATCAAGACCCCAACAACTTCCAAATTACAGGCACGTGGTACTTGCATTGTTTCGACGGTAAGTTCACCTGCAGCGGATTCGCTGATTTATGGAGAGAAAAAAATCCTAACGGTTATTTCATCTTTATAAGCGAACCTCAATTCTGGTTGAATCTCAATAAATTCAAGGCTTTTGATGATAAGTTTAACTTAAGCGTAGGTTCTGAAATAGAGTTAAGTCACGATTTCAGTTTCCGTGACGGATTTTACGTTATCCCAACACTTGCCCTTAAATGGACATTTGACTAAATCACTACACTAAAATACATTTTCAAGCGCTTCCAATCTGACCTATTTATTGGAAGCGCTTTTTTCATTGTATGAAATTACAGATTCAATCGAAACAGAACTCCTATTCAGACCCTCCTCACCAATGCTCATCCTGCGGTTGAAAAGAATCAAATCTTTACTTACATAAAGTATTATTCCTCAAGCATAAGTTTATCCTTAGGCTAAGGATACATATCCTCAGGTTAAGGATATATATCTCCAGGCTAAAGATATGTATCCTTAGCCTGAAGATAAACTTTCAAACAAAGAGAAACGGATTTTATATTCAGTCATCTCCCCATTATAATAGGAAAGAAATACATTTTATGACTTCCGAATCATGAACTGCAGAATACCGTTTTTTTATCGGACTACAACGTTTTCTAATATATTTATACTACTTTTGTCTGGAAACCAATAAATAAAAAGCAATGAAAGAATTATATTGGAAATATTCTCTGATAATCTTAATCATCGGACTTGGAATACTCCTTTTCCGTCAGGCACAACCATTCATGAACGGCATACTCGGAGCTGTCACTCTTTATTTATTATTAAGAACTCCGACTTACCGTCTTCAGCAGAAAATGAATCCAAAACTTGCAGTTTGGATTATGACCATAGGTACTGCTATCTTTATATTGATTCCCCTATCACTTTTCGGTTGGGCCATCATCAGTCAGCTTACAAATATCCATTTCGACACACAAAGCATAATACAGCCTACCAAACAAGTGATTGCCATCATCAAAGAGCGTACGGGTTTTGACATCTTGTCAGAAAGCACTCTTTCCTTTGCCGTATCACAGGCATCTTCCATCGGACAATCAGTAATGAACAGTGTAGGCGACTTTATCATAAATCTGTGCGTAGCCATCATGTTATTGTTTTTCATGCTGTATGAAGGACGCAATATGGAAGCATACATATCAACCATACTTCCCTTTACGGAAGAAAACAAAAGAGAAGTATTGAAAAAGATTCAGATTATAGTCCGTTCCAACGCCATAGGTATTCCGTTACTGGCAGTTATTCAGGGAATCATATCTCTGGGAGGATATTTGCTTGCAGGAGCTCCCAATCCTTTTCTGGCAGCCATGCTTACAGCATTTGCCTCCATTATCCCTATTGTAGGTACGGCTCTGATATGGCTTCCCATTGCAATCTACTTCATGCTGATAGGCGATTGGATGAATGCGCTAATCCTTGTCGGCTACGGAGGACTGATTGTGGCACAATGTGACAATCTCATCCGGTTTATCCTGCAGAAAAAGATGGCAAACATTCATCCGCTGATAACAGTATTTGGAGTAGTTGCCGGTATACCCATCTTTGGTTTCATGGGCGTTATTTTCGGACCGCTGATAGTTTCCTTATTCCTGTTGTTCCTGGAAATGTTCCGCAAAAAATACCTGCTCGATGACAATACTGCCCAATAGAAATTCTATAAGAGCAGTTCTTTCAACTCGTCCAAATCATTAACAATATAAGTGGCACCGGCATCTGCCAGTTCCTGCCGGTTGCCATATCCATATAATACTCCCACAGAATCCAGTCCTACGGCCTTTGCTCCCAAGATATCATGTTTTCTGTCACCAATCATAATGATATCTGAACGGTCCTGTAATCCACAACTGTTCATCACATAACGGATTACTTCAGCCTTTGTCTTTCGCGTTCCGTCATACTCACGCCCTCCCACAAAGGCAAACTTGTCGTATATTCCAAAATGTTTCAATACGAGGTCGGCCATCCGCTGCGGCTTTGAGGTAGCTACCATCTGAATCTTTCCTGCCGCATGAGCAGCATCCAGGAAATCAGTAATTCCTGCATATAGTTCATTTTCGTACAAACCAGTCACTTCATAGCGTTCTCTGTATTTTGCCACAGCCTCATCAGCCTTTTCAGACGAGAAATGATAGAATTCTTTGAAAGACTCTTCTAATGGAGGACCTACAAAACACAACAAATCTGACAAATCGGGAACATCTATCCCAAAATGTGACAGGGCATATTGAGCCGAACGGGTTATGCCCGGTGCAGAGTCAGACAAGGTGCCGTCCAAATCCCAGAAAAGATATTTATATTGTTTGCGCATATATTCTCTGATATTTACTTACGTTCCAGTTCTTGCAGATTCTCCAGTTTCTTTGATTCAAGGAATTCATAAATTCCGCACAGATGTTCACGCACTCGCTGGTGACCGAACTCATAAACCTTCGTTACCAGCCCATCAAGAAAATCACGGTCGTGCGATACAACAATCAAAGTTCCGTCAAAATCAATCAATGCCTGCTTCAATATATCTTTCGTCTTCATATCCAGATGATTGGTAGGCTCGTCGAGAATCAACAGATTTACAGGTTCCAAAAGCAACTTAATCATGGCCAGACGGGTACGCTCTCCTCCTGAAAGTACTTTTACCCTCTTCATGGATTCTTCTGGACCCCCAAACATAAATGCGCCCAACAGATCACGTATCTTATTGCGTATTTCGCCTTTGGCTACATCATCTATTGTCTGGAATACTGTCAGGTTTTCATCAAGCAGCGATGCCTGGTTCTGAGCAAAATAACCTATCTGCACATTATGTCCAATCGTTAGGGTTCCTTCATGTTCAATCTCGTTCATGATACATTTCACGAGCGTTGATTTTCCTTCACCGTTACGACCTACAAATGCAACTTTATCTCCCCGCTCAATCGTCAGTGATGCATTCTTAAAGACTACATGGTCACCATACGATTTTCCGACACCTTCCATAATGACAGGATAACTGCCACTACGCGGTGAAGGAGGAAACTTCAGACGGAGGGCCGACGTATCTTCTTCGTCAACCTCTATCAACTGCAATTTCTCAAGCATCTTCACACGGCTTTGCACCTGAAGCGTTTTACTGTATGTTCCCTTGAAACGTTCTATGAAATCTTTTGTTTCCTGAATCATCTTCTGCTGTTCTTCATACTGCTTCATCTGCTGTTCTCTCCGTTCCTTACGAAGTTGCAGATATTGTGAATAGTTCACCTTATAGTCATATATACGTCCCATCGTCACTTCAATGGTACGGGTCGTTATATTGTCTACGAATTTACGGTCGTGACTAATCACAACTACAGCTTTTCCGCTTGAGATAAGAAAATCTTCAAGCCATTGTATAGATTCTATATCCAAGTGATTGGTAGGCTCATCCAACAATAACACATCGGGATTCTGCAACAGAAGTTTGGCCAATTCTATGCGCATTCTCCATCCACCGCTGAAATCACTGGTAGGACGTGAAAAGTCTGTCCGCTCAAAACCCAAACCTATCAACGTTTTTTCAACATCTTCTTCAAAATGAGTCAGATCTATGGCATAAAACTTTTCGCTCATTGACGAGACCTTTTCTATCAGCTCCATATACGAATCACTTTCATAATCAGTCCTTTCAGACAGTTCCTTGTTCAAGCGTTCTATCTCCTGCTCCATCTCATGAAGATGTGCAAAAGCCTGCGAAGCCTCTTCAAAGACAGTACGGTTGTCTTCTGTCATCAAATGTTGCGGCAAATAAGCAACCACACATTCTTTGGGAACCGAAACCTTTCCACGCGTCGGCTGACGAACTCCCGCAAGAATTTTCAACAAGGTACTTTTACCGGCACCATTCTTGCCCATTAAAGCTATACGATCTTTCTCATTTATTTGAAAACTGATGTCACTAAACAATGTGGTTCCACCAAATTCAACAGCAATACCGTCAACAGATATCATAATAAAGCATTATCTAAATTAAATACATACATATAAAAAAAGAAGGAGCGCAAAGTTCGCTATTTCTTTTAGATTTATCAAATTTAGAAATCGTGAACTTTACGCTCCCTCTCAGCAAGAGCTATTTCTTTTTAGGCCGCCATAAACAAAATCAATAATTGCGCCGTAAGAATTCTCAGGAACATGGCTAACGGATATACGGTAGAATATCCTACTGCCGGTGCATCATTGTTGCATGACTGATTTGAATATGCCAATGCGGGGGGGTCTGTATTACTTCCGGCAATCAATCCCATCAATGTAAAGTAATTCAGCTTAAATTTCAAACGTCCGATTACTCCCATTATCAGCAAAGGAATTACTGTAATAAGGAAACCGCATCCTACATACAACAAACCGTCTCCTTCAACAACCGTCTGAACAAAGTTTTCACCAGCCTTTATACCCACACTGGCCAAGAACAGTACCAGACCGATTTCACGAAGCATCAAATTGGCACTCATGGTAGTATAAGTTACCAGTTTCATCTTATAACCAAAACGTCCTATCAATATGGCAACAATCAGCGGACCACCAGCCAAACCTAACTTCAACGGAGTCGGCATATTAGGGATTGCGATAGGTAAACTTCCCAGTAAAATACCCAAGAATATTCCGATAAATATGGTTATGATATTAGGATGATCCAGACGCTTCAACTGGTTACCCAACAAATTGGCAACGCGTTCTACAGCATCTTCCGGACCAACAACCATTACACGGTCACCTATCTGCAATGTCAGATTGCGTGCGGCAAACAAGTCCATACCGGAACGATTGACACGGGTTACGTTAACACCATACATTGTTCTGAAATGTATTTCACCCAATGTCTTTCCATTCATATTAGACTGTGTAACCAAAATACGGCGAGAAACCATCGGAGTATCCTGTTTTTCCCAGTCAACTTCAATTCTTGGACCGATAAAAGCAATAATAGCTTCCGAATCGTCTTCAGCACAGACAACAAATATCTGATCGCCTACATGAAATACGGTATTTGACGTAGGAATAGAAACATGACCGTCTTGCAATATACGTGTACATACAAAATCACGTCCTAAGAAATTGCTGAGCTGTGACAATGTTTTTCCATTCAAAGCCTCATTGCGAACTTCCAAATGCATATTGAAAGGCTTCATATGAGGATTCTCTGCCTCAGCTTCTTCAATCTGCTTTTCTTCTTTCTGCAAATTAATCCGGCAGATATATCGTATAGCAATAATTGAGCCGATAATACCAATTACACCCAAAGGATATGCACATGCATAACCCATTGCTATTTCAGGTCCTGCATAATTCAATTCTTTCAAGGCTTCATTTGCAGCACCTAATCCCGGTGTATTCGTTACGGCACCACACAAGATACCTACCATCATGGCCATATCAACCCGGCCATTCAAACCATAATACAATGCGACAGCCACTACAATGTTTAAGAAAACAATGCCGGTTGCCACAATATTCATAGCAACTCCACCTTTTTTAAACGAAGCAAAAAAGGAAGGACCCACCTGAAGACCAATACAGAAAACAAACAGAATTAATCCGAAGTCCTGTACAAAAGACAAAATTGAGCTATTACCAATAAAGCCGAAATGACCGGCAACAATACCTGCAAACAGCACAAATGTCACTCCTAAGGAGATTCCAAAAAATTTGATCTTACCCAAAAGCACCCCCGCTGCTATCACAAAAGCATATAGCAAGACGATATGTGCTACCGAATCTTGATCAAACAACAACGCTTGTAACCAATCCATGATATTAATTCATTTTACATTTACCAAAATTGCCCCAAAATTAGACATAACTATTGCTTTACCCAAGTTTTTTATAAGAATTTTTAAACATTAGTCAAAATGTCAGAAAAAAGCTCCTATTTTTTTAGAAAAATAGAATATTTCCTTTGTTTATATCAGAGATTGATTATATTTGCAACATTTAGATACTTATATTTATAATCTTAATTATATAAACTATGGCAGATATCAAAGAGAAACTCTTTTCAGATTTTGCCCCAGTTTCTACCCAAGAGTGGCTGGACAAAATAACAGTAGATCTTAAAGGTGCTGATTTTGAAAAGAAACTCGTTTGGAAAACAAACGAAGGTTTCAAGGTAAAACCCTTCTACCGTAAAGAAGACTTAGAAGGTTTAAAGACCACCGAAGCACTACCAGGAACATTTCCTTATTTACGCGGTATCAAGAAAGACAACAACACATGGTATATCCGTCAGGATATTGTAGTAAATGATGTAACTGAAGCTAACGAAAAAGCATTGGACATTCTGCAAAGAGGTGTCGATTCTTTGGGCTTCAGAATCAAAGCTAAAGATTTAAATGCAAACTTCCTAGAAACCCTTCTTAATGGTATTTGCCCGGAATGCATTGAATTGAACTTTACAACATGCCAAAACCATACGGTTGAATTTGCAAGACTCCTAGTTGATTATTTCCAGAAGAAAGGATATAACTTGGAAAATCTGAAGGGTTCTGTTAATTATGACCCGATGGAGAAAATGATTACCAAGGGTAAAGACTTCAGCCAATTCGCTGCAACAGCCAAGGAACTGATCAGTATCATGTCTGTTCTGCCACAATATCGCTGTATTGGTGTAAATGCACTTTCATTGAATAATGCAGGCGCATATATCTCTCAAGAATTAGGTTATGCTTTAGCTTGGGGTAATGAATATCTCAGCCAACTGACAGACTGCGGTATGGCTATAGATGCCATAGCTAATAAAATCAAATTTAACTTTGGTATCAGCTCTAACTACTTCCTTGAAATTGCAAAATTCCGTGCTGCCAGAATGTTATGGGCAAACATCGTAAAACAGTATGAACCCACTTGCGACTGCGCATGCAAGATGATTGCACATGCAGAAACATCTACATTCAATCTTACATTATTTGATGCACACGTAAATCTGCTCCGTACTCAAACAGAAGCAATGAGTGCTGCCTTGGCCGGTGTAAATTCAATAACAGTAACACCTTTCGACAAAGCATACGAAACACCTAATGAATTCTCTGAACGCATTGCACGCAATCAGCAACTTCTCCTTAAGGAAGAATGTCATTTCGACAAAGTTGTAGACCCTGCAGCCGGTTCTTATTATATAGAAAATCTAACAGCATCTATCGCACAACAAGCTTGGAATATATTCCTGAAAGTAGAAGAAGAAGGCGGATTCATGGAAGCAATAAAAGCCGGACGTGTACAAGCTGATATCAATGAAAGTGGAAAAGCACGCCATATTGCCGTTTCTAAACGCAAAGAAATTCTGTTGGGAACCAACCAATATCCAAACTTCAATGAAGTGGCCGGAGACAAACAGCCAGTAGTCAATGGAGCATGCTGCCACTCACACAGCGGAAACTGCGAACATCCATTTGATACCTTAAACTTCGACCGCGCTGCCAGCGAATTTGAAGAACTCCGTTTACAGACAGAACGTTGTGGCAAACGTCCAAAAGCATTTATGCTGACTATCGGAAATCTGGCTATGCGTCAGGCACGTGCCCAATTCTCATGTAACTTCCTTGCTTGTGCAGGCTATGAAGTAATTGACAATCTAGGATTCAAGACTGTAGAAGAAGGTGTCGAAGCTGCTGTTAATGCAAAGGCAGACATCGTAGTTCTCTGCTCTAGTGACGATGAATATGCAGAATATGCAATACCTGCATTCAAAGCACTCAACGGACGCGCAATGTTTGTTGTAGCCGGTGCACCTGCATGTATGGAAGACTTGAAAGCTGCAGGAATTGAGAACTTTATTCACGTACGTGTTAACGTATTGGATACTCTTAAAGAATATAATGAGAAGTTGGGAATTAAATAAAAAGAATTCACTATGAGAAAAGATTTCAAAAATATCGATATATATGCCGGTTTCCAACCTCAAAACGGAATGGAATGGCAAAAGGCTAACGGAATCGAAACTAATTGGAAGACTCCGGAACACATCGACGTAAAGCCTGTTTATACCAAAGAAGACCTTGAAGGAATGGAACATCTTGACTATGTTGCCGGAATTCCACCCTATCTGCGTGGTCCTTATTCAATGATGTATACTTTCCGCCCATGGACTATCCGCCAATATGCAGGTTTCTCTACAGCAGAAGAATCAAATGCATTTTACCGCAGAAATCTTGCTTCTGGACAGAAAGGTCTGTCTGTAGCATTTGACCTCCCTACACACCGTGGATACGACCCCGACAATGAACGTGTTGTAGGTGATGTCGGAAAAGCCGGTGTTTCCATTTGTTCTCTTGAAAATATGAAGGTTCTGTTCAACGGTATACCTTTGAACAAGATGTCTGTTTCCATGACCATGAATGGAGCCGTTCTTCCTGTAATGGCATTCTACATCAATGCTGGTCTTGAACAAGGAGCCAAACTTGAAGAAATGGCCGGAACTATCCAGAATGACATTCTGAAAGAATTCATGGTGCGTAATACATACATCTACCCACCTGCATTCTCTATGAAGATTATTTCTGACATCTTTGAATATACCTCACAAAAGATGCCGAAATTCAACTCTATCTCCATTTCCGGATATCATATGCAGGAAGCTGGAGCTACCGCAGACATTGAGTTGGCATATACATTGGCCGACGGTTTGGAATACTTACGTGCCGGTGTGGCTGCAGGTATCGATATCGATGCTTTTGCTCCACGTCTGTCATTCTTCTGGGCTATCGGTATGAACCACTTTATGGAAATTGCCAAGATGCGTGCTGCACGTATGTTGTGGGCGAAGATTGTAAAACAGTTCAACCCGAAGAATCCTAAATCATTGGCTTTGCGTACTCACTCTCAAACATCCGGATGGTCACTCACTGAACAAGATCCATTCAATAACGTAGGACGTACTTGTATTGAAGCTATGGCTGCAGCCTTGGGTCACACCCAATCTTTGCATACCAATGCATTGGATGAAGCTATCGCACTGCCAACCGACTTCTCTGCACGTATTGCACGTAACACCCAGATTTATATTCAGGAAGAAACCAATATCTGCAAAAACGTTGACCCATGGGGAGGTTCATATTATATAGAATCTCTTACCAACGAAATAGCACACAAAGCATGGGAACACATCCAGGAAATTGAAAAACTTGGAGGTATGGCCAAAGCTATTGAAACAGGTATTCCTAAAATGCGTATTGAGGAAGCTGCTGCACGTACTCAGGCACGTATCGATTCTGGAACTCAAACTATTGTGGGTGTCAACAAATATCGTTTGGATAAGGAAGCACCTATTGATATTCTTGAAATTGACAATACAGCCGTTCGTATGGAACAGATTGAAAACCTCCGCATACTGAAAGAGGGACGCAATCAGGCTGATGTAGACAAAGCATTGGATGCAATTACCGAATGCGTAAAAACCGGTAAAGGTAACCTGCTTGAACTGGCAGTAGAAGCTGCACGTGTAAGAGCTACATTGGGAGAAATATCTTATGCATGTGAAAAGGTTGTAGGACGTTATAAAGCAATTATTAGAACTATTTCAGGCGTGTATTCATCAGAAAGTAAAAAAGACAATGAGTTTACAGAAGCTTGTGAACTCACAGAGAAATTTGCCAAGGAAGAAGGTCGCCGTCCACGTATCATGATTGCAAAGATGGGTCAGGACGGACATGACCGTGGTGCAAAAGTTGTTGCTACCGGATATGCCGACTGCGGATTCGACGTTGACATGGGACCGTTATTCCAGACACCAGCCGAAGCTGCACGCGATGCCGTTGAAAACGACGTACATGTACTTGGAGTATCATCACTTGCTGCCGGACATAAGACATTGATTCCTCAAGTTATCGAAGAATTGAAAAAACTGGGACGTGAAGATATTCTGATTATTGCCGGTGGAGTTATACCTCCGCAAGACTATGAATTCTTGTACAAAGCCGGAGTTGCTGCCATTTTCGGTCCTGGAACTTCTGTAGCTAAATCTGCTTGCCAGATTATGAAACTTTTGCTTGGAGAAGAAAAATAAATTTCATTTTATAATTTGCTTCAAACAACATTCTTATTTAATATGATGCCGGGCTTTTACCCGGCATCGTTTTTTATACAATACACGTACCTCTTTGCATTTTTCACGTTAACCAAGAATAAAAAAAGCCGCAATAATTAAACGTTTCTCAACAAAATAGAGTATTTTTGCCGACCTATGATGATATACATAAAAGTACATTTATGAAGAAAAATTCTGTTATAGCATTAATCATTATTTTAGCGTTGGCACTTATTGGTGTAAGTTTTCTCCTTTTCCGCAGTCATGCAACCAATCAGGAAATGCAACAACTGTTTGAGGTAGAAAAAGAAGAAATGGAAAATGAATATTCTAACTTTGCAAACCAATACGATGAATTGCAAATCAAAATAAACAATGATTCACTCTACGAAAAGTTAGAACAGGAAAAAATAAAAACGCAACGACTTCTTGAAGAACTGCGTCAGGTAAAGTCTACCAATGCGGCCGAAATCATGCGTCTCCGTAAGGAGTTAAAAACTGTACGTGCAGTTATGCGTACCTACATCATTCAGATTGATTCACTGAACAGACTGAACCAGCAACTGACTACAGAGAATCAAGACGTAAAGAAAAAATATAATGAGGCAACCCGACAAATAACCAGCTTATCTGAAGAGAAAAAGAATCTGAATGAAAAAGTAACCCTTGCCTCACAATTGGACGCAACTCATATCAAAGTCATTACAAAGAACTCACGAGGAAAAGAAACATCAAGAATAAAGAAAATAACACGTCTGGAAATCAGATTTACCATTACCAAAAACATAACGGCTAAAACAGGCCAACGACCAATATATGTACGTATAACCAAACCTAACCAGGAAGTATTGACCAAGAATGCAGCAAATACATTTGCCTATGAAAACAGAAACTTGACATACTCCATACAGAAATTCATAGAATATACCGGTGAAGAACAAAATGTAACAGTATATTGGGATGTGGAAGAATTCCTGCAAGCCGGAACATACCGGATAGATATATTTGCTGATGGCAATCTTATCGGAAATGGCCAATTTACACTTGATTAAGGCAAATTATAATACAATAATAAATAATTCACGAAAGGCTTTTGTTTTTACGACAAAAGCCTTTTATTTTGCATATATAGAGATCACAAATAATATAAATATGAATAGATTTATCAGCATCGTATTTTTCTGTTTTACAATCGGAATTATACAGGCACAAAACGTTTTGAATTTGGACAGTTGCCGAAACATGGCTTTGCGCAACAACAAAGCATTGCGGGTTGCCAAAGAGAAGGCCGAAGCTGCCAAATATGAAAGAAAAGCAGCCTTTACCAACTATCTGCCCAAACTGTCAGCCATGGGAACCTACATGCACAATACCAGAGAACTCTCATTGCTCAGTGATGACCAGAAAGCAACATTGAATAATCTGGGAACCGGACTTGTTGATGCTATACCTCCGTTACAGATACTGAATGTTGAGCAAATACTGAACTCTGTAGGCGGAACCATTACCGATGCCTTAAGAACCAATACCCGCAACATGTATGTAGGTGCTGTAACACTTACTCAACCCGTTTTTATGGGCGGAAAAATAAGGGCATACAATCAGATTACGCGTTTTGCAGAACAGTTGGCCAAGACACAGGAAAATGCCGATACACAGGAAATCATTCTGAAAACAGATGAAGCTTATTGGCAAATCGTATCATTGGCACACAAGAAAAAACTGGCAGAGAGTTTTCTTGAATTGGTAAAGAAACTCGATAGCGACGTAGAAAAAATGATCAATGAAGGAGTGGCAACCAAAGCAGACGGACTGTCCGTCAAGGTCAAGGTAAACGAAGCTGAAATGACACTCACAAAAGTGGAAAACGGCTTAAGCCTGGCCAAAATGCTGTTATGCCAGCTCTGCGGAATTGAAGACCTCACTACTCCTATAACTCTGGCCGATGAAAATATCCAGACTTTATCTTTACCAGCCAATACTCAGGAAGTAAATCTGGAAACAGCAATGTCTAACAGACCGGAAATCATCAGTCTCGAACTTGCTGATAAGATATACCGTCAGAAAATAAATCTGGCACGTTCTGAATTTTTGCCCAATATAGCACTTACCGGAAACTATCTTATCACCAATCCTTCTGTATTCAACAGTTTTGAAAACAAATTCAGAGGTATGTGGAATATAGGCGTAGTGGTAAATATCCCACTGTTCCATTGGGGAGAGGGAATCTATAAGGTAAAAGCAGCACGCAGAGAGTCAAATGTCATACGTTATCAGCTTGACGAAGCACGTGAGAAAATAGAATTACAGGTAAGTCAATGCCAGTTTAAGGTAAACGAAGCCTCCCGTAAACTTACCATGGCCCTGAAGAACATGGAAAAAGCTGAAGAGAATTTGCGATATGCCAATTTGGGATTCAAGGAAGGAGTGATTCCTACCAGTAATGTCATTGAAGCACAAACAGCATGGCTCTCGGCACAGTCTGAAAAAATCGACGCACAGATTGATGTCAAGCTGACCGAAGTGTATCTGATGAAAGCCTTGGGTACACTATAATATTAATACAATCATTAAAACGAACTATATAACAACCAATAAACATCACAATTATGCTAACCGAAAAACAACAAAACAAAAATATACTATTGGCTTTAGTCACATTGGTTATTGTCATTGCCATCGTTGCACTCATAGGTTTCGTAGCATTGAGTAACGGAACAGAATTTGTTCAAGGTCAGGCCGAAGCTGACGAATACAGAGTTTCAAGCAAAGTTCCCGGACGCATTCTGGAATATAGGGTCAAGGAAGGACAAAAAGTAAAGGCCGGTGATACGCTAGCCATTCTTGAAGCACCCGATGTTGAAGCTAAACTGGCACAGGTACGAGCTGTGCAGGATGCTGCTCAGGCGCAAAGCAACAAAGCACAGAAAGGCACACGAAGTGAACAATTGCAAGCTGCTTATGAATTGTGGCAGAAAGCCAAAGCCGGACTGGAAATTGCAGAAAAATCATACAACCGTATCAATCGTCTGTATGAAGAGGGTGTAATGTCTGCGCAGAAACGTGATGAAGTATATGCCAATTACAATGCCATGAAAGCTACAGAAAAGGCTGCAAAGGCACAATACGAAATGGCACGGAACGGAGCACAGAAAGAAGATAAGGAAATGGCTGCAGCTATGGTAAATCAGGCTAAAGGCGCAGTTGCAGAAGTCAGTTCATACATTAACGAAACAATACTTATAGCACAGTCTGATGGTGAAGTAACGGAAATATTCCCCAAAATAGGAGAACTGGTAGGAACGGGTGCCCCAATCATGAACATATCCATGCTCGATAAAATATGGGCTACTTTCAACGTACGCGAGGATCTTTTGAAAGACTATAAAATAGGCCAGGAAATAGAAGCCTTTGTTCCGGCTTTGGAACAAAATATAAAACTCAAAATCTACTACATGAAAGATTTGGGAAGTTATGCCGCATGGAAGGCAACCAAGACTACCGGACAATTTGATATGAAAACATTTGAAGTCCGTGCCGAACCATTAAACAAAATAGACGGATTACGTCCGGGAATGAGTATTATTTTAGAGAAAGACAACTGATATGACAACTATATTCCATAGAATGTGGTGGCTTATTGTCAGAGAAATGCATCGAATGACAGCCAGACCACTCTATTTCTTCTGCATGGTAATTGCACCGCTGTTCTGCTATATATTTTTCACAACCTTGATGAACAGCGGATTGCCAACCAACTTGCCTGTAGGAGTAGTAGACATGGACAATACCTCTACAACACGAAACATTATCCGTAATCTGGATGCTTTTCAGCAAACTGAAATAACATCACATTACAAAGACATTACAGAGGCACGCAAGGCCATGCAACGAGGCGAAATCTACGCATTCTACTACATCCCCGAAGGCACAACGGAGAAAACACTTGCAAGCAGACAACCCCGTGTATCCTTCTATACAAATGGTTCGTATCTGATTGCAGGTTCACTCCTTTACAAGGATTTGCGCACCATGTCTGAACTTGCATCCGGTGCGGTAGAACAGCAGGTACTATACGCAAAAGGAGCTACCGAAAGGCAGGCTATGGGATACATTCAGCCCATTGTGATACAGGCACACCCTCTAAACAATCCGTGGCTTAATTATTCCGTATACCTCTGCAATACCATACTTCCGGGAATCCTCATGCTGCTCATCTTTATCGTGACAATCTATTCCATCGGTTCGGAGGTAAAAGAAAATACGGCTCATGTATGGATGCGAATAGCACATAATAATCTGAATATGGCACTTGCCGGCAAACTCTTGCCACAAACTGTTATATTCTTCATTATGGCAACAGCCTATAATTCTTACTTATACGGCTTTTTGCATTTCCCGTGCAACAGTGGTATCCTCCCTATTCTGACTGCATCCCTGCTGCTGGTTATAGCCTCCCAATCATTTGGCATATTCCTTTACGGGTTGTTTCCAACCTTGCGTTATGCTCTCAGTGCAGCATCCCTGTGGGGAGTCATCTCCTTTTCTATTTCAGGATTTACCTTTCCGGTTATGGCCATGCACCCGAGTCTGCAAGCTATCAGCGTACTGTTCCCACTCAGGCATTATTTCCTGATATACGTTGATCAGGCACTTAACGGATACCCTCTGTCTTACAGTTGGCATTCATACATGGCCCTACTTATTTTCGCATTACTGCCGCTTTTCATTATGAAACGCCTGCACAATGCCGTTTTATATTACCGTTATATTCCCTAAAAATGGACTCTCATGAAACAAAACAGAAAGTTTACAATATTCAAACAAAGTATTCTCGATATATTCTATGTATGGAGTAAGGAGTTCCACACCATTATCAAAGATCAGGGAGTAATGATTTTCTTCATCTTGGTACCTCTTGCTTATCCGCTGATATATGCGTTTATCTATACTAATGAAACGGTACACGAAGTACCTGTCGTGGTAGTGGATGAATCACACTCAGCCAGAAGCCGGGAATTTATCCGTATGGTAGATGCCACAGCCGACGTACATATCATGTCATATGCAGCCGATATAGAAGAAGCTAAAGAAATCATGAAATGCAAAAAGGCATATGGATGTATCTACATTCCTTCTGAATTCAATCAGCTCATAGCCGAAGGAGAACAAGTTGAAGTAAGCATATTCAGTGACATGAGCGGACTGCTTTATTACAAGGCGCTGTTAAGTGCCTGTACCGATGTTTCGCTGGAGATGAACAAAGAAATCAAAATACAGCGAATGGGCAACACAACCAATCGTCAGGACGAAGTAAGCAGTCATCCCATTGAATATACCTATGTTACGCTATTTAACCCGCAAAACGGTTTTGGCAGCTTCCTGATTCCGGCTGTTTTAATGCTTATCATCCAACAAACCTTATTGCTAGGCATCGGCTTGTCTGCCGGCACAGCACGCGAAAAGAACAGTTTTCGTGAACTGGCGCCTATTAACCGGCATTATCAGGGAACATTCCGTATCGTATTGGGAAAGTCACTTGTATACCTTATGATTTATGCCGTAATGGCTGCATATATCACATGCATTGTTCCTCGCATATTCAGCATGGTACAGATTGCAGATATAAAAACTCTTTTCGGCTTTATGCTCCCATACCTCACGGCATGCATATTCTTCGCTATGACAACTTCCATCTTTATCCGTAACCGCGAAACCTGTATGCTTATATTTGTATTCACGTCAATTCCTCTTTTGTTTATCAGCGGAATTTCGTGGCCTGGTGCTTCCATTCCGGCATTCTGGAAAGTATTCTCATGGATATTCCCTTCTACATTTGGAATCAACGGATTTGTACATATAAACAATATGGGAGCAACACTTGATGAAGTCATACCGGAATATCGCGCCTTATGGATACAGACAGGAGTTTACTTTATCACAACATGTATTGTATACAGATACCAGATATGGAGAAGTAATAAGATTAAATAAGCATCCATTGATATTCTATTATAATAAGAAGAATCCCTGAATGAGGATTCTTCTTATTTTTTATCCGCACTGTATATACAATAAAAAAACAGCAGCTCCAAACAGCTCAATGAGGGGATTATAACAAGACATTCTATATCATTAACCCGTCAATAAAGCATAGACAGCCATCAACGGTAATATGTATTCCAGCTACCTGTAAATAATAGAAAATACGGAAATTTTCCTGCAATAATACCGTAACAGCATTCATCTCAAGCCTATCCTTAAAGTATAGAACTCTTTATGCGTATTCTCATTGATTCTCTACCGGCTTCGACAATACAGCCGGCCAAAACTCTTCAGCTGATACGATAACCTTATTCCAAAGCTATCCCACCTCCTCACCGGCGCACATATACAAACAAAAAATCCTCCGCAGTATGTTTCAACTTGCGGAGGATTCCACTCTTCTCTAAAAACGGCGACTACCTACTCTCCCACTTGCGCAGTACCATCGGCGTGACGAAGCTTAACTTCTCTGTTCGGAATG
>CALUJE010000030.1 GCA_944320885.1 uncultured Phocaeicola sp.
GAAAAGGGCTGAATCCTGCAAGGGAATCAGCCCTAATTTTTCTGCTGCACTCTAAAGTTTAGCGGACAGTAATAATTCAGAATTATGAAAACTTGTTTGCGCTTTACTTTGTTTTTGATGATTAAACAGATTAGTATTACTTTAATTTTATCTTTATTGATGTGTGTACAAGCCTTTTCTCAAGACAAGTTGGCATCATTGCCGGAACAACAGCGTGACAGTGTTTTGGTTGAAATCGCTCAGAATTTGTTAAAAGAAAAATATCCGAAATGGTATCGGGAAAATGTCAATCCGGAAGTAACGAAAGGAAAGTTTGTAGATATGGAATGGACGAAACGTTTTTATAATGTGCCGGATGATGTGAAAGAGGGTGACATATATTATAGAATTAAGTTGCATTATCCTGATTATAGTAAGGAAAAGTTTGAATTTGCTCACACTGCAGACGTACTTGTTATAGGTAAGACCTTGCAGCCATTCTATATTCATTTGGGAGCTGTGAATATTGGGCATAGATTGTTGTATAAGTCGAATGATAAGTGATGGCGAAATCTAGGATAGGTTATATTATTTCTAAATATCATTAATATTGTTTGATATAATGAAAGGTTGTATCTTGTTTATTCTTTTATTGAGCTTTCTTTTTAGCTGTTCATCTTCTGATACGGTTTTGGAGGAAGCTTTAGAACGAAGTGGTTCCAACCGTTCGGAGTTGGAGAAAGTTTTGTTTCATTATGAGAATGATGCGCTTAAGTTAAGAGCAGCACATTTCCTGATAGAAAACATGCCAGGACATTATACTTGGGACAGTCCGCAACTGGCAGTTTATCGGGCCAAAATGGACTCCGCCTATCCTGTGATGTCGTCGGTGGTGAAACGGGTGGTCTATTCCATCCCCTGGCACAACAATTTCACAATGGATGCCTGCCACCGGGTGGAAGACATTCGGGTAGTGAAAGGCGATTACTTGATTCGTCACATAGACAATGCTGTAGCGATGTGGCAGACATGTCCTTGGCTGAAAGATCTCTCGTTTGAGGATTTTTGTGAATACCTCTTGCCCTACCGGCTGGGAGACGAGCCTTTGGTAGAAGCCGACACGACCAGCCGATGGTGGAAAGTGGTAGGGAAAAGCATGGATGACTACCAGTTCAGTCCTTCTTTGCTCGATGATGTGAAGTCTTTTCAGCGTATGCATATCGGCGATAATGACAATCTTTATTTTCAGGACTTGGCTATGCCTTTGCTGGAAGATGGCAAGTACACGATGGATTGTTTGGATATGTGTTACTATGATGTGCTGGGATTCCGTCAGGCAGGCATCCCTTCGACCATAGACCTGATACCCGACTGGCCGACACGTAACGGGCGGCATTATTGGCGTACTATCATTGATGGAGCGTGTATGTACGATAATTTCAGTGGAACGATGAATCCTGTAACGGGCAAAGTCTACCGCATGACCTATTCGCACAATCCTATTCCGGAAGCGAATGGTAAAGATTCCATTCCGGAACTCTTTTGCAACCCGTTTTTGAAGGATGTGACTGAGAAGTATGTGAAGGTGACTGAGGTGGAAGTGGAACTTTCAGATAATTTTTCGGGACGACATCCGGTCTACTTGTATCTTGCCGTGTTTAATGACCTGGAATGGAAACCTGTCGCATGGAGCAGAGTCAAGGGAGGAAAGGCACGGTTCGGAAAAATGGGCCACAACTTGGTTTATTTGCCGGTATATTATCGTGGTGGAACGATGGAATGTGCAGGAGTGCCACTTTTTGTGGATAGAATGGGACGGGTTACGGAACTGCATGCCGAGAAAGGGCATACAGTGGACTTAATCCTTACGAGGAAGTATCCGATGACCTATACGAAAATCCAGTGGGGCAAGACAGTGGAAGGCAGTGTGCTGGAAGCTGCCGACAACATTGAATTCGTATCTGCCGACACATTGGCTGTGTTGACTTCGATGGGGAAGGCTCTCAATTGGGTATCCGTGCCGACTGGGACAGACAAGGCATACCGTTATTGGCGTGTCAGTAAAAAAGGACGTCCGGTAACATTGGCCGAATTGAAGTTTATTTTGCCGGATGGGCAACCGGCCGAAGGTGTGCCTTTGTCATCGGGCAGAGGAGGATTCAATCTGAAAGCTTTCGATGGTAATCCGCTTACCTATAATAACTATATGGATTGGGTCGGGATGGACTTGGGTAAGGCGCGAACCGTGCGTGAAGTCCGATTGCTGCCACGGACAGACGACAATGGTATTGCTGTGGGACATTTGTATAGGCTCTTCTATTTCGGTCGGAATGGATGGGTAAAGGCTGGGGAGCAACGGGCTTCCGGACAGACGTTGGTATTTGAAGGTATTCCTACTGGTGCGTTGTATTGGTTACAGGATGTGACCGATGGGCGCGAAGAACGCATTTTCACGTATGAAGATGGGCGAGTGGTGTTCCATTGAGCGGAACTTTCTGATTTTTATCGTCCTGCAAGTAGTTTTCATGCTGTATGTAGGGCTGTGTGCCGGAGGTTGGCAGCCTTTGGGAGGGGATGCTAATCTGTTTCTTTCCTTAGCATTGTCGGGATGCATTGGGCTGGTCGGTGTGAGTGTAGGAATCGTATCGCTACGGGGAAAGACTGAAAGACTTGGATGGGTGGACTGGAAATTGGGTTGTGTATTGCTTGTCGGAATAATTATTTATTGTGGGTTGTGGAATTTTCGTCCGGAAATCGTTCGTGAGGCTTGTACGTATGTTTTGCTCTTTGTACTGACTGCCTTTTGGATAACCGGTAAGTCGGGAGGTAAATGGTTGGTAAAGGTTATAGCCGGATGGGCGATGGTGATGTCGGTTTACGGTTTGGCCCAGCGTTGTGGTCTGTTTATTGCTCAGGCGGATATATTTCAGATGAAAGGAACATTTGACAATCCGGCCGGATTGGCTATGTTTTTGGCTATATCGTTTCCTTATGTATTGGAGCAGGGCCGTAATACATGGGCAAAATGGATTCTAGTCTTGCTGGTGGTGCTGGCGTTGGTGCTTACCGAATCGCGTACGGGTATTTTTGCGGCACTGGTGGCAACCTATGTTTGTTTTTATCCGAAGCTTCCCGGTAAGTGGCGTTGGTTGTTGCCATTATTGGCTTGTCTGTTGTTGGCGGGACTTTATTTCTGTAAGCCTCAGTCGGCCAACGGGCGTCTGTTTGTTGCTTATATAACTTTGCGCCTGATAGGTGAAAATGTCCTGACGGGAAATGGTCCGTTTGGTTTCGAAACCGGGTATATGCTGGAGCAGGCCCGATACTTCTCAGAACATCCGTATTCAATGTGGATAGGAATAGCTGATAATATGGCGCAGCCATTCAATGAGTATTTACATGTGTTGGTTCGTTGGGGAATTGTCGGTATGCTAGGGTTGCTGCTGACAGCATGGATGTTGTACCGAAGATTTCGATTGTGCCGGATTGCTTGGAAACAGACGGCATGGGCTTCTTTGTGTGCTTGGGCCGTATGTGCGTGTTTTTCTTATCCGTGCTATTATCCTCTTCTTTGGGTCTTGTTGGTGTTGGCTTTGTCTGTTATATGTATTCGGGTCGAAGATAAAGAACAGATAAAATGCAGTTGTCAACCGTGGTTTGTTATTGGATGGGCTTGTTTGGCTTTGTTTTTGTCGATTGTTCAGTTTTCCCGTGAGCAAACCAGAATTGGTCTGGAACAACGGGCTGCCAATGGAGAAGATACAGTCATGTTGCGGGAAGCTTATGAAAAACTGTCGCGTGCTGTTTATTTTCGTACACATCCGGCATTTCTGTTTAATTATGCTCTTTATTTATCCGAAAGCGGACAATACGTGGAATGCCTGTCTGTATTGGAACGGTATGATGCTTATCGGTGTAATTACGATGCGCAAATGTTTCGTGCTTATATGCTATTATACGTAGGAGAAGAAGGGGCAGCAGTAAAAGCATTTAAGTTGGCTTCACAGATGCTTCCCGGACGTTTGCAACCTCGTTATGAAATCATGACTTTATATGAGCGAATGGGGCGTCATGATGTCGCACTCCGATGTGCACAAGAAGCATTGGCCCTTCCTTTGAAAGTAAAGAATAGCCGTGTATTGTATTTTCAAAAGCAGTTTCAAGACTATGTCTCAATTCATGATGTTCAACATTGAATATCCTCATAAGGTAGGAAAAAGAAGTAAAAACAGAAGCCATTGCTTCCGGATAAAAACACGGAAATGGAGGTACTTCCTGATTGGCATGAATGACGGAGTGTACCTTTATGCCTCCTTTTGTTATCCGGTGAGATGAGAGTTCTTTTTGCAGCCTTGTTGGGAGTGATGCTTGGTATTATTCTGGCAGTGGCGGCAAGAAAGGGATGAAAATCTTTAGGATTTGCAATGGTATAAGTCTTTGTAAAAGAATGTATTAATAGCTTTGTTGTTAGAGGCCTTTCTACCTTTTGTTGAGCCTTAACTCCCAGCGTGCTGAGCCTTGGTTGCCAGTCTGCTGAGGCTTGGTCGCCAGCACGGTGAGCCTTGGTCGCCAATAAACGGTTTCAATAGGGGGAGATTTGTAATCGTGTTTACAGGTTTATGCAATGCTTCTTATAAGGTATGAGGCTGACAATCTGTAGTCTTTTTATATGGTAATGAACCGGACAGCAGATTTTTTTGCTAATTTTGCGTTGAAATAATGAACAGTACAACGAAAAACGTCATAGTAACATGCCATTAAATTTACCAGACAGACTTCCGGCTATAGAGCTGTTGAAGAAAGAAAATATATTCGTCATTGACAATACGAGGGCTGAGGGCCAGGACATCCGTCCGCTTCGTATAGTCATACTCAATCTTATGCCCCTGAAAATAACGACAGAGACAGATTTGGTACGCCTGCTCTCAAACACTCCGCTGCAGATAGAGATTTCATTTATGAAGTTGCGCAGCCATACCCCAAAGAATACGCCTATTGAGCATATGAAGGCTTTCTATAAAGACTTCGAACTGATGCGCGACGAGCGTTTCGACGGTATGATTATTACCGGAGCACCGGTAGAGCAGATGCCTTTTGAGGAGGTAAGTTACTGGCCGGAAGTGTCGGAGATATTCGACTGGGCACGCACGCATGTTACCTCTACCCTTTATATCTGCTGGGCAGCTCAGGCCGGACTTTACCGTCATTACGGAATACCCAAGCATGAACTCCCGGCCAAGATGTTCGGCATTTTCGAGCATCATGTCAATAATCCACTGTTGCCTATCTTCCGTGGTTTTGACGATGTGTTCTATGTTCCCCATAGCCGGCATACCGAAATTCGCCGTGAGGATATAGAGAAATGCAGCGAACTGGATATTGTGGCCGAATCGGATGAGGCGGGAGTATATATGGTGATGGCCCGTAACGGACGTGAGATATTTGTGACCGGTCACTCGGAATATTCGCCTTATACGCTTGATGCGGAATATCGTCGTGACCTTGACAAGGGACTGCCTATTGAGATGCCAAAAAATTATTATCGCAATAACGACCCTTCACTTCCACCGTTGGTACGCTGGAGGGCGCATGCCAACCTGCTTTTCTCGAACTGGCTCAATTATTATGTATATCAGGAAACACCTTACGATATTAACCAGATACGCTGACGCATGAAAAAGCTCACAAGAAAAATAGAACTGCTGGCTCCGGCCAGGAATCTGGAGTGCGGAATAGAAGCTGTAAACCACGGGGCCGATGCCGTATATATTGGAGCGCCACGGTTTGGGGCGAGAGCTGCTGCCGGAAACTCACTCGATGATATCCGCAAGCTTACGGAATATGCGCATATCTATAATGTGCGTATTTATGTAACCGTGAATACCATATTGCGTGATGATGAACTGCCTGATACCGAGGCCATGATATGGGATTTGTGGAGAGCCGGGGTTGATGCGCTGATTGTACAGGATATGGGTATTCTGAAAATGAATCTGCCGCCTATACCGTTGCATGCCAGTACGCAGATGGATAACCGCACGCCTGAAAAGGTAAAGTTTCTGGAACAGACCGGATTCCGGCAGGTAGTGCTGGCACGTGAACTGTCGTTACAGGAGATTGAACGCATTCATCGCACATGTCCGAATGTGCTGCTGGAGGCTTTTGTGCATGGAGCGTTGTGTGTGAGCTATAGCGGACAGTGCTATGTGAGTCAGGCTTGTTACGGACGGAGTGCCAATCGTGGTGAATGTGCACAGTTCTGCCGTCTGGCTTTTGATATGGAAGATGCGGACGGAAAGAAGATTGTGAAGAACAAGCATCTTCTGTCGCTTCGTGACCTGAATCAGAGTGATGTGCTGGAACAGATGCTCGATGCCGGCGTGACATCGCTCAAGATTGAAGGCCGGCTCAAGGATGTGAGTTATGTGAAGAATGTAACGGCGGCTTACCGTCGCAAGCTCGATGAAATCATGGCTCGCCGTGAAGAATATGTACGTGCTTCGTCAGGAAGGGTTTATACGGAGTTTACTCCTCAGCTTGACAAGAGTTTCAGTCGTGGTTTTACGCATTATTTCCTTTTCGGACGGAATCCGGAAATATTCTCGTTCGATACTCCCAAATCGATGGGTGAGGAGATGGGGATGGTAAAGGATGTTCGGAACAATTGTCTTACGGTATCCGGAGTGAAGACATTCAGTAATGGTGATGGATTGTGTTTTATTGATGAAAACGGGCGTCTGCAAGGTTTTCGTGTGAATCGTGTAGACGGGAACAAACTTTATCCGCAGGAAATGCCTCGCATACGGCCGCGCACGGTGTTATACCGTAACTTCGACCAGGAATTTGAGCGCCGGCTTGCTCGTCGCAGTGCCGAACGGCGTATTGGAGTAAGGATGCAATTGACCGAGTGTGCTTTTGGATTTACGCTTGTCATGACCGATGAAGACGGAAACCGTGTGGCCTTGTCGTTTGAGCAACAGAAAGAACTTGCGCGTACACCGCAGTCTGATAATCTGAAGACACAGTTGGGCAAGTTGGGCAATACTCCTTTTGAACTGGATGACGTGCAGATAGAGCTGACGGGAAACTGGTTCATTCCTTCGTCAGTATTGGCCGACTGGCGGCGTAGGGTGGTCGAAAACATGCTGATGACACGGCGTATCAATTATGACCGTGAACTGATGCGTATCGGCAATTCGGACAATGCTTATCCTGTGAAAGAACTGACTTATCTGGGGAATGTGATGAATGTATCGGCAGCTTCGTTCTATCAGGAACATGGGGTAAACCGTATAGCTCCGGCATATGAGAAGCAACCGGTAGATGAGGCTGTGGTAATGTTTTGCAGGCATTGTCTGCGTTACAGCATGGGATGGTGTCCGGTACATCACAAAGTACGTTCTCCTTATAAGGAACCTTATTATCTGGTATCGTCTGACGGAAGAAGATTCCGACTGGATTTTGACTGTAAACAGTGTATGATGAAAGTGATATATTGCAACAATGAAAAGAACTGAGCGTAAAACGGTTTGTTCCATACTGGGTATGTTGGTGATTGCTGTATTGCTTCTTTTGGGGGCATGCAGTTATCCTCATCCTGACTATTCTCAGTGGGACTTAACCGCACGTCAGCGTGACTCGTTGGAATTTATCACGACACATCATTACGGAATAAACTATAATTTCAAGATTCTGGCTGATTCTCTACCGTTACGCCAGATGCTGAATCCTGATTCTTTGTGGGTATACAAGGATGATGTGCTGGTAGTGGCAGACTTTGCCCATATGCTTTCGGATACCACAGATACGATATGGATAAAGGTGGCGCGTGACCAAAGTACAATGGGATGGATTATTGAAGACCGTCTGCTTGACAATTCCGTGCCGCTGGACCCGATTTCACAGTTTATACACTGGTTTTCCAGTATCCGTAATCTGGTATTTCTAATTATAGGTGGTATTTTTGTATTGTTTTACCTTTATCAGCGCCGGCGTAAACGTTCACAGAGGATTCAGCCCCTTGCGCCTCCGGTACAGAATTTTTATGCCGTATTGTTCTGCATAGCGGTAGTGATTTCGGCTACGCTTTATGCCAGCATGCAGCGTTTTGCTCCGGAGATGTGGGAGCATTATTATTTCAACCCTTCGCTCAATCCGTTGGGCCATCCTTTTGTGCTTATGCTTTTCCTTGTTTCCGTATGGGGAATCGTACTGGTTGCTCTGGCACTGATAGACGATCTTTTTCATCAGGTAGATTTTTCTACGGGATTTTTCTATCTGTTGGGACTGGGAACATTGTGCATGTTCATTTATCTGATTGTAACCTGGACGGTATATTATTATATAGGTTATCTGTTTTCAGCCATATTCATTTATGAGGCCATATACTATTTGTGGCGCTCTTCGCAGAGAATCATGTATTGCGGACATTGCGGCAGACGTTTGTCGCATAAGGGAGTCTGTTCTTATTGTGGATATGTAAACGAATAAATTTTCTTTTTTTTCTTGCTTTTCAAAATCTTTTCAGAATCTGACTATAGTTTTGCATCAGAGTTAAACAAGAAAAGGTATAATAATTGATAACAAAAAAAGGATTATGAAAAGTATGAAATGTTTTAAGGCTGCGATGATGTTCGCATTAGGTGCACTGGTTTTCACTGCATGTGACGATGATGACAACCGCTTACAGGTTCCGGAAGCAGTGCAGGGAGCTTTCACTCAGAAATACGGTAATGAAACCCGTGTTGAGTGGGATATGGAAAAGCAATATGCAGTAGCCGAATTCTGGAAAGATAACAGAGAGCACGATGCATGGTTTACTATGGATGGTGCATGGCTTATGACAGAAGTTGATTACGGACGTCAGATTGCTGACTTGCCTCAGTCTGTGCAGGATGGTTTCAATGCTTCACAGTATGCTCAGTGGACAATAGATGATATTGATAAAATAGAGCGTAACAACTATGAAGACGTTTATAAGATAGAAGTGGAGCAGGGAAAACAGGAAATGGACTTGTATTTTGATGTTACCGGTAATCTTTTCAAGGAAGTTGCCGATGGAAATGATGACCGCAATGAAGGAATGCTTCCGTCACAGATGCCTGCTGCTATTCAAAGTGTGATTGATGAAAAATATCCGAATGCACGGATTGTGGATTTTGAACTTGAAAGAGGACAGTATGAAGTAGAGTTGGTTTACAATAACCAGAGAATTGAGATGATTTTCGATGGCGAATATAATTGGGTACGTACATCAACAGATATGGAAAGACAGGTTCCGGCTGTTGTCAGAGATGCTGTAGCTGCCCAATATCCTGGTAAGGTTATTGATGATTGCGACTTTGTGGAAACTGCATCGGAAAAATATTATCTGGTAGACTTGGATAATTACGAACCGGATTTGAAGGTTTCAGAGGATGGAACTTCTATTACTGAAGTAAATTATTGATAAGGCTTATTGCCGGAATTGAAAACGTGCACATCGGTCATGACAAAAACCGGTGTGCACGTTCTGTATATATAATAAGGTATGAGTTGTTATCGGGCTGATGCTTTCAACAGGTTCTCTACTACTGATGCCGGAACTTTAAAGGTGGTACCATGCTTGTGGTTCTTAGGAAAGACTACATGTTGTGTCTCCTCGGTGAAGGTTGAAAAGTCTTTCGTTTTTGAAGCTCCGTATATATGACGGCGATACAGGTCATAATAGATGTAATATTCATCTCCGACTTTACTTACCGATGGTCCTTCGGCAAATATTCCTGTAAATGGACGCGATAACGGAATACTGTAAGGTCCTTCGGCGCTTTTGGCGAAAGCTACCCGCAGATTACTGTTGGCCTTACGATTGTCTTTAGCTACCAGTACATAGTCGTTTGTTCCTCGTTTTACAATGATTCCGTCGATGCAGCTGTATCCGGCATCGTAAAATACTTTGGCTTTTGAGAATTCTTTGAAATCGCGGGTTGTAACATAGTAGAGCCGGTGATAATCTCCGTGTTCCATGTTGCGGCCGGTACATGTGCTGTCGTTCACGAGAGAACTGTACACAATGAGATATTGCTGTTTCACATCATCATAAAACAGTTCCGGAGCCCATACGCAATAAGTGCCTTTTTGATGATCCATGACAGGAATGCATTTCTGTTCGCTCCAGTGAATAAGGTCTTTCGAGCAGGCATATCCGAATCCGCTGTCTCCTTTCCATGCAATGGTCCATACCATGTGGTAAACGTTGTCGGGTCCTTTCCATATGGAAGGGTCGCGCATGATTTTGTCTCCTATCTGTGGGGTAAGCCATGTTCCGGGAATGCTGTCCCAATGTATTCCGTCTTCGCTGTAAAGCAGACGAAGTCCTTCATCTGCCGGTTCATGGAAAGATGTAGACATGTAGTATTCCTTTTCGCTGCCGTTTTGTTGGGCTGTGATGTTTCCTGAGATAAAGAGGAATAAGGCTAACAGAATAGCCTGAAACGTGATGTTTTTCTTCATAGTATAATAAAGTTAGTTTGCAACAAAGGTCGTAAATATCTGTCAGCTTACAAACAGATTGCATGGAAAAACAAATGAGCCGTTCGGATAAAACAATGCAGGCATGAAGAAAACTTTGTGAATGTTTCTTCATGCCTGCTGTCTGTAGAGACGAATGTCTGTATAATCGTATCTGTTTTTAGAGAATTGCTATAGCAGACTCCAGGTAACGGTAAGACCTGCCATTACAATAGATACCATGCTCATTAGCTTGATAAGAATATTAAGACTCGGTCCGGATGTGTCTTTAAACGGGTCACCTACAGTGTCGCCTACTACGGTAGCCTTATGTACTTCACTTCCTTTTCCGCCGAAGTTTCCTTCTTCTACATATTTCTTGGCATTGTCCCATGCACCACCGGCGTTGGCCATGAAGATTGCAAGAACGAATCCGCAACTCAATCCGCCGATAAGCAGACCTAATACACCGGCAACACCGAATATAAGGCCGGTAACAATAGGAGCGATAATAGCGAGGAGTGAAGGAATAACCATTTCACGCTGTGCACCTTTGGTTGATATTTCTACGCATCGTTCATAATCGGGTTCGGCCTCTCCGGCTAAAATACCTTTAATTTCGCGGAATTGACGGCGAACTTCAGCAACCATATGCGCGGCAGCACGTCCTACGGCATTCATGGTCAGTCCGCAGAAGAGGAAGGCCATCATGCTTCCGATAAACATGCCGGCCAGTACTTTGGGATTCATCAACGTGACGTCATAATAGTACATGAAGTCTGTAAAGGAAGCCTTGCTTGTTTCAATGGTACGACCGTCGGCAAAAGTAAGAATATCGGTACCGATACGGTTCAGTCCGATACGTATTTCTTCGATGTATGAGGCCAGAAGGGCCAGACCGGTAAGAGCTGCAGAACCGATGGCAAATCCTTTTCCGGTGGCTGCTGTGGTATTTCCTAAAGAATCGAGGGCGTCAGTACGCTGGCGTACTTCCTTGCCCAGTCCGGACATTTCCGCATTTCCGCCGGCATTGTCGGCAATCGGACCATAAGCATCGGTTGCCAGAGTGATTCCCAACGTAGAAAGCATTCCCACGGCGGCAATACCTATTCCGTATAATCCCATGCTGACATTGGTAATGTCAAAGTTTGCAGCACACAGGTACGAAAGAATAATACCAATCACAACTGCTATTACAGGAATTGCCGTAGAAAGCATTCCCAGTCCGATACCTGAAATGATAACGGTAGCAGGGCCGGTTTGTCCGCTTTCGCTCAGCTTACGGGTTGGAGCGTATGATTGTGAAGTATAATATTCGGTAGAGCGGCCGATAATGATACCTACCAGCAGACCGACTACAACTGAACATCCGATAAGTGCCCAGTTCTGTATTTGAAGCAACCATAGAATCAGGAAGGTTGCTATAACAATCAGAGCAGAACTCAGGTTGGTTCCTACAGAAAGAGAATTAAGCAAATCCTTGATATTGGCTTTTTCTTTGGTACGTACGGCAAAGATTCCGATGATAGAAAGAATGATACCGACAGCAGCAATCAGCATGGGGGCAACTACTGCTTTGAATTGCATGTCTGTATCGCCGGAATGAAGAAATGTGGCTGCACCCAGAGCAGAGGTGGCCAGGATAGAACCGCAATATGATTCATAAAGGTCAGCTCCCATACCGGCTACATCGCCTACGTTATCGCCCACATTGTCGGCAATGGTAGCTGGGTTACGCGGGTCGTCTTCTGGAATTCCTGCTTCAACCTTTCCTACAAGGTCGGCACCCACATCGGCAGCTTTGGTATATATACCACCTCCTACACGGGCAAAGAGTGCCTGTGTACTGGCTCCCATACCGAATGTAAGCATGGTAGTGGTAATAAGACAAAGCTTATGGGTAGGGGTGAGCGCACTTTCTGGAATGACTGCGTTAAGCAACAGATACCAGAAAGATATGTCAAGCAATCCAAGACCTACTACTATCAGGCCCATTACGGCTCCGCTTCGGAATGCGACCCGAAGACCGTCATTCAGCGAGTTGCGTGCTGCGTTGGCTGTACGTGCCGAAGCATAAGTAGCTGTTTTCATTCCTAGGAAACCAGACAGTCCTGAAAAGAAACCACCGGTTAGGAAGGCTATGGGAACCCAGGAGTTCTGCACTCCGAACCCGTAAGCCATGATTGAAAACAAAATGACCAGACCGAAGAAAACCCATCCTACAACTTTGTATTGTTGTTTCAGGTATGACATAGCGCCTTTTCTTACAGCAGCAGCTATGTGTGCCATTTGAGGGGTTCCTTCACTTACCTTTTTCATCTGCTTATAGAAGTAGAAAGCGTAGCATAGAGCCAGTATCGACGATATCGGTACGAGCCAGAATAATAAATGGTCCATATAATATAATTTTAAAGGTATAATATCTTCTGTATTTTCTGTTGTATAGAAGGTTAGTTGCCTCAAATGTAGGAAAAACGTTTTTTCATTGCAAGAGTCTGTGTCTTTTTATATATAATTTAGCTTCTTGTTTCTTTTGTTTCTTTTTCAGCTTTTTGTCGGTTTTTGAAAAATTGCATGATTTGGCTTTTTCTTTTTACCTTTGTATCGTTAAAAAGGTATTTGGTATGATAAAAGCATTGTTTTTTGATATTGACGGAACATTGGTCAGTTTTAAGACTCATTCTATTCCAGTCTCTACAGTAGAGGCTCTTTCAAAGGCGAAAGCAGCCGGGATAAAGATTTTTATAGCTACAGGAAGACCTGTTGCAATTATTGATAATTTGGGAGCGATAGAACATTTGATAGACGGATATGTAACGACCAATGGAGCCTATTGTTTTGTAAAGGATGACATTATTGTGTGTAATCCCATCTTGCAGGACGATGTGAAAATGATGGCACAGTTTGCCGATGAGAAACGTTTTGCCTGTGTATATGTAGGGGTTAAGCATATTGTGATTCAAAATCCCAACGAGTTGTTGTATAAGATATTTACAGACTATCTGAACGTTCGGAATTTCCCGGAAAATGAGCCATTGGAAACGATTTTCCAGGAACCGATTATACAGATGACTCCCATTATACCTGTCGATGTGGAAAAAGAAGTCATGTCTCGGTTGAAGGGATGTATTTCCGGAAGATGGCATCATGAGTTTACCGATATTACAGCCAATGGAGCCGATAAGGGAGAGGGTATTGCGGCAGTGGCTTCTCATTTTGGAATAGAGATAAACGAAACGATGGCCTTTGGTGACGGAGGTAATGACGTTGCCATGTTGAAACGCGCCGGAGTAGGGGTTGCTATGGGAAATGCCAATGAGAGCATACGTGCGCAGGCCGACTATGTAACCACTTCTGTTGATGATGATGGGATAAGGAATGCTTTACTACATTGGAATGTAATAGAAAAATAATCTTTTATAAAATTTTCTGTTTATTGCATTTTGTTTATATTTGCTCAATCCTTCAAGTTTTTGGAGGTATATGTTAAACTAAAAAATATGAGAGTATGAAAAAATTATTTTTTCTTGCATTTATGCTTGTAGCCGCAGTGGCTGCAAATGCTCAGGAAGGCCGTTTCTATTTGGGTGGTTCTTTAGGATTCTGGAGTGACAGTGACGCCGATGAAACAACCATAACTATTGCTCCGGAGTTGGGCTATAACTTGTCTGATGTATGGGCTGTTGGAGCAAGTTTACAGTTTTCACGCGTTGATGTTGATGACTATTCTGTAAATATATATGGTTTGGAACCATATGCCCGTTTTACTTATTTTGAAACCGGAGCATTAAGATTATTCCTTGACGGACAGATTGGTATTGCTTCTATAAAGCCGGAACATGGAGATTCAAGTACAATGTTTGAATTGGGAATAGCACCGGGTCTGATGTTTTCTTTGAGTGACAATTTCTCATTGGTAGGAAAACTCGGATTTGTAGGATTCAGAGATGTTGATAAAGCTTATTCATCAGTGATGAAGAATGGATGGGGAATAGATTTAAGTGGTAATAACATAGAATTGGGTGTTATTTATTCATTCTGATATTCTTCAGAGACAGAGATATTGTAAATTGTTAATAGAAGAGCCGTTTTCCTGCTTTTATATTTCGTGCAGGAAAACGACTCTTGTCTTATGTAAACCGGCTGTTTGCCAGTTTCTGTTGTTTCTTTTGTCTTTTACTCTTGTTCTTCTACAAAGATTCCCATTTTTTTCATAAGGAAACAGGCATTCATGTTTTGTGCTATTCCCTTTTGCATTTTGTAGGAAAATGTAAGTTCATTATTGGCTATGCTGGCTTCAAAACGGTAATTGCAGATATGTTTGGGATAAAGCTGTTCCAGTGTTCCCAGTTGAAGGTCATGTGTCGCAATAATACCGTTAGCCTGAAGATGTATGAACTGTTTGATCAGTGAAAGAGAACCTTTCTGTTTGTCAACGGAATTGGTACCCTTCAATATTTCATCGAGAATGATGAACAGTTCTTCTCCGCTGTTTAGCCGTTCGATAATCTCTTTCAGCCGTTTTAGCTCGGCGAAGAAGTAAGATTCGTTATCGTTGAGCGAGTCGGTTGTCCGCAGGCTTGTTACGAGGTGCGCCGGATAAAAAGTCATACTATCGGCACATACGGGAGCTCCTGTGCATGCCAATAGATAATTTACTCCGATGGTGCGCAGATAAGTACTTTTTCCTGCCATGTTGGCTCCTGTAATGATAATGAAGTAAGGCCTTTTCTCTATCATAATGTCGTTACGTACGCAACGATTACGGTGGATAAGCGGATGGCCCATGCGGTTGGCACATAAGGTGAAGGGTTCAGAAACAGCATGCGGATAAGTATAGTCCGGATGATTATAAGCAAAAGTAGCCAAAGAACAGAGTGCATCGGTTTCACCTATTGCTTCCAGCCATTCCGGCAGGTTGGCAGCATATTTTTCTTTCCATCCTTCAATGCGCATTACCTGACGTATTTCCCAGAACAGGAATCCGTTTAGAACGATGTAAGCCAACATGTTATTACGCTGGTTCAGAGCATTCATTTCTTTCGACAGCTGTGTGATAGCTTCTGAGGCCTGAGTCTTCTCATTATAAAGCAAGTCATAGCATCGTCTCAAATCGCGACTTTTGGGAGTCAGCTTCTCCATCAGTCTGATTTGCATAATATAGCTTCGCAGTATGGCAAGCTTATTCTCGTATGACATTTGGAACAAAGTGATTTTCTTCTGAAGGGCAATGCTGGCCAGTAGGCATAAGGTAAATGAAATGCCTAATGCATTGTATGAAAGAATTCCGGCAATACCTAGCAACAGTAATAGCAGGTTGATGCAAGGTACGAGCCATATGAGAAATTTCAAGGCCTGCCGGTGTCTGAAGCTGGTTGTAGACTGTGCCCATTTTAGCAGATTCTCTCCGTCGGACAGTTTGCCTTTATAAATCATACCTGCAGCCTGGAAATTCTGTCGGAAATCTATCAATGGAGTAAGTTCTCTTACTGCTTCCTGGCGCTGCTCTATTTCTTCTTTTTTGTCGAGTGGAGTCATGAGCCATCCGGCAAGTTTTTTTAGTCCGAAATAGGTTGAGGTACGGTTGATGTATTGAAAAAGGGAATGTTCGCCAAACACATCCAAATCGTATGTATAGGCATGAGTTGCATCCTGGAATTCTTTTCCTCCTTCAAAGCAGTCTGTCTTATAATCAATAGCCGACAGTTCGTTACGGTTTATCTCTATAAGTTTTTCAGTGTATTCTTTACTGTTGAACAGCCGGTTGTGCACTTTTATTAATATAAGGAAAGGAATGAGGCATATCAGAACCACAGGAAGTATTACAATCCATCCCTTATCCCAGAAATAGATGACTCCGAAAACTCCGGCAAGGAATAATATCAGTCGTACGGAACTGATTTGGTAGATGCGCTTTTGTATGAAAGATAATTTTTCCTGATTTTGGGAAGTTCTTTGTCTGTATCCTTCAATGATTGTTTCGAGCATAGTAATTAAGGTGTCGTTATTTTATATTTCTTCGGTTAAGTTCACGCTGATAACGTTGTGCGTTCTGAAGATGTCCGCTCATGGTTTTGGCAAAATTGTGGTATCCGGAAAAATCCTCTTTGGCACACATATACAGATAATCATGATTTGTATGATTCAGCACGCTTTCAATACCGGTTATTGAAGGTATACGTATAGGGCCGGGAGGTAATCCTATATATTTATAGGTATTATAAGGAGAATCAACTGTCAGGTGCTTGTTTAATATACGTCTCAGTCCAAAATCGCCGCAGGCAAATTTTACGGTAGGATCTGCCTGCAGAAGCATATCCTTTTTCAATCGGTTAATGTAAAGGCCGGCTATCATGGGTTTTTCGTCATTCTTTGCAGTTTCTTCATCGACGATTGATGCCAGTGTACTTACTTGTTCGGGAGTAAGGCCTGTTCTTTTTGCTTTTTCTATTCGTTCGTCATTCCAGAAACGTTTGTGTTCCTTTTGCATCCGTGCAAAAAACTCGTCAATGTCCATATCCCAATAAACCTGGTAGGTATTGGGAATGAAGAGACATGCTATGGTTTGTGTAGTATATCCCTGTTGCTTGCAGAAAACAGAATCTTTAAGAGCTGATACTATTGTTGCAGAATCAAGCATCAGGCGTGAAGATATGCTTCCTGCCAGTTTTTCCATTGTTCTTACGCTGGGTATTATCAGATTTACGGGACTTTGTTGTCCGGTAGACAAACGGCGGACCAGCCGGAACATGTTGTCGTCAGCCTTGACCGCATATCTTCCGCTACGGATATGTTCATCATATTTATAAAACGAAGAGAGAAGTCTGAATCCTTTCAATGTATTGGGATGTGCTTCGCTTTCCAGTTGTTTGCATACATCATCAAGGGAATCTCCCGGACGGATATAAAGGTAAGTCGTTTCTGTAATGGAAAAAGCTTTGGAAAAACAGAGATAATAACCCGTTGCTGCAAGTATGGCAATAATCAGGATACAGCCTCCCAATACGCCTATAATGGTTTTGTTAAGTTTCATGTGGTTCGTTTTGTTATTTTTAATGTTGTGCGAAGGTATAAAAAAAGGTGTAGTCGGAAAACTTCCGTTATGTATTTTTAATTCAAGGATATAATTCAGATATTTATAAGTTATGATTCAGAAAATCATATAGGAGATTTTTAAATTTATAGCCTTGTTTTTTTATTTTATAAGTTATCTTTTTCTTTTTCTTTTTCTTTCGTTCTGTTTCTGTTTTACTTTATATGATTGACAATGCGTAAAAATATTATAAATACGGAAGGAAGCACTTTATGAGTGAATAAATGCCTTCTTTAGCATTGAATTTGGTAAACATGTTATGAAACATATTTGTTCAACATAGTATTCCGTCCATCTGCTACTTATTGTATAACATAGAATATGCGCGATGTTTAATTCTATATAATACAGAGCGTTTTTACTGCAAAAAGTTATTATTCTTAGTCGTTTATTGAATTAATATTTTTATATTTAACGTCAAACAGGTAACGTAATTAATAGGTATTACAAAAAAAATTACAATTATGGGAAAATACATCTTATCTCTAGACCAGGGCACAAGTAGTTCGAGAGCTATTGTTTTTAATCACAATGGTGAAATATGCGCAGTAGCACAACGTGAATTTCCGCAATATTTCCCGAAATCGGGTTGGGTTGAGCACAATCCGCACGAAATTTGGTCTTCGCAAGCATCTGTTATAGCAGAAGCAATAACTACTTTGGATATTACAGGATTGGATATAGCCGCTATCGGAATAACCAATCAGCGTGAAACTACCATTGTATGGGATACAGATACAGAAGAACCGGTATACAATGCCATCGTATGGCAAGACCGTCGTACTTCTGAATATTGTGATGAATTGAAGAATGCCGGAAAAACGGAATTTATCCGTGATAAGACCGGACTTATTATTGATGCTTACTTTAGTGCCACTAAGATAAAATGGATTCTTGACAATGTGCCGGGTGCACGTGAAAGAGCCAAAAAAGGAAAACTGAAATTCGGAACCGTTGATTCATGGCTGGTATGGCGCTTGACCAGAGGTGAGGTACATGTAACGGATGTTTCAAATGCATCACGTACCATGCTGTTCAATATTCACAAATTGGATTGGGATGATGAATTGCTTGAAATGTTTGACATCCCGCGTAGTATGATGCCTGAGGTAAAATCATCAAGTGAAATCTACGGTTATACCAAAACTACAATCTTTGCCCATAAAGTACCTATTGCAGGTATTGCCGGTGACCAGCAGGCTGCATTGTTCGGACAGATGTGTGTTGAGCCGGGAATGATAAAGAATACATATGGAACAGGCTGCTTCATGTTGATGAACAGTGGTGAAAAGCCTATCAAATCAGAAAATAACCTGTTGACCACTATCGCCTGGAAAATAAATCATAAAGTAACATATGCATTGGAGGGAAGTATATTCGTAGCCGGTTCTGTCGTACAATGGTTGCGTGACGGACTTGGCGTTATCAAGTCTTCTTCAGAAGTAGAAGAATTGGCATCCAGTGTTCCCGATACCGGTGGAGTATATTTTGTTCCGGCTTTGACAGGTCTTGGAGCTCCCTGGTGGGATCAGTATGCCCGTGGACAAATTGTGGGAATCAGTCGTGGTACAACAGCAGCCCATATAGCACGTGCTGCTTTGGAAGGTATTGCATTCCAGACAATGGATATTGTAAATGCTATGTCGAACGACTCAGGAATACCTTTGAAAGAACTGAAAGTTGACGGTGGAGCTTCACGAAATAACTTGATGATGCAGTTCCAGTCGGATATATTGGGTGTTCCGGTTATCCGTCCGGTTACAACCGAGACAACCGCTTTGGGAGCAGCCTTCCTTGCCGGATTGGCAACAGGATACTGGTCTGATATTTCAGAACTTCGTAATATGAGTAATGTTGGTCATCGTTTTGAGCCGACGATGGATGCTGAGACTGCAGCGAAAGCCAAAGAAGGATGGAAAGATGCAGTGCATCGTACATTGAGCAGTTACACAAAATAACCTTATAAAACAGAAATAATATGGCAGATGTATCTTTATTGACCAAGTGTTTCTTTGAATTCTTGGGAACACTGGTACTCGTCCTTTTAGGCGATGGTGTTGTAGCTTCTAACGTATTGAAGAAATCAAAAGGTTTTAACGGTGGATGGGTTGTAATAACCATGGCATGGGGATTTGCCGTAATGTGTGGTGTCTTTATTGCCGGTCCGTATTCAGGAGCACATTTAAATCCTGCAGTAAGTATTGGTTTGGCTATTGCCGGTCATTTCAGCTGGTCATATGTACCGGGTTATATCATCGCCCAATTCCTGGGTGGTTTTGTAGGTGCACTTCTTGTCTACGTATTTTATAAAGATCATTTTGATGCTACAGATGACGCCGATTCCAAACTGGGAGTATTTTGTACAATGCCGGCGATTATGAATCGTCCTCGCAATTTGTTCTGTGAAATTGTAGGTACTTTCCTTTTGGTTTTTATTATCATTCAGTTGGCCGAAGAATGTAACTGTCCGGCTGTCGGTATGGGTTCATTGGGAGCTTTCCCGGTAACCATGTTGATTATGTCAATTGGTATGTCATTGGGAGGAACTACCGGTTATGCTATTAATCCGGTTCGAGACCTTCCTCCACGTATAGCTCATGCATTGCTTCCTATAAAAGGAAAAAGAGACAGTGGATGGAATTATAGCTGGGTACCTGTATTAGGTCCGATAATCGGTTGTATACTGGCTGCTATTTTACATATGGCAGTATTGGAATAGTTACACAGTTTTTTGTTGTTGTGTGTGAAAAGAGGATGCTTTTGGCATCCTCTTTCTTTATATGAAATAGTGATTGTTTTTATTTATCATCATCCACATTCAGATCAAGCTCATAAAGGCAGGCTTTTACTTCGTTGCTGCTTCCCATATGTTTTCCAAGGTCGTCGGACAGCTTGACGCATTCTTTCCATGGCTGGTTGACGTTCATTTTGCAATATGCCAGTTTCATTACTATGTTTGAGGGTTTGAATCCTGTATCATTGGTGAGGTTTGTTCCTATGCCGAATGAGCAGCGTATTCTTCCTTTGCAATAATCCTGTATCTGCAGAGCCTTTTCAAAATCAAGTGCGTTACTGAAAATAATTGTCTTGGTCGTAGGGTCAACTCCCAGTTCCTGATAACGCGCAATCAGTCGGTCGGTAAATTCAAATTCGTTGCCCGAGTCACATCGCACACCGTCAAACAGTTTGGCCTGCTTGCGGCTGATATTGCTTAAGAAGATATCCGAAGTATAAGTATCTGAGAGTGCTGTTCCCAAATCACCGTCGTATACGTTGACCCAGTTCTCTAGCGCCATGTAGTTGGCATGTTTGTAACCAAACTGCGCTCCGTGAAACATGAACCATTCGTGCGGATGTGTTCCCATGGGCTTCATGTTATATTTCATGGCAAAATAGCAGTTGGATGTTCCGGCGCAATAATGTGCATTTTCATTCAGGTAACTGATTACAGAGTCGTGCACATTGAAAGAGAAGCGTCTTCGTGTTCCAAATTCAGAAAAGAGCATTTTATGCTCATTTGAGAGCCGTACTTTCTCGGCAAGCCGGTTGCATACCTGTTCCATATTGGGGATATGTCCCAGATATTTATTTCTTATTTCAGCTATGATGGCCAATAATGGAACTTCATAGAGGGTTACTTTATACATGAAGTCGCTTACCTCTACATGCAACTGTTTATTCTCATCAAGAGATATTTTTATTTTTTCCGGGTCAAAGCGGAAGGATGAGAGCCATTCCCAGTAGATGGGCGGTATGAATCGGCACGATCTTATCATGTATTCCTGTTCTTCACGTGCTAGTGCCACAGAGGTCATGGCCTGTATTTCTTCTTTGAGAGCATTTACGAAATCTTCGCTATATTCGGTTTCGTCTCTGTCTTTAAAGACGAATGTTCCCATGGCATAAGGAAACAGTTTGATATAAGCATATGACGTGGTAAATTTATACAGGTCGGTATCTAATATGCTTTTTATAACCATATGTATTTCATTTTATATAATCTTTTGTTACAAAGGTAGTATTTGTTTTTGTATGGGATGCAGGTGAGTGCTAAATTTTTTAGTTGAAAATTCTCTTATAGCATGAAGGTTATCTTTTTATTTGAAAGGAAGTTCCAATTGGCGCCATGTACCTTTACGCTCATTTACCGGATTTGAGACAGACAGTCCGATAAGACGTACGGGGTGATGTTCGTAATCAACTTCACTCATCAGTTTCTTGGCTTTGGGAAGTATGCTTTGAAGTGTATACATGGTTTCGGAAGAACTGAGGCTTCGGGTTATCTGACTGAAATCATTGAATTTGATTTTCAGAGTAAGCGTATTGCCTTTGAACTGATGACGTTTCAGGCGTTCCACCAGTTCGGTGGCTACGTGATAAAGTTCAATAATCATGGCCGAACGCAGAGTGATATCACGTTCCAGCGTATGTTCGCATCCTACGGACTTGCGTATGTGAAGCGTTTCTACCGGACGGTTGTCTATACCTCGGGCAAAGTCATAATACAACCGTCCGGCTTTGCCGAAATAATGTGTAAGCATCTCCAACGAGCATTCTCTCAGGTCTTTTCCGGTATGAATGAACAGTTGATGCATTTTCTTGGCTGTGACTTTTCCTACTCCCCAAAACGACTCAACCGGAAGATGGGCAATGAAGTCCAGTGCCTGGTCGGGATGTATGGTGCATAATCCGTCGGGCTTACGGTAGTCAGAGGCAATCTTGGCCAGAAACTTATTGTATGATACTCCGGCCGAGGCTATAAGATGTAATTCAGAGCGTATGCGTGCCTTGATTTCCCGGGCGATGTCTACAGCCAGTTCCATATTCTTTTTGTTTTCCGTTACATCAAGAAAGGCTTCATCAATCGAAAGCGGTTCGATCACATCGGTATAGTCATGAAATATTTCGTGAATTTGTGCTGATACGCTTTTGTATACATCCATCCGTCCGGGAACAAATATCAGTTCCGGACACAATTCCATGGCTTTTTTTGAGGACATGGCTGAGCGTACGCCATATTTGCGGGCTTCATAGCTTGCTGCAGCTACTACGCCGCGTTCTTGCGGACGGCCTACGGCAATGGGTTTTCCTTTAAGTTCGGGATTGTCTCGCTGTTCTATCGAAGCATAGAACGCGTCCATATCAATATGAATTATTTTGCGTAAAGGCATATATTACAGTTTCACAAGCGAAATTACGAAAAATGGTTGGAGATTCGTCGCATTTTAATTATCTTTTGCAGCGATTGAAGCAGTAGAGAGAAAATCTTGTTGTTTTATTATAAACAGAAATATATCGGGTATAAATCTATAATAAGAGAGGCTTATGAAAAGACAGGCATTGAAATGGTTGTTCCTTTTGGGAATGATTCTGTTTGTTCCTTCGTTGAAAGGACAAAGTTCGAAGACGGTTTGGGATACTGTAGAAGAGTATAAGCGTCAGGATCGCCCCCGGAAGGCTATTCAGTTGTTAGATAGGCTTTGCCGTAGAGCTGAAGAAAAGAAATTATTTCCGCTAAAGGTTAAAGCGATGATGACTCGTTTGGTATGTAGTGCGATGATAAGTCGCGATAGTATGTATAAAAATGTATCTAATTTTCAGAAATGGGTAACAGAAGAACCAGATGCTGCACGTCAGAAGGTCTTGTTGATGATGCTTGGAAATATGTATGATTTTGTGGAGCAATTGACACCATACGACAGCTACCATATTGAGGGTCGTATTCCGACAGATATGTCTGAGTGGTCAAGAGAGGTATTTGCTCAAAAAAAACATGAGGCATATTGTCAGGCTCTGTCCGATTTTCCGTTGTTGGCAAAGGCTAGCATTTTTACTTATAAGATTTTGATTGAAACAGGGGCGGAGAGTGATTTATATAGGAATGATTTGTTGTCTGCTATGGTGCAGGAAATAGTTCAAAGGTATACGAAAGAGTCGGATAAAGCTTTTGTTACAGATATATATGACCGAATGATTGCTTGTTATCAGTCGTTGGGAAGAAAAAATGCCATGTGGATGGCACGGTTGGCTAAACTAGATTATGAATATCAATCCAGCTATGAAAAACGTGCCATGCTGGCCGATACTCTTCAAAGCTGGATTGCCCAAAATAAGGGGAAAATGATTGCTCCCTATATTTATCAGAAAGCCATAGAGAAGGCTGATTCCGATTCTTTGCAATATGTATTATCTACTGAAGCATTGTCATTGTATCCCGATTATAAGTTTGTTGATTTCTTCAAAGAACGGATACATCAAACAACCTTTTCTTTCTGCAGGGCTCAGCTTGCAGAAACTCCGATGAAGGACCATCCATTGAGGCTGAATGTAAATTATCGTTCGTTGGATAAATTGATAATGAATGTTTTCCGGAAATCCGACCGAAAACAGATAGAGCATGCCGTATTCCTGTTGCCTGTAAAAGCTCCTTATAGAGAAACTGATACTATTTTGTGTTTGAAACCTCTTCCGGAAGTGGGCGAATATGTGATAGAATTACAGGCAGGGAAGAAAAAGGAAACGTTGGATGTGAATTATACCATGCTGTTCATGCCTATACTCAGTTCGTTTTCTGACAAACAGGCGAATATTTTGGTAGTTGATAATGTTACGGGATTCCCGGTAGAAAATGCAACTGTAGAGTTGATGAAGGTTAATCGTTCAAGAAGGAAGGAGGTGTATACTTCAATTCAAAAGCTGCAAACCGGTGCGGATGGGCGTGCTTTGTTTAAACGTCAGAATAATAGTTTATTGGCAGCTTTTGTTCAAAAGGAAGGATATGGTCGTACAGATACGGTTAAATTTTATATGAGTTCTGTTAATGAGCAGGATGTATCTAAGACAACCAATATACGTCTGTATACAGACAGAGCAGTGTATCGTCCCGGACAAGTTGTTCAGATAAGTGGAATTGCCTTTTATGGAAAGAACGATGATTTTAGCGTGATAAAAAACCGGGAATTTATGTTGCATGCCAACGATGCAAACAACCAGCAATTGGCAGAACTGAAAGTACGGACCAATGAGATGGGTTCATTCTCTACGCGGATGGTATTGCCTGAAAAATGTATGTCGGGCAATGTTTCGATACGGTGTGGGGATAATGGCTCGGTTAATTGTCTGGTGGAAGAATACAAACGTCCTACTTTTGAGGTGTGTCTGTTGCCAGTAGCTACCTCTTATATGTGTGGTGATACGGTGATAATTGAGGGAGAAGCGAAGACCATGACCGGAAGTCCCGTAGCCAATGCTTCTGTTACATATAAGCTTAATACAGATTACTATTATTTTGAAGGCGATTCGCCAATATCGGGAAAAACAGTTACAGATTCAGTCGGACATTTCTGGTTTCCCTTTAGTGTTAAGAAAAGGGTATTACCTTATGTGCGTCCTTACAATGAAAGAGTGAGTGTAGATGTATCTGTTACGGATTTGGCTGGTGAAACACAAAATGCCTCGAAGATAATAGATATATCTTCAGAGGAATCGATACGTTTGTTGTCTGGTATTCCTGACGTGTGGATGAAAGAGTCAACAGATTCCATTCGGATAAGTGTAACTAATATGGATAATCAGATATTAAGTGTTAAAGGGATATATACATTGTCTCTTCTGCATGGTTCAGGTAAAACTGAGAGCCTTGTAGGAGAACCTGTTTATGTTGGAGTTTTTGATTCGGACGTTCCCTTTAAACCGGATTGGATTAGGAATGTACCTTCGGGGAAATATCGCATTGCATATGAGGTTACCGACTTGCAAAACCGCATTCAAAAGGATTATAAGGATATCGTAGTGTTCAGTACAAATGATTCCCGTTCACCGGTTGATGAGGTTTTATGGACTTACCGGAAGAATTCTGAGATAACTCCTGAAAATCCGGCAGAGTGTATAGTTGGTGTCTCGGGTAAGAATGTTTGTCTGTATTATGAGGTATATGGTAAAGACAAGCTTTTACAGTCGGAAAATTATGTATTGAGCGATACGTTACTTACATTCCGCTATACAAATCAATTTGAATATAAAGGAGATTTTTCGGTTTGTTTTATGATTGTAAAAGACGGAAAGCGTTATTTTGCCAATTATAAAATAGTTTCTAAGATAAATCAGCATAATCTTCAGTTGAAATGGGAAACATTCAGAGATCATTTGCGTCCAGGACAGGATGAAGAGTGGCGTCTTAAAGTCTTTATGCCCGATGGAAGTCCGGCAAATGCCGAATTGATGGCAACCTTATATGATGCTTCACTTGATAAATATCGTCCTCATAACTGGTCTTTGTGGTTACCGAACAGGAATGTTTTCCCAATTAGTTTTGGTGTGTTGGATAATCATAATCTTAAATCGGTTTTATTATATCTGACGGAAAATCAGAATTTTCATCAGGAAAGGTGGAAATTTAATCAATGGCAGAAGTTTTGTGAGGTTTCATTGGGTTTCTTGATGAATTTGCGGAATTATGTAGCAGGTTCGGGAAAACAGTTTACCCGATCGGTGAGTAGTATTATGTTCAAAGCGCCGGACTTGGAACAATCTGTTGCCGAGGAATCATTGTCAGCGCAAGATGTGGCAGAAAATGCGCTTGAAAGCTTGGGTACAACAGTTCTTCGTTCCGATTTTTCGGAGACCGCATTCTTCTATCCCCATATCCGTACGGATGAGCAGGGAGTAGCTACCATTGTCTTTACTTTGCCTCAGAGCGTAACTACCTGGGCTTTCAAAGGACTTGCCCATACGGCAGATATGCATTACGGAACCATAGCCGAGCGCATTGTGGCCAGCAAGGAGTTTATGTTACAACAGCAGTTGCCGCGTTTTGTCCGTGTAGATGATAAGGCTGTGCTTTCGGCTACATTGGATAATACCCGTTCAGAAAAAGACATAAAGGGAGTTGTCAGAATGGAATTGTTCGATCCTCAGACTGAGAAAGTATACGTAAAGAAACGTCAGAAGTTTAGTATAAAGGCTGGTGCAACAGCGGTAGTATCGTTTGATGCAGAATTTGGAAAGCCCGGATTGTTGGCTTGCCGGATGGTGGCCGAGGGTGATACTTACAGTGACGGCGAACAGCGTTATCTGCCGGTATTAAGCAATAAGGAATGGATTACCGAGAGCAAAACCATATCCCTGAACGGAAAGGGTGAATATGAAATGAAGCTTGACGAGCTTTTCAACAATGGAAGCTCGTCGGCTACCCAACGCCGGTTGACCGTGGAATATGTAAATCATCCGGTCTGGCTGGCAGTAATGTCACTTCCGTCTGTTGCTACCCCGAGGAATGAGGATGCCATTTCACTGGCATCGGCCTATTATGCTACCCGTCTGGCTCATTGGATAGTCAATTCTTCTCCCCGTCTGAAGAAATATCTTGATGCTTTGCGGACCGGTGGTCAGGAAAATGCGTCACCTGAGAGTAAGCTTGAGCAGAATGAAGAGTTGAAGAATATTCTTCTGGAAGAGACTCCGTGGATTTATGATGCGAAGAATGAAACCGAACAGCTTCGCCTGCTGGCCACTCTTGCTGACGAGAATCAGATTCGCAGCAATGCATCTTATATGCTTTCGGCTTTGAAAGCCCTGCAGCGTGCCGATGGCGGATGGAGCTGGTTCAAGGGAATGATGGGAAGCCGTTATGTAACCATGACTGTAGTAGAGACTCTTGCCCGTCTGAATGCAATGACCAATGGACAATATAAGAATGAGATAGAACCTCTCCTGATGAGTGGAATGCAATACTTGGGTGAAGAGGTGCGTGATGATTATAACGGATATGTAGTAAAGCTTGAAAAGAAAGACTATATACCTGTGCAGGCGCTTCATTTCCTTTATCTGCACACGTTATATCCGATGGAATTGGATAAGAATATGCAGACTATCGAAAATCACTATATAAGCTTGTTGGCAAAATTCCCGGCTCCATCGGTAATCAATACCATTCTCGATAAGGCTGTGGCGGCACAGATACTTCATCATGCAGGAAAGGATGAGGCGGCCGATATCTATATGAAATCGCTGTTGGAATATTCGGTGAAGACAGATGAGATGGGACGTTATTATGATGCCTCCATTGCAAGATACAGTTGGGCTGATTACCGTATTCCGACTCAGGTCATGGTTGTGGAGGCATGCCGGGCTTTAGGTGTGGACAAGCGTATATGCAATGAGTATCTTCAGTGGATTCTCAAGCAGAAACAGGTTCAGGCATGGAGCAATGCCTTCAACAGTGTGAATGCGATTTATGCCTTGATGCAAGGGGGGGCTGACAATCTGTTGGAAAATGATACCTGTTCTGTGCTGAAACTCGATGGCAAGCAACTTTCAGCTCCCGATGACAGCTTGACGACAGGTTATGTGAAAGAAGCCTTCCCGATAGCGGATAAGAAACGCTTGCCTTCCGTATTGGAAGTAAACAAGCCGGATGCAGGCATGTCATGGGGTTCAGTCTACGCTCAGTATCTTGAAAATCTTGAAAATGTTTCAGCCCATGCGGGAGAATTGTCGGTAGAGCGCCGTCTGTATGTCCGTCGTATCAAAGAGGGTGAGGAGTATTGGCAGGAGGTTGGTCCGGAAGTCAGTCTGCAGGTAGGTGACCGTATCCTTTCTCGTCTGGTGGTTCACGCAGACCGTGATATGGACTTTGTACAGTTGGAAGACAAGCGTGCAGCCTGTATGGAACCCGGTGTGCAGCTTTCTGGCTATGTATGGCAGAACAATACCGGATATTACAGGGTGATAAAAGACAACAGCGTGCGTTACTTTGCAGATATGCTTCGTAAAGGTGTTCACATGTTCGATACGGAATATTCGATAACCATGCCGGGCATATACCGTCAGGGCATAGCTACCGTGCAGAGTGCGTATGATGCTTCGCTCAATGCACATACTTCGGCGTCACTGATTACGGTACAGAAGTAGCAATAAAAAAAAGCACGCGTCCTTTTCCTGAAAACATCGGGAGCTTTTCGGAGAAAGGACGTGTGCTTTTTTAAAAAGGACGTGTGCTTTATTCAGTATAAAAACGGATTAGTCTTTCGATGGCTCTCTGACATACCGGACAGAAAGCCGGGGCTTCATTGATTTTCATACGGCATTCTGGAGTAGAACGATATACTCCTTTTGAGCAATAGCCGGCTCCTTCATATACACCTACCTGAGTGAATATTTTGTCTTTGTCAGTAGTCGGGGGAGTTGGGATGGGAGTGCCTTGCGGAAGCATGTCTTTCCATTTTGAATCAAAATCCTTCAGTGTGGTAATGTTTTGTTCCCAAGGCTCTACGTCGGATGAGTACATGTTGGTATACTGGTCATCGTAATAATATTCGTCGGCCAGTCCTCCAAAACTGTGTCCGAACTCGTGCACCACTACGGGTTTGAAGTCCGGATGATGCGCTGTGGTGAGTGTATAGAAATTATAGATTCCTCCGCCTCCGTAGGTATCGGTGTTGGCAAGTACGACAATGTGTTCGTAGGGAATTCCGGCCAATACGTTGTGCAGGTCTTTTACATGTCCCGTAGTCAGATAACGTGCCGAATAAAAGGTATCAAAGTTGGAGCTGAGCGCAGTGCGTTTCCATACACCTTGTCCGGGGATACTCACGCCACTGTCTTCTGAAGCCGGTGCTACGGCAATGAAGTTGAAACGGTTTTTCATGTTACAGAACGGAGCATGTGAAAGAATAGCCTGACAGGCTGTTTCTGCATCCTTATAAAAAAGTTCCCGTTCCTGTTCGGTATATCCTTCTGCCACGATGGCTACATCAATACAATCTTCCGTGCTTCCTCCCTGATGCAGGTATCGTGTGGGAGCTTCTGTTTTATTGAGCTGGTGTATCAGTATGTCATTCGGATCAACGATATGGGTTAGCTGTGATGTAATGTTCTGCTTGAAGTCGCGGAGACAGATGGTGATTTCTGCCTTTTGTTTGGGAAACGGCAACAGAAACGTGTTTTCAAAAGCCTTGCTGATACGGGTAGCTTCTTCTTGTCCTTGCCATTCCTGGAAAAGAGTAGAGAATGAAGTACGGTATATGGTCTTTCCGCTGGCAAGGTCTTTCATGCAGATTTCTCCATTTCCGATAAGAGGCAGCTCTGAAAGGTGATGTCTTCTTCCTGCCCATTGTGGAAATTGTAACAGTTCGTTTACGAAAATAGCCTGTTGCTTGGCATTTCCTGCAAAGGTATAGTCTACCCGCAGGGTTTTATCGGCAAAATACGTATTGAAGTCTTGTGCCGTGAGCAATGTGATGGCTGTTAGCCACATGGTAAATAAAATAGAGATTCGTTTCATAATATGTTTAGGAATTAGATTTATGTGCAACAAAAATAATGAAATAAATCAGGAGTAGATAAATAAAATGAGAAAAAGAGTTTTTTTGTAACATGTAGAATTATATTAAAATTTGATGTGTTATGCGCTGGCAATTTTATAAATTCGTATATTTATTCTAATTTTGTATTAAAATAATCACATATAGAAAAATGGGACATCATCAACTAGATTCTTTAGACGAGCAGATTTTGCGTTTAATAGCAGATAATGCCCGTATTCCTTTTTTGGAAGTAGCTCGTGCCTGTGGAGTATCGGGAGCAGCCATTCATCAACGTATTCAGAAATTGGTTAATTTAGGAGTGTTGAAAGGTTCTGAATTTATTTTGGATCCTGAAAAAATAGGATACGAAACCTGTGCTTATATTGGTTTGTTTCTGAAAAATCCCGAGCATTCGGATGAAGTTATAGAAGCTTTGCAGAAAATTCCGGAAGTAGTAGAATGCCATGTCACCACCGGACAATATGATCTTTTTATTAAGATTTATGCACGCAATAATCATGATTTGATGAGTATAATCCATGATAAGCTTCAACCGCTGGGCCTGTCACGTTCTGAAACTATTATTTCTTTCAGAGAGGTGTTTAAACGTCAGATGGCCATCATGCAGTTTGATGACGAGGAAACAGAAGAGAATGATATGTGAGCAGACAAGATATAGTCTGTATGAATATGATAACAACACTGCCCTTCACTGGTTAGAGTCTTTACCTGTGAAGGGCAGTCTTTTATAGTGTTGCAGGAGTTCCTTCCGGAAGCTTGTCCTGTAATTGGCTGCTGTTCGATGGATAGTTTGTCTTTAGGCTAGGTACATGTATCCTCAGGTTAAGTATACATATCCTTAGGCTAAAGATATATGTCCTCAGGTTGAGGATAAACTTTATGGCAGGCGGATACCTTTTATTTTTTCAGTCTGTTACGTTTCGACTGTTCGTCATAAAATCTCCATCGTCCGGTTTCCGGTCTTTGAGCTTCTACTTTCTTTTCAATGTCGTCTGGCAATGATGAAAAGAAATCAATGCCTGTACGTTTTTCCACCTCATCAACGCTCATTGCAAACTCTCTCAGTCTGGCACCTTTCTTGTTCTTGTGCGGATACACGAATCCTATAGCTTTTGGACTTTTTGCATGAGGAGCCATTATTACCTTGTAAAATCCGTCTGGAACCACAACCATTCCTTCACCTATATGTTTCGGACTTTTTCCTACAATCGGTCCGCAAACAATCCATATGGTGCCTTCTTTCTGTGCCCATTCTCTGCACTGGCGCTCCAGTTGTCCCCAATTACCGGAATTGAAGGAAGCATTTTGCGGACACATGTTCGTCAGGTAGAAACATTCTTTCATGACATCTTCGTTCCATCTCATGTCTGCGGCCGGTGCCATGTGTCCACGACTGTATCCGGAACCGCGATAATCTTCAAGTGAGGCTTGTGCTCCGCTGAAATCGGGGTCTTCGCAAAAACTGTCTTCACGCGGAATCTTCGCATCGGTTTCATCGGAAGTAAGTTCCCAGGCTACCCAGTTGGGGATTTTCCATTCAGAATTGTATGATACGATATACCCTTTGTGATGTATAATGTGTTCGTTACGGTTTTTTAGACTGGCCGGCAGTGCCATGCTCTTCTCCGAGCTTTCGGGAATGTTTTCCGAAAGTTTGTTTTCTGAGCTGGTCTGGCTTTTGAATATGGTGCTCCATTCCTGTGGCAATCTGTTTTCTCCGTTTTGTTTACTGAGTCCGAATACTCCGGAAATCAGCAGTGCCGCAAGTACAGCCCACCATCCTTTTGAGCTTGTTCTTTTCTTTTTACGTCTGGTCATGTATCTTTGTTTTTATTTTGCGCAAAGATAGTCTCTTTTAAAAATAATGAAGAATGCATAGAGAAAATAACGAATGAAAAAGCTATATTTGCTTTATAAATAAACATGCTCAGCTATGAAACCGGAACAATGGACTAAAGAAGAATCAATATTGGTATTAGCTCTTTATTTTACTAAGCCTGCAGGAATAAAGACTTCTGAAACGGAAGGAGTTGTTCATTTGGCGCGTATTCTGGGAAGAACTCCGGACGCTGTGTATAAACGGATGGTAAGATTTCAGCAATGGTATCCGGTACTCCCTTTCGATATCAATGAAGATTTGTATAGTGAGGAGAATCCTGCCATGTGGGAAGGTTATTTTCAGACCCCTGGTAAAGCCATTGATGAGGCTGCCGATATTGCCATACGGCTGTGTGCCGGAACGCTGATACTGAATCTGTACTTTCAACTGATAATCGGTACAATGAACGAAAAGTCACCGGAAGTTATTGAGCTGGCAAAATTTATAAGGCAGTCTCCGTCTGAGGTTGTTCGCATACTGCATGTTTATGCTTCGTTTGATCCGTTTGTGAAAGTTGCTCGCGAAGAACAGGATGTTGCTGATTTATCACTGTACCACCGTCTGTGGACACTGTATGAAGATGATTTGGACAAGCTTTCTTATACGGCCAAATACATAGCTTCTCATTATCCTGAAAAGAAGGGTAGGGGACGGAAGAGCGGTAAAAGGAAAAGCGCATAAAAAAAGCAGGATTGTTTCTTTGATTTTCAAAGAATGTATTATCTTTGCAATCGATTTTCAGAAAAGCCGAAATGGCTCAGTTGGTAGAGCAATTCATTCGTAATGAATAGGTCCCGGGTTCGAGTCCCGGTTTCGGCTCTGATATATTCTTTCCTTGTTTGATACAATCAGAGATTTTATTTTCATACAGACGTCGGTTGATTGAATTTTCTCCGGAACATATTTTTATTCTATTCTTTGCGGCAAAGATTCTGTCGCGGGATGTATTTTCTTTTAGTATTCGTTTTTAAGGAAAATCATTCCAGGAGAGAGGTGATATTCATAACTTATAATTAAAAAAATCATGGCCATCTTTTTTAGATTCATAACTTGTGATTTTTCAAATCATGGCCTATAATTATTTCGATACAGGCTATGAATAAAAAAATGATAACTTATGATTTTTATGTAGTTCCCCTATTTTGGCTGCCCAGAGTCAGGATATATATATAAAAAAACAGTCTCAAAACTTTGAGACTGTTTGGAGAGCGGAAGACGGGACTCAAACCCGCGACCCTCAGCTTGGAAGGCTAATGCTCTATCGACTGAGCTACTTC
>CALUJE010000031.1 GCA_944320885.1 uncultured Phocaeicola sp.
TAGCACTATAAAGTTACAGCAATTTTCGCTAATCACCAAATCTTCAAACACTTATATTTCATCGAACTCACGTTAAAATACGTCTTTTTGCTTGCCTTTAAAATAAAAAAAGTATGGCATATAACATTAAGAGAAGCAAATAAAGCTTACCTTTGCAGCACCAATTTGGAATATAAAAATATAGATAGTTTGTGATATTAATGAAGAAGCTGCTTCTTATTATAGTAATACTTATCGGATTCTGTTCAATAAAAGTGCATGCACAGGTAAACGATTCGATACGTATCAGCCTGTTGACTTGTGCTCCGGGTACTGAAATCTATTCACTTTTCGGACATACGGCCATACGGGTGGAAGTTCCTTCCCGTAGGATAGATCTGGTATATAATTATGGAATGTTCAGTTTCCGGACTCCCAATTTTATTTATCGTTTTGTTAAAGGAGAAACCGATTATCAATTGGGAATAGTTCCATATTCCTATTTTGAAATGGAGTATGCCGAACGGGGCTCGTATGTGGTTCAGCAGGAACTGAATCTTTCTCAGAAGGAAAAAGAACGTCTGATAGCTATACTGGAAGAGAACTATCTTCCCCAGAACAGAACATATCGGTATAATTACTTTTATGACAACTGTACCACCCGGGCCCGTGACAAAATAGAAGAAAGCATTGAGGGAAAGGTTATTTATCAGGTTAGTCGCGAACCATTGACTTTCCGTGAAATAGTACATCGCTTTACAAAGGATTTTCCCTGGTCTGAATTTGGAATAGACTTGTGTCTGGGCAGCGAGGCTGATAAAGCCATAGATTTAAGAGCTCAGATGTTTTCTCCATTTGTTACGATGCACGCAATGGACAGTGCTGTAATCCGTACATTCGACGGTTCTTCACATCCGTTGGTAAAGCAAAGCTCTCGCATTGTTGACCCGGTTCCCCATCCGCACGAAAAGGAGTTTCCTCTTTCTCCCATGACTTGTGCTCTGATTCTGCTGGCATTGTCTTTATGCATATCGCTGCTTGAACTGCGTTATAAATTTGCTACATGGTGGTTTGATTTGATATTGTTTGGTGCACAGGGTATAGCCGGTTGTGTCATTGCCTTTCTGTTTTTCTTTTCGGTGCATCCTACGGTAGGTTCAAATTATCTTCTTATAATTCTTAATCCTATCCCGTTGGTTTATTTGCCATGTATGCTTTATAAAGCGTTAAAACATAGAAAAGATATATATCATATAGGAAATATTACGGTATTAACACTTTTTATAGTATTCTGGTGGCTGATACCGCAAAAAATAACGTTAGTTATATTACCTTTGGCGCTTAGTTTGCTGATACGTTCTATAGCAAGAATAATTGTAACACGAAAAAGACTTTCATGAAGGGACGCCTTTTAACATCTTTAGTAGCCGCTTTGGCGCTTGCAAGCATGCAGGCACAATCCGTAGCATCTTCTCCGAAGCTAGTTGTAGGTATAACGATAGACCAGTTTCGGACTGATTATATGGAGGCTTTTTCTGCTTTATATGGCGAAAAAGGTTTCAAGCGGTTGTTTAAGGAAGGGCGTGTATATGCCAATGCCTCATATACGTTCAAGCCGGTAGACCGTTCTTCTGCGGTTGCGGCAATTTATTCAGGAACTACACCTTATTATAATGGTATTATATCCAACAGATGGCTTGACCGTAATACACTGAAAATAGTGTCGTCTGTAGATGACAAGGATTTCATGGGTATTTATTCTGCTGAAAATACCTCTCCACGCAAACTGTTGGTTTCTACGATAGCCGATGAACTGAAAGTTGCTACACAAGGACAGGCTCTGGTGTATGCAATTGCTCCGTTTCGTGATGCGGCGGTATTCTCTGCCGGACATGCGGCCAATGCAGCATTGTGGATAAATGATTATACAGGCAAATGGTCGGGTTCTACTTTTTATGGTACCTTCCCTTCGTGGATAACTACATATAATGATCATCAGGCGATTGATACCCGAATCGGAGATATTACATGGGAAACCTTACAGAATAAAGCATTATATACATATTTCTCTTCAGAACAACCGCGCGGATTCCGTCATTCGTTTTCCGATTACAAGAAGTTTCGTCAGTTTAAGACTTCCGGACTGGTGAATGAGGAAGTGAACCGTCTGGTAGAGCGTTGCCTGCAAGGTACTACAATAGGAATGGACGACGTTCCTGATATGTTGTCAGTAACATATTATGCCGGAAACTATGAGCATAAGTCGGTTACGGAATATCCTGTTGAGATACAAGATACCTATGTTCGTCTTGATCAGCAGTTGGGACAACTGATTGATATGATAGACAAGAAAGTAGGTATTCATAATACGCTGTTCTTTATTACTTCTACGGGTTATAATGACCCTGAGGTCATGGATCTTACGGCTTACCGTATTCCTACCGGTGATTTTTATATGGAACGCTGCACGGCACTGCTCAACATGTATCTGATGGCTACTTACGGTCAGGGTAAATATGTCGAAGCATATGACGGTCTTCATATTTATTTCAACCGTACTCTGATAGAACAGAAACAGCTGAATTTACCCGAGGTACTGAATAAGTCGGCCGAATTTCTGGTACAGGTAAGCGGTGTGAAAGCTGCTTATACGGCCCATCAGTTGATTTTGAATGCTAATACTCCGGAAAGAGAAATGCTTCATAACGCATTCAATATAAATGTTTCGGGAGATATCTTATTGGAATTGAATCCTGGTTGGAAGTACGTCAATGAAGATCCGTTGGCCGACAGCCATTATATTTCAGAAGCCGTAATCAATTTCCCGGTAATCTTTTTTGGTTATACCATCAAACCTCAAGTCATACGTGTGCCTTTGACAGTTGACTGCATAGCTCCTACAGTGGCACATTTTATGCGTATACGTGCTCCCAATGCATGCCGCGCTTCTGTTATCAGCAGCATTCGCTGATATACTCTTTCTGTTTTTTGCTGAATAATCAGTATTTTAATTTAACTTTGCATCGTATTTAATCGGTGTATATCAATTCATTTCGTAAATAATAAAAATAATATAATATGGGATTTAATGATTTTTTAAGTAAGCTGTTCGGAAACAAGGCCACTCGTGATATGAAGGAGATAGTGCCTTGGGTAGAGAAAGTAAAAGCAGCATATCCGGCTATAAGTCAGCTCACCAATGATGAGCTTCGTGCCAAGACTAAAGAGTTGCAGCAGTATGTGCGTAATTCGGCGCAGACTCAGCGTGATAAGATTGCCGAACTTAAGGCAAAAGTTGAGGAGACTGAGTTGGAACAGCGTGAGTCATTGTTTGCGCAGATTGACAAGTTGGAAAAAGAAGTGCTTGAATGTTATGAGAAAGCACTCGATGAAATATTGCCACAGGCATTTGCCATTGTAAAAGATACAGCCCGCCGTTTCTCAGAGAATGAGTTCATTGAAGTTACTGCTACAGACTTTGACCGTGAGCTGGCTGCAACTAAAGATTTCGTCCGTATAGAAGGAGACAAGGCTATCTATCAGAATCACTGGATGGCCGGAGGTTCTGAAATACAGTGGAACATGGTTCATTATGATGTACAGCTCTTTGGTGGTGTGGTTCTTCACAAAGGAAAAATTGCCGAAATGGCAACCGGTGAAGGTAAAACATTGGTAGCTACCTTACCTGTATTCCTGAATGCCCTGACCGGTAACGGTGTACATGTCGTAACCGTGAACGATTATCTGTCAAAACGTGACTCTGAGTGGATGGGCCCGTTGTATGAGTTCCACGGATTGAGCGTTGACTGTATTGACAAGCACCAGCCAAACTCAGACGCCCGTCGTAAGGCATATATGGCCGATATTACTTTCGGTACCAATAATGAGTTCGGTTTTGACTACTTGCGTGACAATATGGCCAACAGCCCGAAAGACCTTGTACAACGTATGCATAACTATGCCATTGTCGATGAGGTCGACTCCGTGTTGATTGATGATGCGCGTACACCGTTGATTATTTCCGGACCTGTACCTAAGGGTGAAGACCAACTCTTTGAACAGCTTTGTCCGTTGGTAGAGCGTTTGGTTGAGGCTCAACGCAAGCTGGCTACTCAGTTCCTGACAGATGCCAAACGACTGATTGCGTCAGAAGACAAGAAGGACCGTGAAGCTGGATTCCTGGCTTTGTTCCGTAGCCATAAGGCCCTTCCTAAAAACAAACCGCTTATCAAGTTCCTGAGTGAACCGGGTATCAAAGCCGGAATGCAGGCAACGGAAGAAATCTACATGGAGCAGAACAACAAACGTATGCCTGAGGCTGTTGAACCGTTGTACTTTGTCATTGACGAAAAACTCAACAGTGTAGACTTGACCGATAAAGGTATTGACCTTATCACCGGAAACTCTGCCGATCCGAACCTGTTTGTATTGCCCGATATTACTTCAGCATTGTCTGCATTGGAAAATGAAAAAGATCTGACAGACGAAGAAAAGCTGGCAAAGAAAGACGAATTGCTTACCGATTATGCCATTAAGTCTGAACGCGTACATACTATTAACCAGTTGCTCAAGGCATACACCATGTTTGAGAAAGACGATGAGTATGTAGTGATTGACGGACAGGTGAAGATTGTAGACGAGCAGACCGGACGTATTATGGAAGGTCGTCGTTATTCAGACGGATTGCATCAGGCTATTGAGGCAAAAGAGCGTGTAAAGGTTGAAGCTGCAACTCAGACATTTGCTACCATTACTCTGCAGAACTATTTCCGTATGTACCATAAGCTTTCAGGTATGACCGGTACAGCTGAGACTGAGGCAGGTGAGTTCTGGGATATCTATAAGCTCGATGTAGTAGTTATTCCTACCAATCGTCCGATTGCACGTATTGATATGAATGACCGCGTTTACAAGACTAAACGTGAAAAATATAAAGCCGTTATCGAAGAAATCGAAAAGATGGTCAATGCTGGCCGCCCGGTTCTGGTAGGTACGACTTCTGTTGAAATTTCTGAAATGCTTAGTAAGATGCTTACCATGCGTAAGATTGAACATAACGTATTGAATGCCAAATTACACCAGAAAGAAGCAGAAATCGTGGCAAAAGCCGGTTTGAGCGGAACTGTAACCATTGCTACAAACATGGCCGGTCGTGGTACCGATATCAAGCTGAGTCCGGAAGTGAAGGCTGCCGGTGGTCTTGCCATTATAGGTACAGAACGTCATGAGTCACGTCGTGTTGACCGTCAGTTGCGTGGTCGTGCCGGACGTCAGGGAGACCCGGGTTCTTCTGTATTCTTCGTTTCTCTTGAAGATGATTTGATGCGTCTGTTTGCTTCTGAGCGTATAGCCAAAGTAATGGATAAGCTCGGATTCAAGGAAGGAGAGATGATTGAAGCCAAGATGATATCCAACTCTATAGAGCGTGCACAGAAGAAAGTTGAAGAAAACAACTTCGGTATCCGTAAGCGCTTGCTTGAATATGATGATGTAATGAACAAGCAACGTGTGGTTGTATATACCAAACGTCGTCACGCATTGATGGGTGAACGTATCGGTATGGATATTGTCAACATGATTGAGTCTTGCTGTATTGCGGCTGTTGAAGGTAAGAGCTATGAAGAGGCTAAGATGGAAGTTCTGCAGAACTTTGCCATTGAGATGCCTGTAACCGAAGAAGAATTCAACAAGGAAAACGATGATGTCATCGAGACCAAGCTGTTTGATGCGGCTATGGCAAACTTCAAGCGCAAGACAGACCGTATGGCACAGATTGCCATGCCGGTTATAAAAGAGGTTTATGAAAATCAGGGTAGCGTATACGAGAATATTCTGATACCTATTACTGACGGTAAACGTATATACAATATCTCATGCAATCTGAAAGCCGCTTATGAAAGTGAATGCCGTGAAATTGTGAAGTCGTTTGAGAAAGCAATCCTTCTTCATACCATTGATGAAGCATGGAAAGAAAACTTGCGTGACCTGGATGAATTGAAGCATTCTGTACAGAACGCAAGCTATGAGCAGAAAGATCCGCTTTTGATATTCAAGCTTGAATCTGTAACCCTGTTCGACAATATGGTGAAGAAAGTCAACGATCAGACTATTTCCGTACTAATGCGTGCACAGATACCTGTTCGCGAACCTCAGCAAGTGCGTGAAGCTGCTCCGGATCCATTGCCACAACGTCCGCGTTATCAGGAGACCAAGACCGATTTGAGCGATCCGAACCAACGTGCAGCTGCCGGACGTGATACCCGTGAAGTGAAGCGTGAGCCGGTACGTGCAGAGCATACTATCGGACGTAATGATCCCTGTCCTTGCGGAAGTGGAAAGAAATATAAAAACTGTCACGGACGTAATCTTTTCTAAAAGATACCTTCTGACAAGAATCTTATAACGAAAATCCGGTACCTGTCAAATATGACAGTGTACCGGATTTTTTTTACCATTTTACTTTAATGATTAACCTTTATTTTGTGTGTATATAAGGCGAATTCTTCTATTTTTGTAAAAATCAACTTTTAGTATCTACATTATGAAACAATACTTGCTCATATTACTAGGCAGCATAGTAGGCATGACCTCATGTGTTTCAGTTGCAACGGTCGAAGAGTTTTCGGTAGAGTCTCTGCTTCCTGCGGATATTACTTTTGCTCCGACAGTGAAAACTATTGCCGTCATTGACAATACGGAGCCTGCAAGTATTCCGGCTCTTAATGGAGTTACGGTGAAAACTACCCTTCAGGCAGATGGAAGTATTGTAGCAGAGAAACTGGCAACAAGTATTGCTGATGCTAATTATTTTGACAAAGTGGTTATTTCTTCTACGAGTGCAGGTAATGATAATCCAAAGACCCGCGTATTACATCCGGATACGGTAAAAAATATTTTGGAAGAACTGGGAGCAGATATGCTTCTTACAGTAGATAAAGCCAAGATAAAGACCCGCTCAATGTATACTGATTATAGAGATGAATTGCCTTATGTGTCTGGAGCTGTGACAGTGCAAACCCGTTTGTACATGCCCGGTCGTGTAAAGCCGTTCCAGAATTTCGTTGATCGAGACACACTTTACTGGCCCTTGGTAGAACTCACTGACAAGATTGTCATAACGGAAGCTTCTGAGTATATGGGCGATATGGCCATGAAGCATGTATCTCCGTATTGGAATGAAGAAGGACGTTACTATTTCAGTGGCGGCAGCATCAATATGCGCGACGCAGCTGTTTCGATGCGTGAAAATGATTGGGATTTGGCTTTTGACAGTTGGATGTTGGACTACAAAGGCAAGAGTAAAAAGAAAAAAATGCGGGCAGCCTATAATATAGGTTTATATTATGAAATGAAAGGTGATATGCAGACGGCTATAAAGTATGTACAGGAAGCGCGTGATATGGCAGTTGGCAATGCCCGTCCGAAGCAGGACAGTACGTTGATGAGATTGCCCGAAGAATGGATATTTATAGACCGTTATCTGAATACTTTGCAGCAGAAAGAATTGCTTTTGCAGAAGCTTAATCTGCAGTTGGAACGTTTTAACGAGTAATTTTTTCTTAACTATTGTTGCAACTGACATTTTTTTTGTACTTTTGAGTTGATTTATCAACTATTTAATAGCAGGAAACAATTATGAAACTTAGCTCGCAATCACAAAGCAATATAGAAGAGGCCATTAAAAAGGCATTGACTTCTTTCAATGCCACTTCAGACCAACAAGTCATTACAGATATTCATTTGCAGCCGCAAACAGAAGACGGAGGCCGGCTTATTGTATGGGATGACGATGACAACAAGCGAGCTACAGCGATGGTTCCAGAATGGGACGGATATGATGACGATGATTTATATGAAGAAGCAGAGCTTCCTTTGCGCAATGTCTTGAAAAGAATGAAGGAAAAAGAGCTTCTGGACAATGTCGTATTGATGAAACCGTATTCATTTACCTTGGTTGATGAAGATAAGGAGACGGTGGCAGAACTCTTCTTGGTAGATGATGATACGTTGATGCTGAATGATGACGAGCTTTTGAAAGGACTGGATGAAGAACTGGACAGTTTTCTGAAAGAGTTGCTTGAAAAATAATATTTAGGAAGTCAATAAACACCTAATAAAGGTAAAGTCCGAAGGCGGAAACGTCTTCGGATTTTTTATAGTTTGAAACTTTAGTTTCATTCGATAGAAACAAATGTTTCTGCGGAGACTTTGGCTAAATAGAGATTGTCTCTTTTTTCCATTTTGTTTTTTATGATATTCTTGAGTATGGAACAAAATGACTGACATTGCAAAATGCCAGCATTATGGATTTATTTATGGATAACCTTTATAAAAACTCTGTCACTTTGCCGATGAAAGCAAAAATATTTGTATATTTGCTGCATAAATATTTAGTATCATGAAGAAAACATTATGTGCATGGTTAAACATCCTGTTGGGATGTACTATTCTTGCCGCCGGCTTTGTGTTTTTTATAAATCCTTATAATATTGTTCCCGGCGGAGTATACGGAGCCAGTATTGTGCTCCACAATCTGTTTCCCTCTATTCAGGTAGGTACTTTCGGGTATATGTTTGATATTCCGCTGCTTATTCTTTCGGTGGTGTTGCTCGGTGCCAAGCTGGGAACACGTACAATTGCTGCGGCGCTTATCACTCCGCTTATTATGAACGTGTTGTCAGAACTGGTATATCCTACACAGGAGGCACTTGAAAGTCTTGACCCTGAACAGTTGCTGGGTGGAGTCATGAATATGACCGACCATCTGATGCTGACCAGTATAATAGGTGCAGCCGTTATAGGTATAGGTACAGGTATCGTCATACGCAATCAGGCTACTACCGGTGGAAGTGATATTGTGGGTATGCTGTTGCAGAAATATTGTCACATCCGTTTTTCGAATGCCATTCTGCTGGTAGACGGAACCGTAGTATGTTTCGGACTGGTAGTTATAGGATTCGGTATAGGCAGTGCTGATGACGTGTCGCAGCCTTCATGGCACCTGTCACTTTATTCGCTTATTTCTATTTTTATTATCTCACGCGTGATTGCTTATATCATTAACGGAGCCAAGAACGACAAACTGATTTTTGTGATAAGTGACAAGAACATGCATGCACTTCATGAATATATTCTGAAAGACCTTGACCGTACGGCAACCTGCATCAAGAGCAGCGGACTGTATACCGGAAAAGAAAAGGAAATGCTTTTTCTGGTGATAAGTAACAAGGAGGTTCCCGGAGTGAAAATGACGATAAAGATGGCCGACCCGGATGCCTTTGTGGTGGTAACCGATGCTTATGATACGTTTGGTGCCGGATGGAAAGAGCTTCCTTCGGCCAATGAATTGCAACCGGAATAAATATAGTGGCTTTATTATAGAAACAAATCCTGATTCCTGCGGACAGTTCCGTTGGAATCAGGATTTTGCTTTATATATACGGCGTGTGACGGATGTTTTCTTATTCTTTCTGTATGGTTTGCAGGAACTCTATTTCTATGATGCGGAGTGTCTTGTTCTTTTTAGAATTCTTTTCTGTTTTTACCAGATCGAACTCTCCGGCCTTTGAAGCTTCCACTTCGGTTATCTGACCGAATGCGTCAGCATCTTTGGCAGCCCCTTTCAGACAGATGGTGATGGTGTCGGTACAGATGGGCTTGTCAATAAGCAGGTGTACGTATCCCAGACTCCGTTCGGTGTTTCCTGCCCATATAAGCTGTTTGCCGGCATATACTTCCAATGGATATGAACGTTGCCGCCATCCGGCCAGTTTCAGGCAGATGTCGTCTACCGGTGCGGCATGTTCCAGTCGGTAAGTAATCCAAGCAGTCTGTTCGCTTCCGTCGTTTTTCCATTCGCTGAGTTCATTGTCGTCATAGCTTCGGGATGCTTCTTCCTGATTGCATCCGGCCTGGGCGCTTATAATGGCAATATCTTTTTTGCGGTCAGTATACGACGGAGTCTGGGGAGTCTCTCCTTTGGTGAGCCATCCTTTCAGAGTACTTTGCGGCAAGTATTCGCTCAGACCGTCTTTTACTTTTACCGGTAAGGTTTGCAGTGTAACCGAAGCTTCGGGCAGTCCGTCGGCTTTTGCGGTAAGAACTACTTTTCCGGCCTTGCGAGTGCTGCGGATGAGGGCACGGTTTACTCCGCATTCTACCGGAAGTGAAGTACTGAGAATATAATTGTCTTTTCCCTGTGCAATGCCTCCCCGCCATTCGGCTTCTCCGTCAAGACTGAAATGAATAAGGCGGTTGTCGAGCGGGCATCTGCGTCCGTTACTGTCGGTCACCTCGACTTGTATGAGTGCCATGTCGGCTCCGTCGGCATGAAATCCTTCAGGATTCTGTATGGCGGTAAGTTTAAGGAAGGCCGGTTCTCCGGCAGTTTGTATGCTATAGCGGCTTACTTCCTGGTGGTTGGCGTCATAGCTTACGGCAGTGAGGGTGCCCGGCTGGAAACTGACTTGTCCGAAAGTAAACAGAAAATGAAAGTCGCGTTTGCCCATACCTAGTGAACGGCCGTTGAGGAAGAGCTCCACAGCTTCAGCATTCGATACGACATAGACCGGTTTTACGGTGTTTTCCGGATAGTTCCAGTGTCCGATAATGTAAGTCTGGTATTTGTCAGTATCTACCCATCCGTTCCACATTACCTGATGTGCGTAGAATCCGTCTTTCGGAATACGCATGGCATCGGTCACACCGCTTCGGCGATAATTTTCCACTCCACGGTAGTGGGTGTTGGTATCAGAGAAAATGATTTTTGCACCACCCGAGCTTACCCGCAGTCCGGTTCCCGGACGTTCGCGCCAGTAGTCGTACCAACGGCGTACCAGTTCTACGGCAAATTCATCCTGGTTATGATTGTATGCGCTGGCATCGGTCTTTTTCTTTGTGGTATTGGTCACGGTAGAGTGATAGGCACTGTTTCCGTCGCCTTCCTTATGGTAGGGATAGGAGTAACTGTCCCAATATTTGCGGAGAGCCTCGTCGCGGCAGTATTCGGTAGCCCACATGGGGTGATGCTTGCTCTTGTTGATGTAAAGCATTTCTCCTCCGTATTCAGCTTCGCGGATGTCGAGCATCTCACGTGAGCCGATGGCTCTTCCGCCGTGTGGGTCGTATTGGTCACGGATAGCTTTCATTTCGAGCATGTGCTCACGGCTGATTGATTCGTTTCCGCATTCATAGAAAACGATGCTCGGATTGTTACGGTTATAAATGATGGCATCGCGCATCAGTTCGGTGCGTTGTTCCCATTGGCGTCCCTGTCGGTCTTTTTCCGCATCTCCGGCCGGCATGGCCTGCATGAGTCCTACGCGGTCGCACGATTCCACATCCTGTTTCCATGGCGTGACGTGCATCCATCTTACCAGATTGGCATTGCTTTCCACCATCAGTCCGTTGGAATAGTCACTGAGCCATGCCGGTACTGACAGACCTACGGCAGGCCATTCGTTGCTGGTGCGTTGCGCATATCCCTTGAGTTGAATCACGCGGTCGTTCAGCCATACCTTTCCTTCGGCAAAACGTGTCTTGCGGAATCCGGTAATGGTATTCACCTCGTCAATAACACGGTGCTTGTTATCCTTAAGGGTAGTCTTTACGTTATAAAGATAACCGTATCCCCAACTCCAGAAGTGTAGGTCTTCTACGTTGGCGGCAGCCTTAACCGTACGGGTTTCTCCCGGCTGGAGGGTTGTTTCTGTACCGGTAAACTCTTTAATCAGTTTTCCGTCGCGGTCGGAAATGCTCACCTGATAATAAAAGCTTCTGGGCTGGCGGCTGTCATTCCGCACTTCCGATTCGGCATGAATGGTGGCTTTACGTCCGGGAATATCAAAATCGGTAGCATATACATATACACCGGTAGTCTTTAGCGAACTGTAAAGCGGAAGAGTCTGGTAAACTTCGTCCGTGACATGCAGAAACACGTTCTTGGGGATTCCTCCATAGTTCGCATTGAAGTTACGGTCGTTCCACTGATACAGGCTTCCGCTGTGTTTTTCACGATAACGCCAGTCGTTGTCAATGCGTACGGCTATTACATTATCCCCTTTCTTCATATACGGTGTAAGGTCAAAACCTACGGCCATCACTCCGTTTTCATGCAGTCCCAGACGGTGTCCGTTGATATAGAATTCTCCGGCCATGCGGATACCCTCAAACTCGATGAAGACCTTTTTGTCTTTCAACTCCTTTACCCGGAAGTGTTTCCGGTACCACATGACCGTATCGGTCAGTTGTTCAATAGAAAGTCTGAAAGCTTCGTCTTCGTTGAAAGCTCGTGGCAGAGTTACCTGTTTCCATTGTTTGTCGTTGAAATCGTTTTTTTCGGCATCCTGTTTGTCTCCGACATATAGGAGCCACTCACTGTTAAAGTTGTATTTCTTTCGTTCTGTTGCAAAAATGCCAGTCGTCATCAGAACAGCAAGAAAGCATAAAAGAAAACGTTTTGAATGAATCATGTAAAATGTTTTTTTTAGCTATAAATGGTATAAGTAAAATGTTTGTTATGCAAAATTAAGTATCTTACTTGCAATAGAGGTAAAAGAAACTGTATTTTTTCTAATCGTATATTCTCTTTGTTGAAGAAATTTCTTGGAAAATGGCATAGATTTATTTTGTATGCATCTGCTTTAAACCTCTTTGTGCTTTTATTGTCTAAACTACAATTATAAAATAAAAGTTATAGCTGGAATATATTTTCGGTATTAATTAAACAGAAAGAACTATGTGGAGCACATCAAAAACGATGAAGTATAGCCTTTGGAGCTGTATGATGTTAATCTTTAATGGGAATGTAGCAATAGCACAAACCATTACAGGAGAAAAGGCGAATGAAACCTTTTTTAAAGTAGACTGTAATGTGCCGGGACGTAGCCTGACAGAGGTGAACGAAGCAGGATATACTCCATGGGCTATAAAGAATCCGAATACAAATACTCTTGTATTGGATGGCAATATCAGTTTGACTCTCAATGCAAAAGGGGCAGAAATGAGAGGCAGTTACTATAAGGCTGGTGTTCAGTCTTCAGAATTGGCCAAAATGATATCCGATGGAGTAAGTGTAGGAAATGAAGGTGAACTGGAACTGATTATAAAAGGCTTGCCGAAAGGCGTACATACAATACAGACTTATCATAACAATTTCAGTGTAGACAATGATGTGAAAGTACCTTCATTTGAAGTATACGTTCAGGGAAAACCTGTGCATAAGGGACAATGCACCAGACGTGTATTGTTAAAAGAAAATGCATTGGTGCTGAAAACTGAAGTGAATGTAAAGAAGGAAGGTGATGAAGTTGTTATGCTGTTCAAACCCGTAGCCGGAAAGGATAATGAAGTACAGGCTGTTTATCTGAACGGACTTGAAATTAATACACCGGATGTTTTGAAACAGGCACAAAGCCCTACACCGCTTACTAAGGATATGCATGCTGATGCAGATGCCGGAAAAATAACATTGGATTGGAAACTGGGTAAAGGAGCAGTAAAACATCATGTGTATATAGGATATGACTCATTGAAGGTGGCTGAGGCTACTCCTGATACCAAAGAACTGTATAAAGGAGTTGTGACTGATTCCTGTTACAAGTTGGATGAAGTAGCCAGAGCAAAAACTTACTTTTGGCGTGTAGATGAAGAGGATGCCAATGGAAATGTTACAACTGGAAATGTATGGAGTTTTAAGGCACGTCAATTGGCTTTTTATGGGGCAGAAGGATACGGACGTTATGCAATAGGAGGCCGTGGAGGAAAGGTTGTTTATGTAACTAATCTGAATGATGATGGGCCTGGAAGCTTACGTGAAGCGTTGACAGCCAATATTGGTCCGCGTACGGTTGTATTTGCCGTATCAGGAACCATTGAACTCAAATCACGTTTGGGATGTTCTTATCCGTATGTAACTATTGCCGGACAGACTGCTCCCGGAAAAGGTATCTGCATTAAAGGTGCTCCTATGGGAATAGCCAGTGACGGAATATGCCGTTTCATTCGTGTGCGTTTGGGAAAAGGAAGAACTTTCGACGGATTGGGTATGGCCGGTGCCAACCATAGCATTGTGGACCACTGCTCTGTGAGTTGGACTATTGATGAGGCTTTCAGCTCTCGTAATGCCAAGAACATAACTCTGCAGCGTTCGCTGATTTCAGAAGCACTGAATGTAGCCGGACACAAGAATTACGCAAAAGGAAAAGGACACGGATATGCTGCAACTATAGGCGGAAACGTTGGTTCTTTCCATCATAACCTGTTGGCTCATTGCATGGGACGTAACTGGAGCCTTGGCGGAGGATTGGATGGAAACGGATATTATGCCGGTAAACTTGATATATTTAACAATGTAGTGTTCAACTGGGGAGGCCGTGCAACAGACGGAGGTGCACATGAGGTTAATTTCGTGAATAATTATTATAAGGCAGGTCCGTCTACAACTCAGAAGTTTATCCTGAGAGCACAGCTTGAGGGAACAGGTAAGGGTTCTCAGAGCTATTATTGTCAGGGCAATATATTGGAAGAAGTTAATGGCGATAAAGTGACCGATAACGAGAAGTTGAGAAGATATGAACTCTCAAAGAAGCAGACTCTTGACTGGAACGTGTGGGTTGATCAGCCTTTCTTCCCTTCATATGCGAAGATAGATTCAGCAGAAGATGCATATAAGTCTGTTCTTTCGGATGTAGGATGTAATATGCCTCTTTTTGATGAACATGATATGCGTATCATAAAAGAAGTACGTACCGGTAAATGTACATATACCGGAAGTATAGGAAAATTGAAAGGTATTATTGATGACGAGCAGGATGCCGGAGGATATGAAAATTATCCAGAGGAGACCAGACCGGCAGACTTTGATACAGATATGGACGGACTTCCTGACTGGTGGGAGCAGATGTGCGGAACCAATCCGAATTCTCCGAAAGGTGATTTTTCTGATGCTAATGCCGATGCTAATGGTGACGGATATACGGCATTGGAAGATTATCTGGAATGGATGTCTGTGCCTCATTTCTATTTGGAAACAGGAAAAGAAAAAGTGATAACGCTTTCAGATTTCTTTGCCGGTTATGACAAACCTGCATACGAGGCTGCATGTGATAACATGAATGTAGAGATAGACGGTGACAAGTTGGTTGTACCGGCAGCTCGTTCGAGAATAAGAGGAGTGGTGTATGTTGATATAAAAGCCACCGATCGTGCAGGTAGTTTCATGACCAGAAGAATTGGATTGTGTGTAAAATAAATTTTTGTATTTGCTCTTTTCATGTAATGTGGCAGCTGTGAGGTTGTGCATCATTATTAAAAGTGCCGGATATTCGCCCGTTTGACGTGAATATCCGGTTTCTTTTTTTGTTTGCGTTAAGCAATTCAAAAAATGAAAGATTCTTTTTTCTTATGCATGGAAATGGGATTCAATTTTATATATTCGCAGAAAACCTACACCTACTTGCTCATGACGATGCTGAAACACCGCCTCTTGATAAAATTGATGTTTGCATTTATGACCGTTGTCGTATTGTTGTCATGCGAACATCGGCCTTCTTCTTTGTATGAACAGTTGCTTTCCTGCGAACAGAAGCTGGATAGCGATTGGATTGTTGTGGATAAGGAATTATCCACGCTGGATACTGTGACATTTAATTCAGAGGAGAGAGCCTTGTATTCATTATTGAAAATTCGTTTGCAGTATCATAAAAGAAAGCTTCCTCAGAATGATTCTGTTCTTTTGTCGGTAATTCGGTATTATAAGCATCATGACGATTATCTTCGTTTGTCTCAGTTATATTATTTGCAAGGTGAGATATATCGCGATGGCTTTTTCCTGTTAAGAGCTATTGAAAGCTATAATATGGCGAAAAAGTATGCAGGCGATAACAGAAGGTTATGTTTCCGTCTGAATATTGAGATGGCAAAGATCTATCGTTTTAAAATGCAATATGAGGAGGAACAGAAATATGAAAATGAAGCATTTGCCATAGCTGAAGCTTTGAATGATTCGGCTATGCTGGCAGAAGTGTGGCATGAGCGGATGTTCTTTTTCGTAGAACATGAGCAATATGAAAAGGCAATGGAAGCCATGCGGAAGACTTTAGACTTGTCAGAAGGCTCAAAGTCAAGTCCGCGTAGTATGTATGATAAAGATATGGGAGAACTTTGTTTACTGTTAGGAAAGCCTGACAGTGCCCTGTTTTATATTAATAAGGCTATTGAAAGGAATCAGGATCCGAATGATATAGCCTACTACAAAGCAATGAAGGGAAATGTATTTATGCATTTGGGTGAAACTGATTCAGCAGAACATTATTTGTCTTCCAATTTATATAAATTGTCATTGCTGGAAAGGGTGTATATATACAGAAGTATTTGCCAGATGAAAAAGAATACCCAGGGATGGCCTCCGGAAAGCGCTTATTTGGAAAAGTACGTAGAGCTTCGTGATTCTCTTGATGCAGACAGGAAAGAAGAACTTGTAGAGAAAATACAGAGTATACAGGAATATAAGTTTCAGCGTGAAAGAGCACAGCGTGCTGAACAAAAGAGAACTGCAGACAAAATTTTGTTTTATCAGTTAATGGCTTTGGCTCTGGGGATTATTCTGGCTTTGCTGTTTTTCGTCTACAAAAGCAAGCAACACAGAAAAGTGTTGATGGAAAGACTACGGGAAGAAGAAATGCAGAAAATGGAAGAAAGGGTCAATAAACAGAAAGCGGAAATAGAACTGGCTCATAAACAGGAAAAGTTAAAGCAACATGAGATAGACAAACTGAATCAGAGTGTGGCATACTATAAGCAACTTAACGCTATCACTGTGCCGGTATTGATGAAACGACAAAATGCACAAGGGGCAATGCATCTTACAGACGATGAATGGCATATAATAGTAAAGAATACGGACGCATGCTTTGATGCGTTTACAGTTCGTCTGTCTGAGAGATATCCTCAATTGAGTACGGAAGAAATACATTTCTGTTGTCTTGTAAAGATGGAACTCTCGATAACTCTATTGTCTGAAATTTATCATATAGCTAAAGGAAGCATATCTAGAAAAAAGATGCGTCTGAAAGAGAAAATGGGTATCGAAAACATGAGCTTTGATGAGTTTATATCACAGTTCTAAGATTTTTGAGTCGGATTCTGTCTTATGGCTTTGATGAAATGCTTTCAAGCCAGTTATTGATTATGGAGCTGCCACATTCACTGATGTATGATTCCGGATGAAATTGCAATCCATGAATAGGCAGATTATTGTGTTTTACAGACATGACATTTCCTTCTTCATCATATGATGAAACTGTCAGACAAGCAGGAAGTGATGACTTGTCTGCACTCCATGAATGATATCTTCCTATGGCTGTTCCGTCTTTTATGTTTCGGAACAGACTGTCGGTAGAATCGGTAATGGTCAGATATGAGCGATGGCCGTGCATCGGTGCACGCAGGTTGATAATCTTTCCTCCAAAATATTCTATGATGGCTTGATGTCCCAGACAGATTCCTAAAATGGAATGTGTTGTGGCACATAAGTCAATCAGTTTCATTAAATCGCCGGCTTCGGACGGAATACCTGGACCGGGAGACAATATAATTCCCTGATAATGATTAAGCGTATCAAAAGGAATGGCGTTGTTTTTTACAACGTCAAACAACGGTTTATATGCCGTTTCCTTTATCAACTGAACTATGTTGAATACGAAAGAGTCGTAATTGTCTATAATCAATATTCTCATTATGCTGCAAAGCTAATATTATTTTCTTTTATATACCTTTGTGCGCTGAACAATTATTCGTATTTATAATGAGAGCAGCAGATGTTTTGAAAAGATGAACCTGTTGGGAGCACGGGGCAATGATTTTCTGTTTGGAATTGATTTTGAAATGAATGAAGGTTTTCTTGTAGAGAAACCTTTGCAGAGTTCCGATATCCTTTTCAATGTTCGTGGAATAACCAACTGTGCAGAAAAGCCGGACAGTACTGAAAGTCCGAAGTTACGTGTAGTGTATAGTGACCGTGACAGATATGAAAAAGGATTTTCTGTTATACGACGAGGTTTGGAAAGGGGAGATACATTCTTGTTGAATCTTACAGCTCGTACCGAGATAGAAACCAATCTCTCTTTAAAAGAAATCTTTTTGAGAAGTTCTGCTCCTTATCGAATATATTATCCCGGTAGATTCGTATGCTTTTCTCCCGAAAGTTTTGTGCGGATAGAGGAAAATCAGATTTATACCTACCCTATGAAAGGTACGATTGATGCTACGCTTCCTGATGCGGAGAATGTACTGATGAATGATTATAAAGAAACTTGTGAGCATTATACCATTGTAGATTTAATGCGGAATGATTTGAATTCAGTTGCACAGAATGTATATGTGAAAAGATTCCGCTACATTGATCATATAAAAACATTAAGAGGAGAGATTCTGCAAACCAGTTCGGAAATTTGCGGTAACCTTTCTCCCGATTGGCGGCAGCGGTTGGGAACGCTTGTTCAGTCTTTATTGCCAGCCGGTTCCATATCGGGAGCTCCCAAACCTTCAACGTTGCGTCTGATTCGTGAAGGTGAAGGTCGTATGCGGGGATTCTATACAGGCATTTTCGGATATTTTGACGGTAAGAATCTGGATAGTGCCGTGATGATTCGTTTTATAGAACAGGATGGTAATTCTTTCTTCTTTCACAGTGGTGGCGGAGTAACAATCAACAGCCGTTGTGAAGATGAATATCGGGAGGTTCTTGAAAAAGTATATTTGTCTGTAAAATAAGCAGTGTAATGAATTTGTTGGAGACCATAAAAGTAACAGACGGACATTTTCAGAATCTGGAAGCGCATCTGGAAAGAATGAATAAAAGTTGCCGGGAACTTTTCGGTTTGAAATCCTCTTTCATTCTGAATGATATGAATATCCCCATATCAATGCGAAAGGGAGTTGTAAAATGTCGGATTGTTTATAATACTTCGATAGCTGAGATTTCTTATTCTGCATATCATCCTAAAAAGGTAAATTCACTACGCATGGTATCTTGTGATGATATAGACTATCATCTTAAATATGCTGACAGAAGTATATTTGACCGTCTTTTGGAATTGAGAGATGGATGTGATGATATACTGATTGTAAAGAATGGTTTTATTACAGATACCAGTTACAGTAATGTGGCCTTTTCTGATGGAAAATCTCTTTACGTGCCGCGAACCTTTCTTCTTAACGGATGTAAACGAAGATGGCTTATAGAAACCGGTTTGGCCCGTGAAGTATCAATAACTCCTGCCGATATTTGCTCTTTTGAAAAAGTTCATCTTATTAATGCGATGCTAGAGCCGGGTGAAATAACACTCTATTCTGATAAGGTGTTTTTTTAATAATTTTCTATTATAACAACTGGAAGTATTTAATTATGAATAATATCTAATCTTTTTTTTCAAACTAGGAAATAGAATTTTTTAATAGGTAAACAGCTGTTCATATTTTTATGTAAAAAGATATACAGATGTTAGCTCTTTATCTTTTTCTATGTAATTATTGTTAATTCAGAAACTGATGAAATCTATACTTAAAAATGTTTTTTCTACTTTTGCGTTTGACATAAGTGTAAAAGGCGGTTATATGTTTAAGATTGGTATAGATATAGGTTCTACCACAGTTAAGATTGTGGCATTGGATAAGGATGAACAGCTTGTGTTTTATCGTTATAAACGGCATCATGCACGGGCAAGAGAAGAGATGCTTAATATTCTTAGAGAGCTTTTGCAAGAGAAGGGGGATATTGAGGTTGGGATAAGTATAACGGGTTCAGTCGGTATGGGAATATCAGAGCGATATTCGTTTCCGTTTATTCAAGAAGTTGTTGCTGCTGCGAAGGCTGTTTATAAAAAATATCCGAAAATATTATCCATGATAGATATTGGTGGTGAAGATGCCAAGATTGTTTTTTTTGAGCATGGAGAACCTGTTGATTTGCGCATGAATGGAAACTGTGCCGGAGGTACAGGGGCGTTTATTGACCAAATGGCCCTTATTCTAGGTACAGATGTAACCGAACTGAACAGATTGGCTGTGAACTCTAAGCAAATATATCCGATAGCATCGCGTTGTGGAGTGTTTTGTAAGACGGATATACAGAATCTGATAGCAAAAAATGTAAGCAGGGAAGATATTGCGGCTTCTATTTTTCATGCGGTAGCGGTTCAGACTGTGGTTACATTGGCTCATGGTTGGGATATAAAAGCACCCGTATTGTTTTGTGGAGGACCGCTGACCTTTATTCCGGCGCTGCGTAAAGCCTTCATGAATTATTTGCATATTGAAGACGAAGATGTAGTGTTGCCTGAGTATGGAACATTGTTGCCTGCATTGGGAGCTGCATTGTCACAGAACGATGAAAATGAAGTCTGTAAGTTGTCTGTTTTGGTAGACAGATTGTCTGTAAAATGTGAGAGTATTGGAAACTTGAACAGCGGACTGAACCCTGTTTTTTCTAGTGAAAAGGATTATGCAGACTGGCAGAAACGAATCTCCGAACATAAACTTCGGAAATCGGAACTGAAAGCAGGAAAGCAGGATGTTTTTATTGGCATTGATTCCGGTTCGACTACGACAAAGATTGTTGTGACGGGAAAGGATGACAGCATCTTGTTTTCATATTACCGCCCTAATGGAGGACATGCTATTGAAACTGTTTCGGCAGGATTGAACCTGCTGAAAGAAGAATGTTTAAAGAGGCATGCTGTTTTGAACATCAAGGGAAGCTGTTCTACCGGATATGGAGAGGACTTGATAAAAGCAGCTTTCCAGTTGGATGCAGGTATTGTAGAGACCATTGCGCATTATGTGGCAGCGCATTATCTGAATAATAATGTTTCTTTTATTCTTGACATAGGCGGGCAAGACATGAAAGCCATTTTCGTAAACGATGGAGTGATTGACCGCATAGAGATAAATGAGGCCTGTTCGTCTGGGTGTGGTTCGTTTATTGAAACCTTTGCGAATACGTTAGGATATACGGCACATGATTTTTCGCTGGCTGCATGTCGGGCTATCCGGCCATGCGATTTAGGTTCACGATGCACTGTTTTTATGAATTCAAAGGTAAAGCAGGTTTTGCGTGAAGGTGCTTCGGTTGAAGATATCGCTGCTGGGCTGGCCTATTCCGTTATGAAAAACTGTTTGTATAAGGTCTTGAAATTGAAGGATGTTTCGGAATTGGGACGGCGTATTGTTGTGCAAGGAGGAACCATGCGTAATGATGCTGTGGTCCGTGCATTGGAGTTGCTGACAGGTACGGAAGTTATCCGTTGTGATGAGCCAGAACTGATGGGAGCCTTTGGTTGTGCCTTGTACGCGAAGATGCATTGTGACTCCTCTGTTTCGCTTGATGATATTATTTCAAAAGCAAACTATACTACTCACACCCTTCATTGTAAAGGATGTGACAATCAGTGTCAGGTCTTTCGGTACCGGTTTGACAATGGGAAGAACTATTATTCCGGAAACCGTTGTGAGAAAGTGTTTACAAACGGGAAAAAGGATGTGACGGGTGAAAACGCCTATCAGTTCAAAAACAGACTGCTTTTTTCCCGCAACTGCCAAAAGGTGGAGAATCCGGTTCTTACTATCGGTATTCCAAGATGTCTGAATATGTATGAAGACTATCCTTTCTGGCATACATTGTTCTCGGAGTGTGGCATACAAGTGTGTCTTTCAGACAAGTCAGACTATAACAATTATGAGCGTAGTGCGCGTATGGTGATGTCGGACAATATTTGTTTTCCGGCCAAATTGGTGCATGCTCATGTGCAGGAACTGATTGACAGGAGAGTAGACCGTATTTTTCTGCCTTTTGTTATTTTTGAGAAAAAAGAGGATGATGAAAGGCACGAGCAAAACAGCTATAACTGTCCTATTGTAACTGGATATTCTGAGGTTATTAAGAGTGTACAGTCAGGGAAAGTTCCTATTGATTCTCCGTCTATTTCCTTAAAAGACAGAAGCCTTCTATATAAGCAATGCTGCAGGTATCTGAAAGGGTTAGGAATCGGAGAGAAGATTATAAAACAGGCATTTGCCAAAGCTGAAGAGGAACAGTGTTCTTTCAGACATGCATTGGCTGAACATAATCGCCAATTGCTTGATGAGGCTCGTCAGAAGAAACATCAGATTGTTCTTTTGGCAGGAAGACCTTATCATACAGATATGTTGATTCAGCATAAGATTTCTGATATGATAGCCGATATGGGTATCGATGTCATAACGGACGATATAGTGCGTGAAGAACCGCAGACGGTCAATGATGTCCATTTTCTGGCACAATGGTCATACCCGAACAGAATATTGAAAGCTGCCCAATGGTGTGCAAGACAGGGGAACGATGTACAGTTCATTGAAATGACTTCTTTTGGTTGCGGACCGGACGCTTTTCTAACGGACGAAGTGCGTGATGTGCTTATCCATAAGGGGAAAACCTTTACGTTACTTAAGCTGGATGATATTAATAATGTGGGCTCAATGAAACTTCGTATCCGTTCGCTTACGGAAAGTCTGAAACTGTTTCAGGAAAAAAATGTACCCCAAAAAGCAGAGAAGGGATTGCGGCCTGTTATCGTTACAGAAAAGGATTTGCATTGTAAAAAAATTCTGATACCGTTTTTTACTCCTTTTGTTTCACCGCTGATACCGGCTATCATGCGGGTTGCCGGATATGATGTGGAAAATCTGGAACTGAGTAATACCGAATCGTGTGAATGGGGACTGAAATATGCAAACAATGAAGTTTGTTATCCGGCTACTCTGATTGTGGGTGATGTTATCAAGGCTTTCAAGAACGGTCGTTATAATCCGGACAATACTATCGTTGCGATGACACAAACGGGCGGACAGTGCCGTGCCAGCAATTATGTTCCTCTGATAAAGAAGGCGCTGGAAGAGGCAGGATATCCGGATACTCCTGTAATATCCTTGACTTTTGGAGATTCTTTGGAGAATGGCCAGCCGGGTTTTAAAATGAACTGGATAAAGATTCTGCCGATAGCCGTGCGGGCCATTCTGTATAGCGACTGTATTTCAAAATTCTATTATGCAGCAGCTGTGCGTGAAAAGGAAGCTGGTCAGGCGAATTATTTGCGAGACTTGTTTCTAAAGAAAGCGGAAGCTCTGATATTGGCCAATCGAACGAAGGAATTGTGGGATTATCTGGCACTGGCTGCCAGACAGTTTACTGATATATGCAGCAAAAAGTCTTTTCCGAAAATAGGTGTAGTTGGAGAGATTTTTCTGAAATTTAATCCTTTTGCACAAAAGAATATTATTGAGTGGATGACGGCGAGGGGGATAGAAGTGGTTCCTTCTGTACTTACTGATTTTTTCATGCAGAGTTTTGTCAACAGAAAAGTAAGGGGTGAGACTTGCATAGAAAAAGATTTCGTCCCCGAGTTCATTTATAAATTTGCATACAGACTTGTGACAAGACAAATTGAGAAAGCGAACAAGATAGGAATGAATTTTCCGTATTTCATTCCATTCAAAGATATTTTTGATGAAGCGACCGATGCTCAAAGAGTCATTTCATTGAATGCCCAATTTGGCGAAGGATGGTTGTTACCAGCTGAAATTATATCGTATGCACGTCAGGAAATATATAATGTGGTAAGCTTGCAGCCATTCGGATGTATTGCCAATCATATAGTATCGAAAGGGATAGAAAAGAAAATTAAAAGTCTTTTTCCTGAGATAAATATATTATCTTTGGATTTTGACAGCGGAGTCAGTGACGTAAATATCACCAATCGTCTGCTGTTGTTTATTGACCATTTAAAATGAAAAAAATCATGTCTGACGAGAAATGCTCAAATTTGGAAGAAAGAATTATAGAAGTGGCCAAATCGTTGTTCATGGAAAAAGGATACTCAGATACCAGTATGAGCGAAATAGCGGAAAAGGTGGGTATCAACCGACCGGGACTGCATTATTATTTTAGGACAAAAGATAAAATGTTTAATGCAGTGTTTGGTATGATTGTGATGTCGGTTGCGCCCAAGTTTCAGAATATAATATTGCAGAAAGATTTGCCTATTGCTACAAGGGTAGAGAAGGTGATTGATGTGTATTATCAGATGTTGCAGAAGAATCCTTATTTGCCTTTGTTTATATTGCGTGAAATGAACCGTGATATCAATTTCCTTTTCAATGCTTTCCGTAGTTTGGATGTCGCAAATTTCTTTGAAGGATTGAAAACAAGTTTGCAGGAAGAAATGGCTAATGGAAAATTGAAGCAGGTTCCTTTGCGTATTGTATTTTTTACTTTTTACAGTGCGTTGATATTTCCGTTTATATCAAGGAATTTGATTTCGCTGGAGATACTGAATGAAAATGAAACATTTGAAGAGCTACTTGTCGAGTGGAAACCTTATATTGTAAAACAAATGGTTAACTTATTGTGTGATGATAGAGAATGAATATTGATTTGTCATGTAGAAATAGCGTATGATATATCGGTAATTTATCGTCTTGAGATATAAAAAAGTTCTATGGTTTTGACCATAGAACTTTTTTGCTCTTCTTGGAGGAAAATGAAAAGTTCGATTTATGCATTTTGTTTCAGGTGATGGAAGGTGAAATATCCAATCAGGATAACATAAAAATCTTCAGTATGTAATAGCTTGTTTCTCAGTGTGTTGAATGGAAGTCGTTTCTCTGTTTGTTGAGCCTTGACTGCCAGCGTGCTGAGCCTTGGTCACCAGCGTGCTGGGGCTTGGTTGCCAGTGTGCTGAGGCTTGGTCGCCAGCAAATTGGTTTATGGGGCACATTGGTTAGCGTATAATGAAATCTCTATTTGTTTGGTAGATAGCCGAATATACATTATCTTTAGGCGTACGTTTTATTTTGGGTTATGAATTATCCTTTGATTTTCAGAATATGATTGATTAGAAGGATTTTCTTAATAATAAAAATTTAAGCAGCGCTATTTAAATAATGAGCAACAGAATATTGTCAGTCGGATTTTTCCTGTTTTTAATGATATCTTCTTTAATGTCAGGACATCATAGCTATTGTCGTGCGAAAGATGTGGTTGCTGATGACTTGACCCGAGCATTGGTATTGACCCTTGCTGAAAAAAGCGACGATATTATTACACCGGATACTGTCAGGGTATATAAACAGATGTGTCTGTCAACAGATGGACTGGTATTATTTGCTGTTGCAGATAAGGATTTTTGTAATCATCTTCAAAATGAGCAGTTGCGTCAGAATGCTTTTATATCGTTAAGTATGATAGATGAAAGATATAAGGATGAATGTATCAATGGAGGTGCTGTTTATAGTGATACTATGGTAGTAAGGAAGGAAAATACCCAATTTGCTTTGAAGGCATATGCCGATTTGCCGATGGCTACCCTGTTCCGTATGTCAGATCAGCGTATGTCTTTGACTTTAGCTCTTGTCGCCTTTTTGTGGGCTATATTCTCATGGCGTTATATTGGATGCCAACGTGAACCAAGCGAAACGATTAGTTTTGGAGGACTTGTTTATTCTGAAATAGATGATTGTTTTTATGACGTTCATGATACTCCGATTCATTTTACTCCTATGCAACAACAACTCATGTTGCTTTTTTGGAAAACTCCTTCACATACTCTGTCAAAAGAAGACATCTGTTTAGCGCTATGGCCGAAGAAAGAAGATGCCAGTGACACTCTTTATACCTTGATACGCAGGTTGAAACCTGTTATAGAAGAGAGTACGAATCTTAAAATTGTGGCCAATAGAGGTAAGAGCTATTCGTTGAAAATTAGATAGATAAAACATTGTCAGCTAAATGTCAGGGAAATGTCAGTTTATGCTTTGCTGAGTTCATGAATGGTGAGATACTTTTGTACCTGATAAAAAGCGGGTACAATGAAAAGGACTTCTAACAAACAAAAATGTATTTTTTGTCTGAGTGATGTATGGTGGCCATGTATCAGAGAGATGCTCAGAAAAATATTACTTTTCTCAATAATGTTTATTACTCCTACATTTTTAGTGATAGCTCAAAATGTAGATAAGTCTGTAACTCTTGGTGAAGTGGAAATAAAAGCTACGCAGGTAATAAATAAGTCGGATGGTATGTTGATTTATCCGTCCGAAGTGCAGAAAGAATTTTCCGATTCAGGATACAGTCTTCTTCAGAAATTATCTTTACCCAATATTCGCATTGATGAGGTAGCTTGTAGTGTTATTGCTATTGATAATAGAGGTAGTGTTCAGTTACGCATTGACGGTATTGTAGTCGGAAAATCTGAAATGATGTTGCTTGATCCAAATCGTATTCGCAGAATTGATTTTATAGAAAGTCCGGGAATACGTTATGGTGATGATATTGCTTATGTGATAAATATTATAACCAAACGCGCTGATAGTGGTTATACGATAGGAACAAATCTCACACAGTCTGTTGCGAATAGCGGAGAGGCAATGGTATATGGAAACTGGAATATAGGAAGAAGTGAGGTTTCGCTAAGTTACGATTTTAATTATAAAGATTTCAAAGGTAACCGTTTGCAAGAAACAACGGCTTATGTCTTGAATGACGGCTCTGTTTACACGGTCCATCGCAATGACTTTGCATCGCGCGACAGGTATTTCAACAATACTTTCAAGCTAAGTTATAATTTTGCAGATTCGCTTCATTCTGTCTTTCAAATATCGTTGACTGGAGACTTCTGTCATGTTCCCGATAATAATAACCGAAAGAATATAATGGATGATATCAGACATTATGTGGCAACTCAACAAAGCCGCAATCTTACTGCCAGTCCGGTATTGGATATATATTATTATCGTCGGTTGACTTCGAGACAGTCTTTTGTTCTTAATATGGTAGGGACATACATTGACACAGATTCATCCAACAGTTATGATGAAGGTTCATTGTATCATTATACTGTAGACGGGAAAACATATTCATTGATCGGTGAGACTCTCTATGAAAACCGTTTGAAGTATTTTACCTTTTCTTTTGGAATTAATTATATGCAGAAATCTACGCGCAATGAATACGGTGGCAATGTAACATCGTTGAATGTAATACATAATAATCGACTGTATGCGTTTGCTGATATAAAGGGCAGTTGGAATAAGTTTTTTTATGCAGCAGGCATAGGAGCAAGCTATTTGCACTATAGTCAACAGAAACACAACTATGATTATTGGCTTTTCCGTCCGAAGTTGTCATTGGGATATAATTTTGTTGATTGCCTGCAGCTAAAGTATGATTTTCAATGCAAGGAGCATGTATCCCGGATAGCAATGATTAGTGATGCCATGATTCGTATAAACAGTATGGAGTGGATTGCAGGAAGTCCAGATCTTAAGCCTAACCGTGATATGGAAAATGTTGTAAGATTGTCGTATAACAAAGCACGATGGCATTCGTTTGTTCAAGGTTCTTATAAAATGTGTATTCATTCAAACATGGCGGCTTATGAAAGAACTGTTGACGATAAGTTTATTTATACCCAGCGAAACCAGAAGGAAATAGATGCGTTGAACATTATGTTATATACAGATTTCTGGATAATACCCGATAAACTGAGTGTAATGGCTTATGGAGGATTGTTTCGCTGTTTTAATTGGGGTGATGATTATACGCATTGTTATACGGCCTATTATGCATCGGGAAATGTGAATGCTTATATAGGTGATTTTTCATTATCTGTCTATGCCGATAATGGTTGGCGTTTTCTTGAAGGAGAAACACGTGGTTACAATGGTTTTGATGTTGCTTTGAAATCATCATACAAGTATAAGAACTGGCAGTTTTCCATAATCTGGCAACGGCCTTTGATTAGCAAATACAAAATGTATGAGTCGGAGGTCTTGAACCGTAATCTGAATAAGATTTCTACACTTTACAGTACTGATAATGCAAATCTTATTACTTTTAAAGTTTCCTGGAGACTGAATAAAGGACGCAGATATAAATCAACGGAGAAAACAATTCATCTGGCAGATGATGATACCGGTATTATCAGATAGACGGTTTTGGCATCTGATTCTCTTGTTAAAATTTGGATACTTGAAGAATATGTCCCATCTTTGCGGGCGAATTAGAAAACCAAAGATAGTTTTGTAATCCTCATCGGAGGGCGATAAAGAAAGCCGGATAAGATGACTGGGTAAAACCAATCAGCTTATCCGGCTTTTTTGGCTTAAAAAACAAAGTAATAACAGATAAATATAAATGACGATGAAAAGAGATTCAATTGATTTGAGTACACTCAATGTGTTTACCTTGTTTCGGAAATATTTTGTTCCTACCTTGTTGGGCATGCTTAGTATGTCTGCCGTAACGGCTATTGATGGTATATTTGTCGGTCATGGAGTAGGGAGTGACGGTATTGCCGCCATTAACATCTGTATCCCTTTGCTTATGATTTTCACTGGAGTCGGCCTTATGGTGGGAGCTGGATGTTCTGTGGTGGCTTCCATCCAATTATCAAGGGGAAAGCAGAAAGCTGCCCGGCTGAATGTAACGCAGGCTTTATTGTTTGTAACCATCATAGCATTGATACCATCTGTCTTAATGATGATTTATCCTGAGAGTACGGCACGCATGTTAGGGTCATCCGAACATCTGTTGCCTAAGGTGACCGATTATCTGCTGTGGTTTGTTCCTTCATGGGTGTTTCAGATATGGATAACGGTATCTTTGTTTATAATCCGTTTGGACGGTGCTCCTAAGCTGGCCATGCTATGTAGTCTTATAAGTGCTGTAATCAATGTTGTGCTTGACTGGCTTTTCATTTTTCCTTTTAATTGGGGAGTTATGGGAGCTGCCTTTGCTACCTCTATAAGTATTGTTGTGGGTGGGTTGATAGCGGTGGTTTATTTGCTGTTTTATGCCCGTCATCTGCGTTTGTGTCCGATAAAGTGGAGTTATAAAAGCTTGCGTCTTTCTTTACGTAATCTCAATTATCAGTGTAGAATAGGTTCTTCTGCTTTATTGGGCGAGGCAACATTAGCCGTACTTATGTTTGTGGGTAATCAGGTTTTCATGTATTATTTGGGTGATGATGGAGTTGGAGCTTTTGGAATAGCTTGCTATTATATACCCTTTGTCTTTATGGTTGGTAATGCTATTGCACAGTCGGCTCAGCCTATTATCAGCTATAATTATGGCTTGGGATATAAAGATAGAGTCATTGCTACTGAACATATAGCGTTACTGACAGCAGTCGTTTGCAGTTCGATTGTGACTTTAGCTTTTACTTTTTATCCAGGTTTGTTGGTCGGGCTTTTTATCAGTCAGGAAGATGAGGCTGCACGGATAGCTGTTAGCGGTTTTCCTTATTTCTCATCCGGATTTGTATTCTTTGTAGTAAATATTGCAATAGTAGGTTATTTCCAGAGTGTTGAAAGAATCCGTCCGGCAAGCCTTTTCGCTTCTTTGCGTGGAGTTGTATTTCTTGTACCCTGTTTTATTCTGTTGCCGAAATTATTGGATGTGCCAGGGATATGGCTTGCTTTACCTTTATCGGAATTTTTAACGACTATAGCTGTAGCTTTGTTCCTTTTGATTAGAAAATATGAAAAGGGATGATAGGCAATAATATAAAAGAAAAGGATGCATTATTTGATGCATCCTTATATCTTTAATGATTTCTGTTCTTGGTGATCCGCTTGGTATCTGAATTTAGCCCTTTTTATTCTCAAATATCAAGCGGTATTTTATTCTGTATCAGAGTCTTCCGACATTCAATAAATATGTTCGATTTGAGCGAGTAACACAATGCGGTAACACGGTTAATGAACACTCACGGCGAATTCTCTTAGTCCGCTCTGATTGCAAATATACATTTTTATTTTGGTTTGCGGTTCTTTTTATGGGGCTAAATCTTGCTTTCATACTTTTACGGCAACAATTTTCATGTTCAGCCGCCTTATCCGAAACATATTCGGAGACATCTTTTTGTTACATTAACGGATTGATAATTAGATTTCAAGTATGATTAACAGTATGAAATTGCGCTTATTTTATAAATAGCTATAAAATCCGGAAGTAAAGTGTTGCGGATTTAGTTTTTTAGCTGACTTGCCAAGTACTTTTGTGTCGCTTTCCGATTGAAAGGTACCGCAATTGGAGGCAATTTGTCTCACTAAAATTACAGAATTATGAAACAGGAACATTATATCAAGGTCGTGAACGATGTGATTCATCGGATGGAAAAACACGCCGATGTCGTGATGAACGTAAAACAGGTGGCGGAATACCTCGGCTTGTCAGTTGGAGCCGTCCGCAAGCGTTGCCAGCGCAAACAGTTGCCCTATCATCTCAATGCCAAGCATCTTTATTTCAGCAAACTAGAAGTAGATGCGGCTTTACTTGACCGAAAATAAAGTGGGTATGCGTTCTTTTGACTATATGGGGCAGTTCTGGAGGGAGAATGAAATGCAGGCGTTCTCGGCAAAGGAAACGCAACTGTATTTCTTTCTTCTTGCGGAATGCAAACGCAGATACTGGCAGACCCCTTTCGGATGCAGCACGCAACGAATCACCAACAATCTCGGCATAAGCCGTCAGACGCTCTGCCGCTTGAGGAAGAAGCTGCAAGACCGTGGACTAATCACTTACGAAGAGGGAAAGAACAATTCCTCTGTTCCCTGCTACACTCTTTTGATAAAGGCAGACACTCAAACGGCACATCAAAATGTGACAGCAAATGTAGCGCAAGATGGAACAGCAAGTGGAACGGCAAACGGAACCATTATAAATAGTATAGACAAAATCAATAAATCTATTATTTCTAAAGAGAAACCGATTCTTCTGAACGACTTGCAGGCTCTCTTACGCAATAACGACAAATGGTTGGGCAACGTAAAAGAATATGCAAGCCAGCATGGAATGGAAGTGGACGACATGAAGATACAGGAAATGCTTGGAGATTTTTTTCTTTATCTACGGACATGCGGTATCCAGTCCAAGGCTCTAGCCGATGCACAACAGCATTTTGTGAACTGGTTGATGAAAAAAGGGAATAACGGAGGCAGCAGTCAGAAGATTCTTCCGGCTTGGCAGGTCGGCGTAAAGCTGACTGACGACAATCCGGACAAATTCAAAAATACATCAGAATGGTAGATATAAATTCAGACAACAGAATAGATTTTAGAGCGACAGTAAATTTCTTTGCCGAACGGAAAGTATGCCTGCAACCGCAACGGCTGCATATTCGATTGCCCAATGCCAAAGAAGTATTGGATGCAGGGTTGCTGCATTTCTTGGGCTGTAACTACATGTGGCAGCCCGAATACGACAAGGTGGCAGACTGGCTGACCGACAACAAAGGACTTGGACTGTTCTGCATGGGCAATTGTGGCAGGGGAAAGACCATCATTTGTTTACAAATACTTCCATGCATTATACAACACTATTTTCACAAAGTATTCTCCATCTGCCTGGCACGTGAGATGAACCGACATTACACAGAAGTGATGCGCAACCATCTGCTTGTGATTGATGACATAGGCCGTGAAGAACCGTATCAAGAATACGGAAACCGCTTCAACGTGTTCCCTGACTTCGTGGATGACTGCGAGCGCAAGGGCAAATTCTTAATCACGAATACCAACTGCACCAAGGAACAACTGGCAGAGAAGTACGGGGAACGCACTCTATCCCGGCTGAAAGCTACAACCCGGCTGGTGGTATTTGCGGGAGAGGACTTACGGCGTGGATAAATGCTGGGCTTGCCCAGATATAGCCCACTATAACTTCTCCGCTGCGCTCCGAAGTTGTGGGCTCTCCCGAGGGGCTTAGG
>CALUJE010000032.1 GCA_944320885.1 uncultured Phocaeicola sp.
TGCCTGTCACGCATGGGGTCACGGGTTCGAGTCCCGTACGCACCGCTTTTTCGAAAGATATTGCAAACAAGAAAAAACTGGTGCGTTAGTTCAGTTGGTTAGAATACATGCCTGTCACGCATGGGGTCACGGGTTCAAGTCCCGTACGCACCGCCAGTTTACAAAGAAAAATTAGGAAAAGCTCTGATTCACAACAGAATCAGGGCTTTTGATTTTTATAATTGTCGCGATGAATGTTGAGGAAATAAGAGAATATTGTCTGAGCAAACGTTTTGCTACCGAAGATTTTCCCTTTGATGAGAGTACATTGGTTTTCAGAGTGGGAAATAAAATCTTTGCATGCATTGATTTAGAAAATACGGACTGGTTCTGTCTGAAATGTGCTCCTGATTATGCAATAGAACTTCGTGACCGTTATTCAGATATTACCGGTGCATGGCATTGGAACAAGAAATACTGGAATCAGATAGCCATTAGCCGGAATACGGTTCCCGATTCGCTTATTCGGCATCTTATAGATCATTCTTATGATGAGGTGGTAAGGAAATTACCCCTTAAAGTGCGTAAGGAGTTGGAGCTTTGATTGAAGAATATTGAAGTGTACGGCTAAGAACGATAGCTTTGGCCATGCACTTCAATAGCTATAAGGTTAGCATTCGGTTCTTGCTATCCGATATTCGGTAGGAGTGTACCCGACAGTCTTTTTGAAAATACGGGTAAAATGTTGCGGATATTGAAAGCCCAGTCCGTAAGCAATCTCACTGATACTTTTGTTTGAACCCAACATTTCTTCTTTGGCTACGTTTACCAGCTTGTTCTGAATATATTCCTGTGCGGTACGTCCGGTTTCTTTTTTTACCAGATCACCGAAATAGTTGGCCGATAGGTTTACTCCGTCTGCAAAATATTTTACGGTGGGCAACCCTAATATCTGTGGTTTGTCTCCAGAAAAGTAGGAGTCAAGCAAATCCTCGAAGCGCTCCAGTATATCTTTGTTGACCTTTTTGCGTGTTTGGAACTGACGTTCATAGAAACGCATGCAGTAATCCAGCAGAAGCTCAATGTTTCTGCATATAAGTCCTTTACTGTGCCTGTCGGCAGGATGCTCCAGTTCCATTTGTATCTTGTTCAGGCAATCTTGAAAGATTTGTTTTTCTTCTTCCGACAGATGTAATGCCTCATTGGATGCATAAGAGAAAAAAGAATAATGCTTTATTTCCTTTCCCAAAGAAGTTCCCCTAATCAGGTCAGGGTGAAAAAGAAGTCCTTTTGACATGGGGCGTACATTCCCGTTGGGTATTACTTCAACAACCTGTCCAGGAGCGAAGCTTGTTACGGTTCCTTCCTGATAATCATATATCTGTTTTCCGTAACGCAGGTCACCACATTTGGTCTGTTTCAGATAGAGGGCATACAGGCCGTAATTGAGTGTGAAGTGTGTAGGAAATTTGGTAGCTTTCGACAAGTCGATAACCGCTACCAATGGATTTTGTTCCGGTAATCCATACAGTTCGTTGTATTGCTTTATAGAATCAATCTTGATAACTTCTTCCATATAGTATTGGTTTTGGTGCTACAAATGTAATCATTTTGACGATATTCATTGTTGCAAAACAGGAATATTGGTAGTTTTATCTGTAAATAGCGTGTTTCCGGCAAAAGAGATTTCCTGTAACTTTGTCAATACTGAAAATAGTTGAATCAATCAATTGATATTCGTTATGAAGAATGTTTTAATTTTATCGTCAAGTCCTCGTCGCGGAGGTAACTCAGATTTGCTTTGTGATGAATTTTTGCAAGGTGTCCTGGATGGAGGAAATGTTGCTGAAAAGATATTTTTGCGTGATAAGAATATTCATCCGTGTTTAGGATGCAGTGTTTGCAGTCAGTATGGAAAACCTTGTCCGCAGAAAGATGATGCAGCAGAAGTTATAGACAAGATGCTTGCCGCAGATGTTATCGTGATGGCTACTCCGGTTTATTTTTATGCCATGAGTGCGCAGATGAAAATGATGATAGACCGTTGTTGCGGTCCGTATACGAAAATGAAAGATAAGGAGTTTTATTTTATTGCTACGGCTGCAGAAGAAAATCCGGGTATCATGCAGCGTGTTGTGGATAATTTCAGCGGTTTTCTTGATTGCCTTGAAAATCCGGTAGTGAAAGGAACTGTTTTTTGTGGAGGCGTATGGCATGTAGGTGAAATAAAAGGTAAGGCCGCATTGCAGGAAGCTTATGACATGGGAAAGAATGTCTGATAAAGAAAGAGGCATACAGACTATTTTTTTGTGTAATGGCAGATATTCATTCTGTTTGTTAGAATGAAAAAAATGTAAAGACAGGCCCCAGCAAATGCAGAAATGGCTTTTTATTATAGACAACAATCTATAATTTTGTATTCTGATTATTTGCCGGGGCTGTTTGTTCCCGGCTTTCAGACACAAAGATTGATAGAATGGCCGATTTGCATAAAACTGATTTGGTGCATGGCAATATAACAGGTGCGATGCTCCGTTTTGCCTTTCCGCTGATGCTGGGGAATTTGTTGCAGCAATGTTATAACATTGCCGATACACTGATTGTGGGACGTGTGTTGGGACCCGACGCATTGGCAGCCGTTGGCTCATCATATGCTTTGATTGTTTTTATCACCTCCATTTTTATAGGACTGTGCATGGGATGTGGCTCGGTATTTTCCATGCAATACGGTGCCGGCGACATGAAAGGCTTGAGGCGGAGTGTTTTTTCTTCGATGCTTATTATCGGAGCTGTCACGTTGTTGCTCAATGTCGTTGTGCTCGTTTTTCTGACTCCCATCATACGTTTGCTCCAGACTCCTGTTGAGATAGAACAAATGGTTTATGACTATTTGTTTATAGTCTTTCTGGGAATGATACCTACGTGTATTTATAATTTTTATGCCAATCTGCTTCGTGCTGTAGGCAATTCGGTTGTTCCGCTTATATTTCTGTTCGTTTCGGTTATTCTGAATATCGGACTTGATTTGTTGTTGATGGTCGGTTTTGAATGGGGAGTAAAAGGAGCTGCACTGGCTACTTTAGTTGCCCAAATTGTCGCTGCACTCGGATTATATGTGTACAGTGCATTTCGTTTTCCTCAGTTATGTCCGTCGCGTTCCGACAGGATTTTCGATATGCAGTCTATCCGTCGTGTTTCATCCTATTCATTTCTTACCTGTATGCAGCAGTCCATCATGAATCTGGGAATTCTGATGGTACAAGGTTTGGTCAACAGCTTCGGAACTGCCGTAATGGCTGCATTTGCCGCTGCTGTCAAGATAGACTCATTCGCCTATATGCCCGTACAGGATTTCGGTAATGCTTTTTCTACCTTTATTGCTCAGAACTTCGGGGCCGGACGTCGTGACCGTATCAAGGCTGGCATACGGGTATCGGTACTCATTACTACACTGTTTGCTCTTCTTGTATCACTGTTGGTGTTTGTGTTTGCGCCGGCTCTGATGGCATTCTTTGTCTCTCCTCATGAAACGGAAATTATAAATATAGGTGTGGAATATCTGCGTGTTGAAGGAAGTTTTTATGTAGGTATCGGCTATCTGTTCCTTCTCTATGGTTTTTACCGTGCGGTAGCAATGCCATCCATGTCACTGGTACTTACGGTAATTTCTTTGGGTACCCGGGTAGTATTGGCTTATATGCTTACTGTTATACCGGCTGTAGGTTATCATGGCATCTGGTGGTCGGTACCGATAGGATGGTTCTTGGCGGATGTTGCTGGGGTATGGTATTATAAGCGGTACATGAAAAAGAGATTATATTGAAAATGCACACGTGCTTTTGATAAAAACCTCTCGTGCGTTTTAAAAAAGTAGGCCATCTTTTTTGCGGCATAAGTTATGACTCTCTTCCGTTATAAGTTATGATTTTTATATTTATATCTATCTTTTATTTTTTTATAAGTTATGTTTTTTTATGGGTGAAATGACGTTCTAAAAAATGTCAAATGTGCAGGATTTTACGCAGGATAATTATCTTTGTGAACAAAAAGTGAGAGATTGTGTAAATAGTTACTAATTAAAATTTCTTTTTCAGTATGATGATGAATCAGGATATATTGATTGCTTTAGGTCTGACAATGATAGCCGGATTGTCTACCGGAATAGGAAGTCTGATAGCTTTCTTTGCTAAACGTACCAATACGCGTTTTCTTTCTGCCGCTTTGGGAGTTTCTGCCGGCGTGATGATTTATGTTTCGTTTATGGAGCTTATGCCAGAATCGGTTGAATTGCTGAAAGAACTTTATTCCGAAAAGACTGCCACACTTTATATGCTTCTTGCATTTTTTGCCGGAATTGCCATGATAGCCATTATAGACCGTCTGGTTCCGGAAGACGAGAATCCGCATGAGGTGCATCTTGAGAAGGAAGAGAAGCATAAGAAACATCTTAAACGTACCGGATTTATGATGGCATTGGCCATAGGTATTCATAATTTTCCGGAAGGACTTGCCACATTTGCTTCGGCATTGACCAATATGGAAGTGGCTATTCCCATAGTTTTTGCCATAGCAATTCATAACATACCCGAAGGTATAGCCGTATCAGTACCTTTGTATTATGCTACGCAGAGCCGTCGGAAGGCCTTTTGGTATTCTTTCCTTTCGGGAATGGCCGAACCGGTGGGAGCACTGGCCGGATATCTTTTCCTGCAACCGTTCTGGACACCGGCACTGAACGCTTCTTTACTGGCATTCGTTTCGGGAATTATGGTATATATTTCGTTTGACGAGTTGCTGCCCGGTACAGAAAAATACGGCCATCACCATTATGGCGTGGCCGGAGTAATATTGGGTATGGCTATTATGGCCGGAAGCCTGTTGTTACTGTAATAGCGTGCCGGATGTATCTCCGCAAGTCTCAGGAGTACTTGCGGGGGTATCGGAACATGATGCACAGAAGTGCTACAATACCCATTGCAAACGGATAGTAAAGATAACGTATGATGCTTAGTGGAGACAATGAAGACAATTCAGCAGCCATCAGAATTTGTGCTCCATAGGGGATAATTCCTTGTATAAGGCATGAGAATGTATCGAGAATACTTGCACTTTTACGGCGGTCAAGGCCGAACTTTTCAGAAATGTCTTTTGCGATAGGACCTACCGTAATGATGGCAATCGTATTGTTGGCCGTGCAGCAGTTGGCTATGCTCACCAGTGCGGCGATTGTCAGTTCGGCACCCCGTTTCCCGTTTACGTGGCTGGTGAGCTTCTTTATGATATATTCTATTCCTCCGTTATAACGGATAAGTTCCAGCATGCCTCCAGCCAGCAGAGTGATTATAATCAGCTCGCCCATACCGCTTATTCCTGTACCCATGGAGCCGAACCAGTTGAAAAATTCAAGACTGCCTGTAGTCATTCCGATGATACCCGTAGACAGAATACCCAATAACAGGACAAGCATCACATTGACACCCAGTATGGCGGTGAGCAATACAATAATATAAGGTATGACTTTTATCCATTCCACGTTCTGAAGCTGTGAAGGAGACTGTACCTGATAACCTTCTATTACGTATAAAAGCAGTACGATTAATGCTGCCGGTGCCACGATGCGGCTGTTTACCTTGAACTTGTCACGCATCTTGCATCCCAGTGTCTGGGTAGACGCGATTGTCGTATCGGAAATAAATGAAAGATTATCACCGAAAAAAGCGCCTCCTACTACGATTGCTACCATAAACGGCAGGTCGACACCTGTTTTTTCGGCAATACCCACGGCTACGGGTGTGAGTGCCACAATGGTGCCGACGGATGTTCCTATAGAGATGGATATGAAACATGCTGCCAAAAAGATTCCTGCGAGGAGCAGACGGTCGGGGAGGATGTGGAGGGTGAGATTTACCGTAGCGTCTACGGCTCCCATTGCCTGCGCCGACTGAGCAAAGGCTCCGGCCAGGATGAATATCCAGAGCATCAGCATCACATTCTTGTTCGAAGCTCCTTGTGAGAATAAGGTTATACGCTCACTGAGCGGCAGTCTTCGGGTAATAAGAAGTGCATATACCGAAGAAAACAGGAAAGCTACCGTGATGGGAACTTTATAAAAATCATTAACCAGAATGGAAGTCACCAGATACAGACAAAGAAATACGAACAGCGGACTTAATGCCCACAAACTCGGTTTTCTTTGTATTGTTATGTTTTCTTTATTCATAATGTATTCGTTTTTTAGGGCGCAAAGTTAATAAAAACTTCATATTGGGGCAAATACTGGTAAAATGCATGGAAAATGGTTATCTGTCGGGACTATTGGAAGGATATGTGTCAAAATGAAAAATGTTGTGTCGGCAGAAGATGCATTAACTAAGTAATATGCTTTGGAATTTGTTTTATGCCGGGAAGTATTTATGATGTTGAACTCCTGAATAAACAGTTGCGGCCGGATGCATAGTTTGTATCCGGCCGCATATTGTAACAGATTATTTTCTTTTTTGAAGTATTAGAGGGTAACTCCGTTTTTGAAAATTGCTATTTCACGATAGCCTTTCTTTTCGTTGTTTACCAATTCTCCACTTGCTACCTTAATAATATATTCAATAAAGCGTTTGCATGTTTCTTCCATCGGTTCGTTTTCCACGATTACGCCAGCGTTGAAGTCAATCCATGTAGGTTTGTTTTTGGCGAGATTAGAATTGGTAGAAATCTTCATGGTAGGAACATAAGTTCCGAACGGGGTTCCACGTCCGGTAGTAAACAATACCATGTGGCATCCGCAAGAAGCAAGTGCTGTTGAGGCTACGAGGTCATTTCCCGGAGCTGAAAGCAGGTTCAGTCCTTTTACTTTCAGACGTTCACCATAAGGCATTACGCCCATGACGTAACTCTTACCGCATTTCTGAGTACATCCCAGTGCTTTTTCTTCAAGAGTAGAAATACCTCCGGCCTTGTTACCCGGTGAAGGATTTTCGCCAACAGGCTCACCGTGTGACAGGAAGTATGATTTGAAATCATTAACGAGGTGAACGGTCTGTTCAAAGAGTTCCTTGTTTTTGCATCGGTTCATCAAAATGGTTTCTGCACCGAACATTTCGGGAACTTCGGTAAGAACTGATGTACCTCCCTGTGCAATCAGATAGTCAGAGAACATTCCGAGCAACGGATTGGCTGTAATTCCTGAGAATCCGTCAGAACCACCGCATTTCAATCCTACGCGGAGCTCAGACAATGGAATATCTTCACGTACATCTTTACTTGCTACTTCATAAAGCTTGCGGAGTATTTTCATACCTTCGGCAATTTCATCCTCAACCTTTTGGGTAGTCATATATTGTACGCGTTCAGGATCTACTTCACCAACAAATTCCTTGAATACTTCAGGCTGATTGTTTTCACATCCCAGACTGACAACGAGCACAGCACCAGCATTGGGGTGGAGAACCATGTCACGCAGAATTTTCTTTGTGTTCTCGTGGTCATCGCCCAACTGTGAACATCCGTAATTATGTGGATAAGACACAATTGCATCTACTCCCTTGCAGCCGGTTTCTTCACGCAGTTTTTCTGCGAGTTGGTTGGCAATTCCGTTTACACATCCTACGGTAGGGATAATCCATATTTCGTTACGGATACCTACATCGCCGTTTTTACGACGGTAACCTTTGAATGTACGGTTTGCATTGGCAATACCTAGTTCTACATTCACAGGATTATATGTGTAATCCAGTAATCCGGCAAGATTGGTCTTGATTTGGTTCTCGTTAATCCATTGTCCTTGTCCGACTGCTACTATGGCATGACCGATAGGATAGCCGTATTTGATAACCTGGTCGCCTTCTGCAAAATCTTTTAAAGTGATTTTATGTCCGGCTGGGATGTTTTCCTTTACAACGATGTTTACTCCGTCAACAACAATTTCTTCTCCGGCTTTGAGTTCTGAAATCGCTACGGCAACGTTATCGGCAGGATTAATTTTTAGATACTTAGTTTCCATAATATTATTGATTCTTTAATTTTGATAATTAGCTAAGCAAAGATACTATGATTTGACCGACGAATATAGGCATTTATTTTAGAATGAGCGTATTTTTGATAAAAAATATTTGTCTCTCACTATAAATAAGTTAAAAATACGTGTTCGAACACGATTTTCTATATTTTTACCCTTTAAAACTCTTGGCATTTCATTTTTAATCTTTATCTTTGCGTGATGTTTTGTTGAACCGAAATAATAATTAAGATTATAATTACTAAAACACACAATTATGGGAAAAATTGTAACATTAGGCGAGATTATGTTGAGACTGTCTACTCCGGGACAGAAACGTTTTGTTCAATCAGATGTATTTGATGTAGTATATGGTGGTGGTGAGGCTAACGTAGCTGTAAGCTGTGCCAACTATGGTCACGATGCATATTTCGTAACAAAATTGCCGAAACATGAAATCGGTCAATCTGCAGTAAATGCATTGCGCAAATACGGTGTTAAAACCGATTTTATCGCTCGTGGAGGTGACAGAGTAGGTATCTATTATTTGGAAACCGGTGCTTCTATGCGTCCTAGTAAAGTAATTTATGACCGTGCTCATTCTGCAATTGCTGAAGCTGATCCATGTGATTTCGATTTTGATGCTATCATGGAAGGTGCAGACTGGTTCCACTGGTCAGGTATTACTCCTGCTATTTCTGACAAAGCTGCTGAGTTGACAAAATTGGCTTGTGAGGCTGCAAAACGTCATGGTGTTACTGTTTCTGTAGACTTGAACTTCCGTAAGAAATTGTGGACTAAAGAAAAAGCTCAATCAATCATGCGTCCTTTGATGCAATATGTTGATGTTTGTATCGGTAACGAAGAAGATGCAGAACTTTGTCTCGGATTCAAACCCGATGCTGACGTTGAGGGTGGAAACACTGATGCAGAAGGCTACAAAGGTATTTTCGAACAAATGGCTAAGACATTTGGATTCAAATATGTAATCTCTACTTTGCGTGAATCATTCTCTGCTACTCACAACGGATGGAAAGCTATGATTTATAACGGTGAAGAATTCTATACTTCAAAACGTTATGATATCAATCCGATTATCGACCGTGTAGGTGGTGGTGACTCATTCTCTGGTGGTATTATTCACGGATTGCTGACTAAACCTAATCAGGGTGAAGCTCTTGAATTCGCTGTTGCAGCTTCTGCTTTGAAGCATACTATCAATGGTGACTTCAACCTCGTTTCTGCTGAAGAAGTTGAAAGCCTTGCCGGCGGTAATGCAAACGGTCGTGTTCAGCGTTAATCTGTTTTTGAAACATACTTAATTTATACATAAAAGATATGGCAAAATTTGATAAAATAGCTGTGTTAGACAAAATCGGTTCAACCGGTATGGTTCCCGTTTTTTATCATAAAGATGCAGAAGTAGCAAAGAAAGTTGTAAAAGCATGCTACGATGGTGGTGTTCGTGCTTTTGAATTTACTAACCGTGGTGACTTTGCTCATGAAGTTTTTGAGGCTGTTGTAAAGTTTGCAGCTAAAGAATGTCCTGAAATGGCTATTGGCGTAGGTTCTGTTGTAGATCCTGCAACTGCAGCTCTTTATATCCAATTGGGAGCAAACTTTGTGGTAGGTCCGTTGTTTAACCCTGAAATTGCCAAAGTATGTAACCGTCGTCTGGTAGCTTATACTCCGGGTTGTGGTTCTGTATCTGAAGTAGGTTTTGCTCAGGAAGTAGGTTGCGATCTTTGCAAAGTATTCCCTGGCGATGTTTATGGTCCTAACTTCGTTAAAGGTATGATGGCGCCGATGCCTTGGTCTAAACTTATGGTAACAGGTGGTGTAGAACCGACAAAAGAAAATCTGACTGCATGGATTAAGGCTGGTGTATTCTGTGTAGGTATGGGTTCTAAATTGTTCCCGAAAGATAAAGTTGCAGCAGAAGACTGGACTTATGTTACAGAAAAATGTAAAGAAGCTCTTGGTTACATCGCTGAAGCTCGTAAATAAAATATAAAGTATATTTGAATACTTTTCAGATAAGGGATATCTGCTTTTGCAGGTATCCCTTTTTTTGTATCTTTACTTATAGGTTTCCTTCTTGAATCATATACCTTTAAATAGGTATTTCGTGAAATGAAAATACCTAAAAAGGGGGATTGGTGTAAACCGGTTTTTATTATTATTTTGTATCCATATTAAAATGTATGACAATGAATCATAATAGTGTTAAGTTTAGACCTTCGGATAAGATGGGCGATTTGATAAGCAGTGACTATAAGTTGTTGTTGGTTATGAGTCGTTTTGGATTGTCTTTGGGATTTGGAGAGAAAACAGTAGCACAAGTTTGTGAAGAGAATGGTGTAGATTGTGTAACGTTCTTGGCTGTGGCAAACTTCATACATGAAGGTAATAACCGTATGGAAGGAGAAGTTTCCGATATTTCAATTGTTGCTTTAATGGGATATTTGAAACAGGCCCATAGCTACTTCCTTGATTTTTCACTTCCGGCCATTCGGCGTAAGCTGATAGAAGCTATAGATTGTTCTGCAAAAAATGAGATAGCCTTTCTTATTTTGAAGTTCTTTGATGAATATGTTGGAGAAGTCAGACGGCATATGGAATATGAAGATATGAATGTTTTTACTTATGTCAATCAGCTTCTTGAAGGGAAGACCGACGAGAATTACAACATTAGTATTTTTGCTCGCCGTCACAATCAGATAGAAATGAAATTGGTTGAGTTTAAGAATATTATATTGAAATATTATCCGGAAAAGGGGAATAATAATTTGTTGAATGCGGTCTTGTTTGATATCTTTAGTTGTGAGGAGGATCTGGCCAGTCATTGTATGGTAGAGGACTTCCTTTTTGTTCCTGTAGTGCGTCAACTGGAAAAGGAAAAGGGAATATGAAAAACGATGTGTTAAGAATTGCTGTTGCTGAATCTTCTGTTATTGTGCGTAATGGAGTTCTTGCTATTTTAAGACGGATGCCTGATGTTGGTACTCATTCGCAGATAATAGAATTGACATCCATGACAGCATTACAAAATTGTATTCAGACGCATATGCCTGATATTTTAATAGTCAATCCTGCCTTTGAGGGATGGTTTGATATCGACAATTTTAAGTCGGATTCCTTGACTGCGGGCATCAAATGTGTGGCTCTGGTTTGTAATATTACGGGACAGAATATTTTAAAGAAATATGATGAAGTAATAGATTTGTTTGAAGATGAGGACTCTTTCTATCGTAAGATTGAAGCGTTGAGTAAAACAGATGAAGATGACAGTGAACTGGAAACGGAAGCTTTAAGTTTGCGTGAAAAGGAAATAATCATATGTGTAGTGAAGGGAATGACAAATAAGGAAATAGCGGATAAGCTGTTTATTTCCATACATACAGTTATCACTCACAGAAGAAATATATCCAGAAAACTGCAAATCCATTCGCCTGCCGGACTTACCATTTATGCCATTGTAAATAAGTTGGTAGAACTAAGTGAAGTAAAAATGTAGCTTATAATACCTATTGGTTGTGATTCTGATACTTGAATATACTTATTAAAGGGGATTGCAGAATAGGATAGAGGATTGTACTTTTGTACTGTTATAAAAAAGATAAGTTAGTTAGTCATAAAAATTACGTAACCACAATTTATTTTAATTATTAGTACATAAATTGCAGTTGCACCCCTCGAAGTGATTCGCGGGGTGCAACTGTTTTATTACAGTTTGCTCAGGAAGCGTTCACGATCGACGATATATCTTATGTGAGTACCTTCACCTATTAATACTCCGTTTTCAGTGGCAGTAACCTTGAATGTAAGTTTGCGGTTCTCTATTTCTACGAGTTCTGCCGTAGCCTCAACATTGGCTCCTATGGCTGATGGCTTTATGTGTGAAGAACTAATCATACTTCCTACGGTAGTACTTCCTTCAGGAAGATGTGGCGCTACACATAGCATTGCGGCATTCTCCATCAAGGCAATCATTGCCGGAGTAGCCAGAACTTTCATATCTCCCGAACCTAAAGCTATAGCCGTGTTGTTTTCATTTACAACAGTTTGGCTGGTATGTGTTAATCCTTTTACTAACATATAGTGTAATCAATTAAATTATTATTTTCTGCAAATATACTCATAAAAGTTTTGGAAATTTAAATATTCCGTTTACTTTTGTGATGCATTGGTTCGCGACTCCTTGTTCAGGATAGCGATTAAAAGGGAATCAGGTGAGAATCCTGGACAGTCCCGCTGCTGTATGTTTCTTATTGGCGCAAACATAAATTCTTTTTGCCACTGAATATGATTTGGGAAGGCATTGTTTGCGGAAACAAAGTCAGAAGACCTGCCATGCCGTTACAAGATTTTTATCTTTCGAGGAAAGAGATAGGAATACAATAGGATTATCATATTATTTTGTTGGGCGTGTTCCTCTTATAACGTAGCAGTTTTTATACTTTGGGACTGTTGTAATATCTTAATATTAAAGATTATAAGTAGATAGATAGAATAAACTCTGCCAAGTTTATTGAGGTACCCGGCCGAAGTGATTCGTCCGGGTATTGTTTTAAAACTTTTCCCTATTTTTTGCGTACGAACTTAAAAAGTATAACTTTGTATTGTTCTAATTTGTGATAAAACGGTAATAAAGTGAACTTTATAAGATGAAAGCTATTTCTGTTTGCATATTGTTTCTGTCTATTGTGGCTTCTTGCTTTTTTTCATGCAATCGTTTTTCCCAAACAGAATTGTCAGTCTTGACCGACTCTTTGAACAGAATATCCTATTCTTATCATTATAAAAATCTTGATTCATGTAAATTTTACGCAGAGCGTGCGCTTGCCTCGGCCGGAAATTCATCCGTAGGCATGGCACAGGCTTACAATAATCTGGCATTTCATTCCTTTATGAAGATGGATTTTGTACGTTCACGTTATTATTTGCAGAAAGTTTATGCATTATGCAATAATGAACTGGAATTGCTGGTTGCTGATATCGGGATGATGAAGATATGTCAGCGTACGTCTGAAAACAAACTTTTCTATGATTATAGAAACAGTGCTTTAAAACGTATGAAGCGAATTGATGCGGACATTGATGCATTCGACTTTGAGGAAAGATTAAGGTTATTATTTGCGCGTTCTGAGTTTCATATAGTTTCCAGCATATATTTTTATTATCTGCAGCAGCTGCCTCAGTCGATAGCCGAAATAGAGCAGATTAATGTAAATACCTTACCTCGTGATACAGCTCAGTTGCTTTATTACTATTACATGAAGGGGTCTGGAGGATTATGTAAAGGTGAGAATCTGCAGGATATAACCTTAAAGGAGTTTGATTATTTAGGTCGTTGTCTGGTTGAGTGTAATGATTACTTGTATTTCAGGGCAAATTGTTTGCAGGCTTATGCTGAAATGTTGAATGATTCAGAACGGATGGCTATTCTGAAAAAATATCGTTCACAGGCCTTACAGATTATAAATGCTGAGAATATCGCCGATTCGTTATTGCCTGTATATTTAGCAGAAAAGGCATTGGATAAATTTAAATTATACGGTGATATCTATCAGATAGCAGGAGTGTATCGTACGATTGCTTCATGTTTGATTCGGCAGAATAAATATGAAGCTGCTGTAGATTCTTTGCGTAAAGCTTTGGATTGTGTGTCTTTCCATCATTCTTATTATTATTCATGCAATGATTCTGTACATCGTTTGCCTACCTATCGTATGTATGATACCATACCAATGGAAATCCGCTGGATGAATGATAAGAATATTCAGACTGTACCCGAATGGATTGCACGTATCAGGGAGCAGCTTAGTATTGCGTATGCGGGTATGGGATTGAAAAACGAATCAGATTATAATCGCAATATATACCTTGACATATTGGATGTGGTACGGCAGGATAAAGAATTGGAAAGCCGTTACGATAGTCTGGAATCAGAATCAAGTCAATTGAGTTTCTGGCTTATATCTGTCGTTGTAATACTGGTTTTGTTTAGTCTGTTGTTTGTCTGGCTGAACCGGAAATGGCGAAAGAATAATATTTTGCAGATTGAAAAGTTGAAAGCAAGCATAGAATTTTGCAGACGCTTGCTTGCAGAGGCTCCTTTGAATGTAAGTGAAGAAGATGAGTTAGGAGAGAGGCTTACTGAAGTTGTAAGTTCTGATTTGGAACAGATATTTCACTGTAAGTTGCAAATTAAAGTTGTTGATAGGGACGTTACCTTTGAGATAGATCGTAATCTTTCAAAGGAAGAGCGTTCTTTGTTGAAGGTGATTCGTCCATATGTTGTTTGGGTATTTCGGAGTTCACTCTATTTTTTGGAGTTGGGAGGTGAACGTAAACAGCTGGAGAAAGAAAAATATATCCTGGAGCAGCATATCATAGAGAATAAGCGACAGAATATCGTAAAAAAGGCTTGTGTTTCAATAGTTACAGGAATAATCCCTTATATAGATAGAATAATTAATGAAACGCATAAGTTGCTCCATTTGGAATATCTGAAGAATGAAAACATAAAAAATGACAAGATTGCCTATATCAATGAACTGGTTACCCGTATAAATGAATATAATGAAATATTGGCTTTATGGATAAAAATGCGGCAAGGAGAATTGAGTCTGAACATTGAAACCTTTGCTTTGAACGACCTGTTTGATATTCTGGCTAAGAGCAGACGAACTTTTGAAATGAAAAACCAGACATTGGAGGTAAAACCAACACAATGTATCGTAAAAGCAGATAAAGCGTTAACGCTCTTCATGATAAATACGTTGGCAGAGAATGCAAGGAAATATACTTTTGAAAAAGGACATGTTTCTATTTATGCGGAAGAAAGGGAAGATTGTATAGAAATTTCGGTCAAAGATAACGGAAGAGGATTATCTGATGCTGATATTTCCTATATATTGAATGAAAAGGTTTATGATTCTGCACGTATCGGCATGAATAACGGTAAAGAATATGACGAAGATCTGAAAAGAAATAAGGGGAATGGATTCGGACTGATGAACTGTAAGGGCATTATAGAGAAATATAGAAAAACCAATAATTTGTTTAAGGTATGCATGTTTTCTGTAGAAAGTGAGCTAGGGAAAGGAAGTCGGTTCTTCTTCAGATTGCCTAAGGGAGTTCGTAAGGTTTTGAGTATGTTTCTGTGTATATTAGCAACGGGAATAATGACCTCTTGTAATGAGAATGACAGTTCTGCTGAAGAACAGTTGGGCAAGAAGGAACAGGCCGATTATTATAACGATGATTTGATGAAAGCGTCTCAGTTTGCCGATTCGGTATATTTTTCAAACGTGTATCGTGAATATGAACATGCGTTGGCATATGCAGACTCTTCCATTTATTATCTGAATAAATATTATGTAGAGCATTCGGCCAACAGAGGTGAATTAATGAAGCTTGTGGGAGAAGGTGATGCTGCCGAGATAGGATGGTTTGTGAATAATTTTGAGACAGATTATCATGTTATTCTAGATATACGTAATGAGTCGGCCGTTGCATTTTTGGCTTTGAAAGAATGGAAAAAATATTCATATAATAATGCCGCATATACTTATCTGTATAAATTACTTAGCCGTGACACTTCGCTTGAAGCTTATTGCAAGGAAATGGAACATTCTACAGTTAATAAGACGGTAAGTATTGTTCTGTGTCTGACTTTACTCTTTGTATTCCTTATAGGATATTATCTGCTTTATTTTCGCCATAGAATGCTTTATCGGTTTAACTTGGAACAGATATTGCTGATTGATAAGATTTTACTTTCGGCTTCTTCTGATAAGATTGAAGAAAATCAGGATTGGAAAGCCATGTGGGCCAGAACTTTGGGTGAAGCTTATGAAAGTATGAATGATCTGGTGGGTATATATTCATGGGGGATAGCCGTGAAGCAGGAAGATTCTCCATTGTTGCAATCTGTATTTTATCCTGTAAGTTCAGAATCGGTTCAGGTCAATGAGCTTGTGAATGAATGTTATAGACTAAAGAGAAGATGTTTGTCTCCGAATGCTACAGAGGGAAGCTTTCCGTTGATAGTTGAATGGAATGGCGAAGAATCGTGTATTGGAGTACTTGTTTTCTGTTCCCGTAATAAGTTACGTATGGATGAAATATTATTGTTGGAACTGGTTGCCAGATACGTTGCTATTTTGGTTATGAACAATATAGTACGTGTGGAGCGTACATATCGTGATTTGGAAGAAGTCAGAGATAACAAGCAAAGAGCCAATCATGAAGAAAATATGTTACATATACAGAATCAGGTACTTGACAATTGTCTTTCAACGATTAAGCATGAAACCTCATATTATCCCAACCGTGTAAAGCAAATTGTAGAGCGTATGATGCATGGATTACCTGCTGAGGAAGAAAAGAAATTGACGACAGAAATGGAAGAGACAATGAGTTATTATAGAGACATATTTATGTTGTTAAGTTCATGTGCGTCCAGACAGCTTGAAAATCTTACTTTCAGACGAGAAACGATAAATGTAGATGATTTGGTGGAAAGTGCTATAAAATATGTCAAACGCATGAATAAAAAAGTATCTTTTCAACTAGATTTGCAATTGGATGCAGAGCCGGTACAAGTAATAGGAGATGCCGTATTGCTTGTTTTCCTGTTAGAAAATTTACTTCAGGAGGCATTCTCTTATCAATGTGGAGGAAATCTGTATCTTAATATAAGAAAGGAAAATGATTTTGTAAAGTTTGTTTTGACAGACTTCAGGCGAAATTATTCTCGCGAGGAATTAGATATGCTCTTTTATCCGGATATTGAGAAAATGAAGGATGGTAGAACTGGAGGATTAAAGGGTACTGAATTCCTGATATGTAAACAGATAATTCGTGAGCACGATGAGTATACAGGTAAGCGCGGATGTAGAATTAACGCCGAAACAGTGGAAAGTGACGGATTTTGCATATGGTTTACCGTCCCATGTAAAAAGTAATATACGATATGGCAACAGATACAAAATTTAAAGTAATAATAGTAGAAGACGTAAAATTAGAACTGAAAGGAACTGAAGAAATATTTCGGAATGAGATTCCGGAAGTTGAAGTCATTGGTACAGCCATGACCGAAAAAGATTTCTGGATTCTCATGGAAAAAGGTTTGCCCGATATGGTTCTTCTGGATTTGGGACTGGGAGGTTCTACCACGGTCGGAATAGATATATGTGTAAATATCCGGAAGAGATATCCCGCTGTAAAGGTTCTTATTTTTACGGGTGAAATTTTGAATGAGAAGCTATGGGTTGATGCTTTGGATGCCGGAGCCAGCGGTATTGTATTAAAAACCGGAGAGTTGCTGACGCGTTCGGAAATACAGAATGTGATGGAAGGAAAGCAATGGGTATTCAATCAGCCAATCCTGGAAAAGATTGTAATGCGTTTCAGGCAGTCGGTATTAAATGAATGTAAAAGGCAGCAGGCAGTTATCGACTATGACATTGACGAATATGATGAGCGTCTGTTGCGTCATTTGGCATTGGGATATACTAAAGAGATGATTACCAATCTGCGTGGTATACCATTTGGAGTCAAATCATTGGAAAAAAGGCAAAATGACTTGATTGGCAGATTGTTCTCTCCGGATGAGCGAAGTGGAATAAATGCAGTCAGACTGGTTGTAAGAGCTTTGGAACTGGGTATATTAAGTTTGGATAATCTGGAACCTGATGAGGAATAAGTGGAGCATATATCATCTTATATTGGGGGCTTCCTTTCTGGTCTTGCTGATAATAGTAGGTTCGTGGATTGGAAGTCTGAACAATATACCTGTACGGAATATGCTTAGTACGGAAGGTGTGCGGTGGATACTGAAAAATATTGTGAATAATGTAGAAGCGTCTCCTTTTATTTCACTCTTTATATTACTGACCGGGTTCAGTATTTTAAAAGCTTCCGGTTTTTTCAGATGTTTTTCTTTGCGGAAAAGGAAGTCTTATGCCTTTTTGGGTCTGTCCGGGAAGAGACTTCAGGCCTTTTTGTTGGCAACATTCTTTTTTATTGTATATGTAGGAATAGTTTTAGTGCTGACCTTTTCCCGTTATGAAATACTGTTAAGCATTACAGGCGGACTGGAGCGCTCTCCGTTTCTGTCAGCCTTGCCTTTCCTGATATTTGTTGGCTGCACTGTCTGGGGTGGTATTTATGGTTTGGCTTCGGGCGTCTACCAAGGACTGACAGATGTTGTGAAAGGGGCAATTGCCGTTCCTGCTCAATTGACAGGCTATTTTATATATGTAATGATTGTGTCCCAGTTGCTGGCCATCTGGAACTATTCCGATATCGATGTGTATATGGATATTGATTCTTCCGTTATGAAGATAACAGGTTGGATTTTATATTACGTTCCTTTGTTTGGATTGCTTGTAGTAAGACGGAAAGCGTGAATTTTGAAAAGAGATATAAACCCGAATAAAAATATGGGGCAGCTGTTTTCTGGAAGGCTTATTTCATTTGTGGTATTTTTATATGAATGATATATTTCAGTTGTAGATTATGCATGTTGTCGAAATAACTTCGCTTGATACTCCCGGTGTGGAGATGTTCTGTACACTGACGGAGGCTCAGTTGCGTAACCGCGTAAATGCGGAAAAAGGTATTTTCATAGCCGAAAGTCCCAAGGTGATTCGTGTGGCATTGAATGCCGGATATGAACCCCTTGCCTTGCTTTGTGAACGAAAACATATAGTGGGGGATGCTGCTGATATTATAGCTCGTCTGGACAATGTTCCGGTATATACCGGCGAACGTGAACTGCTTGCGCAGATTACCGGCTATACTTTGACAAGAGGAGTGCTTTGCGCCATGCGACGTCCGGCAATACCGGCAGTAGAAGACGTGTGCTGTAATGCGCGCAGGATAGTAGTTATTCATGGAGTAGTAGACACTACCAATATCGGCGCCATATTTCGTGCGGCTGCGGCCTTGGGAATAGATGCTGTGCTGCTTACTCCTGATTCGTGCGATCCTTTGAACAGGCGTGCTGTCAGGGTATCGATGGGAACTGTATTTCTGGTCCCCTGGACGTGGATGGAGGCTCCATTGACGGAACTTCGCAGATTAGGCTTCCGTACTGCTGCCATGGCCCTGACCGACCAGTCCATTTCTCTTGATAATCCTGTGCTGAAATCAGAACCCCGTCTAGCCATTGTCATGGGAACGGAAGGAGACGGCCTTCCTTCTAAGGCGATTGCCGAAGCGGATTATGTGGTTCGTATTCCCATGGCACATAGAGTAGATTCGCTCAATGTGGCCTCGGCTTCGGCTGTGGCTTTTTGGGAATTAAGAAATCGTGAATGATGAATGGATAATACTGCTTATGAAAAAGATAAGAATAACAGTAATGCGTAAGGCTTGTTACAAGGATTTGATGGAGAAATATGAGAATCCCATAGAGCATGCCTGTGACTTGGAAGAAGGACAGACGTTCATTTCCAATGGATGGGAAAAGCCGGACGGAATGTGTGAGAGTGCGTGGCAGAGCATGTCGCCTTTTGTCATGGCATTAGCGTATGGTGCGCATGATTTGTACGATGGCTGGATGAAAAACAAGCATTCGGCCATGATTTCATGCAACGATGGTTTTCGGCCTGTCAGCTTTTTGATTGAAGTAATTGAATAAAACAATGTAGACTGTATAATTTAAAAATATATGTTGGCATATACTTATGTTGGACCGGGACGGTTTGCTTTGCAGGAAAAGCCTGTTCCTGTATTGAAAGACTCGCACGATGCATTGGTGCGTGTAACGTTGGGAAGTATCTGTACGAGTGATTTACATATAAAGCATGGAAGTGTTCCGCGTGCCGTACCGGGGATTACGGTGGGCCATGAGATGGTGGGAATTGTAGAACAGGTAGGAAAAGATGTAACGGCTGTTCAACCCGGTGACCGTGTGACGGTGAATGTGGAAACATTTTGTGGCGAATGTTTCTTTTGCAAGAACGGATATGTAAACAACTGTGAAGACCCCGATGGAGGATGGGCGTTGGGATGCCGGATTGACGGAGGACAGGCCGAATACGTACGTGTGCCTCATGCCAATCAGGGATTGAATCGGATTCCTGAAGGAGTGAGCGATGAACAGGCACTTTTTGTAGGCGATATCTTGGCTACGGGTTTTTGGGCTGCACGGATTTCTGAAATAAAGCAAGACGATACCGTACTCATCATAGGAGCCGGTCCGACGGGGATTTGTACCTTGTTGTGTGTGATGCTGAAACATCCGCGTCATATAATTGTTTGTGAGAAATCTGAAGAACGCATTCGTTTTATACGGGAGCATTACCCGGATGTTTTGATTACAAGGCCTGACGAGTGTAAGGAGTTTGTGCGTAAAAACAGTGCTCATGGGGGAGCAGATGTAGTAATAGAGGTAGCCGGAGTCGATGATACATTCCGTATGGCATGGGAATGTGCACGTCCGAACGCAGTTGTTACGGTAGTGGCTCTTTACGAGCAGGCACAGGTATTGCCTTTGCCCGACATGTATGGCAAGAATCTTACATTTAAGACCGGAGGTGTAGACGGATGCGACTGTGAAGAAATTCTTCGTCTTATAGCCGACGGCCGGATAGATACGACTCCTCTCATTACACATTCTTTTCCGCTCAGTGAGATAGAGGAAGCTTATCGCATATTTGAGAATCATCTGGATGGAGTCATCAAGGTAGCTATAAAGAATAGCTAGTGATTACACTGTCTGAATTATTATAACAACATATTAAAAAAGAATGTCATGAGAAAGAATTTTGGCGTTAAGACATGGATGTATCCGATGCCGGTACTGATTGTGGCTGCATATGATGCAGAAGGAAAACCGAATGCCATGAATGCGGCATGGGGAGGTATTCATACGGACAACATGGTAGGAATATGTTTGTCTGAAGGACATAAGACTACACAGAATATTCTGGCTACAAAAGCTTTTACAGTAAGTATGGCTACTGCCGACTGTATAGAGGCTTGTGATTATGTGGGGCTTGTTTCAGGCAATAAGGAGCCGGACAAATTTGCGAAAGCAGGCTTTCATGCAGTTAAGTCAGAGGTGGTCAATGCTCCCCTTATCCGGGAATTGCCGATGACATTGGAATGTGAGCTCGTTTCATACGATGCAGAGACCTGTTACATGGTGGGACGTATCGTAAACGTTTCGGCTGATGAGGCTGTGCTCGACGAGCATGGGAAAATAGACCCTGCAAAGTTGAAACCAATAACTTACGACCCTGTAAACCATCATTATCTGATAATAGGAGAGAAGGTAGGAAATGCTTTTTCTGACGGGAAAAATTTGAAGTAACGGTTATAAAAAAAATATTCAAGGATATAAATTTATTTTTGATAACTTATGATTTATCTTTTTATAAGTTATGACGGAAAAAATCATATCCTTGAATATTTTTTTTATAAGTTATAAATCTGAAATCCACATCCTTTAAAGGCTAGACAGGTTTTTCTTCATTCTGTTTTTTCAGATAATCGTAAAACGCGTACTGTGGACGGATGTTTACAATATTGTTTTTTCCTTTCGGACAATTGCGTAACTGTTCGTCAACCCAACATGTTTTCCAGTTTCCTTTGAGCTGGATGTTTAGCATATCTTCAAGCTCGAGTTTCAGTAAAGGGTCATTTACAGGGCATACGGTTTCTATACGTTTGAACAGATTCCGGTACATCCAGTCAGGTGAACCGATAAAGATGCGCGGATTCTGTCCGTTGCCGAAATACCATACACGTGCATGTTCCAGAAAACTGTCTACAATGCGTGTAATGCGTATGTTTTTGCTGTATGGCTGATTGGGGATGAGGCAGCATATACCTCTTACAATCAAATCTATTTTAACTCCGGCTTCTGATGCTCTGTAGAGTTCATTGATCATACCTGTTTCCTGCAGTGCATTCATCTTCAGAATAATTTTTCCTTCTTTTCCTGAACGCGCCAGTTCTATCTCATGTTCGATGAGAGCCTTCAGTTGGGGTACCAGATTGAACTGGCTGATGAGCAACTGTTTGAATTCGGGTTTTACCTCCTCTTTTTGCAGAAGGCGGAATAACGTATGCAGGTCGCTGACTATTTCATTATTGGCTGTGAAAAGGCAAATATCGGCATATATCCGGGCTGTTTGTTCGTTAAAGTTACCCGTACTGATACATGCATAACTTTGCATCAGGTTGTTTCCTTTGTCACGGCGCAATATGAGTACCACCTTTGAATGTACTTTCAGACCCGGTATGCTGTAAATGATGTTGATACCGGCAGCTTTCATCATTTCAGATGTAGCCAGATTGTTTTCTTCATCAAAGCGCGCCTTCAGCTCTACAAATACCGTAACTTTTTTTCCATTGTGTGCGGCAGCTATCAGTGAACTGATGATGGCCGAATTTTCTGCTACTCTGTATTGGGTTATCATGATTTCCGTACAGAAAGGATCGTGTATGGCTTCTTGCAGAAAGTGTATAAAATGTTCAAAAGACTGATAAGGATAAAACAGCAATAAATCATGTTGTGCGATATATTGGAAGACTGATTTTTCCTTTTCCAGCTTTTTGATTGTTATCGGATGAGGCTTATTATTGTTTTTCAGGTGCGGACAAGGATTAGGTAGCTTGTTTAAGTCCTCAAGATTCAGATGCTTGTCACCGGGAATAAGTTCATCAGACTGGATATCGAAAGCAGTAGCCAGAAACGAAAGAAAGTCATCGGGCATTTTCCGGTCATATACAAACCGGCAGATGGCTCCGTTTTTTCTTTGCTTGATTTTTCGTTTTACGTCCTGAGCCATGTTTCGGGTGCTGATAACGTCGTCAATCAGGATATCCGCGTCACGTGACACTTTAAAGCAATAACGGCTGTCAATCTTATAACCGGGAAACATGATTTCAATATTCATCTTGATAATATCTTCCATGAACATAATGTAATAATTCCCGTTGTATGAAGGAAGCTCTATGAATCGTGGAATTTTTTTTCTTGGTAATTTTATGATATAATATTCATACTGTTCCCTGAATATTTCTTCTTTGGGAGTCATCCTTACAGCCATGTAGAGACAGTTATCCCGCAAGAATGAATGTATGGAACCTTTTTTTACAGGGACCGGTTGCAGATAAGGAAAAATCTCATTGATGAAATAATGCCGTATGAAGGGAAGATGCACAATGCTTACATCTTGTTTGTCCTGTATAAAATAGATATGGCTGGTTCTCAACAGAGGAAGTATCTGGTTCTCGTATATGGATATACGCGTTTCCATTTGTCTGTTTACTTCCTGGGTTATTTCGCGTATTATTTCCTGAGCTTCTTCTTCAGACGTTCCGTTTTCATCTACCCGATATCCTTTGGCAATGGCACGCAAGTCTGCTACACGCACTTGAAAGAATTCTTCCAGATTGGATGAATAGATTGATATGAAATTGATACGCTCATAGACTGGCAGTGATTCATCGGCTGCTTCCAGCAATACACGATAGTTAAACGAAAGCCAACTGATGTCGCGGTTAAAATATCGGTAGTGATTTTCCATGTTTGGAACTTATTGGTTTGCCTCAAAAATAGTACTTTTGTCCGATATAACAATAATAATTATGGCTAGAATTGGAATTTTGTCAGATACTCATGCTTATTGGGACGAAAAATACCTGAAATATTTTGAAAACTGTGATGAAATATGGCATATTGGTGACATTGGGTCAATGGACGTCGCTGATAAGCTTGCGGCTTTTCGTCCGTTGAGAGCCGTATACGGCAATATTGACGGACAGGATATAAGAATGAGATTCCCGCAGGTAAGCAGATTCACGTATGAGGGGGTAGATGTGCTGATGAAACATATAGGTGGCTATCCGGGAAATTATGACGCATCCATTCGTGGAACTCTGTTTGTAAATCCTCCCAAATTGTTCTTGAGTGGACACTCGCACATTTTAAAAGTAAAATATGACAAGACTTTGGGACTTCTGCATATTAATCCGGGAGCTGCCGGATTATATGGTTTTCATAAGGTTCGCACGTTAGTACGTATGGAAATAGAGCAGGGCACGTTCAAGGATTTGGAGGTGATAGAACTGGCAGATAAGAGATAGGTGCTGATAGATGTCAGCATCTGTTTGACGACGGATTATTGCATTTGTACCGAGTCCTGTTTTTTAAAATTTTATAAGATTATGGTCTTTTTAATGGTTAAGAATTGAAATATTATTAAAAAGGAAATTTGTGTTATATTAAAAATATGTTTCTATTTATAAACCATTATATTTGTATGATTATTGATCAACACAAATGCATATATGAGACGAAAATCGTTTATTTTTATTGTCGGATTCATGTTGTTTACAGCTTGCGGAACGCAGGATAAGAAAAACATTGAAGAGGTTGTACCTGTTGAATATAAAGAGATAGTTTTTCCGGAAAAGCCTTCACGAAAGCCTTACGAGGGTTTTAAATGGGAAGAGAAATATGGTGCTGGTATCCGTTTTTGGGCACAGACTAATGGGAAAACTCGTGTTGTAACCGATGCTTCTTTGCCCGGTGCTCGTATTGCCCGTGTTGACTCTGATGGAAAAGAAGTATTGTCTGATGCGGTAATTAGATTGCTTCCTTTAGATGGAGGCAAGATTGAAAGTCTGATGCCGGTTATAAGAAAGGAACCATGTACACCTTCGGCTAAACCTTGGAAAGAAAAAGAAACTTGTGCATTTAAAGAAGTAGAGTCAAAACGTGAAGGAGTAAGAAGATATATTCTGGTTCCTACAGATAAGTATGCAGGAGAGATAGCCCGTCGTGGAAAACATATGCCGATACCATCTATCTGTGGAGGATGGGGAGTTGGAAATAGCGGAATGCGTTATTTTGAAGTCTTTGATGCGCGTCCGGATTGTGCTGTTTTTGTTGAGATAGGACAGGATGCTCCTCTTTTTGATGAAATGAGTATTCAGCCATATGACAAGCAGCAGACAGTAAAAGGAAAGCTGGTGATAGGTCATGAAGCCCGTTCATTTGTAGCCGATTCTGACAGTATTTACTATTGGGTGAAAGACAGAACCGGACAGTTGAAAGCCAAGTATGATTCTATTGTAGGAGAAAACTCCAAACCTTATACGCCGATTTCCGTTGAGCTGAAAGTAAATGTTTTAGGACCGACTACTGAAGGTTTTGCTGCAGAATATGCCGGAATTTATGAAGTGCTGGATATTATTCAGGCAAATAAATAAATGAATATCATTGATAGCTAAGCAAACAATCGATAGAGATTTTATGACAGAGGTTGCTTTCCGCATGGGCCGGAAGCAACCTCTGTTTATGAAAGAACTGTCGTAAATCATTCTTTTCCAGGCATCATCACAACACCGATATTTTTCTTTCCATCCATTTTTACAATCAGTGGCTTGTCAAAATCTACATGACGGAGATATTGGGTTTCATGAACTGCCGGTAATGAGTTCAGATACTCCTGATTATATATTCCGTCTTTTCTGTAAGCGTTGACAGTGAAATAGCCTACACCAAATGAAGTCAGGTTCTGGAAGAAATGAGTGCCCTGACTGGGGTCAACCCGATAGTTGGTCAGTCCTGCTTCAACAATAATTCTTGCGGCAGAGATATGCGGCCACTTTACAGGTATTCCGAGCCATGAATCACTGCTTCCCCATCTGCCCGGTCCGATTAATATGTAGTTCTTGTTTTCCTTCAGGAATTCATCGTTCAGCTTCTCTATCTCATAGGCTATAAGTTGATTGTTCGAAGCCAGATAGTTGTCTGTCTTGACATAGATGATATCCTGTATTTCGTCCATGATTCCATGACCTAAGGAATTGTTTGAACGGATAATCGTATCTTCGTCTGGAATCTTCGTCAGGTCTTCTTCCAGAATCTTCTTACAGTCTACAATCGGGCGTATCTGCAACAGATAGAAAGTACCGGTTCTGTCTTCATTCAGTTTTACGGCAAATTCAATCTCTACCGGTCGGCGCATTTCTTCCTGTCCGTAGTGCTGTGCCAGACGCAGAATATTGGCAAGAGGAAATACATCGTGTTGCAGAATGTTGGCAAACGTAATGACCTTCCGTCCACCCGGATAAATACCGTCGCGTATTACCATGTCATACGGATCGTATGTCGAGGCTATATAATTCAGCGCTCCGTCTTTTTCGGCTTCCTTTACATGAAGTTTCAGGATATTGAATCCGTCATCCACCGAGAAGTTTTCTCCGGCGTTAGTCATGTCGAGTGCATAGAATTGCGTCTGCGTCTCGCGCAAGGCCATTTCCATCTCACTGGTTTGCAAAACCTTGTTGGGGTGATAGGGGCATACACGCAATGTCAGTCCTCCGTCGACGATATATTTACCCAGTCCTACGGCCAGGTTTACGATACCTTCTTCCGCCTTTTCTTCTCCTATCGGATAGTAGTTCAGCGAGCGTGCTACACCCGATATCGTAGGATAGAAACGGTTGCCATACTGTGTTCCTACCACCTCCTGCAAGATAACCGCCATTTTTTCCTGGTCGATGACATTTTGGGTGGCTTGCATGTAAGCCTTGCTGTCTTTGTAATAAACCGATGCATATACACCTTTGATGGCATCGCTCAGCATGCGCAGCATTTCATATTTGTCACTAACATACGGAATCATGTAAGTAGAGTAGATTCCGGCAAAAGGCTGATAGTGCGAATCTTCCAGCAAGCTGGATGAACGTATGGCGATGGGCGACTTGACCGCGTCAATGAATGCAAAGAAATCTTCAACCAGTCTGTCCGGCAGTTTGGCGCGCAGGAAATACCGTAAGATGACATCATCCGGTACATCGCTCAAGGCCACCTGATACAGATTGTTTGTATCCATGAATTCGTCAAAGATATCCGTACACAGCACCACCGTCTTGGGGATTGTTACCGTAGCTGTTTCAAACGATTCGAATTCACTGTGACGTTTCACCAGGTTGTCTATAAATGCCAGACCACGTCCTTTTCCGCCCAGGGAGCCTTCGCCGATGCGTGCAAAATTGGAGTAGCGGTCGAAACGGTCACGCAGGAATTCAGCCACCACTCCCCGGTTTTTCATCTTACGATACTTGACGATGGCATCGAATATGATTTGTCTGTGCACATCCACATCCTGATAAGATTCCCAGGTGACGCTCTTCAGGAACTCAGCCACGGGGAACATGGCTCTGGAGTATAGCCAGCGTGATACGTGATTCCGTCTTATGTGATACAGAAGCGCTTCTTGAGGAATGGAGAAAATAATATTCTGAAGCTCTTTCAGATTGCGTACCCGTGCTATTTCTTTCATTGTCTCGGGGTCTCTGAATACAAAGTCTCCAAATCCGAAATCGGCAGAGACGGCTTCGCGCAGGTCAATATTCATTTTCTTTGAATTCTTGTCGATGAAGCTGGCTCCGCAGCGTAGTGCGAATTCACGGTTGGATGTTTCAGACGATTCCATGATTAACGGCAAGTACGGGTCTCGTGCACGTATTTCCGTGAGAAGTCTGGCTCCGGCCTGCGGGTCTTTCTCTCCGTTTCGTGGGAAAGACGCGTCGGAAATCACGCCAAGAATATTGTTGCTGTAAGTATTATACAGTTCCATAGCCTCTTCGTACGTGCGTGCCAGTACTATTTTGGGACGTCCGCGCATGCGCAGGGTACTTTGGTGCGCATTCAGGGCCTCGGTGGCAAATTCCTTACTCTGTTTCAAGACGAAGCGGTAGATGTTGGGCAAGACCGAAGAATAAAAGCGTATGGAGTCTTCTACCAGCAGAATCATCTGCACACCCACTTCCTTCACGTCGTGTTCCAGATTCATCTTGTCTTCTATCAGCTTGATGATAGACAGCAGCAGGTCTGTATTGCCCAGCCAGCAGAACACGTATTCGAAGATGCTCAGGTCTTCATGCTCCATTCGGGCGGTTATGCCGTGAGAGAACGGGGTCAGCACCACGAGCGGGATGTTGTTGTAACGTTCTTTTATGCTGTGGGCTATGTCGAAAGCATCGCTGTTGTCGGTTCCCGGCATGCAGATCACCAGGTCGAAATTCATTTTTGCCAGTTTCTGCCATGCTTCTTCCATGGTAGATACCTGTGTGAAGCGCGGCGGATAGCGGAGGCTCAGATTCATGTATTCGTTGAATATCTTTTCATCTATGCGTCCGTCATCCTCAAGCATGAAGGCATCATACGGGTTGGCCACCAGCAGTACGTTGAATATTCGCTTGGTCATCAGGTCGACGAAGGAAGTATCCTTGAAGTACAGCTGGTTCAGTTTTTTTTTCAGTTCATTTATCATACCTTAAATGAGGAATCAGTTGGTTTGAAGCATTTTGTAAAGCTCGTCAAGTTTGGGAGCCATGATAATTTCCGTACGTCTGTTGCGTGCGCGTCCTTCGGCGCTGTCATTGTCGGCCAGAGGCATGTACTCTCCGCGTCCGCAAGGTTGTATCTGCAGAGGGCTTACGTGATATTCTTCCGTCAGGATACGCACTACGGAAGTGGCTCTGATTACGCTCAGGTCCCAGTTGTCCTTAAACTGGGCGGTGTGTATGGGCTTGCTGTCGGTATGTCCTTCAATGTACACGTCGATGTTGGTCTGCGCGTTCAGCACCTCTGCCAGTTTGGCCAGAGCCTCTTTTCCGCGCTTGTCCACCTTGGCGCTGCCCGATTCGAAGAGCAGCTTGTCCGACATGGCCACGTATACCTTGCCGTTTTCTTCCCTTACGGTCAGCTCGTCGCTGTTAAATCCGAGCAGGGCATTTTTTACGTTGTCGAGCAGGGTTCTTACTTTCTCCTGTTGCGTGTCAATCATCTGTTGCAGTTCGTTGATGGTATTCTCCCTTTCGGCCAGCTGCTGCATTTTCTTGTTCAGCATGTTCTCCAGCTTCTCCTGTGAATTGACGTTGCCGGCCAGCATCTGCTGATAGGTACGTATGCTGTTTCCCAGACGGATGGTATCGTTTCGCAGGGCGGTCAGTTCGGCCGAGAGGCGTTCGTTGGTGCTTCGGGCCAGGTTCAGTTCACTGTTCAGTTGTTCGGCGCGGGCAATGGCTGCCAGTCTTCCGTTTTCTGCTTCTGTATATTTCTTTTGGGTTACGCACGAAGAGGTGCATAACAGAATTGCCGAAGAGGCAAATAAAACATTTAGTTTCATAGGGTTATCATTGCTTTTTTTAGATGTGCGAAGATACTAAGAATTGTTCGCTTATTGGATATGCTGCGGGCATTTTCTGCACTGGAATTGGAGGCAGGGGAGGAGTTATGGGGATTTATAAGGAGTTAGAGGGAGTTAGAGGGAGTTATCGCCAGTCAAGACTGGCTTGGGAGTTAAAAGCCAATACCAGACAAAGCTATCGGCCTTTAACTCCGGAGTCTGCTCCGGCAGACGATAACTCCTTATAACTCCTTATAACTCCTTATAACTCCCTCCCTCCTTTACCTCTTAAAGCTCTTCACGATTGGAATCACAACCAGTGCGGCCGAGATAAGCAGTGACAGGATAAGCGGTCCGTCTATTTTTATGTTTGAAGTCAGTACGATAAAGCAAAGTGCGGCCCATAGCAGGAGCAGACAGACCGACTGTGCGCGTGATAATGGTTTTCTCATTTTTTGTGTGTCTGTTATCTTAAAATTATAAATTGTCTGTCGGGTGTTCTTTCCATTCCATCAGCAGTTCATCGGCAAGATATTCATCGCTAAGGCAATGCATGTCTGCCACTCCATTGCTGATAAGTTTATAAGTATCAGAATCGTAAAAGAAGGCAAGCGCATCTTCGTATTTAATCTGCAATTTGTCAGCAAACAAGCGGACAATGCGCGCATACTTCATCTGCAAGATTATTTTATCAGCCAACATGTTCACCTCCTTCTGCTTTTATTTCTTCCGCTCCTACAAAATGCAAATGCTGTAGAAGCACATCTTGATTTAATATTTTCCAAAATCCAGATGTTCACGTGAATGATATACATCCGGATTTTCTATCACTCTGTCCGAAGCATGATACAGTCTCATTCCAATACTCCTTTCTCTTTCATGTACGAAATCAAGTCGTCCACAATATATTCTTTACTGAATGTATGCAGCACCTCATATCCCGGCAACAGATATCCGGTGAGAATACCGGACGAGCGCAGCATACCATATACTTTACCTGCACTCATTTTCAGAGCATCAGCCAGACTGCCGACACAAAACGTTGTAAAACACAGCTGTTCAAAATTCATAAAATTACAATTTGGTATGTGGTATATGCAAATATAAAACTTATTAATCAGACATAACCCTGTCAGGTTATATTTTTTCGTTTTCTTTGGCATTCATGATTTCTCAACTTTCTTCCTGTATCGCCTGAAGCACGAAGCCCCCGGCAGGGTAAAGTCTGCCGGAGGCTCCTTGCTTTTTTTGTTCTCATATCTCACTTTGCGGTATCTGCCGGTACGGCCTGTGTCGCCGGCAGATTGTCCGTGCGTGACGGTACGTCGTTTTACAGTCCGCCGCCACCTTGCTCGCCGCCGGGCTCCTCACCGCCGTCTTCACCGTCGGGCACGGTGTGTGCGGGGATTTCGTCGTCAAGCAGTTCCCAGAAGATGTCGCTGCTCACCAGGCTGCGGGTGGTCACCTTGTTGCTGCTGTCGCGCGAGGTCTCGGGGATGAAGCGCACGCGCGTGCCCTTTATCTGCTGCGCGCCCACCTTGTCGGGCGAGTCCACGCCCTGGCCTTCGGCGTTGGCGGTGTAGTAGAAGGTGCCCACGCCGTCGAGCTTCACCGAGCGGCCGTTGTTCATGTAGTCGCCCATCACGCCGCCCAGCAGCTTGAGTACGGACAGCACGTCGCCCACGCTGAGCGACGACAGGTCGGCCAGTTTCTTGGCCACGGTGTCGGTATCGACGGGGCGGCCGATGGTTACAGACTTGGGATACCATTTCCCGTTGCTCTTGAGTTGTTGCTTTTTGAAGTATGCCATATTGTAATGAATTTTATACCTGTTGCCGGAGGCTGTCCGGATAGGGCGGCGGTTGAGCCTGTCAAAGGTGGCGCCTTAGACTGCCAAAGGTGGCGTCTTTGGTTATCAAAGGTGGCGCCTTTGGCTTGCCCCTCAAAAGCCCTTCCATTCGGGCCTCCCGACATTCGGTGGTTTGACAATAATTTTTATTTATCTCGAACTGCGGGCGGAACTTTTCCCGCCCGACGGTTTACTGTTCCTTCTTCAAGGCAGGCAGGCGGTTGCCGTCTTTGAGTTCGTACTGCCAGCCTTTACCGCTCAGGGCGGCGTTCATCTGTGTAACGGCATTCTGCCAGTCGCCGTCCGTCACTTTGGTGGTTTCGAAGGTGGTGCCTGCCTGATTGTAACCGATGCTTGCGTCGGGATTGCTTCCCCAGTAGCAGGCGGTAATGACAGGGTCATCGAAAGATTTATAGTTCCGTCCCGTTACGCCGCCTGTGGTTCCGGCCGGGCCGCTGACAGTCCCATTGGCATGGTAACAGGCAGTCAGGGTGCCGGAGTTGTGTCCCGTTACGCCGCCTACATAGATGGTGCCGCTTCCGCTACCGGTCACGCTGCCCGTGGCATAGCAGGCGGTCAGGG
>CALUJE010000033.1 GCA_944320885.1 uncultured Phocaeicola sp.
ATTTAATTATAAGAACTTTATTATAGATATATAATTAATTTATACCTTTGTAGCGATTTAGCAGTAATGCTATTTCAAGACATACTATTGAACTTTAGCATTTGCTATTGTTTTGGGCTGATAAAATCGCCAATTTAATCGAAGACCCAACTAACAATAAGTAAATGCTCACGATATGCGTGGGCGTACTTGTTATGGGTCTGGGTGTTTGGCGATACCTATCAGCGTAGCATAGTATTTGCTCACGCTTTTTATTTTTATATAGATAATGTTTAATTAGAAGAATTAGAAAAATGGAAAATGCAGAAGAAAAAAAAGTAAATGTAACCTTTACTAAAGTAATGGAAGTTGGACTTTACATTATTGGAATAATATTCTTATTAATAGGCTTTAACTATTATAGTAACGATTTAGAATGTGGCTCTTATGGAGTGTTTGATTTTGATGAGAAAAAGTATGTTGGAGGTGATGCTTACAATTACATAATATCAGCATCTCGTTCAGCAGCTGTTATGATAAAAAGTCTTATATGGATTGTACTTGGCTCTTGTTCTATAATCATAGGAAGAACTTTTTCTAAGAGATAACAATGGAAATAAAAGTAAAGACCCTAAAAAAATACATTATAATTGCCTCTGCCCTTTTAATTATCTCCATTATTTCATACAACATTTACGACAAGAAAAGAACAGAAGAAATGAGAGAAATGGAAATGAAGAAGGATTTAGAAGAAGCGATTGATAGGGAATATAAGAGCCTGTATAGTGAATATAATTCAATCATAGAAACTATTAGGAACTCCGATTACTCAGGTAATTTTAGACATAGATATTTATATAAATTAAATAAAATACTTGAATACCCTAATAGATATACTAAGTATGGAAGCACATACGGAGACTTAAATGATTTTGAGGAAGAGTTTGAAAAAAACAAAGAAGACGATAAAGCCATACTCAAAAGTATTGCTATTAGAAATGTATATAAACAAATATTTAACAATGAATAAACGATGAATGTATATAACGCAATAAACAAAAATATAATCGTTGGAATGAAAAAACTATTTTACATTTCAATTTTAATTCTATTTTCAGCTTGTAGTAAACAAGAAGAAATTATAGAAACAACTGACAATGAAGATAACATAATACTTGATAATTCTGATTTAAGTGGTGTATGGACATCATTATCAAATGATGAATACTTTATTTCTTTTACAGAAGGAGGAAAATACACATTTTGTTTGAATGACCATTTAATGGGCAGTGGAACTTATAATATTAAGGACAATGTAGCTACATTAAATAATTCATATACTAATAAAACTGATAAGATTAAAATTGAATTGTCACAAAATACCATAAACATTAAAGGTGACATTTTCCTATTTAATAGCGAAAACAAAGAAACAATACAAATCAGCCTCACTAAAAGTGAAGAGACCATATCACCGTCCCAAATTGGAGTTGAGCATGGGCCAGGCATGTATGGTTTAAACAAATATTATGATATAACCTATATAGGCGTACAATACCTTACCGACACATTCGCAAAATATGAATGTCGAGGGATTCATAAAACAACAAAAAAAGAAAAAGTAATTAAATCATATTCATGGTACTATGTATATAGGAAACCCTATACTTACACTCAAGAAATAGATGGAGATGGAACAATAACAAAATACGATTTTGAAAATGGATGGCCAGACGATTTATAAAGCCTTTATTTAAAGCATCTATAATTCAGCCAATACAAAAAATAAAAAATCCACTTTTATATCCAGCCTTTTTAGGCAATTTCTTCCCCAAAGGGGTATAGGGTACGCCCCACCCCCTAATAGTTGAAAATTGCAGCATATATAAAAGCAAATACAACATATCAGCATAGAGAAGCCATCTTCACATTGTAGGATGGCTTTTTTATTGCCACATAAACAGCCAAAAGCAACTTTGTTTATGCTATGTTTATGTATATAAAGAAAAACTCCTTGCAAGTTGTTATCTTACAAGGAGTTACATAAAGCATATCGTACTCGGAGCGGGTACAGCACCCACATTTCAAAAGAAAACAAAAGAATAACAATAGAATACAAACGACTGATTTACAATACTATTTAGAAAACTACATTTTCACTTGATTTCATAAAAAGAGATATGTTTTGTTGTTTTTGGCTACCCTTTGGCTACCCAGAAAAGAACAAATAACTATATTTGCAAACAAAGGAAATAAAAGGCAAATAAGTTATGGCAGCAAAGAAAGAAATAAGGTCTGATAATACTTATATCATTAGCACAGATGATACAGATAACCCAAAGTTAGGGGCTAAGATTTTATCAGATGGCAGGGAAAGTCTTTTCTTAGACTACTATTTAGGTTATAGGATGGTCTATGATGAGGCTAAAGACAGAGAAGTAGCGAGAAAAGAGCGCAAAAGGGAGGCTTTGAAATTATATCTTTGGCAAGCTCCCAGAACTCCACTTGAAAGACAGCAGAACAAAGAAACGCTACAGCTTGCAAAAGAGATTAGACATGAACGGGAACAAGAACTGAAAGACGGCACATTGGGCTACAGACTGAAAGCTAAAGAAGTAAATTTCTTTGATTTTATCCAAGCCTACTATGATGAATACACCAAAGGGGATAAACGTATGATAAAAGCAGCCCAAAAACGATTTACTGATTTCATTGCTTTAGAATACCCGCTATACAAAAACAACATTTCTCCAGAAAAGATAACACCCGACATGATGGAACACTTTGTAGAATATTTGCAAAGTATCAGCAAGGGAGAGGGAGCTTTGACACACTGGAAGCGATGGAAAAAGATAGTCAAAGCAGCTGTAAAGAAAGACATTCTAAGAAAAAATCCATGTGAGGATATAGTTTGCAAGGCTGATGAGGAAGCACTAAAGAAAGACATTCTTTCAATAGAGGAGATGCAGCAGCTCATAGCCACCACCTACAAAGGGCAGAACCAAGAAACAAGGCGGGCTTTTATCTTTACCCTATACACAGGCATTAGGTTTTGTGATATTAAAGATTTGACATTTGCCAACGTGGACTATTCAAACAAGGTGCTAACGTTCAACCAGAAGAAAACACAGGGACACAGCAGTAAAAGCTATGTAAATATCCCCCTAAACGATGGCTTATTGGCTTTGGTAGGTACAGCCTCAACAGATAGCCCAGATGAAAAGATATTCAAACTGCCAAGCCAAGAAATGTGCTTAAAAGCTCTAAGGCATTGGACTGCAAAAGCAGGAATAACTAAGCATATAACGTGGCATTGTGGACGACATTCATTTGCAGTGAATATACTGAACAACGGGGCTAACATAAAGACCGTAGCAAGCCTTTTAGGACACAGTAGCATACAACATACAGAGAAATACACAAGAGCAGTAGACAGCCTAAAACAGGCTGCAATAGATAGTTTACCAGAACTTAAATTATAACATTATGCATAACAAAATAACGATAAATGAAAATAGCGTAATAACGTCAAAAGAAGAGAGTGAAATACTTGACAGCCTTTTCAAATGTGGAAAAGAAATACCTTGTAAAGCCAGAGATTGGACAACAGGCAAGGAAATAGATGCTTATACTGATGGCACAATAGAAGAAAGAGCAGATAAAATAATAGAGGTTTTAGCAGGAACGCCATATAATAATAAACAAGAATTTGGAAAAGATTTTTCCAAGTGGGTTTATTTAGGCTGGGAAATACAAGATATAGTGAATTTCAGAATAGCAGTAGCTGATGCTCCATCAATAGTAGCAGAGAAAAAGAACGAAAGAAAAAGCCTTTGGGAGAGGTTAAGCACCGTCTTTAACAAAGAAGATAAGAACAAAGCAACAGAGCAAGAAAAGAACGACATTTCACCAATTTCACAACAGCCAACAGACGAAATAAAGAAAAGAGGAAGACCAAGTAAGCCTTTTGATAGCATAATAGTAAAAGACAAAGAAATCACAAAAAAGAAATTACATAGCTTAATTGACGGCAAAAAAGATAAGCAAGCTATTTTATACATTAAAGCCGCTATCCAAATAGGAATTATCCAGAAGCCGACCCACACCCAGTTTATAAATGAATTTGGTTATATTGCAAGCAAACAGAATTTCAACAGTTGCCTAAGTAAAAACACATACTCTGATGATGAGTTGAAAGGAGCAACACAAGCGTTAAAAAACAAGTAATAAGCATTTCTAAGTTTACTATAATAGCTTTTAATTGCCTAATCTATTATGGCAATTAAAGGCTATTTTTATTATTTCCTTTGCTGTGTTTTATAGATTTACTTTGCATTGTGTTTCAGATGATAGGATAAGAATTGCAAGCCCTATTATCTGAAAGTGGCAAGGCAAAGGGCGGACTTGCAAACGCTTCAAGCAGCCAGAATCTCAACATAAAAGAATATGGCAGAGGAATTAAAACAGGTAGCCGACCTTGTAACGGCAAACACAATCTTTTGCACTAAAGAAGTGCTAACAAGCGATGAAGCAGCAAAGTATATGGGGGTATCTAAAAGCTATCTCTACAAACTGACAATGAAGCAGCAGATACCCCACTATAAGCCGATGGGGAAAATGTGCTATTTCAACCGTCTGGAGCTTGAACAATGGTTGCAAAGTAACCGTGTATCTACTTCCACCGAGATAAGCCAGCAGGCGCAGGCTTATTGCATGAAGAAAGGAGGTGAAAGATGATACTCACCGACTACTACCGCTTTGAAAAGTTACCCAATCAGAAAAGCAAATTGAGAATAGATTGCACAGCATCAACAGGCAGTTATGACCCGCTGGAAGCATTGGGAAATAAGGCGGGCGATTTGTTCCTATATATTGGCGATAATACACACACCAAAGCAGGCAAGGAAAGAAAGGCTGATTTGGCGTTATCCAAAACGGCACATATAAGCAGCATCTATAATCCAGATTTGAATTTGCCCTATTGGTATGGAGATATGAAAGGGACAACAGACGCTTTTCTGTTTGTTCACCACAACACAGAATTTATAAACGGTGGAATACAGGCAGGAGCGGTTATAGAACTGTTTGTTGCACGTGGGCAAAGGAATAACAGAAGCCAGCTTTACAACGCCCTTTCTGATGGTGGATTGGATGAGGAAATGAACGCTTTGAGGCGGCAAGTTACCAAATCAGTAACCAAGCCAGAAAAGCCGTGATTACTCTATGTTAAGCTGTATTCTGTTACCAAATCAGTAACCGTTATGTATGACACAGTAAATTTTAGACTACTACAGAGCGAGGCGGGCGGCGTGGATTTCCTTGCTGAAACACCTTGCTTTCTGGAGAATGTAGGAGAGCACTATTACAACGGTGAAGCGGTGATAACAGGAAGCCTCAACGGGCTAAAGATAAGCCTTAACAGATACCAGATGAAAATCAAAGATGGGAGTTTGTGTAAATGGCATTTGGGTGACAATTTCCAGACGATGGGACGGGGTGATACTCAACGGGCGATTGAAAAGTTATCAGATACTTTGCACGTGCCAATGAATAAAGCAACCGTTACCCGTCTGGATATAGCCCAGAACTTCATTACCAAACACCCGCCAGAGGTGTATCTTAGTCACTTGGGAATATTGAAGTATGCAACCCGCTTGCAAGAGCCAAACGGCATATATTACAGCCAGACAGGCGGGCGGCTTTGCTTCTATGATAAGAACCGAGAGCAAAAGAACCACAGAGAACCGATACCAGAACTGTACGAGGGCAGGAATGTACTAAGATATGAACAGCGGTACACAAATAGAATAGCCTCACAGTTTAAGGTTAGCGAGGTTACAGGGGCGATGCTTTATGATGAGGCTTTTTATATTAGCTTGCTGAACCGATGGAAAGAGGCTTACAAGGCTATCCAGAAGATAAACGATGTATCACTAAATTTTCAAGCGATGAGAACCAAACAGCAGCTTTATAAGATGGGTGTGCTTTCTCTGATTGAAAAAGCAGGCGGGCAACTCCAAATGATAGAGCAAATCAATGAAGCCCAGAAGCGGGGTGAGCTATCCAAAAAACAAGCCTTTGACCTTAGAAAAGCTATTAACGAGGTTTGTAAAATAAGGGATGGTTTAACCGTGCCAAACGAGGCAATACAGGAACTTGATAAGAAAGTGAGCGAGGCGGTGAAGTATTACCGATAATCCACAAAATCACTCTATATTAAGCTGTATTCTGTTACCGATTTAGTAACCGAGTGTAAAACTAAAGTAGTTTGTTATAGTATATGGCAAGACAGAAAAATGACGGCAAAGGGCGGTTGGGTGGCAGGGCAAAAGGCACACCCAACAGAGTAACGGCAAGCGTGAAAGATTGGATTTCCCAAGTGATAGACAAAAATAGGCGGCAAATGGAACGTGATTTGAAAGCGTTATCACCCAAAGACCGCTTGTTAATGCTTGAAAAACTTATGCAGTATGTAGTATCTAAGCAAAAAACAGAAATGGAAATAAGGCAAGTGACTGTTGAGGATGAAATAAAAGCGGATAATGAATTTGATTTGTCATGTGTCCCAACCGATTTGCTTGTAGAAATGGCAAATTATATTTTGGATGGACGACAAAAAGAACTGCAAAGGCAGGAATAGACAAATGTGCTATAGATGGCATATTGGCAAAAACGGGTGGAGCTACAAAGGCTTTGCCCGTTTGTTGTATCTGGAAGCCTCAACTATATATAAGTCCTAAAAGTGGGGGTGTTGTCGTTTTTGGCTACCCTTTGGCTACCTATAAAAATAAAAAAGCCTCATAATCAAGCGATTACAAGGCATTCTTAGTACTCGGAGCGGGACTTGAACCCGCACAGCTGCAATAGCCAAGGGATTTTAAGTCCCTCGTGTCTACCGATTCCACCATCCGAGCATCCTTGGAGCGGAAAACGAGACTCGAACTCGCGACCCTAACCTTGGCAAGGTTATGCTCTACCAACTGAGCTATTTCCGCATTTGAATATTAAAGGATGCATCATTTGTTGAATGCTGTGCAAAGGTATAGTAATTTTTTAAATCTGCAAAAATATGAACGTTTTTTTTGTCTTGGGCTTTGAATTTTGGCAGATTGATAGGATGCCTTTATTATAAAGAATTGTGTGCTGTCTCTCTTATAAATGAAGCTTTTTCTTATTTAAAATCGAAGCATGTTTTCATTGATTACAGAAACATGCTTCGATTATATGATTAGGAACGATTTAATAACTTGTTTTCGGCTTCCTCTATCAATGTAAAGTTGAACTGTTGGATGATGTTTTGCATTTGCAAAGCTATTTCTTCAGTACATAGATTGCCGATACTTCCCTCGTGTGTGTGGCATACCTTTTTGTTTGTGCTGAACTTTCCGGCTTCGATTTCCAACCCTACCTGTTTATAGGCATCACGGAATGGTACTCCTGAGGCTGCAAGCTGGTTAACTTTCTCTACACTGAATATAGGAGTATATTTTTCGTCATCCAAGATATGCTTGTTTACTTCAATGCGTTCTATAATATAATTAGCCATCCGCAGACAGTCTTTTAACTCGTCAAAGGCCGGAAGGAATACTTCCTTGATGATTTGCAGATCGCGGAAATATCCGGATGGAAGATTGTTTGCAATCATCATGATTTGTCCTGGAAGTGACTGCAACTTATTGCATTTGGCGCGTATCAGTTCAAAAACATCCGGATTCTTTTTGTGAGGCATGATGCTCGAACCTGTAGTACATTCATTGGGTAATTTTACAAATCCGAAATTCTGACTATTGAACATGCAAGCGTCGAATGCCAGTTTGGAAAGAGTTCCGGCAATACTTGCCAAAGCAAAAGCTACATTGCGTTCGGTTTTTCCACGTCCCATCTGAGCATATACTACATTATAGTTAAGTGTATCAAATCCTAGAAGCTTAGTAGTCATGGTGCGGTTTAACGGGAAAGATGAACCGTATCCGGCTGCTGAACCCAGTGGATTGCGGTTACATATCCGAAAAGCTGCCTGAAGCAGAATCATGTCATCGACCAGACTTTCAGCATATGCTCCAAACCATAATCCGAAAGAAGACGGCATGGCTATTTGCAAATGAGTGTATCCGGGCATTAACACATTTTTGTAGCGTTCACTTTGCTCTTGCAAGGTATGGAAAAAAGCTTCGCAGAGTTGGGCAATATCCTTTATCTGATCTCGTGTGAAAAGCTTTAAATCAAGTAAGACCTGATCGTTGCGAGAACGTCCACTGTGTATTTTCTTTCCGATATCTCCTAGTTTACGGGTAAGCATCAGTTCTACTTGTGAATGGACGTCTTCTACTCCATCTTCTATGGTAAACAGTCCTTGTTCAGCGATAGAATAGATACTTTTCAATTCCTGAAGCAAAATATTGAGTTCACTTTTTGTGAGTAATCCAATGCTTTCGAGCATTGTTATATGAGCCATAGAACCCATAATGTCGTATTTGGCAAGATATAAATCAAGCTCACGATCACGTCCTACAGTGAAACGTTCTATTTCTTTATTTACTTCAAAATTTTTCTCCCAAAGTTTTTGAGTTGTCATGTTCCTATATATAATGAATTCGTTAATAGTTGTATTATATGGCGTAGATGAAGATGTTAGTATGGTATCATAGCCAACATATCTGCCAATTTTTCAATACCATCTTGCATAGGTTTTGAAACCATTCCTTTTAAAAACATATTGATTTCTGCCTTTATGGTGAGTTTCATCTTGCATTCATTCTCTGTTACGGGAAGAATTTGAATCCATAAATTGAAAGGAATAGGAGAATTGGCAGCTTCAAACTTAATGCATTTTAATGGCTCTCTGTCGACAATACGCAGTGCCAGTCGGCCTACCGGAGAAACACTGAAACTTACGGAATCAGCATCAAATTGCAGATCTTGTACCTTATCTGTAGGTATTTTGTCTTTTACAGCTTCCAGATTACTTAAATCAGAAAGTTTGGCATATACTTTTTCTTGGCTATAAGGAATCATTTTGATTCCGCTTTCAAATTGGGTCATATTGCAAATATGTAATAAAAAAGACTGCGTCAAAAGTGGGACTTAATATACAGACTGATACATGTTAATATGTAATCAATCTAAGTCTCTATAGTCTTTTGACACAGCCTTTTGTTTATAATTAAGGTTGAGTTATTTTACATTCCAATTGGCTGGGTCTTTTCTCCAGGCTTGAAGTACTTCAATATCTTCTTCTGCAATATATTCTGTTTCAAGAGCAGCTTTTAATACAGCTTCGTAATTAGTGAGAGTTACTAATTCAACGTTGGCTTTTTTGAAAGCTTCAACAGAAACAGCAAAACCATAAGTAAATGATGCTACCATACCGATAACTTCACAACCGTTTGCACGTAATGCCTCAACAGCTTTTAAGCTGCTTCCGCCTGTTGAAATAAGGTCTTCAATAACTACAACTTTCATTCCCGGACGAAGTTCTCCTTCGATAAGATTCTCCAATCCGTGATCTTTTGGTTTAGAACGTACATAAACAAAAGGTAGATTCAGTTCGTCAGCAACCAATGCTCCTTGTGGTATGGCGCCAGTTGCAACTCCAGCAATAGCATCGACTTGACCGAACTTTTCCAGAATCAATCGGGAAATTTCAATCTTAACAAAATTACGAAGTGAAGGGTAAGACAATGTCTTACGGTTGTCGCAATAGATCGGAGACTTCCATCCTGAAGCCCATGTAAAAGGATTGGCCGGTTGTAATTTGATTGCTTTTACCTTTAACAATTTCTCTGCAAAAATTTTTTCCAATGTCTCCATAATAGATTTTGAATGTAGTTATTTGTAAAATATCGCGCAAATGTAGTGAATGTTGTTGTATTTACAAATGATTTTTCTATTGATTTTGCATAAATTAAAGGCTCGGGTTTAATGCAGTGTGCTTGTAATAACAACCGGTAATAATTATATGCTTTATAATTCAATATAGATTATAATGTATATCCTAGAGTGAGGATACTGAAACGTATGCCCGAAGTATTTGTCAGTGAAGAAGCACACGCAGTGAGGGTGGAACCAGTTGTCACAACATCATCGATAAGTAGAATATGTTTATAGGATAATGTTTCTGTTGATTCCGCAAGGAATAGATGCTCTGTATTCAGAACACGTTCGATACGGTTCTTATGTGTTTGGGTCGGATTGTTATGAATTCGTTTTATGACAGGAGGAGCTATAGGTATATTGGTTACTTTGGATATTCCAAGCGCTATCATTTCAGCTTGATTATAACCACGCTGTTTATAGCGTTGGGTTGATAAAGGAACGGGCATTAGATAATCGATGCCATTGAAAAAGCCGGATGATAATATTTCAAGTGCATATATTTTGCCGAAAAAAATACCAATTTCAGGTTGTTGCTTGTATTTCAGTTGATGAATGATGTTACATGATAAATTTCCTTTTTGGTAAAAGTATAAGGCTGCAGTTTTTTCAAGAGGTATTTTCCCACGAAACTTTTCTTCCATCGGATTCTCCAGATGCAGATGGTAATTGGTTCGTGGAAGCGTAGCGAGGCATAGCGTACAAATATGTTCCTCTTGTGCGGACAGTTTTTGTCCGCATACTACGCAAAAACGTGGATATGCAAGATCAAGAAGTGCTTTAATCCAGGTCATAATCATCTTCAGCGTTTGTAATGCATTGTTTGATAATGGATAATTCATAGCCTCTTCCTATTGCGAAGCGGATAAGTTTGCCACAGCGTTCGTAATCATTACGTGCCTTTATGCTTTTATTTTTTGCATTTAAAAGTTGACGTAAGGTGAGTATGTACTCATCAGTATTGATAGATTCTAATGCATTTTGGATAGTTTCTGGCAAAATGCCTTTTAGTTGCAATCCTTGTTTGATTTTGTTTTTTCCCCATTTGTTAAATCGAAACTTGTCGTTAACATATGAGTGTGCATAGCGTTCTTCATTAATATACTGCTCTTTTACAAGGTATTTGATAATGTTTTCTTGTTGTTCGGAAGATACGTTCCAAGTTTCTAGTTTTTCTTTTACTTCAGATAGACAGTGTTCGGCCGTTGAACAGTAAGCTGCTATTTTATATAGCGCTTCTTTTTCTGTAAGTTCTTTCATTACTTGGCTGCTTTTATAAAAGTTGCTTTAATCATTCTGTCATTACCCGACAGATCCTTTCTCAATATTATGTTTTTATATCCCATGTCTTCGAGCAGGCGGACGGTCTCATTTCCGTAAGCACGGTTAATCTCAAAATAAAGACTCCCGTATTCTTTTAATGACTGACAGCCATATTCAGCAATGGCCCGGTAGAAAATCAGGGGATCTTTGTCTGAGACAAAAAGAGCAGTTGATGGTTCCCATTGCAGAACGTTGTTGCTCATCTCCGCTTTTTCAGAGTTTGTTATATATGGCGGATTACTTACAAGAATATCTAATTCGCGCTGAGGTAAATAATTTGAAAGAATATCCTGTTGATTGAATGTTACACTTGTGCCTGCCTTTTCGTTGTTGAATCTGGCAATGTCAAGAGCAGCCGCAGATATATCCCAACTTTCTACCTTAGCATTGGGTAATGCTGCGGAAATAGATATGGCTATGCATCCGCTTCCGCTTCCGATGTCCAGAACAGAAGGCGCCAGATGTGAATAGTCTTGTATAATCCAGTTTACAAGTTCTGCTGTTTCCGGACGTGGAATAAGGGTGTCTGGGGTTACCTTAAAGCATAATCCACAAAAATCAGCTTCGTTTAAGATATATTGAACAGGTTCTTCGTTATGCAAACGTTTTACAATATCTTCCCATTCCTTCCGTTCTTCTGTTGAGAAAATCTTATCTTTGCCCATGCAGATATCAAGTTTGCTCATGTTATGCTTCTTCTCAAGCAACAGATAAATGAGTGCTTGAACTTCTTCTGCAGGATATATGTTTTGAAGCTGTTGTCGGATGTATTTGATAGCTTGTTTCATAATAGTTGCAAAAGTAATGAATAAAAGAACATATTTATGATTGAGGATGAAAAATATATGCAGCGTTGCTTGACGTTGGCATATAATGGTCGGTATGGAGCTGCTCCTAATCCGATGGTTGGTGCTGTTATAGTATATAATGACCGAATTATAGGTGAAGGATATCATATCCGGTGTGGTGGACCTCATGCAGAGGTAAATGCAATACGTTCTGTTCGTAATCCTGAATTATTGAAGAATTCTACTATTTATGTGAGTCTGGAGCCTTGTTCCCATTATGGTAAGACTCCACCTTGTGCAGATTTGATTATAGAAAAGCAGATACCGCGTGTGGTTGTTGGGTGCATCGATCCTTTTGCTAAAGTAGCCGGGCGGGGAATACAGAAATTGCGGAACGCCGGGATTGATGTTAAGGTAGGAGTCCTTGAGAAGGAATGTCGTGAGCTGAATCGCAGATTTATTACGTTTCATTCGGAGAAGAGACCTTATGTTGTTTTGAAATGGGCACAATCAGCAGATGGGTTTATTGATGTTTCCCGAACGGGTGGCTCTCCGGTTATATTATCTTCAGCAGAAACACAAATGCTGGTACACAAACATCGTTCTGAATGTAAGGCAATTCTTGTCGGAAGGAGAACCGCCTTGCTGGATAATCCAAGTTTGACAGTACGTAGCTGGTGGGGAGAAAATCCGCTTAGACTTGTTATTGACCGTGAGAATTCTTTGCCCGCCTCTCTCCATTTGTTTGACGGTACTGTACCTACCGTAGTGTTTACAGCGAAAGAACCGGAAAACAGGAATGGAGTGGAATATTGTAAATTGGATTTTTCTTCAAATATATTGCCTCAGATAATGTCTTGTTTGTATGAACGGAGTATTCAGTCCTTATTGGTTGAAGGAGGGCGTGAGCTGCTTCAAAGTTTCATAGACTCAGGTTTATGGGATGAGGCTTATATAGAGCGCTCTGCTTGTTTCCTGTCTAATGGCGTATCTGCTCCGGTATTGTCTACGGCAAACCGTTTTGAATCGTATAAAAGATGGGGCGTTGATTATTTGCATTTCGCACAAATTAGGAAATAAAAATATCTATCTAAAACAGCGAAATGTAGATAAATTAGGATGTTTTATCTATAATTTTATATAAAACTTTTCACCTTGTTGTTATAGAGACAAAATTGTTTCTATTTTTGCAGCTTGTAATCAATTATCATTTCAATGAGAAAGAACTCTTTATATCTATTGATAGGCTTTTTATTGGTGTCTTGTGCCTTTACTTCGTGTCTGGATAGTGATGGAACGAATTATGATTTGACTTCAGACGCAATTATTTCTGCATTCTCTATCGGAACAATTGAGACAAAAGTTCCGGGAAAAACTTCTGCAGGAAAGGATACTACATTCGTTTATACGGTAGATGGTTCATTATATCCTTTTACGATAGACCAACTATCCAATGAAATTTATAATAAGGATTCTTTGCCTTTAGGTACAGACGTATCCAGAGTAGTAACATCCATAACGACTTCTTATGCGTATGCATTGACATATCTGAAGAACGGTAAGGATACGGTATGGACATCGACCGATTCTATTGACTTCCGTGAACCGGTATCATTCAAGGCTTATGCTTTGAACGGAGCTTATCGTCAATATCAAATAAAGATAAACGTTCATCAGGTAGATCCAGATTCTTTATATTGGAACAAGGTAGAGGGTAATTTTGCACTTCCTGCAGAATCCAGACAGAAGGCTGTATATTCTAATGGAGTGATGTATGTGTTTGTCGATTCAGGCGATGGAGCATTAAAGGTGACTTCTTCAAGTGATGGACAGTTGTGGTCTGGCTTGCAACCAATTTCTTTGCAGAAAGCTGATTATACTTCAATATTATCAATTGAAGATAAATTATATATGCTTGCAGATAAAAAAATGTATGTGTCTGCAAACGGTGTTGACTGGAATCTTACGAATGAAACCTTATATGACAAGATGTTTGCTGCATCGGTAGCTACCCGTCAGCTGTTTACTTTGATAGGAGATGATATATGTGCAGTGGATTTGGACAATTATGCTGTACAGACATTGAATAAGAAAAACGAATTCTTCCCGGATGAAAGTCTGACATATTCTACAACTCATTTAAATACTGCCGGTAATATAGAAAGATTGACCTTGGTGGGTGTCAGAGCTGCATCCTCAGATACAACAGCTGTTGTCTGGACGAAACTCTCTACAGAAAAAGCATGGACATATTATCCTCAAGCATCCAACAATAATTCAGGATGTCCGCGATTGGCTAATTTGACCACAATTGCATATGATAATGGATTATATGCTTTCGGAGGCGCAAATGATTATGCTACATCTAAAGGTATACCTGCTTTTGAATATATGTATAAATCAGTAGATGGCGGTATAGGATGGATTCCTCAGACAAATAAAGTAATGTTGCCTGCCGAATTTAAAGGACGTGACCCGTATTATTCCTATTTGATAGATGATAATCACTATCTCTGGATATTCTGGGCTGACGGCTCAAATGAAGTCTGGAAAGGACGAATCGGACATTTGGGATTTAATTAGAAAAGTCAAAGCATCAATATTGAAATACCATGTCATACAAAGAACAAATAGATATAAAGCGAGTGCCTGCTCATGTTGCCATAATTATGGATGGTAACGGCAGATGGGCAAAAGCTCATAATCAAAAGCGGAGCTATGGGCATCAGGCTGGTGTTGAGACTGTTCGTAAAATAGTAAGAACAGCCGCAGAAGCAGGTGTTAAGTTCCTGACATTATATACTTTCTCGACAGAAAACTGGAATCGCCCGCAGGATGAAGTCGCTGCATTGATGGCATTACTGTTAGATTCTATTGAAGAGGAAATATTTATGAAGAATAACGTTGCATTTCGTGTTATTGGCGATATGGAACGTTTGCCTGAAACTGTAAGAGTACGTTTACAACAATGTATGGAACGTACTGCAGGAAATACCAGAATGACAATGGTGATTGCTTTGAGCTACTCTTCTAGATGGGAAATTACACAAACGCTTAAACAGATTGCTGCAAAGGTAAAAGCAGGAACTCTTGACGTAGAGGATATAGATGAGACTTTGATATCACAAAACCTGTCTACTTCTTTTATGCCAGATCCTGATTTGCTGATTCGTACGGGAGGGGAACTTCGTTTGAGCAATTATCTGTTGTGGCAATGTGCTTATTCAGAATTGTATTTCTGCGATACTTTCTGGCCGGATTTTGATGAAGAAGATTTTTATAAGGCTATTTGTAACTATCAACAACGTGAGCGCCGTTTTGGAATGACGAGTGAGCAAGTGGTCAACGAATAACGATTAACAATGATGATGAAAAGAATGCTAATTCATAATTTGATGTTAAAGACAATATGTAGAGCCTTGTTCGTAGCTGGGTTGACATTGATGCCCGTCTGCGTGAACGCACAGGAAGATAATCAGGAAAAGATTACCAATCCGTTGATTATATATTCAGGAACGCCCCAGCAATATGAGATTGGAGGTATTCGCGTTACCGGTGGTGAAGGTTATGAAGATTATGTGTTGATTGGACTTTCGGGGTTATCGGTAGGACAAACTATTACTGTACCGGGAGATGAAGTGACACAGGCCATAAAAAGTTACTGGAAAAACGGACTTTTTTCTCAAGTGAAGATTGAGGCTGACAGTATCGTTGGAAAGAAAATCTATTTGAATATAGCTTTGGCGCAAAGACCCCGTATATCTGATATCGTATACCATGGAGTGAAAAAGTCTGAACGCGAAGATTTGGAATCTCGATTGGGAATGATGAAAGGTGGACAGATTACGCCGAATATCATAGATCGTGCAAAACTGCTGGCCAAACGTTATTTTGATGATAAAGGATTTAAAAATGCAGAAATTGTAATTCTTCAGCGTGATGATCCAAACAAGACCAATCAGGTTGTTGTAGATATCAATATTGATAAGAAAGAAAAAATCAAAATCCACAAGATTACCATTGACGGAAACGTTGCTTTGAGCGACAAGAAGATAAAGCGTCTTATGAAGAAGACGAATGAAAAAGGTAAGCTTGTGAACTTGTTTAAAACGAAAAAGTTTATCGAAGATAACTACACGGCAGATAAGGAAAATGTTATCAACAAGTATAATGAATTAGGTTATCGTGATGCACTTATCGTATGGGATAGTGTCAGCAACTATGATGACCGTACAGTTGATATCCATATAAAGATAGATGAAGGTCAGAAGTATTATGTACGTGATATCAATTGGGTAGGAAATACTGTATATTCCACTGATTTATTGAGTTCTCTTTTGGGTATGAAGAGAGGTGATGTATATAACCAGACTCTTATAACGGAAAGAACTCGTGATGATGAAGATGCAATTGGTAACTTATATTATAATAACGGATATGTATTCTTTAGTCTGGATCCGGTAGAGGTAAATGTTGATAATGACTCTATTGATTTGGAAATGAGAATTATTGAAGGTCCTCAGGCAACTATCAACCGTGTGCGTATTACAGGTAACGACCGCTTGTATGAGAATGTGGTTCGTCGTGAGCTTCGTACACGTCCGGGTGAACTTTTCAGCAAGGAAAACCTGATGCGTTCATATCGAGAACTGGCTCAGATGGGACACTTCAATCCGGAAACAATCAATCCGCAAGTGGAACCGGATGTTGAGTCTGGAACAGTTGATATTAATTATATATTGGAATCAAAAGCCAATGACCAGATAGAATTCTCTGCCGGATGGGGACAAACCGGAGTCATCGGAAAGTTAAGTCTGAAGTTTACTAACTTCTCAATGAAGAACTTGTTCTCAAAGAATGAGAATAAGCGTGGATTCTTGCCTCAGGGAGATGGTCAGACGCTTACAGTCAGCGGTCAGACAAACGGTAGTTACTATCAGTCTTACAGCTTGTCGTTCTTTGATCCTTGGTTTGGTGGAAAACGTCCGAATCAGTTCTCTGTGACTGCGTTCTATTCAAAACAGACCGATGTGAACGATAATTATTATAACGACGCATATTACAACAGCTATTATAACTATTATTATGGTTATGGTAACTATAATACAAGCTATTATGGATATGATTCGTATTATGACCCTGACAAGTCTGTTCAGTTATATGGTTTGTCGTTAGGATGGGGTAAACGTTTGAAATGGCCGGATGACTATTTCGTATTGACCGCAGAATTGGCTTACCAACGTTATGTACTGAAAGACTGGCAGTATTTCTTGATTGCCAATGGTAAATGTAACAATATCAGTTTTGGCTTGACATTGTCACGTAGTTCTATTGACAACCCGATATTCCCACGTAGAGGTTCTGAATTCTCTTTGTCAGTAAACTTCACACCTCCATATTCTTGGTTTGACAATGTAGATTATAAGAATCTGGCAACTTCACCAAGCTCTGAAACATATCAGGATGATATGCAGAAGAAGTACAAATGGGTAGAATATCATAAATGGAAATTCAAAGCCAAAACTTATACCGCATTGAGTGGAGTAAACAAGTGTCCGGTATTGATGACACGTGTAGAATTTGGTTTGTTGGGACATTATAACAAGTATAAGAAATCTCCGTTTGAGACATTCTATATGGGAGGTGACGGTATGTCTGGATACTCCAGTACATATGCAACCGAAACCATCGGACTTCGTGGTTATGAGAACGGTTCTTTGACTCCATACGGATATGAAGGTTATGCTTATTCGCGTTTGAGTCTGGAATTGCGTTACCCGATTATGCTCGAAACATCTACACAGATTTATGTATTGAGCTTCCTTGAAGGAAGTAATGCATGGACAGATGTGAAGAAATTCAATCCTTTTGATATGAAACGTTCTGCTGGTTTGGGTGTTCGTATCTTCTTGCCGATGATTGGTCTTATGGGTATTGACTGGGGATATGGATTTGATAAGATCAGGGGAAGTAGCAGTTATAGCGGAAGTCAGTTCCACTTTATAATTGGACAGGAATTCTAAACTAAATAAATTAAGCGCTTATGAAAAAGTCTTTTATACTAATCATTATGGGATGTCTGATGGCGCTGAACATTCAGGCTCAGAAGTTTGCGTTAATAGATATGGAATATATCATGCAACGTATACCTGCTTATCAACAAGCTGTGAGTCAACTGGATTCTGAATCCAAGAAATATCAGGAAGAAATTGATGCTATTAGTCGTGAAGCCGAATCAATGTACAAAGCCTATCAGAGTGAAGTATCTAAATTGACAGCGGCACAGCGCACCGAACGTGAAAATGCGATAGTAGCTAAAGAAAAGCAGGCAGCAGAACTGCGGCAGAAATATTTTGCTCCACAAGGTATGATGAGCGAAAAACAAACACAGTTGATAAAGCCGATAAATGATAGCATTTATGAAGCTGTAAAACGTATATCAATGCAGCGTGGTTATTCTTTGGTATTGGACAGGGCATCGGATGCTGCAATAATTTTTGCATCTCCTGCCATTGATATTAGTGATGAAGTCTTGTCATTATTAGGATATTCCAATTAAATTTATAACTTTGCGCAGTTGAAATAAAATAACATAAATACTAACTCATTATTAATAATAAAATTATGCTGAAAAAAATTATTTTGATGGCTTTGATTGTCATCCCTATGAGTGCTTTTGCTCAGAAATTTGGTCATATAAACCCTATGCCTATCATGCAGGCAATGCCGGAATACACTAAAGCACAGGCTGAATTGGAAGAGTTGAAGAAGCAGTATGAAGGTGAAATGAAGATTATGCAGGATGAATTGGCAAAGAAGAGTGAAGAGTATGACAAACAGAAAGATTCACTTCCTCAGAATATTCGTCAAAGAAGAGAGTCTGAATTGCAGGATTTATACGGCCGCCTACAGCAGTATGCTCAAGAAAGTAACCAAAATATGCAGAAAGCAACTCAGGATAAACTGGCAGCAATTAGCCAGAAAATAGAGGCCGCTATCAAAGAAGTAGGTACTGCCGGTGGATTTATCTATATTTTTGATGTAACTGCAGGTATTCCTTTCATCAATGAAACTTTGAGTACAGATGTTACCGCACAGGTAAAAGCTAAATTAGGATTGAAATAAAACTCTATAAGAGATATATTATAAACACGGATTGCATTAAGAAAATCGAATGCAGTCCGTGTTTTTTTTATGTTCTATTCGAAAAGTCTATTCTCACAATTGGAAGAGTTGTTCTTGAATTGTAGGTGTATGTTAAGGCATAAATCCGTTTGAGAACGCCGCACGGGATTTCTGCACTGGGCGATGCAGCGTTGTGCACCGGGCAATGCAGTGTTGTGCATACGGTGGTGCAGTGTTGTGCATGCGGCGGTGCACAAATCTAAGCAGCCATGATGAGTTTATAAAAGAGGGTATGTGAGTGTTATTTTGAGTCTGATATATTATCTTCTTGATTCCTTTATTGATTTTTTGACCGATATATTTTACCTTTGTACTGTATTATTATAAATAATGACTACAATGAAACTAAAACGTTTATTCTTACTGATAGTGCTTTCTATTCCTATGGGATTGCTGGCACAAGCCAAATTTGGTTATTTGAATTATTCAGAAGTGTTGAAATGTATGCCTCAATATGCAGAAGCTGAGAGTCAGTTGAAAGTGCTTCAAGGAAAATATGATGCAGAAATTCAGCGCTCGGAAAATGAGTTTACCAGAAAATATGCAGAATTCCTTCAGGAGCAGAAAGATTTTCCACAGAATATATTGGTAAAGCGTCATAAGGAATTGCAGGAACTGATGGAAAAAAGCATTGCTTTTAAGTCGGAAATCCGCAATACTTTGCAAACAGCGCGTAATAAGATGCTTGAGCCATTGAACCAGGATTTGAATGATGCTATAGCGAGAGTAGCTTTACAATATAATCTGGAATATGTCATTGATATGGGTACGGGCGCGTATTTGTTTGTTAATGCAAAAGCCGGAATGGATATAACTGATGCCGTAAAGTCTGCATTGGGTATTCAGGTTCCTGTGAATAATGCAATCCCTTCTACATTGCTTAATCCTGCTATTGATAATAGCAAAGAAAAATAAATATGTCTGTGCATTATTTATCTGACTCTCCGGGTCCGATTGGAGTCTTTGATTCGGGATATGGAGGATTGACTATACTTGATTGTATTAGGAAAGTTTTGCCGCAATACGATTATATTTATATCGGAGATAATGCACGGACGCCATATGGCACGCGCTCATTCGAAGTGGTATACGAGTTTACGCTCCAAGCAGTAAATAAACTCTTTGAAATGGGATGTCAGCTGGTTATACTGGCATGTAATACAGCATCGGCAAAGGCATTGCGCTCTATTCAGCAGAAAGACTTGCCGTATATTGATCCACGCCGGAGAGTCTTGGGTGTTATACGTCCTACGGCAGAATGTATAGGACAGCTGACCAAATCACGTCATGTAGGCGTATTGGCTACGGCAGGTACCATTAAATCCGAGTCGTACGTGTTGGAGATAGGAAAGCTGTATCCGGATATACACGTGGTAGGTGAAGCCTGTCCGTTATGGGTTCCGTTAGTTGAAAATAATGAATTTGACAAGCCGGGGGCAGACTACTTTGTAAAACAGCATATAGACAACCTTCTTAAAAAAGATCCTCAGATAGATTCCGTGATATTGGGATGTACACATTATCCGTTATTGATAAAGAAAATAAGGCAGTATATGCCCGGACACATCAATATTATATCTCAGGGAGATTATGTGGCTTCCAGTCTGAAAGATTACTTGCATCGTCATCCGGAAATGGATGAAAGGTGTTTAAAACATGGCACATGCGCGTTTTATACCACAGAATCGGTTGATAAATTCAAGGAATCGGCCTCTATATTTCTGCGTTGGCCCATTGAAGTCTCCAAGGTTGTTTTAGAGTAATCTTTTGCTCAGGTATCTTACGGGATACCATACGGAGATAAAACCTACTGTGATAACGGTAATAAAGACGAGTATTACATCGGCAATATGCACATCTACGGGATAAGCATTTACAATGAAGCTTCCTGAGTTGCCTCCTAATGTCAGAATACCGAATTTTTGTTGGATAAAGCATAGGATGAGTCCTAATACGATACCGATAACGGCTCCTATGAGTGAAATCATTCTTCCTTCAAACAGGAATATACGGACTATCAGTTTGTCGTTCGCGCCCAGATTCCGTAGAGTGTTTACATCCTCTTTCTTGTCAATGATGAGCATGGACAGTGAGCCTATGATGTTGAAACAGGCAATCATTAGGATGAAAGTAAGAAACAGGTATGAAATGAACTTCTCTATTTTCATGATTCGGAAGATGTCGGCCTGTTGTTCGTACCGGTTGGCAACGGTGAAATCCGGTCCAAGAATGTTTATTATTTCGTCCTGAACCTTATCTATGTCATACCCTTCGTTTATCTTTAATTCGACCGATGAAACCTCATTGGTATATTCAAACAGACTCCTGGCAAACTGAAGGGATGTGAGAATATAGGATTCATCATATTTTTGTTGGTTTACGATAAAAGCCACTCCTGGTGAAAACAGATATTGCTGCGTGAAGCTGGCCGAAGGATTGGCCATATTGACCTTTTCATTTCTTCTGGGGGCATAGACTTCCAACGGGTCAACAAAGGCAATTCCCGTTCCCAAGATGGATGTCAGTTGTATTCCCGGTATACCGTATTCGGCAATTTCATCATGTAGCATGAAGTTTCCCTTGCCGTATAGGATGCTGTCAATGTTGGTCAGTTGTTCAAAATTGTCTTCTACTCCCTTGATGGTTACCATTGCCTGCTTGCCTTTATATTGCACCATTGCGTTTTCTTCAAGCGATAAGGTGAAGACTTTTACGGCAGGCAGCTCTTTGATTTGACTGATTCTCTTGTCGGATGCATCAAAAACCTTTCCTTGCTTTACTGTTATCTTGAGTTCCGGATCAAATGAAGTGAAACAGTCGCTGACCAGGTTCTGAAATCCGTTGAATACAGAGAGCGTACACACCAGTGCCAGTGTAGCCAAGGCTACACCACATACCGATATTCCCGATATGATATTTATGGCATGATGAGACTTTTTCGATATCAGGTATCTTTTGGCAATGTATAAGGGAAGATTCATTATTTTAGCAGTTCATCTATTTTTTCAAGATAATCTAATGAATCATCAATAAAGAAACGCAGTTCGGGGATGATTCTCAATTGATGACGGACGCGGTTTCCTAATTCAAAGCGAATAGCTTTGCTGTTCTTATTTATATTTTCCAGTATTTCATTTCCTTTATTTGACGGGAATATGCTCAGATATGCACGTACGATGCTCATGTCGGGGCTTATTCTGACTGCGCTTACAGAAATCAGAACGCCGTTCATTGATTTTGTTTCACGGAGAAAAATGTCGCTTAATTCCTTTTGAATCAGGCGTGCAATCTTATTTTGTCTTGTTGTTTCCATATATAGATGTTATCTAGTTTTTAATATGTATTCAAATATAGTATATATGAGTCTATTGTATATTGAAATGTAACTGTTTTTATGATGTTTTTTTTCGTATGATGGTTAGTCCGTCTCTTAAAGGGAGAATAACCTTTTCTATTCGTTCGTCATTGGCTATCATGTCATTGAATGCCTTAATGCCCGCAGTTTGCTGGTCGGCCGGGTTGGTTGCTTCAAGCACGTGTCCGTCCCATAATGTATTGTCTGCGATGATATATCCTCCAGGTGTCAATCTGGGTAAGATTAAGTCGTAATATTCTATATATTTACGTTTATTCCCGTCAATGAACGCCATATCAAAATATAAGTCCATTTCAGGTATAAGTTTCACAGCGTCGCCGATATAGAACTTTATTTTGTCTGCATAGGGAGAACTTTCCAGCCAAGGACGGGTAAAGTCTTCCTGTTCGTCATTGATTTCAAAAGTATAGAGAACACCGTCGTCTGCTAATCCTTCGGCAAGGCAAAGTGCCGAATAACCGCTGTATGTTCCTATTTCCAGTATCTTTTTGGGACGTATCATTTGAACAAACATCTTGAGCATGCGTCCTTGCAAATGTCCTGATGCCATTCTGGGGCGTAATAGCTTGACATGGGTTGCGCGGTATAAAGCTTTCAGATATTCACTTTCTTGATCTATATGGCTCAATATGTAATTGTCAATTGATTCTGTTTCTTGCATAAATGCTATTGGGAAAGGTATTTCAGGAACGGATTGTTTGGGTAATCCGTTCCTGAATTGTGTTTTAATATCGTTGTTTACAAATACCGATTCTTGTTGGGCAGAATATATTCGTCATTTTCAGCGTATTTTAAGACGTCGCTGACTACATTTATTTCCAGGAAGGACGTGTGGGTAAATTTCTTTCCTCCACTCAAATAAGCAATCATTTCATTATCCTTGATAACTCCGTCTTTCATCAGTTTGCGAAGAGCTGCGAAATAATATTCTTGTCCGTTGGCCAATTCTGGCATATAAATGGCTTCTACTCCATAAGATAATGCCAGGTGTCTCATTGTTTTCTCGTTGTAGCAGATAGCCAATACGGGAATTTTTCCTCGGAATGCAGCCAGGTTTCGTGCGGTAAATCCGCTGAAACTGTCTGTGATAATTGCGCGTATATTCATCTTGTTTGCAGCTTTTACTGCTTGTTTGGCCAGGAATTCGGTTACACTGCAATTATCTTCTAAAGGAATAGGAATGTCATTCTCTGATAATTTGTCGAGTTCGGCCTGTGCCGCAATTTTTGTCATGGTTCTAACAGCTTCAACCGGATATTTTCCGTATGCAGTTTCACCACTCAGCATTAAGGCATCAGTACGATAATAAATAGCATTGGCAATATCTGTAACTTCTGCACGTGTCGGTCTGGGATTTTGAATCATCGTGTGAAGCATTTGTGTGGCTACGATTACAGGTTTGCGTGCTTTTACACATTTGCGAATAAGAACACGTTGGATTCCAGGAATTCTTTCTTGGGGAACTTCAATTCCCAAATCGCCGCGCGCAACCATTATGCCGTCGGCAACTTCCAGAATTTCGTCAATGTTGTCTACTCCTTCTTGGTTCTCAATCTTGGCAATGATTTTGATATTGCTGTTATGCTCATCAAGAATCTTACGGATGTCTAAAACGTCTTGTTTGTTGCGAACAAAAGAGTGTGCAATGAAATCTATGTCTTTTTCAATGGCATAGAGTATGTTGTTGCGGTCTTTTTCAGTCAAAGACGGAAGATTGATACGTACGCCAGGAACATTCACACTCTTTCTATTGCCCAGAGTTGCATCATTTTTTACTTCACATAAAAGGAAGTCGTTATTCTTTTCAATAACGGAGAGTTCTATTTCTCCATCGTCAATCAGGATGGTTTCTCCAATATTTAGGTCATGTACGAAGTTGACATATGAAACGGCGATGCAATCATGAGTTGTTTCCTGTTGAGGATTTCCCACAATCTTAACGTTTTCACCTGTTTGGAATTGTATAGGTTCACCATTGGCAAGACTTGTAGTACGTACTTCTGGTCCTTTGGTGTCCATTAGAATTGCAATGCGGTTTGAAACTTTGCGTACATTATTGATAAGTTTCTCAAATCCTTCACGACTGGCATGTGCAGTATTCATTCGAACCACATTCATACCAGCATTGAATAAGTCTCTGATAAAATCTTCATCGCAACGTAAGTCTGAAATAGACGCTACGATTTTTGTTTTTTTTAGCATCATAAGTTTATAATCTCTATTTAGATTGTTCTTGTTGAGTTCTATCAATTAAAGCTTCGACTCCTAATCGGTAGGAATTTAGACCAAATCCACATATAACGCCTATACATGCGCATGAAATCATGGATTTATGTCTGAACTCCTCTCGTTTGTGTACGTTTGAAATATGTACTTCAATAACAGGAGCCGTTATGGCACGTATGGCATCTTGTAAGGCAATAGATGTATGCGTATAAGCTCCGGCATTTAGTATTATGCCGTCAAAATCGAATCCTACTTCATGAATTTTGTTGATAAGCTCACCTTCGATATTTGACTGATAGTATGAAAAGCTTATATCAGGATATGAATTTTTTAGTGTATTCAAATAGGTATCAAACGAAACCGCACCATAGATTGATGGTTCGCGTTTCCCTAATAAATTTATATTAGGCCCGTTGATAATTTGTATTCTCATAGCCTGTTTGTTTTGAATGTTTTGTTTTATTTTTGTAGAAAATTTGGGTACAAATTTAGGAAAAAGAAATGAATAATCAGGAAAAAAATGACAATAAGGAGCAGAATAACGCACTCATTAGTAAATATAAGCAATATTTGCAGCTTGAAAAGTCATTATCCTCTAATACTATCGATGCTTATTTAAGTGATTTGGATAAGCTGTTTTCTTATCTGGCTCTTGAAAATATTCATGTGTTGGATGTAAACTTGGATATCTTGCACAATTTTGCGGCAGGACTGTTGGATATTGGTATACATCCACGTTCGCAGGCTCGTATATTATCAGGCATACGTTCTTTTTATAAGTTCTTGGTCATAGAAGATTATTTGCAGGAAGATCCTACAACTTTGTTGGAGTCACCTAAAATAGGTATAAAATTGCCCGATGTCTTGACGGTAGATGAAATAGACCGTATTATTAATGCAGTCGATATGACCAAACTGGAAGGTCAGCGTAATAGGGCGATTTTGGAGCTTCTCTATAGTTGTGGCTTACGTGTTTCTGAATTGTGTTCGTTGCAATTGTCAGATCTTTACTTTGAAGAGGGCTTTATTCGTGTTGAGGGTAAAGGCGGAAAACAACGGTTGGTACCTATTTCTACATCAGCAATAGAGGAGTTGAATTTATATTTTGAGCAAAGAAATCAAATGACGAATATAAAATCTGGTCATGATTCCTATGTTTTTTTGAGTTTCAGGCGTGGTACTAAATTATCACGGATAATGATTTTTCATATGATAAAGGAACTTGTAGAGTTGGCAGGCATACACAAGACGGTGAGTCCTCATACTTTTCGGCATTCTTTTGCAACTCATCTGTTAGAGGGAGGTGCCAATTTAAGAGCGATACAAGTTTTATTGGGTCATGAATGCATCACAACAACTGAAATATATACTCATATTGATTCAGCTTTACTTCGCAAAGAGATTATAGAGCACCATCCGCGAAACCTGAAGCGATTTTTATAAATCAGGAATTTACGTGCTAAAATATTACTTTTTGCCTGTTTTTTAATGGCATTTAACATGGAATGGAGGGTTATTTACGGCTGTTCTAAAAAAACCTTATTATAAAATGGTTTGGATCTGTTGAATTTTGTATCTTTGCATTAATTAAAGATTTAATAATAAACAACACTTTAATAACTATGATTAGAAAATTGTATTTGCCATTTTTAATGGTTTTGATTTTTGCTATGTCTTCTTGTAGCAAAATGGGTGAATTGTCTTCTGATTATTTCACTACTACTCCTCAAGTGCTAGAGGCTGTGGGAGGTAAGGTGCCTGTTACGATTAATGGAAAATTCCCTGAAAAGTATTTCAAAAAGAAAGCCGTTGTTACAGTTACTCCGGTTCTTCGTTGGGAAGGTGGTGAAGTAAAAGGAGAATCTGCTACATTCCAAGGTGAGAAAGTTGAAGGTAACAACCAGACTATTTATTACAAAGCTGGTGGAAACTATACAATGAAGACTTCTTTTGATTATGTTCCGGAAATGGCAAAATCTGAATTGTATTTGGAATTCCAGGCTAAAGTAGGAAAGAAAGTTGTTAATATTCCGGCTGTAAAAATCGCAGATGGAGTTATTGCTACTTCTGAATTGGTAAAAAACACTTTGGCAAATGCAAATACTACAAATGCTGAAGATGCTTTCCAACGTGTGATCAAGCAAGCTAAAGAAGCTAATATTATGTTCTTGATTCAACAAGCTAACTTGCGTCAAAGCGAGTTGAACTCAGACGCTGTAAAAGAATTCAATCAAACTGTAAAGGATATCAATGCAGATCAAAAAGGTAAATTGATGGAAAATATCGAAATTACTGCATTTGCATCTCCTGATGGTGGTGTTGAATTGAATGATAAATTGGCTGGACAACGTCAGAAGAATACAGAAAATTATCTGAATAAACAATTGAAGAAAGAGAAAATAGAAACAAACGTTGATGCAACTTACACAGCTCAAGACTGGGAAGGTTTCCAAGAATTGGTTTCTAAATCAAATATTCAAGATAAAGATTTGATTCTTCGCGTTCTTTCTATGTATCAGGATCCGGAACAAAGAGAAACTGAAATTAAGAACATTTCTTCTGTATTTAAGAATTTGGCTGAAGATATTCTTCCGAAATTGCGTCGTTCTCGTTTGACTGTAAATTATCAGTTGATCGGGCGTTCAGATGAAGAAATTTTGGATGCATTTAAAAATGATCCGAAAGTGTTGAATGTAGAAGAAACTTTATATGCATCAACTTTGGTAAACACTGATGCTGAGAAAGAAGCAATCTTCAAAGCTGCAGTTCAAAACTATCCGAGCGATTATCGTGCATACAATAACTTAGGAGAGTTGGCTTATAAGGCTGGTGATTATGATAAAGCTGAAAGCTTCTTTAAATCTGCTCTTCAAAAGAATCCTTCTTCAAACGAAGCAAATACTAACTTAGGTTTGATCTCTTTGATCAAGGGTGATAAAGCTGCTGCTCAAACATATTTGGCTAAAGGTGCTGGTGCTGCTTCTTTGAACGAGGCATTTGGTAACTACTACATCGCAGAAGGTCAGTATGAAAAAGCTGTAACTTCATTTGGTGATGTTAAAACAAACAGTGCTGCTTTGGCTCAAATCTTGACTAAAGATTATAATAAAGCTAAATCTACTCTGGAAGGTATTAAGAATCCGGATGCATATACTTCTTATTTGTCTGCAATCTTAGGAGCACGTACAAACAATGCTGCGATGGTAATTAGCAATTTGAAGAATGCTATTGCTAAGGATTCATCTTTAGCTAAGAAAGCTGCTACAGATCTTGAATTCTCTAAATATGCTACAAATGCAGAATTCCAAGCATTGGTAAAATAATTGATTTAGATAATAGATCTTTGAATATATAAAGTAAGGGATGTGCCTATCAAGGTACATCCCTTTTTGTTTTTTTTATCCGGTTTTGGCTCTTTATTAATATTTGGCAGATTATTGGCTTTAAGAACTTAATCTAGTATATTTGTGGGCAATGACGATATGATGTTATGTATTCATTAAGAAAAATATTGGTATTTATATGCAGGGCTCGCCAAAGTTTAGGCTTTGGTGTTCATTCGCCATTTATGTATCAATTAATTGTTGATGTTTTCTATGAGCGTCTACCTTTCTATTCTTATGATTATTTGAAACGACTTGAAGTTATAAAGGAACTTCCATCTTGTTCGGTGAAGGTGAATAAGTTGTTGTTTAGATTAGTTAATTACTTTAAGCCTTCTACTATTATTGAATTAGGAACAGGTAATGGTGCAAGTGCCGTTTGGATGTCATATGCAAAGAAATGTGATTCTATTGTGACTTTTTCAGATACGAATTTATATGAAGATAGGATACGGGCTTTTTTATCTAATTACCCGGCAATAAAATATGTATCATCTTTTTCTGTAGAGAAAATCAAGTGCTTATTGGATAAAAAGGATAATTGTTGGGATTTTGTTCACATTGCACACACTGATAAATACAAGGAAATATTTGAACTACTGCTTGGTAAAGCTGGTCCTGATACAATTGTAGTTATTGAAAATATTAGCAATCCAGCGAAGAGAAATTGGTGGAAAGAAATTGAATCTGATGCACGTATGGGTATAACTGTAGATTTGTATGATGTGGGTATTGTTTTTTTTGACAAGAGACATACAAAGAGGGCTTTTAAATTGATATTTTAAAAAGATAAATGTGATATGAAGAAAAGTATGATTTATACAAAAACTGGCGATACCGGCATGACAAGTCTTGTTGGAGGTATAAGAGTTCCAAAAACACATCCTCGTTTGGAAGCTTATGGGACTGTTGATGAACTAAACTCACAAGTTGGTTTGTTGATAACTTATGTATCGGATGATGAATATCGAAATCAACTCTTGGAAATCCAACGAAAACTCTTTTCTGTTGGCTCTTATTTGGCAACCGATCAGGAATATAAGGAATTGCGTCCACAAAGTATAATTCATCAGGATGATGTAGAAAATTTAGAGCATGTAATTGACGAAATAGATTCACTATTACCTCCTTTAAAGCTTTTTGTCTTGCCGGGTGGTTCTCGAGCTGCAGCGATTTCTCATGTCTGCAGAACAGTATGCCGTAGGGCAGAGCGTTGCATATTGTCTTTGACTGAAACTGTTGAGATAGATCCAACATTAATAGCCTATGTAAATCGTTTATCTGATTATTTTTTCGTATTGTCACGCCGATTAAACAATTTAAACGGTGAGAATGAAATTATATGGCAAAAGTCTTGCAAGTGACAATTTTTATTATATTTTTGCGGCCGAATTAGAAATTCAATAAAAACGTTTTAAGAACTATGTATTGGACATTAGAATTAGCATCGAAATTGGAAGATGCTCCTTGGCCAGCAACTAAAGATGAGTTGATCGATTACGCAATGCGTTCAGGAGCTCCTCTGGAAGTAATAGAAAATTTGCAGGAAATTGAAGACGAAGGCGAAATATATGAATGTATAGAAGATATTTGGCCGGATTATCCAAGTAAAGAAGACTTTTTCTTCAACGAGGAAGAATATTAATGCGTTTTTTAAGCGCGGAATAATCGTTAAATCCCTGTTAATCAGATAGATTAGCGGGGATTTAATTTGTTTGGACAACAGTGTTTGACCGCCTCAGATGGCGCAGTTTGTTTGGACAAAATACAATTTTTGGAGGAGAAATCGGGATTTGTTTGGACAAAATTCATTACCTTTACAGAGGT
>CALUJE010000034.1 GCA_944320885.1 uncultured Phocaeicola sp.
CCTCTTGTCGGATTCGAACCAACGACCCCGAGATTACAAATCACGTGCTCTGGCCAACTGAGCTAAAGAGGCTTTTTATTTTAGCCGTTTCACTAGGGAGCGTGAAACGGCTGCAAATTTAGACATTTATTTTTAATCGCAAAAGTTTTTGCGAACTTTTTTACTTACTGCGCTGTTTTTCTTTAAACTTTTCAAGTTGTTTAGCCAACGCATCTAAACTTAAATCTACTGCTTCTTCAAATGTGTCGCACACCTTCTCTGCATATAAATCTGTATTTGGTACATATACTTTAATACCCGCTTCTTTATTTTTGGCAGTTTCCGGCTTTACGACTTTCAATGACACCTCTACCTTTCTTATTTCATCGCAATACTTCTCCAATTTAGCAGCTTTTTTCTGAATGAACGCCTGCAACTGTTCTGAAGCATCAAAATGAATTGATTGAATTCTAATTTCCATATAGACCTCCTTTTTTAAAAGCCCTAGGATGAGCCTGTTTATAAACTTGTTTCAGTTCTTCAAAAGTAGTATGTGTATACACCTCCGTTGCAGCCAGACTTTCATGTCCTAACAATTCTTTCACCACTTCCAGGTTTGCATCATGATTCAGCATGGAAGTTGCAAACGAATGACGTAGAACGTGAGGACTTCGCTTCTTCAGCGCAACCACTCTTGACAAACTTTTCTTCACCAAATCATAAACCAATACGGGATACATTCTTTTGCCGCTTTTTGTTCTTACGAACAACGCTTCCGAGTCCCGAACGGGAAGTTCTTCATTCCTAAGTTGAATATACATCATCAAGTCTTTCGCAAGTTCTTCTCCAAACGGAATAATACGCTGCTTATTTCTTTTCCCCGTGACTTTAATGACCGACATTCCGAAATCGACATCCGCATCATCCAAGCCTATCAGTTCTGAAAGACGTATCCCCGTTTCATAAAAGACCTCCAGAATCATCCGATCACGTACTGACTCAAAATCGGTCAGTTCCACATCATCAAGCAGCTTATCCATATCCCGTTCTTTTACGAATACAGGAAGCGGCTTTTTCTTTTTAGGGCCTTTAACATTCATCATCGGACTACTTTTTATTTGTTTCCGAAGAAGAAGGTACCGGAAGAAAGAGCGCAAAGCACTTAACTTTCTGTTAACCGAAGTTGCCGTATATTTCTCAGCCATCATCTGCATTACCCACTGACGGATAACATCAGCATCTATGGCTTGCCACGATAACTCCGTATCTTTTCTTAAAAAGAAATCTTCGAATTGCCTCAAATCGTTTTTGTAACTTACAAGCGTCTTTGAAGAGTAATTCCGTTCTACCCGAAGATATTCTAAAAAAGAATCTATCAACATAAGAATCGTTACTTCTATAATTCAGCAACGAATATATGGAAATTCAACAACAAATTCAAGAAAATTGCGAAATAATTAATCTTCTACTTGCTGAAGTTTTTGAACATACACTGCACGTTCTCTTTTAAGTCTCTTGATAACAGACGGTTTGTCAAACTGTTGTCTGCTTCTTAATTCTTTGATAACACCAGTTTTCTCAAATTTTCTTTTAAATTTCTTCAGCGCTTTTTCAATGTTTTCGCCTTCTTTTACAGGAACTACAATCATTTTGTTTTTGTTTTATAGAGTTAAGTTAATAAATATAATACTATACAAAGTGGGCGCAAAATTACGCATACTTTACTTATTCACAAAACTTTCCTTCAAGTTTTAACAAAAAAAGGAAGAAAAAAAAGATTCCTGCCATAAAAGCTTACGGCAGGAATCTTTTTCATATAAGTATTTTATTCTTCAATGCATCATATTATTTGATGTTCGGATTCAGCTTATTCCATTCAGAAATAGCAGGAAGAACACCCATAGCAATCACTTCGTCGCGCAATTCGCACAAGTGAGCATAACTCTTATCAAGAGCAGCTTGCTCTTCTGCGGTTCCATTCAAAGCAGCGCAATGGCATCCATCAGCAGAAATTGAAGTTTCCCATGCCATCATGATGTGATCGTATTTTTCATTAGAAACATAAGTTCCAGCCGGCCAACGGAATGCCTTACCACCCATAGCAGCAGCAATCATTTCGATAGAAACGTATGCAGGGCTTTGGAATGAAGAACGTCCACGAAGGTTGATGATATTAGCTCCACCCTTTGTTACTTTTTGTTGAATTTCAGTCCATTGTTCTTTAGAAAGAGCATCAGTACCGATAAGATCAAGAAGAGCCTTACCGTTAACTTTTGCAGTAGAAGCAAATACAGCCATCTGTTCTCCGTGACCACCATAAGTACGGCAGTTTTCAACAGCATCCATTGCTACGCCAAAATGTTTTGCAAGTTCGCTGCGCAGACGGGTTGAATCCAAAGCAGCAAGTGTAGTAACCTGTGAAGGTTTCAATCCTGAATAAAGCAATGTAATCAAACCGGTAATATCAGCCGGGTTAAAGATAACAACGATATGTTTTACATCCGGACAGTAAGCTTTTACATTTTTACCGAATTCTTCTGCGATAGCAGCATTACCTTTCAAAAGGTCTTCACGAGTCATACCTGCTTTACGAGCAGCACCTCCTGAGTTTACAATATATTTTGCACCAGTCAAAGCTTCTTTGATATCAGAAGTGAAAGTGATATTCACACCTTCAAAACCACAATGGAACAACTCCTCAGCCACACCTTCCAAACCTGGAGCATATGGATCATACAAACAGATGTTAGAAGTCAAGCCCATCATAATGGCAGTCTGAGCCATGTTTGAGCCAATCATACCGGCTGCGCCGACAATTGTAAGTTTTTCGTTTGTTAAGAAGTTCATAGTCTATATATTTTGATTGTTTATTAAATTTTCTACACGCAAAATTAACCATTAATTTGAATATTCAAATTTCCAAATGTTTAATAAACTATAAATCACACCTGCTTTATTTTACAGTTTTCTGTCAATTGTCAACAACTTTTGTATATTTGTATGTGTTCGCTGTGTCTTTTTATAATAAAAGGATAAAAAGATAAAGGAACACTCTACGAATTCAAACACTTTTACTCATCTCTAAACCAGTAAGGATATTATGAAAGAGCAAATCATCCACCGGATAGAGCTATTACGCTCTTATATGGCCGAAAATGAACTTTCTGCATTTATCATACCCAGTACAGATCCACATGCAAGCGAATACACTCCCGACCATTGGAAAGCACGTGAATGGATTTCCGGATTTACTGGAAGTGCAGGCACCGTTGTCATAACCCATGAGGAAGCCGCACTATGGACAGATTCACGTTACTTCCTTCAGGCTGCCGAACAGCTCGAAGGTACCGGCATCAAACTGATGAAAGAGCGAATACCCGGTACACCAAGCATCAGTGAATGGCTGATGAATACGCTTTATCCGGGCGCAGTTGTAGGTATTGACGGATGGGTTCACTCCATATCCGAAACAGAAGCACTCAGTAATGAACTGATGCAGGAAGGCATTGTACTTGATGCCACCCACACTCCCATTGATAAAATATGGAACGACCGTCCGGCACTTTCAAAAGAAGCGGTCTGCGAACAACCGCTTGAATACGCAGGCATCAGCCGCACAGACAAAATCGGTATGATTCTTGACGCACTTGTTCCTTGTGAAGCCGACGGCGTACTGCTCTCGTCGCTCGACGAAATTGCCTGGGCCTTAAATTTGCGCGGAAACGATGTACATTGCAATCCGGTTTTCGTAAGCTATCTGCTCATTACCTATGAAGAAACCATTCTTTTCATTGACCCAGACAAGTTAACTCCCGAACTCAAGGCTACACTGAAAGAACAGGAAATCGATACCGAAAACTACACTGCCATTAAGGAAATTCTGAAAGACTATCCTTATAAGACATTGGCTGTAGACTGTGCGCGCACCAGTTACGCTATTGCACAACTTCTTAATCCACAGACAAAGCTGATACGTTGTGCATCTCCGGTATCCATGCTCAAAGCCGTAAAGAATGAAAGCGAGATTAAAGGATTCCATCAAGCCATGCTGCGTGACGGAGTGGCAATGGTAAAATTCCTGAAGTGGCTTGAAGAAGCTGTTCCACAAGGTGGACAGACAGAGATTTCAGTCTCGGACAAGCTTTATAGCCTGCGTGCCGAACAACCACTCTTCAAAGGTATCAGTTTCGATACCATTGCCGGATATAAGGAGCACGGAGCCATCGTACACTACGAAGCCACTCCCGAAACCGACAAGCCGCTGGCTCCTGAAAGTTTGCTTCTGCTCGACAGCGGAGCGCAATATGTTGACGGAACGACCGATATTACCCGTACCATCGCACTGGGTCCGCTTACCGACGACGAGAAGAAAGACTACACGCTGGTATTGAAAGGGCACATTCAGTTATCACGCGCCTGCTTCCCGAAAGGCACCTGCGGAACCCAACTGGATGTTCTGGCCCGTACTGCCATGTGGCGCGAAGGCGTCAACTATCTGCACGGTACCGGTCACGGCGTAGGTTCATATCTGAACGTGCACGAAGGGCCTCATCAGATACGCATGAACCACATGCCCACCCCATTACAACCGGGCATGACTGTCACCGACGAACCGGGAATCTATCAGACCGGACGTTACGGCATACGTACCGAAAATACCCTGCTTGTAGTTCCTTACAAGGAAACAGAATACGGAGAATTCTATACTTTTGAGCCACTCACCCTTTGCCCCATAGACGTGCGCCCAATCGTTACAGAAATGCTCAATGACGAAGAACTGACCTGGCTGAACGATTATCATCGGCTGGTTTACGAAAAGCTCTCGCCCATGCTCGACGAAGAGCACCGCACATGGCTGAAAGAAAAGACGGCACCACTTGCACGTTAAGCATAAACATGTTATCTATATTATGAAGAAAGAGACTGCCTCCTATGTGGAAACAGTCTCTTTCTTCATAATATACAATCATCTTAATAGTATCAAAAACAGTTATCCTCTTTCAAATAGTTGTCAAAACGGCCAGCATCAAGTCCGGAGGAAATGACCTTTATTATTCCGTCACGACCTATCAGAAAACAAGTGGGTGTGCCCTGAGCTCCATACAAGATATTCATCACGCTGCCTTCCGGTTTGAAATCTGAAATCATCTTAAATTGGGGATATACACCTTGCCGTTCCTTGAACTGCTCCGTATTCTCAGCCGTGCAATAAACAACTATATCAAAATCTTCACGCCGGGTTTTCTTCAATAATTTCTCCAGATAGTCACGGCCATCTTTTCCCATACAACCCAATCCGTCATAAAGCAGAAGCAGATTCCGGTTGCGATATTGCTCCCAATTGAACGGAAGCCCATCGGCTGTCCGGCAGTCGAACGTCACGTAACGGTCGCCTTCTTCCAACTGTTGTGTCTTCACATACTGACGAATCCAGCGGGCATAAGTGCTTTCTTGCAAAGAAGTAGGCAGACCGGCAAGCACGCGAAGCAATGTATCTTTCTCTATCCGGTCACGACTCCGATATACCTGCTTCAATCCACCCGGAGTATTGGCATATTGCAGCGCCGTATCGATGATTTCGTCCATGAAGTTCTTTTGCAGCTGCCGACTTACGGCACGCAAAGAGTCCTTCCACTCAGGATGCTCCTTCTGCAAACGTTGTACACGCAACTGTTCTCGCTTATATTTCTCTATCAGCAGGCTGTCAGCTTTCTGAAGAGCCTCTTCCGTTATTTCCGACTGTGCTTTCATACCTGTAGAAACAATGAGAAAGAGGAACAATAAAAGAATTGGCTTCAGTGTCTTTTCCATAGTATAACGTCTTATAGATTTATCCATAAACAAAAGTATCATACTTTTTCCATCCAGTCAACGACACTGTCAAAAGATTTTTTATTTAACTGATTGTTTTTCATTTCAGGTCATCAATCCAGCCTTGAAGCATTTTACGGTTAGCAGAATTCAACAACCGGCCATTCTCCCATTTCAAATCGGGATACGTTTTTTTCAGCACATTCACACTATTGTTTATCCCACTGCCACCGGATGTAGCAAAAGGCACCAGCACCTTACCTTCCAAATCATGTTTCTCGATAAATGTATTAATGATTCGCGGAGCAAGATTCCACCATATAGGGTAACCGATAAAAACAATGTCGTAATCATTCATATTTTCTTTCTGCCCTTTCAGAGTCGGACGCGCTTTTGAATCATCCATTTCGACCGAACTGCGCGACTTCTTGTCGTTCCAATTCAAATCGGCATCCGTATAAGGCTTTTCGGGAACAATCTCATAGATATCTCCTTTCGAGACCGCCACAATTTCATGAGCCACTTTGGCCGTCGTACCGGTTGCCGAGAAATAGGCAACCAAAACCTTTGCTGTTTTCATATTTTCTTTTTTATCCTGCGCACAAGCCGAAATACAAGCCGTGCAAACTGCTGTGAGTAATAATAAGAATCTGTTCATAATCGTTTTATTGAATAAAGTTATTAAGTTGATTAGCCGGATTGAGCGGAATCTGGTCCGACAAGACCAGCTGCTTCACCATGTGTAATGTTCCCTGTTTGTATTTCTGAAAGTGCTCCGATGAGATATGCCGGTCATAAGCTTCCTTGCTCGCGTAAGTTTCAAGAATGGTTATCCGACAGGGATTTTCCTTTTTGGCCACCGCATACATGGTCAGGACTCCGGGTTCGGTACGCAATGAAACCTCTCCTACCTCGACTGCATATTTCATATATTCATCAAGATATTCCGGATACACTTCTACCTTCGACAACCGGACAATGCCATCGGCCGACATTGGAAGTTTGGCACACATGCCTGGTTGAGTCTTCAGATTTAAACATTTCCCGATAACTTCACCCGTTGCCAGATATGAATAAGTCGGAAATTCGAAGAGCACCGGCTTCAGTCGTGTATAATCAAGCTTACCATCCTTATCAAGCACATCAGGGGCCGCATACGTGTTGACTACCGAACAGATAAAGTTGTCAAAGCCTTCGGTTTCATAAATATCCACCACATTACATTCCATCGTTAAAGGCGACTTATCTATCACCGGCGTCCCATTCGCTCCAAAATGAAAATCAAAAACTTCCGACTTATCGACCGACGCGCCACTCACACTCCCCACATAGTCGGCTTTCGGCAGCATCTCGCGACTTACCAGATTAACGGACAGTTTCTTTGATTCTCTTATCCCCCGATTGGTATAGTGCTGCCTGTTCATACTCACGAGTATGCGATCATGCCCAATGATACCGGTATGGCCTACCACCAGCCAGTTTACCCTACCTTCAACTTCCGCTCCGATAACAGTCATCGGTTTTGGATAAAGAGCCAATATGCTTCCTATGTTTTTCTTTTCCATCTCCGTCACTGTTTTTTGAGGCGTATTGTCATCCCTGTTCTTCGTGCCGCACGACAGCACCACGAGCATCAGAACGATGCATTGAATTAACTTCATCATATCTTATACTATTGTCTTTTTAAAATCCTATATTCTATACAGAATTCTTTAACCATGCCGACACGGGAATCTTTCCTTCTATCGTCTTATTCTGTTCGCCAGTCCACGTAATATCTCCACCTCATTATCTTCCAGTCGGAAGGTTAAAGTCTCTTCTTCCGTTTCCGAGAGAATACCGTTCTGCATCAGGAAACGAAGCACCAGTGTTTGCGGAGATACATGATGCCTGTCGGCAATGAAGCATACGGCCTCATCTTCATACTACTCTGCGGAAATGTCTACTCGTTCTTTCATCATTCTTTATCTTTTATTTGACCATACAAAATTACCGGTTATACAGGAACCTATAAGTAACAATAAATGGGATGTTTGTACCGTTTTTACTGATTCTGTTACCTAACGACGGGAGCACTTATCATAAATAATACTTTTCTTCGCTTGTTTACATTTGTCTGCTACTATCTGTAACTTTTTGAGCTACCCTATTTAATTCAATAAAAACCCGTGACGCCTATCTATCAGAATAGTTACCTTATCACTTCCCCGTAAGAGCAGCTTGCCCTCATGATTGGTCGTGACGCCGGGCAGATTCTTCATGGCATCCAACAGTGAACCGCCCGACTGGGCAATGTTCTCGCTCAAATCATACGTCTTTTTGTTCAATGCCACATTAACCGTCTGCCATGCAACAATGTAATCGAACAGGCTGAACAGCAAGAAAAGGGCAAACACTCCGTTTTTCTCTTTTTTGACCACCTTTTTCCAAGAAAACGGTAAACAAGAGCTTTTGAAACGGCCGAAAGATGGGAAGAATGCCCCAATTAAACTTATCATAAGGAACAAACATTCATAACCGTACCAGTAAGGAAGGACGGCCAAAAACATAAAACCGGATGTGCGGATGGTAAAAAACTGTACCAATATACCTACACCTAACACGGCAAGCGGCAAAAAGCTCCGATATCGGAAAAGCCAGCCACCTTGTGATTCTAATTCTTCTTGTAAAGCCATAGTTGTATACTGTTTGATTATGGCAACAAAAGTAGAATCCAAGTTCGTGTGAAATTTGAAGAGCAAAATAGCAGAAAGACACGCATATTGAATTTGTTGTAAATAATTCATTAACAGTTGGCATAAAGATACTAACGAGACTGCCTGTCATGTGGTTGGCTCTTGGATGTGTGAGGTTGTTAACATGTCATCAGAGACATATACTTTGCATCATAGATAGTAGGTATGAAAAGGCGAGACGGGCATTCCTGACAGGCTATTGGTGTTGAGGGGGCTTTTCAGCTTGCATCATGGCTTATCGGGGACTATTGAAAATGATTTATGGATACAAAGATAAAAATAGTTTAAATCTTACCGTGCAGAAGTATAACGTACAGATTCTTAACTTACATTTGCACCCGGTTTTAAACCGGTTAAAAGTCGTTTATATTCAATAAAAGAGATATTAATTGATTAGAATATAAAGATAAAAAATTATTTTGTCTGAGTGTCTTCTTGCTTTTGCTTGCAGGATGTGTTGACGATTATGTAAGCACATCAAAGGGGCAGAAAGATGCTGAAGCCAATCCGAACGACTTCTCTTTGCAGGAGGCACATGAGTTTTTTGACAAGGCAATGGAATTTGCTCCGGTGACACGGAGTGGCAAACGTTTGCGAAGTGATGGGGTGAGTTTCCCGACAGGCGAGTTCAATACGCTGTGGAATAATGCACGGAAAAGGCAACGGAAACATGTGGTGTTCTATGATTTTCCAATTGAACCTCAGATGCGCTATAAAGCCCGGCGAATGGTTAAAAATGCAAAAGGACGGAAAGTCTCGCAAGAAGTACGTATGTACCAACGCTTGATGATAGCCAAAGACCTTCGCCTTCAGAAACGCGCGGTCTACATCGTGACGTTTATTCCGGAAGCCAAATTGAGTGGTAAAGTACGTTGCGAACAGTTCATGCGTGGCAAGCATAACGGACATTATTCGGACGTGTTCTTTATTTGAATCCGTACAACTACCGTCCGGTGCGTGTAGACCGTTATAAAAATGGCGTGCAGATTGGTGGCGTATTCTTGGCAGGCGACGTGAAAGATGCCGTATCGAAAGTGGCTTATGTACAAGAATTGTTAGGGGATGTGCAGATAACCCAACATCAGTTGGTCGCTCCAATGAGTTTTGATGAAAACCAAGAAGACAATGACTTCGGTGGTGGAGGCGACAGTTGGAATTGGGATGAATCCGACTTGACTCAAACGGGAGATGGTGAATGGACCTATCATGGGCATGACGCTTACGGCAATGAGCAGGATTATACGGTGATAGATACGGATGGAGACGGAAAGCCGGACAGTATTTTTATAGACCCAAATCCGCCTGTTGATCCAGACCCCGGAACGGAAGAACCTGACCCTGATTGGGGATGGGGTGACGGTGAAGATGGGAATGGAGGTGATGAATGGGAAACCACAGATCCCGATGATTCGTCTGACGGCTCGAAAGACCCGGTAGATCCGAATCCCGGTGGAGGAAGTAGCTCCGGTGGGGAAACGACAGAGCCAAATAAACCGTCAAATAAGAAAACAGTAAATGAAATTCAAACTGCTGCACAGGCAGCAGTTAACAATGTTGTTGATAAATATGGCATGGAAAATGGAACATTTGCTCCTCATTGTAATGCTGGGGTAAGTGAGGCTTTTCGTTTGTTGTATAATGACAATGCATTATCAAATATGAATGCAAATTCAATGATTACATATTGGACGAGCCACCCGGAGGCATGGGAAGAAGTATCTATGCAGGATGCACAAATATTAGCAAATCAAGGATATTTTGTTGTTGCTGGATGGATAAATCCAACAGGTGGAAGTGGTCATGTGGTAGTTATAGTTCCAGGAGAACCTGTAAATAGTACATCATGGGATGGAAAAGTGCCTTTGACAATGGATACAGGTAGTAATAAAAGATATGTTGGTAAACCTATAAGTCAAAGTTTTAGTTCTAAGAAGAAAGATAATATTAAATACTTTAAATACAAGTGATTATGAAATTAAGAAATATTGTTTGGGTAGGAATGCTATTTTTAAGTCTTTTGACTTATGCGCAGAAACCTGTATATTCTTTTTCTGATAAAGGAGATATTGTAACCAATTCCAGCTACATAAAACCCTTTGATACGTGCACGTTTAAAGGTGTCACTCCTTATATTATGAAATTTGAAAACATGTTGAAAACATTGTCGGGTCAAACATATGAGATAAGATGTTACAAATACAATAATTGGGAAAATGACCCTGGAGATTTTCATGTGATAGAAGTACGATATAATAACAACGTGGTATTGACGTTGGAAAATCCTGAGGGGTGGGATTTCTTTAGTCAGGATTTTGTATCGAGTATTATGTCTTATTTATGTTATGGAAAAGTTGATTTAGATGAAAATACGATAGTATTGCTATTTACAGGAACAAACATCATGAGTCAACCACCCTATTGCACTCTTATTGTTTTAAAAGAAGGTAAAGCTTCATTGATATACAATCAACAAGCTTTTATTAATGATATTCAAAAGAATAACATTTTGACTCGAATTGTATTACAAAGAAACACAGTGGAATGGCTTAATGAAAATACTCAAAGTAATAAACCGGAATATGATTCATTAATATTGAAAAGTGGCATGGTTTATTCTGCAAAATAGTAGAAAGACACGCATGTTGAATTTGTTGTAAATAATTGGAGAGGTGCATAAAAGTACCTCTCTTTCTGTCTGTATCTAATTGCAAACATATCATATACAAACAGTTGATAAGCTTTGTTTCAGTAGCCGGTTAGCATAAAGATGCTAACGAGACAGTCTGTTATGTGTTTGGCTTTTTGGTGCGTGAAGTAATTTGTTTTCATAAGTGTGTAATTCAGCTCCATAATATAGATTTGTAGTTGTTTAACTACAACAACACAGGGAATAAGTTATGATAAGACAAATTTGAAGAGCTTAATGATGATAAAGGTAAAAATAGTTTAAATCGTACCGGGCGAAAGTACAACGCATAGACTCTTAACTTATATTTGCATCCGACTTTAAGATCGGTTAAAAATCCTTTGTTTTATGATGAACAAAAAGGAACTTTTACGGGTGAGAAGTGGACAAAGAAGGAAACTTATAATTTAGTTCAGATTAGACCTTTAAAATAAATGTATTATGAAATATGTAAATTCATTTTTAATTGTAATTTTTGTATTAATAAGTAGTGTAACTTATGCACAAGATTATTCACTTAAATTTGGATTGAGTCAAATCCCTTTTACAAATCTTCCATATAAAGATCGTTATTTACCTGGAGGTCGTACTGACGGATATATTATTGATTTTGATCCTAATATTGAAGGTAAAATGTATGAAGATCTTCAGTGTAAACAATATAGTTTGGCAAAGAATAATCTAGATTTCATACCTCAAGTATATCTTAAGGTCAAATTGCCTAATGGTCTTTATTTAGGAGCACTCTCCTTCGGTGGCTGCACAGAGTATCGCACAGATGTATTGTTTGTTTCCGATACGAACGGGAATGTGAAAAACACATTGGAGTGTTGTGTGCTTAATGGAGATTTTGCAGTGAAGCAATATGAGATGAAGAGTACAGAAGAAGTAATCATCTATCAGATGATTTTTGAATCGTCTGACCTTATGCCTTATACTAAATATTATAAATCCAAACCGGTAAAAGCTTATATACGAAAAACTACTTTCCAAATATCAGCAGACGGCAAATTTATCAAAACCGGAGAGCAAAATACAAATGTAAGCACATTCCAATCGTCATTGTTGCAGGAGCACAATCTATGGGAACCAGAAGCTTTTAATATGAATTACTAAAAAGTGTTACAATAAGAAAGGAGAGGCTATGTCAAAAGTAGCCTCTTTTTTATATCTGTCAATTAGAAAACATGTTACGTTCAAACATTTGTTTTTCAGGAACAGTATATTCTGAAAAGGAAGAACTTTTTATCAGCCACTCCATGTAGGTAACAAACGAAATATCTATATAGATTATTCTATCTGCCAATTTCATAAATGATTGATATTTGCTACTTTTGCAGAAAACAGGATGCCCGGCATAGTCAAATTATAAAACTGCGTTTTTTCATTTGCCTCTGCTCGCACCTCTCACTATTATTTGTCACTATAATCAAGTCCCCAATATTATTATGAGCAAGATTCTGAAAGTAAAAAACGTGGGCGACTACAGCCGTTGGGTAGGACACGTCGACCTGCATCCACTGGTCAGCATTATCAACTATGAGGAAGTGTCACCTGTGCGTCATTGTCTGAACAATTACAGTGTTTACGGTATCTTTTTTCATCATGAAGCTACTATTGACCTGACTTATGGATGCGGAAAATACGATTACAGGGAAGGAACCTTAATTTGTGTGGCTCCCGGACAGATAGGAGGAAAGGAAGATAACGGCGAACTGGTGACACTCACGGGATGGGCACTGCTTTTCCATCCCGACCTGCTACACGGTACGCCATTGGAGAAGAACATAAAAAACTATTCTTTTTTTGACTATCGCGTCAATGAGGCCTTGCACATGACCAACGAAGAACATGATATTTTCGTTTCACTGATGCAACAGATAAGAGACGAACTCCACAAAAAACACGATGAACTTCAGGATGCCATCATCGTGGGATACATTGAACTGATGCTGAATTTCTGCCAACGTTTTTACAACCGTCAGTTCATTACACGCAAGCTGGAAAATTCAGACTTACTCATGAAGTTTGACGGACTGCTGCGTGATTACTACGAAAGAAACATGCAACTGACACTTGGCATACCAACCGTGCAATATTTTGCCGATAAACTGTGCATGTCGGCCAATTACTTTGGTGACCTCATAAAAAAGACGACTGGTGATACTGCCAGTAATTATATCCGCGAACATATTATTCAACGCATAAAAAACGAGCTTGCAAGTGGAGTCGGTATCTCACAGGTTGCCTACAAGCTGGGATTTGATTATCCGCAGCACATGAGCCGTCTGTTCAAGAAACATTGCGGATATACGCCTACAGAATACATTGAGCAAATACGGAAGAAGTAAAAGACAACCTGTTGAGTGATTAACAAAAATATGAGTCAACTCAGTATATAAATAAGTTTAACTAGAGTCAACCCCTTTTATTTATAAAGAGATTTTAAGTCAACTAAATTCGTTAAATGACAGTTTCATTTTTGTTCCACCCGTTGAAACTTTTGTTCCACTTGGCTGAAACTTTTGTTTCTCGCCCTTGAAACAAAAGTTTCTCTTAAGAGAAAATAAAGTTTCACTTGGTGAAACAAAAATGAAACCTATAGTGAATTGTTTACAAGCCTTACCGGAAGAAAAATACTCCGGCAGGTTTTACTCTTTCATTCACTTATTTCCCGGCATCTGTTTTTTCGGCCGGCACATAGCCTTTTGTCTTTACCAGAATCACACCGTTACGGCCACGCTCGCCATACAATTTCACCGCAGCTGCATCTTTCAATACGGTGACAGATTCTATCTGGTTGGTATCTAAAGCCTTGTATGTTGCCTCATCCGCTTCCTTATCATTAATAATAACCAACTCTTTCATATCATCAAAATCTACAGGAGAAGATTTCTTTTGTTGGGTAGTCACAAGCAACACCCCGTTCTTACCTTTTTCGCCATATCTTTTTATAGCATCCTCACCCTTGAATACAGTTATCGACTTAATATTTTCCGGATACAGGGTGTCAAGACTGGACTTATCCGATTCTTTACCGTCAATATAAACCAGCGCGTCTTTCAGTTCTTGCGACAGATTGGTTTTAGAAGAGCTCTGAGAAAGCTTTTTCGAAGGATTTCTAAACTCAACCGGTACTACATAACTTACAGGTACAGCTTTGCCATCCAGTTTACCCGGTTCCCACTTTGGCAACATCTTCATTACACGGACAGCCTCTTCTGACAACAAGTCAGAAGGATTTTTCTTCACCTGAATATTGGATACTGCTCCATCGGGCTCTACGACAAAGGTTATTATCACCCGTCCTTCAATTCCAGCACTCAGAGCCTCAGCCGGATACTTCAGATTACTTGAAATGAATTTCATCAGCCCTATATCACCTCCTGGGAATACCGGTCTTTCATCTACCTCATCCTGCGACATTACCTTTCTCGCAGTTTTCACGATGCTTTCATCCGTCCGTTTTTCTGAACCGACAGCCTTATCGGCCAACTTGATTACCGGATTCCGGTTCTCACCCGTTACGGCAATCTCGACAGTCTGCTTTCCTGCAAACGACACCACCAGCACATCGCCCACTGCGACCCGTAGCGAGAAACGGCCTTCGGCGTCGGTCTTCACTTCATCACCTCCGCCTTTCAGCATCACAAGGGCTCCCGAAAGAGGTTTTCCGTTCTGACCGTCGAACACGGTACCGTTTACACTTACTTTCTCATCCAACACGTTTTGAGAAATTTTAGCTTCACCGGCTTTCACCACTTCTACCAAATCATTAACTTTGACGGCTGAAATGTCATTGCTGATGTCAGCAATCTCTGGACGGGCAAAGGCAACCACCGATACGGCTGCCAATGGAAGTATGTACAGATACTTCACGCATGCCCACTTGCTTGATTTTTCTTTTTTCATCATAGTGATACGCTTTTTAAGTTTACTGTGATTTAAGCTGTTGGCCATAGAGTAGAGCCTTGTGCCAACAGCTTTCTTTATTAATAACAACTGATAATTCCTTGCATCAACTCCCTGACGGAGTACCTCCTCATCGGCCTCGAATTCGTGAATGTCTTGCAATTCACGCTTCAAGAGCCATGCCGCCGGATTGAACCACTGCATAAAAATGCAAAGGTCGGCCACCAGCAAATCGATTGAATGGCGGTTACGGATGTGTGCCAACTCGTGGATAAGTATCTCGCGCGCATTCTCGTCGAGGTCTTTTTGAGACACCACAATATAATGCATCCAACTGAAAGGTGCTATGGACCGGTCGTGAACCAAAAGTACGGCCTTACTTCTGTCTGCGGGCAGATAAGCTGTCATCGGTTCCCGACGACACGAGCGGCATAAACACCACAGAGAAACCAGCGAACAAACATTGCAACCCAAAAGAATCAATATTCCTGCCAGATAAACAAAGAGCAGTCCTTGCGCCCAGCTTATTGTAAAACCGCTTTCCGCCACAGCAGTCTCTCCGGCTTCGGTAACATCGGCCATTGCAAGTAACTGTTCAAGTGAGAGCATGGTGTGCTGCACCTCCAGCGGATGCTCCGTGCTGACTTCAACCAGCGGTAACACCGACGAAACCACCAGCAGCCCCAACAAGGCTATGCGGTTGAAACGATGAAACGTTTCCCGACTCAGCAGCAGATAATAAAACAGGTAAAACGCTGCCAAACAGAAAGCCGACTTCAGCACATATACCAGAAACGCTCCCATAGGCTTACTTGTCTTTTTCTACCTCACGAATGAGTTCCTTCAGCTCGTCGACAGAGATATCCTCCTCACGAACCAGCGAAGAAACTGCGTTGAGATAAGAGTTGTTAAAATATTTGCTGATAACTCCCTTCAGAGTACGTTTGCTGAAATCTTCACGGCTTACAGTAGCATAATACTGATACGTATTTCCGTAAGCCTTATGAGTCAGATAACCCTTTTCCTCCAGACCGCGCACAATGGTTGACAATGTATTGAAGTGTGGTTTCGGTTCATCATAAAACGCCAGCATCTCTTTTACGAACAACGGACCTTTCTCCCAGAAAAAGCCCATGATTTCTTCTTCTTTTGCAGTCAATCCTTTCATAATCTTTAGCTTTTTCACAAATAACGAGATAATTTAGTTACCAAACTAATTTTTATAGTTAATATAAACTAAAGCTTTTAGTTTTCCTCCTTTATATCTTTTTAAATGGTCACTCTCAGTGGTTATCACATGCAAATCATTACATTTGCAACCATACAAAACCAGAGACAAACAAACAATATATAATTTTGATTATGGCACTTATTAAATCAGTACGGGGATTTACCCCGCAAATAGGAGAAGACTGTTACCTGTCTGAAAACGCTACCGTAGTGGGCGACGTGGTGATAGGAGACCATTGCAGCATCTGGTTCAATGCCGTGCTGCGCGGCGATGTGAACAGCATCCGCATAGGCAATAACGTGAATATTCAGGATGGCAGCGTGCTGCACACGCTTTATCAGAAATCGACCATCGAGATAGGCAACTACGTATCAGTGGGACACAACGTGACCATTCACGGAGCAAAAATTGAAGACTATGCATTGATAGGCATGGGCTCTACCCTGCTCGACAATGCCGTGGTGGGCGAAGGAGCCATTGTGGCTGCAGGAGCACTGGTGCTGAGCAATACCGTCATCGAACCTCATACGCTGTGGGCTGGCGTTCCGGCCAAATTCGTCAAGAAGGTTTCGCCCGAACAGGCCCGTGAACTGAACAAGAAAATAGCCGACGGATACCTGATGTATGCCGGATGGTATAAGGAAGAAGGAGACGGAGAACAGAAATAATAACGGCTATCTAACGATGCCAACGTTAAAGAATCGTATGCATGTTTCTTAATAAAGACGCACATACGATTCTTTTTAATATCCTTGTCGAAGAAAAACAGCACATATCAGTCTGCACTGAGCTCTTCCACGGTTTTCCCTTCAAAACGGGCAATGGCCTCTTTCCATGCATCGGGAATGACAATAGCCTGCTGACTTTCTACATCGAAAGCCACCATTACCGTACGGCACTCACATTTCACCTCATTGGTTTCGGTATTCATGGCGCGCTGGTAAAGCACGAAGCTCTTATGGCCCAGATGCACGGTAGAGGTCTGTATGGCCAGCTTGTCGGAAAAGAAAACGGGAGCCATGAAATTGGCATTGATATTGGCCACCACCAGCGAAGTATGGCGATAATCGATATTTTCTTTCTGCACCGCTTCCATGTAAGCAGTCTTGGCCAAATCGTACAAAGAGAAATAAACCGAATTATTGACATGCCCCAGCTGATCTACATCACTGAAGCGTAACTGAACGGGATATGTGTGTTTAAAATCCATCTGCTATTTAGAGTTTTGTTTGTGCAAAGCTACACAGAAATTCCTTCCAACAAGATACGATGCTTCAAAAAATTTACCAGCACAGAAAATGCAGAATCAGAAATTATAAGGAGTGTTTTCAGTAAAATAAAGGCAAAAATGAACAATTATCCATGTAAAGTGTACAGTTTTCTATTGTCTATACCATGTTCTGCAAATATCTTTGCACATTATTGAACGCAATTTTATTTACCATATATGAAACATCTGCTCAAAGGGATGATTGCATTGCTATGTGCCGCAATCCTATCCCATAATATACAAGCTCAGGCTCCACATCCCGAACGTATTTATCTGTCGGGTACAGGAATTGACAATACCCGTACATGGGAATTCCATTGTTCAAAAGGACAGAACAGCGGAAAATGGAAAAAGATTGAAGTACCCTGCAACTGGGAACTTCAAGGCTTCGGTGACTATACTTACGGACGGTGGTATACCATCAAAGGAAAACGTCCCAGTGACGAGACTGGTATCTACCGTTACAAGTTCGAAGCCAAAAAGGAATGGAAAGGCCAACGGGTGAAAATCTATTTCGACGGTGTGATGACCGATGCGAAAGTTTTCATCAACGGCCAACAGGCCGGTGACATCCATCAGGGAGCATTTTACCGGTTCAGCTATGACATCACCAACTTGCTGAAATCAGGAAAGAAAAACGAGCTGGAAGTGCATGTAGCCAAAGAATCGGCCAACAAATCGGTCAATTCGGCCGAACGTAAAGCCGACTGGTGGCTGTTCGGAGGAATCTACCGCCCGGTATGGCTCGAAGTGGTTCCGGAAACCAATATGAGGCATTTCGTTCTGAATGCCGACTGCAACGGAAAACTTCAGGCTGCAGTCGATATGGAAGGAAAGGCACAGGGATATAAAATCAACCTGTCGGTCCGTTCTCTGAAAGACGGAACGGTTGTGAAGACCAAGAATGGTGAACCTATCTTTACTTACTTAATAAATAATACTAATACATTAATTGAACTCACTTCTGAGTGGCAGAATATAAAGGTGTGGGATACTGAAAATCCCAACCTTTATATTGCTCGTCTGGAACTGGAAGACCCGCAAGGTAACATCATACAGACACGAGAAACACGCATCGGCTTCCGTACAGTGGAATTCTTTGCACAAGACGGACTTTACCTTAACGGAACCAAACTGGTAGTGAAAGGTATTAACCGTCATTCTTTCTCGGTAGACGGCGGACGCACAACCAGCGTAGCCATGAGCCGCGAAGACGCCCTGCTCATCAAACAGATGAACATGAATGCCGTACGCTCACACTACCCACCCGATGAGCATTTCCTTGACATGTGCGACTCTTTGGGACTGGTTTACATTGATGAGCTGGCCGGATGGCACGGACGCTATGACACGCCGACTGCACAGAAACTTGTAAAAGAGATGATTGAGCGCGACGTAAATCATCCTTCTATCATCATATGGAGCAATGGAAACGAAGGCGGATGGAATACGAAGATTGACCATCTGTTTGCCCAATATGACCGCTTTCAGAAACGTCATGTCATACATCCGTGGGCTGATTTCAATGATCTCGACACTCACCATTATCCGGCCTACCTTACAGGTGTGGCACGTTTTACTAACGGATACAAGGTATTTATGCCTACCGAGTTCATGCATGCTATGTACGACCAGGGAGGCGGTGCCGGACTGCGTGACTTCTGGGACCGCTGGCTGACAAACCCGCTGTTTGTCGGAGGTTTTGTCTGGGTGTTCTGTGATGAAGCTCCCAAACGTACCGACAAAGGCGGCATTCTTGACTCGGACAAATCAAACGCTCCCGACGGAGTAGTTGGTCCGCGACGCGAAAAGGAAGGCAGTTTTTATGCCATACGTGCCCAATGGTCGCCCATACAAATCAAGCCGCTTTTTGTTACTCCACACTTCAACGGAAACCTGATGGTGACCAACGAATATACGTATACCAACCTGCGTGAATGCAAGATGACATACAAGGTGCTTTCATGTCCCAGCCCACTGACTGACAAGGAAGGAAAGGCTACAGTCATGACACAGGGCGAAGTAACACTTCCGCACATTGCTCCGGGCGAAACAGGAACTGCGCGTTTCAGCCTGCCTGAAGATTTCTTCAAAGGCGATGTGCTCGAATTGGAAGCTTTTGACAAAGAAGGCAAATGCATATGCAACTGGACTTATCCTATCCACTACAATGCCGGATACTTCAACAATGAGATGGCAAAAGCCGGAATCAGTCATACCGCCGGAGCAAAAGCCAGCCAGAACGGTGATACCATCACCCTGCAAAGCGACAAGGTAACGGTTCTGTTCAATGCACAGACCGGAATGATAGAGCGGATAATGGCCGGAGGAAAAGTCATTCCGTTTAACAACGGACCGCTGCCCACCGGAATGAAATGGCGTTACCAGCCTAAGGCAAGCCACATACGCACCACCAGCGAAGGAGCTGTATACTGCGCAAAATACAAAGGGGCAGCCGACTCCATCGTATGGAAACTGACCGGTGACGGACTTCTTTACATGGATGCCCTGTTGCTGAACAGAGGTTCGGGCGGTGGAGGATTTGACGATGCCTTCATGGATACGGAAGTATATAATCTGGGAATCAGCTTCTCATATCCCGAAAAGAACTGCAGCGGTATGCGCTGGATGGGAAGAGGTCCGTACAGAGTATGGAAAAACCGTATTCCGGGTACAAACTACAACATCTGGCAAAAGGATTACAACAATACCATAACCGGAGAAAGTTATGAGAATCTGATTTATCCGGAGTTCAAGGGATATCATGCCAACCTGTACTGGGCTACGCTCGAAAGCCAGGAAACTCCGTTTACGGTCTATGCACGCAATGACGGTATCTTCTTCCGCACGTTCACACCCGAGGAGCCTGCCGGACGTGCCACCAGCCGTACCATGCCGGAATTTCCGGAGGGCGACCTCTCGTTCCTGCTTGATATACCTGCCATCTGTTCGTTCAAGCCCATCAAGCAACAGGGACCGAACAGCCAGCCGGGCAACATACGTATCAAGTCGGGCGATGAAGGATTGCACATCAACCTGATGTTTGACTTCAGACAATGATGACATCACTTAAACACCGAAAATGAAAACGCTTAAATCAATCATAACAATGGTTTTATCGGCATTGCCTCTATGCGGTTCTGCCGATGAAAAACCAATAACAGATTCAGCATAAAACTCTTCTCAACAGGTAATGCTATCAGTTGATACCCAATATAAAGTTTATCTCTAGGCTAGAGATACATATCCTAAGGTTAGGGATACATATCCTTAAGCTTAGGATACATATCCTTAGGCTAAGGATAAACTTTCAAACGGGATACAAACAAAAACAGGATGAATATAAAGAAACAAAAGAACCAGGATGAATAATAAAATACAGGAATGCAAACAGCATACAAAAGGAATGACAATGCTCATACGGCAGCTGTCATTTGAGATAAGACTCCATATAAACTTAATAAATTAATACTGGAAAAGCGACATTCTGCTCCGTTCTCGTTCGGATGTGATGTCGCTTTTTTCATTATTTGCTCTTGTTATAATCCGCAATAAAACCGTCTTTCAGCCATTTGGCCAAAGCTTCACGATTGGAACTTAATATCAGACGTCGCAAATCTGACTGATTCTGAATATTTCCCAACTCAACGAATACGGAAACGGGAGTCGTATGTCCAAGCACATAAAGACCACGCTCGCTCACCGTACCACTGAATCCTCTGTTGGGCTGGTGTTTGTCATATTTGGCTTCAAACGTATTCTTCATGGTTGTAGCCAGACGCTTTCCAAGTGTACTTCCCTGCGCGTTATAGAAGAATACATCCATCTGTTTTCCTTTCCCACGGCTGTCTACATGAATGAAAATAGCACGGCAATAGGAATAGCGCTTACGGTCGGAACTGTACAGGGAATTAATCTTATCACAACGCTGTTTCAAACGGGCGACCTGATTCAGTGGAATGGCATCGCCCATACAAGTCTCCCGCTTGCTGTTTGACAGATATGAGCCATTGCGTATGCCGTCTTTTGCATCCTGAATGATTATATGCACATCGGCCCCTTCTTCCATCAGGTCACGGGCCAGGCGCAAGGCTATGTCATAGGCATACTCATCTTCATGCAACTCATGTTTTCCAGACTTGCCGATTGCTCCGGGATCGGGACCTCCATGTCCGCTCACAACATAGAAACAGGCTCCTTCCAAGCGGCGGGAACGGATTTTCACCGTCGCATTAGACTTGCCGAACAGAGGTTCGTAAACCGTTTTCTTTCTGTTATTTTTAGATACGGAGGCCGACTTTGAATCAGACTTTCCGCTCTTCACCGGAGGTATGATATAGGAAACTCCCAGACGAAGTTCCTGCTTACGGCCTAACCTACTCTTGTTTAGCTCAAGAAAATCGTCCATATACTTCTTGGGAGAACGGTTATGACGCAACAGAAAGGCCGCAATCCCTTCACCCGACTTCGGAGTGGCTTTTTGCTGTGCATTCACCAATGTAGCAGCGAATATCAAAAAGAAACTAAGTAACAGACGTGTAAATATATCAGAGATTCTATAAGCCATTGAACATTTTGCTATTTTATCAAATTATGAGTGACAAAATTACATTTTTTTCTCTACTTTTGCTTAGAAATAAAGACAAAATAAGAATAACGAGGAGATATTATGACTAAAACATTCAAACCGGGTACTCTATGCATACAGGCAGGATGGAAACCCAAGAACGGAGAACCGCGTGTGCTCCCTATCTATCAAAGCACAACTTTCAAGTATAGCAGTAGTGAAGAAATGGCACGTCTCTTCGATCTGGAAGAAGAAGGATATTTCTATTCACGCTTACAAAACCCTACAACGGATGCCGTTGCAGCTAAAATTGCAGCTCTCGAAGGTGGTATCGGAGCCATGCTGACTTCATCAGGACAGGCTGCCAATTTTTATGCCATGCACAACATCTGCGAAGCCGGTGACCACATTGTATGCGCTACCGCCATTTACGGAGGAACATTCAACCTCTTCTCAGTAACAATGAAGAAAATGGGCATCGACTGTACTTTCATCGATGCGGATGCCAGCGAAGAGGAAATAAGCAAGGCATTCCGTCCGAATACCAAGGCTATGTTTGGAGAGACCATCTCAAACCCGGGTATTCAGGTACTCGATATCGAAAAGTTTGCCCGCATAGCACACAGTCACGGTGTACCTTTGATTGTGGATAATACATTTGCAACTCCTATCAACTGTCGTCCGTTTGAATGGGGAGCCGACATCGTAACCCACTCTACAACCAAGTATATGGACGGTCATGCCGTTTGCTTGGGAGGAGCCATCGTCGACAGTGGAAACTTTGACTGGGAAGCTCATGCCGACAAATTCCCGGGACTGACTCAACCGGATGCTTCTTACCACGGACTGACCTACACAAAGGCTTTCGGAAAGATGGCTTATATCACCAAGATGACCGCACAGCTTATGCGCGACTTGGGCTCAAGCCAAAGCCCTCAGAATGCATTCCTGCTTAATCTGGGACTTGAAACGCTTCATCTCCGTGTTCCTCAACACTGCCGTAATGCACAAGCAGTAGCCGAATATCTGGAGAAACATCCACGTGTAGCATGGGTACATTATTGCGGACTGAAAAGCAACAAGTATTATGAACTGGCACAAAAATATCTTCCCAATGGCTCATGCGGCGTTATCGCTTTCGGACTGAAAGGTACACGTGAAGATGCCATTCATTTCATGGACAGCCTTCAGATGATTAACATCGTAACTCACGTAGCTGATGCACGCACCTGCATCCTGCATCCTGCAAGCCATACACACAGACAATTGAGCGACGAACAGCTGAAAGAAGCCGGCATTGCTCCAGACCTGATGCGTCTGTCTGTAGGTATTGAAGATGTAAGTGACATCATTGATGACATTGAGCAGGCTTTGAAGCGGATATAATAACATATCCCATAAAAGAACAAGAGGCTGTCTCAAAATAAAAAATAGAGATAAGCTTACTTACAATCTATAAGCTACAACATAAAAATCTCCTGCTTTTAGTCCTATAATTGCAATAAACAAGGGCTAAATCAGGAGTTTTTTTACTTCTAAGTTTCAATCTATAAGATTTTTACTTTTGCAATTCTATTTTGAGACAGCCTCTTGCTTTTTATAAGTATCACTTTTATATATGACTCTACAACAATGATTCATATTCCATGAATCTACAATTATCAGCGGCATACCGGAATAACAAATTCGCGAACTGGAAGGGAATTTCCTTCCTCATCCATCACTGTTATATGAAACACCGCTTCTCCTTCCTTAGGCATCTTTCCTGCTGATATATTTGCGGTATAACGAATTCCATCGCCGGCTGGTATGCACTCCAAAGTAACGGCAGATGAAATATACAAACGCTTTAATCCCGACTTCTCCATAACAACAGGAGTCACATGGAAAGCTGCTGTTCTGCCACGATTAACTACTTCGAATATAACCTTTGCACGTTCACCGGATTCAATGATATGATTCCTATTGTCATCAATAAAGCGAAGGTTACGTATGGCTAGCTTCGACTCTGAATTATTGCCAGAGACCCTTGGATAGCGTTCATAACAATCTACATGCTTCTCTGTTCTTTCAGTCGGAGTTGTTGCGGCATTGGCCACAACCGCGCCTGCGACTGTTCCTACCAATGCTCCCATCAATTCACCATGATAACATCTTGAACTCGCAGCACCAATAATGGAACCTGCCATGCCACCTATATTAGCACCCAGCATAACAGCTGTAGGATCACCGGAAATACGTCCTTGCGAGATACATCCTGTCAAGCTAAAAGCCAATACTAATAAAAAGGATATAAACTTATTCATACACTACTCATAATTAATAAACAGGCAAAAGGTACAAATTTATTTTGTTCGACACATATAATCTGTATGCAATTAACAAATTACCAATATTGAAAGTTCAGCTATACAAGGAGGAGATATAAAAAAGAAAGAGGATAGCCAACAGACTATCCTCTTTTCTTTCATATATAATAATATTTATCTTATTCAGCTTTTGGAGCTTCTTCTGCAGGTGCTTCAGTAGTAGCTTCTGCAACAGGAGCCTCAGTTGCAGCAGATGCACTCTTCTTAGAACGACGAGTACGAGTAGCTTTCTTAGCAACTTTATCCTTGGCCATGTTTTCATCGTAATCAACCAATTCGATGAAGCACATTTCAGCATTATCACCAAGACGGTTTCCTAACTTGATAATACGAGTGTAACCACCCGGACGGTCAGCAACTTTTACAGAGATTTCCTTGAAAAGTTCAGTTACTGCATATTTATCTTGTAAATAACTAAATACAACACGACGAGAATTTGTTGTGTCGTTTTTAGATTTAGTAATCAAAGGCTCAACAAACTTCTTCAGAGCTTTAGCCTTAGCAACGGTCGTAGTGATTCTTTTGTGCTTGATCAAAGAGTTTGCCATATTTGATAACATAGCATTTCTATGAGTAGCAGTACGGCCTAAATGGTTAAATTTCTTATTGTGTCTCATTTTTATTCTTTATCTAATTTATATTTAGAAATATCAGTTCCAAACGACAGATTCAGACTTTCGAGCAAATCATCAAGCTCCGTAAGCGATTTCTTACCGAAGTTTCTAAACTTAAGCAAGTCAGTCTTATTAAATTGAACTAAGTCACCGAGTGTCTCTACATCTGCTGCCTTCAAACAGTTCAAAGCACGAACAGACAAGTTCATATCAACTAACTTAGTCTTCAACAACTGACGCATATGCAATACTTCTTCATCAAATTCTTCATTACCGTCAACATCAGAATTCTCTAATGTTATCTTCTCATCAGAGAAGAGCATGAAGTGATAAATCAATATTTTAGCAGCTTCTTTCAAAGCTTCCTTCGGGTGAATGGAACCATCCGTAGTAATTTCAAGAATCAATTTATCATAGTCGGTCTTTTGCTCAACACGAAATGGCTCAATTGAATATTTGACATTACGAATCGGAGTATAAATTGAATCGATAGGAATTACATTAACATCAGTGCAGAATTCCCTGTTTTCATCAGCAGGAACATAACCGCGACCTTTGTTTATGGTCAAATCGATCTGCATTGTTGCTTTTGAATCTAAATGGCAAATAACTAATTCAGGATTTAACACTTCAAATCCAGTCAAATACTTACCTATATCACCTGCCTTAAATTCATTAGAATTCTCGATAGTAATACTTACCTTCTCGTTTTCGAATTCCTCTACTATCTGTTTGAATCGAACTTGCTTCAGATTCAAAATAATATTGGTTACATCTTCTTTTACTCCAGGAACAGAAGCAAACTCATGCTCAACACCTGCTATGCGGATAGTATTGATAGCAAAGCCTTCGAGAGAAGAAAGAAGAATACGGCGCAAAGCATTACCAACGGTAATACCAAAACCGGGTTCAAGCGGACGGAATTCAAACTTTCCATAATGTGAATCCGCTTCCAACATTAATACTTTATCAGGTTTTTGAAATGCTAATATCGCCATGAAATTAATTATTTATTTAGAGTACAACTCAACGATCAATTGTTCTTTAATGTTCTCAGGAATATCTGCTCTCTCAGGAACATGCAAATATCTACCTGCCTTAGTGTTTTCATCCCATTCCAACCAAGGATATTTGCTATGGTTGAAACCAGCAAGAGAATTAGCTATAACCTCCAAAGATTTAGATTTTTCACGAACACCTACAATCTGACCCGGTTTAACTGCATAAGAAGGAATGTTCACTACATTACCATCAACAACGATATGTTTGTGACCAACCAACTGACGAGCTGCAGCACGAGTCGGAGCAATACCTAAACGATAAACAACGTTGTCAAGACGTGATTCCAATGCTTGCAACAATACCTCACCGGTAATACCGCTGGCGCTGGCAGCCTTTTCAAACATGTTTCTAAATTGTCTTTCTAATACACCGTATGTGTATTTAGCTTTTTGTTTTTCAGCCAACATGACACCATACTCAGAAGTTTTTCTTCTTCTAGAGTTACCATGTTGTCCGGGAGGATAATTTCTCTTTGACAAAACTTTATCAGCACCGAAAATAGCCTCACCAAATTTACGCGCAATTCTTGATTTTGGTCCAGTATATCTAGCCATTTTATTTCTAATTTAATTGGTTATTATGAACTTAAATTGCTGCAGCCGCGAATTACAGAAAGGAAATGTAATCCATTTTATTCAATTCAAGTATCATATTAATTTAGGTTATCTCTTAAACTCTTCTTCTCTTTGGAGGACGACAACCGTTGTGTGGAAGCGGTGTTACGTCAATGATTTCTGTAACTTCAATACCTGCTCCATGTACAGTTCTGATAGCAGACTCACGACCGTTACCCGGACCTTTTACGTAAGCCTTAACCTTTCTAAGACCCAAATCATATGCAACTTTTGCACAATCTTGTGCTGCCATCTGAGCTGCATACGGAGTGTTCTTCTTAGAACCTCTGAATCCCATCTTACCTGCTGAAGACCATGAAATGATCTGACCTTCACTATTTGCAAGAGAAACAATGATATTGTTAAAAGATGAATGAACATGCAACTGTCCATTAGCATCAACTTTCACATTTCTCTTCTTAGCTGCGACTGTTTTTTTTGCCATATCAACAATTATTATTTAGTAGCTTTTTTCTTGTTTGCAACTGTTTTCTTTCTTCCCTTACGAGTACGTGCATTGTTTTTTGTGCTTTGACCTCTAACAGGCAAACCCAAACGATGACGAACACCACGGTAACATCCTATATCCATTAATCGCTTAATGTTCAATTGTACTTCTGAACGAAGATCACCTTCAACTTTGTATTCAGCTCCAATAATCTCACGAATCTTAGCAGCTTGATCATCATTCCAGTCTTTTACTTTGATATCCTTGTCTACACCAGCTTTTTCTAAGATCTTAGCTGAACTACTACGACCTATTCCATATATATAGGTCAACGCAATCTCACCTCTCTTATTTTGAGGCAAATCTACACCAACTATTCTTATAGCCATATACTAAATTATTTTTCTGCAAAAATAATAAATTATCCTTGACGTTGTTTATACTTAGGATTTTTCTTGTTAATAACATACAA
>CALUJE010000035.1 GCA_944320885.1 uncultured Phocaeicola sp.
ACGATGCCTTGAATACGACATTGGCCCGTACGTTGAATACCGGTCAGAGTACATTGATTGTATTGCTCATTATCTTCATCCTTGGTGGTGACAGCATCCGCAGCTTTGCATTCGCAATGATTCTGGGTGTTGTATTCGGAACCCTTTCATCAATCTTCATCGCTGCTCCGATTGCATACCGTGTAATGGGAAACAAAATGAAGAAAGAAGAAGCTGCTGAATAAAAACAGATTCTACTTACATACAAAACAGGATGCATTGAATATCTCAATGCATCCTGTTTTTTTTATTATTGAAAACAAACTGCTCAGCTCAGTGATGAAGGCAGTATCCCATACTTTTCCTTGAAAGCTCTTGAAAAATGACTGAGTGTTTTAAAACCTACCTGCAAATAAACCTCCACAGGCTTCCTCCCTTCCTCTTCCATGAGACGACGCGCTTCCGTCAATCGGCGTGAAAGAATCCAACGGCCGGGAGTAGTGTGAAAGGTCTGATAAAAATCTTTTCTGAACGTAGCCAGTGAACATCCTGCATGACGGGCCAACTCTTCCAAAGAAAGATTCTGCAAGTAATACTGCTCCATAAATACAGGCAAGTCCGGCTTTGAGGACAGGGCAAAATCAAACAACAAAGGCTTCAGCTCTGGCTTTATCTCAAGAAGCGTCAATACAATTTCTTGCATTTTCAGCTCCATCAAACGTTCGTCTGGAAAACGGTCTGACTTGAAATAAGCCAGTAAAGACGTAAACAGATTGCTTATATATGCATGACGGGGCAACGGCACATAAGGAGATTTACGCGTGCCATGGAGCGAGTTCTTCAATGATATGCCATTCTGCGCAATTACATTTCCCAGCATGGGAACTGTGAGATAAATGAATATTCCTTCAAATGGTTCTCCGTTATCTGAGGGTTTTGCTTCCTTATTATTCAGATGATTCCTGCGCAATATATATGCATCGCCTTTACGCAACCGATAAGTAGAATCGGCTGCAGTAACTTCAAGCTCACCCGAATAAATGTAAACAAGCATATGCTCTGTAATGATATTACGACAAGGAACCTTGCTGGTAATATGGCAATAATGAATGTAATCTTTATAATGAATAACCGTAGTCCCCTCCGAAGAGACCGATGTTACATATTCCGTTTTCTTCATCTGTCAAATATTGGTTACGAACAAATATAGCTATTTTCCGGGTATACTTATCTGAAAAAGCAAACTTGTTTTCCTTAAAAGTTATCCTGTGAAAGAAACAAGCCACACCTCATGAAAAGCAAGAAAAGATAAATATATTCGCATGCACGTAACCCTAACACTTCAACATATGAAAAGAACCATCATGACAATGCTACTGGTTGCCGGATGTATTTGTGCCGGGGCAACCAACGAAAAACAACCAACAGACAATAACGATATGGAAAAACTTGAACTGACCAATGAATGGGATAAGGTATTTCCCCAAAGTGACAAAGTGGAACACAGCAAAGTGACGTTCAAAAACCGATATGGTATTACACTGGCTGCCGACTTGTATATACCTAAAGGAAGCACAGGACCACTGGCTGCCATCGCTGTATCCGGACCTTTCGGCGCTGTCAAGGAACAGTCATCGGGCCTGTATGCACAGACCATGGCAGAACGGGGTTTTCTGACCATAGCCTTCGACCCCTCCTATACCGGCGAAAGCGGTGGCCAACCCAGATATGTAGCCTCACCCGACATCAATACGGAAGACTTCTGTGCTGCCGTCGATTATCTGTCGACACGCAAGGATGTAGACCCGGAACGGATAGGAATCATCGGCATATGCGGATGGGGAGGAATGGCACTTAACGCTGCAGCCATCGACACACGCATAAAAGCTACCGTAACATCGACCATGTATGACATGAGCCGTGTAAACGCAAACGGATATTTTGACTCGATGGATGCCGACGGACGTTACGAACTGCGCAAAAAACTTAACGCACAACGCACGGAAGATGCGCGTAACGGAAGCTATGCACTGGCCGGAGGAGTTGTCGACCCGCTTCCAGACGACGCTCCGCAATTTGTAAAAGACTACCATGCCTATTACAAGACACCGCGCGGATATCACAAACGCTCGCTTAACTCAAACAACGGATGGAACGTAACCTCTGCGCTGTCGTTCATCAACATGCCTCTGCTTGCCTACAGTGACGAGATACGCAGTGCCGTACTGATGATTCACGGCGAAAAGGCTCATTCATGCTACTTCAGCAAAGACGCTTTCAAGAAGCTGAAGGGTGACAATAAGCAACTGCTCATCATCCCGGGAGCATCGCACGTAGACTTGTATGACAATCAGGCAGGAGTCATCCCTTATGATACAATAGAAGAATTCTTCAACAAATATCTGCAGGCAAAATAGTTTCCGAATATTGCCCGACAGAAATATAAAAGAGAACGGAGAGGTAACTGTAAGTTGCCATCTCCGTTCTCTTTTTTGTCTTCAGCGTACCCTCGTCGAGAATCGAACTCGAATCTAAAGTTTAGGAAACTTCTATTCTATCCGTTGAACTACAAGGGCATAATCAAGATGCTGCAAAGGTAATGAATTTTACTAATTCACCAAATAGCTTTTATCATTCAACACAATATATTAAGAAGTTCGAAAAACATGATATTAAACATATAAATATCATTTTGAAAGACAATATCCCATATACATCCCCTGAATTCAGCTTTTTATCTAACAAATATCACTTTATTAAGCTAAAAAGCAAACATTATACCATTTCAAAAGTGTCATCAGGTGCAAAACCGCGGCGAAGTGCCCCCGAGCCGAAATTTAGCTGAAAATATTTTGTTTAATTCGCAAACATTATTGAACTTTGTCGCGCTTACAGTATATATCAACTTATATCATATAACATTATTCATACGAATATGGCAGAAAAAATTGAAGTAAAAGAGTTGGAAGAGGTTGTTGTACGCTTTTCCGGAGACTCTGGTGATGGAATGCAGCTGGCAGGAAATATCTTTTCGAACGTGTCGGCTACTGTAGGAAACGACATTTGTACTTTTCCCGACTATCCGGCCGACATACGTGCCCCGCAAGGCAGTCTGACCGGTGTATCTGGATTCCAGGTTCATGTAGGTGCTGAGAAAGTATTCACCCCTGGTGACTTATGCGATGTGCTGGTAGCAATGAACCCCGCCGCACTGAAAACACAATATAAATTCGCAAAAAGCACTGCCTGCATCATTATTGATACAGACTGCTTCCAGAAATCAGATTTGGAGAAAGCAGCTTTCGTTACCGACAATCCTATTGAGGAAATGGGCATCAAGCAAGATGTCATCGCTGCTCCTATTACCCAAATGGTAAAGAGTTGCCTCGAAGGAACCGGTATGGACAACAAAGCCATGCTGAAATGCCGTAACATGTTCGCACTCGGACTGGTATGCTGGTTGTTCAACCGCGACCTGAGCGTTGCCGAAACATTCTTACGCGAAAAATTTGCCAAGAAACCTGAAATTGCCGAAGCAAACATAAAGGTAATCCACGCAGGATATGACTACGGTCATAACACCCACTCTTCCGTATCTTATACATACCGCATTGAATCACACGCAAAAACACCGGGAAGATACATGGATATTTCCGGTAACAAAGCAACAGCCTACGGACTGATTGCAGCTGCTGAAAAGGCAGGAATGCACCTGTTCCTGGGCTCATACCCTATCACACCGGCTACTGACGTGCTGCATGAACTCTCCAAGCACAAATCACTGGGAGTTACTACCATGCAATGCGAAGACGAAATATCAGGATGCGCTTCTTCTATCGGAGCCGCATTTGCCGGAGCACTCGCTGTCACCTCTACTTCAGGTCCGGGCGTATGCTTGAAATCTGAAGCCATGAACCTGGCAGTAATCACAGAACTTCCGCTGGTAGTACTCGACGTACAACGCGGAGGACCGTCTACCGGTCTGCCTACCAAGTCTGAACAGACCGACCTGTTGCAGGCACTCTTCGGACGTAACGGTGAATCACCTATGCCGGTTATCGCTGCTACCTCACCGACCAACTGCTTCGACGCAGCATACAATGCCTGCAAGATTGCACTTGAACACATGACTCCGGTGGTATTGCTCACCGATGCATTCATCGCCAACGGTTCGGCTGCATGGAAACTTCCTAACCTTGACGAATATCCCGCCATCAATCCTCCGTATGTAACCGAGGAGATGAAAGACAACTATACTCCGTATCGCCGCAATCCGGAAACAGACGTAAGATACTGGGCTTTGCCGGGACAAGAAGGATATACTCACATCCTTGGCGGACTTGAGAAAGACGGAAATACCGGAGCTATCTCTACCGACCCCGAAAACCACAACCTCATGTGCCACCTGCGTGCAGAAAAAGTATCGAAGATTCCTGTACCCGATGTAAAAGTCATGGGCTGTGTTGACGATGCCGACCTGCTGATTGTAGGCTTCGGAGGAACTTACGGACACCTCTACACTGCTATGGAGGAAATGAACAAAGCCGGCAAGAAAGTGGCTTTGGCTCACTTCTCATACATCAACCCGCTGCCTAAGAACACAGCTGAAGTGTTGAGACGCTACAAGAAAGTGGTAGTGGCCGAACAGAATCTGGGACAATTTGCAGGATACCTGCGTATGAAAGTCGACGGATTCCATCCATACCAGTTCAATCAGGTTAAGGGACAACCGTTCGTAGTTAGCGAACTGATTGCCGCATTCGAAGAAATTTTAAAGAAGTAAGTTCAATCAAAAAAGAAAAATAATCATGACTCAATATACAGCAAAAGATTTCAAGAAAGGACAACCACGTTGGTGTCCGGGTTGCGGTGACCACTTCTTCCTGGCTTCACTGCACAAAGCCATGGCTGAAATAGGAATTCCTCCTTACGAAACGGCTGTAATCTCAGGTATCGGATGCTCAAGCCGTCTGCCTTATTACATGAACACCTATGCCATGCAGACCATTCACGGACGTGCTGCTGCCATCGCTACAGGATGCAAGGTAGCCAACCCGAACATTACCGTATGGCAAATCTCTGGTGACGGTGACGGACTGGCTATCGGTGGTAACCACTTCATACATGCCATCCGCCGTAACATCGACCTGAACATGATTCTGCTCAACAACCGTATTTACGGACTTACCAAAGGACAGTACTCTCCTACTTCTCCACGTGGATTCGTCAGCAAGTCATCTCCTTACGGAACCGTAGAAGACCCGTTCCACCCGGCAGAACTCTGCTTCGGCGCACGCGGACGCTTCTTTGCACGTTGCGTAGCCACCGATGCACAAGGCACTGTCGACGTGCTGAAGGCTGCTGCCGCACACAAAGGCGCATCTGTAGTTGAAGTGCTGCAAAACTGTGTTATCTTCAACAACGGAACACACGACTACGTATATACTAAGGAAGGAAGAGCTAAACATGCCATCTACGTAGAACACGGAAAACCGCTGTTGTTTGGTGAAAACAACGAATACGGACTGATGCAGGAAGGCTTCGGACTGAAAGTAGTGAAACTGGGCGAAAACGGTATCACCGAAAAAGACATCCTTGTGCACGACGCACACTGCGAAGACAACACTCTGCAACTGAAGCTGGCTCTGATGGAAGGTCCTGACTTCCCTGTTGCACTCGGTGTAATCCGCGATGTTGAAGCTCCGACATACGAAACAGCCGTAGCTGAGCAGATTGAAGAAATCAAGGTGAAGAAACCTTATCACAATTTCAACGAACTGCTGAATACAAACGACATCTGGGAAGTAAAATAAGAAATATCCTACTTTTCTAATAAACGCAAAAGACCTGACAGGCACGACAAGCCTTGTCAGGTCTTTTTTTGAATTTGCATTACAATAAAACAGCTCCGGAATATCACCCGCAAACTACCTTATTGGCAACCAAGCCCCAGCACGCTGGCGACCAAGGCTCAGCAGACTGGGAGTCAAGGCTCAGCATAGTGGCAACCAAGGCTCAACAAGACAGCTGACGGAGCATTGAATATCAACGCATTATAAAAGCAGAGAAAGCACGTATCCTTTTTCAAAAAGCACACGTGCATTCACCAGAAAGGACACATGCTTTTGAAAAAAGCACAGGTCCTTTTCCAACTTCTCAGAATTCCTATTTTTCGCCAAAAGCCAAGTCACCGGCATCACCCAGTCCCGGCACAATGTAACAGTGCTCATTCAAGGCAGGGTCAATGGCAGCACACCAGAGTGTAGTCTTCTCGGCAGGGAAATGCTTGCTGACATATTCCACCGCCTGACGGGTTGCTATCACCGAAGCCAGATGAATCTCGGCAGGTTCGCCCTTCGTAAGCATGGCACGGTAACTCAGTTCCATTGAACTTCCCGTAGCCAGCATAGGATCTACCAGTACCAGTGTCTTACCGGTAATATCGGGCGAGGCAATGTATTCAATGTTTACATCAAAATGGTCTTCATCAATGTATTTGCGATAAGCCGATACAAAAGCGTTCTCGGCCTTGTCGAAATAATTCAGGAATCCCTGATGAAAGGGTAGTCCGGCTCTCAGGATAGTGGCCAGCACCAGTTTACAGTCGGGCACTCTCACGGGAGCTATCCCCAGAGGCGTCTGCACCTCACGCAGCTTGTAATTCAGCACCTTACTCATTTCGTAAGCCATCACTTCACCTATTCTCTCAATATTTCTGCGAAAGCGCAGCTGGTCATGCTGCACGTTCACGTCACGGATTTCGGCCACAAACTGATTGAGGAGCGTATCCGAATCATTAAAATCGATTACTTTCATAATTAGGTTTAATTCTTTGTTATACGTTGCAAATAAACAAAATAAACTCAATAAATGCAATCTGTAACTGCCAATACTGTTACATAAATATAAATCTTTTATGAATTAAGGAAATTTTTCTCTAATAAATTTTTCTGCATAAAATAATATCTTATTTTTGCATGTGATAAACAAGGCGAGACCAGGTAGTATTTCAAAACGAAACTGTCAGGTTTCGAAAAGAAAGAGATTTGAAGATTTTTATTATTATATTACAACTAAAAAATCAACTGAAATGGCAAATTTAGATCTTACCAAGTACGGTATTGTTGACACCGTAGAGATTCTGCACAACCCCTCTTATGAAGTATTGTTTGCAGAAGAAACAAAAGCTTCATTGGAAGGTTATGAAAAAGGTCAAGTAACTGAACTGGGTGCAGTGAACGTAATGACAGGTATCTACACCGGTCGTTCTCCTAAAGACAAATTCTTTGTAAAGAACGAAGCTAGTGAAAATACTGTATGGTGGACTTCTGAAGAATACAAGAACGACAACAAACCTTGCTCAGAAGAAGCTTGGGCTGATTTGAAAGCTAAAGCCGTAAAAGAATTGAGCGGCAAACGTCTGTTCGTTATGGATACTTTCTGCGGTGCAAACCCTGCAACTCGCCTGAAAGTTCGTTTCATCATGGAAGTAGCATGGCAGGCACACTTCGTTAAGAACATGTTCATCCGTCCGACAGAAGAAGAACTTGCCAACTATGGTGAGCCTGATTTCGTATCATTCAACGCAGCAAAAGCTAAAGTTGACAACTATAAAGAACTGGGATTGAACTCAGAAACTGCAACTGTATTCAACTTGAAGACCAACGAACAAGTTATCCTGAACACTTGGTACGGTGGTGAAATGAAGAAAGGTATCTTCTCTATCATGAACTACTTGAACCCATTGCGCGGTATCGCTTCAATGCACTGCTCTGCCAACACTAACATGGAAGGCACTGACACTGCAATCTTCTTCGGTCTTTCTGGTACAGGTAAAACTACCTTGTCAACCGATCCGAAACGTAAACTTATCGGTGACGACGAGCACGGATGGGACGACGAAGGCGTATTCAACTACGAAGGCGGATGCTACGCTAAGGTTATCAACCTTGACAAAGAAAGCGAACCAGATATCTACGCTGCTATCAAACGTGACGCTCTTCTTGAAAACGTTACAGTTGACGCTAACGGCAAAATCGACTTCGCTGATAAGAGTGTAACTGAAAATACCCGTGTATCTTATCCTATCTACCACATCGAAAACATCGTTAAACCGGTGTCTAAAGGTCCTCACGCTCATCAGGTAATCTTCCTGTCAGCTGACGCATTCGGTGTATTGCCTCCAGTATCTATCCTGAACCCGGAACAAGCTCAATACTACTTCCTGTCAGGATTTACTGCTAAACTGGCTGGTACAGAACGTGGTATCACTGAACCGACTCCGACATTCTCTGCATGTTTCGGTGCTGCATTCTTGAGCTTGCACCCAACCAAATATGCTGAAGAGCTCGTTAAGAAGATGGAAAAAGTTGGTGCTAAGGCTTACTTGGTTAACACTGGTTGGAACGGAACCGGAAAACGTATCTCTATCCGTGATACTCGTGGTATCATCGACGCTATCCTCGATGGTTCTATCGACAAGGCTCCTACCAAGACTATTCCTTACTTCAATTTCGTTGTTCCTACTGAATTGCCGGGTGTTGATCCGAAGATTCTTGACCCACGCGACACTTACGAATGTGCTTGCCAATGGGAAGAGAAAGCTAAAGACCTTGCCGGACGCTTCATCAAGAACTTCGCTAAGTTCACAGGAAACGAAGCTGGTAAAGCTTTGGTTGCTGCCGGACCGAAACTCTAAGAGATTTTGCAAGGAAAGCACTATAAATAACAAAAAGAGGGTATGCCACCACAGCATACTCTCTTTTTGTTTATACCGGTTATCTACTAAGCAAAAAAAGAGAGACGGTCAGCAAACCGCCTCTCCCAATTTAAAAATAGATTTATTTCGTTATTTAGTTTAAGCAACCAAGAGCTTTTATTATCAGAAACTATAACCTACACGAATATAGAAACTACTCAACGGAGAAGATGGTCCGTCAATAGCATCTGTAATACCGAACTCATATCCAAGTTTCAATGAGAAATTTGAATATGTACCCATAATACCGGCACCAATACCAAAATCTAATTTGTTAGCTTCCAATCCTGTAGCATCAATATCATCATCATTGATCATATAGCCAACATATGGACCTGCAAGAATGCCGATTTTAGCCTCATCTGACTGCCAGAAATTCCAACGTGCATTGGCATCAATCTGAATAAATGAAGGATCCCAGTCTTTTGCTCCCTTAGTCACATAAGCTGCACCAACAGACCAGTCGAATACATCATTGATAGGAGCTGTATAGTCAACGCCTATATTCAGGAATTTCATTTCAGAATCAGCATCTACATCACCACCTACACTTGCCAGATTCATGCCATACCATACTCCAAACTTCTGTGCATTTGCACATACAGCCATTGTGCATAAGCACAACATAATAAATAACTTTTTCATAATCTTTTTGTTTTAAACGGTTAATAAACTATTGTTACTTACTCTAAATCTATTTTCTCATATTTTATGAATATTGTTTATTACCACAAAGCCTTATCACTGTCAAAACAAAGAAATAAACATTAACTATACTTTCTGTTTCTTGACAAAGATAGAGATATTATTAAGATTTAATATTTTAATTGTATTAATATTAGTTAATACAAGACTCATATAAATTACCTCACAACAAACTTTATCCGGTTTATACAATAGTATTTCATAAAATGCAAGTATCTTTGTCGTCCCATTATCAAAAGAAACTATTCATATGCTTGTTATCATAGCCTCTCTACTTGCAGGATACATTATAGGGTATCTTACCAGAAGACATCCCGTAAAGAAAACTCCAGCCATAATAAATGCACTTATTTGGCTTCTGTTGCTCTTAATGGGATGGGAAGTAGGAAGTACACCCAATTTAGCAGAATCGCTGTCTACGCTCGGAAAAGAAGCACTTATACTTGCCATTGCCTCGGTTACAGGAGGCATTGCTGCATCCTACCTGCTGTGGAAAGTCATTAATCGCAATAAAGAAAAGGAACACAAATGAAAGGAAGCCTGATTATATTATCTTTTTTCATAGTCGGAATAACCATAGGCAGCATATACGGACTGCCTTCAGGTATTCCATGGAACAAAGTATGCACAATAGCACTCTGTGCTCTGATGGCATGCGTAGGATTCAGTCTGGGAAACAGCCAGAACATCAAAAGCATGATAAAAAGCATGAATCCCGCTCTTTTATTACTGCCTCCCGTCAGCATTCTGGGGACATTGGCTGGCTGTGCGGCAGCCTCATTCTTTACTCCCTTCTCACTGACAGAAAACATGGCAGTGGGAGCTGGTATGGGATACTATTCTCTTTCGGCTATCATGATTGGAGGGGTAAAAGGAACGGAACTCGGAACCATCGCACTTCTGGCCAATATCATGCGTGAACTTACGGCCATACTGATGGCACCGCTGCTGATGAAATATTTCGGAGCACCGTCCGCCATAGCTATAGGAGGAGCAACCACAGCCGATACAACACTTCCGGTCATAACAAACGCCTGTGGTCGGGAATGGACTCCTACAGCCATATGGAACGGAATAATTACAGATTTCAGCGTTCCGTTTATGGTAGGTGCGTTATGCGCACTCTGATAATCAGTTTATTCAATGCGTACGGCTGTACCACTACAGGTTACCATAAGCATACTGCTCGAAGAACCAACCGTTTCATAGTCCAGGTCAATGCCTACAACGGCATTGGCTCCCATACGCTCTGCCTCATTGGCCATTTCTTCCAAAGCCGTATTCTTGGCTTTTCTGAGCACCTCTTCGTAGGTACCCGAACGGCCTCCGAAAAAGTCGCGCAAACCGGCCATAAAATCACGGATTGCATTGGCTCCGATAATGGTTTCACCAGACACTATTCCATAATAGGTAACAATCTTCTTGCCTTCAACCGAAGGTGTGGTAGTCAGTAACATAATATTATTGTTTTTATTGGTTAGCACTCATTCAAAACATCTTCCGCACACGCTCGATACCGGCTATCAGCGCATCAACTTCTTCCTTCGTGTTGTACAGACCGAACGAGGCACGTGCCGTACCTTCAATGCCCAAACGCTGCATAAGAGGTTGCGCACAATGATGACCGGTACGTACTGCAATACCCAAACGGTCGAGCAATGTACCCAAATCAAAATGATGGATGTTTCCTACCTGAAAAGAAAGTACTCCCCCTCTTTCGGCAGCATTGCCGAATACACGAATATCACCAATCTCTTCAAAGCGTCTTAACGCATATTGGGTAAGTTCATGTTCCCAGTTTCCGATAGCATCCATACCGATGGCCGAAACATAACGTAAAGCGCATGCCAAAGCCGTAGTACCCACATAATCGGGTGTTCCGGCCTCAAACTTATACGGCAGCTCATTATAGGTAGTCCGCTCAAAGCTTACACTGCCTATCATCTCACCACCACCCTGATAAGGAGGAAGCTTGTCCAGCCAGTTTTCCTTTCCGTAAAGAACTCCCACACCTGTAGGGCCGTATACCTTATGACCGCTGAATGCATAAAAATCGGCATCCAAAGCCTGTACATCGACAGGCATATGGGGAACGGCCTGCGCACCATCCACAAAGACCGGTACATCATGCTTATGGGCTATCTCAATCATCTGCTTGACCGGATTGATGGTACCCAGCACATTGGATACATGCACTACAGAAACAAGCTTAGTACGCGGAGAGAATAACTTCTCATACTCATCAAGAAGCAGTTCACCGCGGTCATTCATGGGAATCACCTTGATGACAATACCTTTCCGGTCACGGAGTAACTGCCAGGGGACAATGTTGCTATGATGCTCCATTACGGAAACAATCACCTCATCGCCCTCTTTCATAAATGCCTCACCAAAGGAATAGGCCAACAGGTTGACACTTTCCGTCGTACCCCGGGTAAAGATAATCTCATTGGTACTACGGGCATTCAAGAAGTTACGTACAACTTCACGCGACTCTTCATGCAATTCCGTGGCACGCATGGACAGAAAATGTACTCCACGATGCACATTCGCATTGACCGAGTAATACTCATTGACCATGGCATCGACTACCACACGCGGTTTCTGAGTAGTAGCACCGTTGTCAAAATATACCAGCGGTTTGTTATAGATAGTGCGTGAAAGAATAGGAAAGTCTTCACGCAACTTGTTTACATCATACATAATTCATTTCTCTTTATCCGGCTTGTGCCGGCGGGTTAATTTACTTGCATAATACACATCCGCGACACTTGTCAAGCTCTCCGCGGAAACGTTTCTCTACCAACAGATGCAGACGGTCCTTCAATGCATCCAGGCGTATCTCGTCAATCACTTCATTGACAAATGCAAACATGAGCAGCATACGTGCCTCACGTTCGCTTATACCACGCTGACGCATATAGAACAAGGCATTCTCGTCAAGCTGTCCCACCGTAGCACCGTGACTGCATTTCACATCATCGGCATAAATCTCCAATTGGGGCTGTGTATACATTCTTGCCTCACGGGTAGCACACAGATTACGGTTGGTCTGCTGAGACGAAGTATGCTGTGCACCCTTCTGCACCAGAACCTTACCGGCAAAAGCACCTACGGAACTGTCATCAAGCACATACTTGTAAAGTTCGTTGCTTATACAGTGTGCCGCACGGTGTTCAATGAATGTATTGTTGTCTACACGCTGCTGCTTGTCTTCAATAGCCATACCCAGCATCTTTATTTCAGCTCCCGGACCATCAAGGGTAACCTCCGTCATATTGCGGGTAATGCCATTATGTAGCGTCACTCCATTGAGCAATACATTGCTTCCGGCCTCCTGATGTACATACAGATTGCTGAAACGGACGGTATTGTTGTGTGTTTCCTCCAGTTCATACAAATCAAACATACTGTTTGCCCCGGCAAAAACTTCAATCACTTGCGTTGAAAGAAACTTCACACTGTCCATGGCGTGGTCACACACCAGCAGTTTCATCTGAGCGCCTTCTTCCAATATCACCAGAATACGGCGGTTTGTCATGAAGTCGACCGCCGAATGGAGCATATTGATAAGCTGTATCGGACGTTCGATAACCACTCCTTTCGGAACATAAACAAAGAATCCGTCTTGTGCCAGCATTGTATTCAGGGCTGTCACCGCATCTTTCGACGTATCGGCCAACTTTCCATAATACCTGGCCACCAGCTCCGGATGCGTTGATGCAATATTCTTCAGACTTCCAAGCAATACACCTTCGGGAAGCGAAGCCTTCGGGAGTTCCTTCTCATAAAACCCGTCGTTCAGCATGAAATAAAGCGAAGTGCTCATGTTGGGCACATCACATTTAAACACATCATACGGGTTGACCGGAATATCCAGTCTGTTCAGATTCAGTCCGTAGTCGGGAGCAAAGAGCTCACCCACATCGGTATATTTGTATTTCTCGACCTTACGCGTGGGGAATCCTTGCGCACAGAAGTCATCAAAAGCCTTTGCACGCGCCCCGTTCATCACCTCTGCGCTATGCTTGTCAATCATAGCCTTACACTGGTGATAAAGGTCAATATATTGTTGTTCTGCTTTCATACGTTATTCAGTTATCAGTTCATTCACCGAGTTCAGCCTTAATCCAGTCGTATCCTCTTTCCTCAAGTTCCAGCGCCAGTTCTGGTCCTGCCGTCTTCACGATGCGTCCTTTATAAAGCACATGCACGATATCAGGCTTGATATAATCGAGCAGACGCTGATAGTGAGTAATCACGATGCAGCTTGTTTCGGGTGTTTTCAGCTTGTTCACGCCTTCAGCCACGATACGCAAAGCATCGATATCCAGTCCGGAGTCGGTTTCGTCGAGGATGCTCAGTTTCGGTTCGAGCATAGCCATCTGGAAAATCTCGTTACGCTTTTTCTCTCCACCGGAGAAACCTTCGTTGACCGAACGGTTTGCCAACTTGTTGTCGAGTTCCACCACCGCACGCTTCTCACGCATCAGCTTCAGGAATTCACTGGCGCTAAGCGGTTCAAGTCCCATATACTTACGCTTTTCATTGATGGCAGTACGCATGAAGTTCACCATACTTACTCCCGGAATCTCTACCGGATACTGGAATGAAAGGAACAGTCCTTCATGACTGCGGTCTTCCGGACTCATCTCCAGCAGATTCTTTCCGTTGAAGATTACCGAACCTTTTGTCACCTCATAAGCCGGATGTCCTACCAGCACATTGCTGAGTGTACTCTTTCCTGAACCATTCGGTCCCATGATGGCATGAACCTCGCCTGTCTTGACAGACAGATTAATACCTTTCAATATCTCTTTGCCATTAATGGTGGCATGCAAATCTTTTATTTCTAGCATAACTTATGTAATTAAGAATGAAGAATAAAGAATGAAGACCTGCTTTTTCCTCACTCCGACCTCCTCATTCAATTTAATCCTTAATTCTTCACTGTTCGTTCTTCATTTATCCCACGCTACCTTCCAATGAAACAGCCAGCAACTTCTGTGCCTCTACGGCAAATTCCATCGGGAGCTTGTTTATTACTTCCTTTGCATATCCGTTTACAATCAGTCCTACCGCATCTTCGGTGGGAATACCACGCTGGTTGCAATAGAAAAGCTGATCTTCCGATATCTTCGAGGTGGTAGCCTCATGCTCTACCACTGCCGTTTCATTGTGTATATCCATATACGGGAAAGTATGTGCTCCACACTTGTCGCCCAGCAGAAGCGAATCACACTGGCTGTAATTACGCGCGTTCTCGGCCTTGGCAGCTACACGCACCAGACCACGGTAAGAGTTCTGGCTCTTTCCTGCCGAAATACCTTTACTGATGATGGTACTACGGGTATTCTTTCCCAGATGAATCATCTTCGTACCCGTATCGGCCTGCTGGTAGTTGTTTGTCACGGCCACTGAATAGAATTCAGCCTGCGAATTGTCGCCGGTAAGGATACAGCTCGGATATTTCCAGGTAATGGCCGAACCGGTCTCTACCTGCGTCCAAGACAGCTTGCTGTCTACTCCCTTACAGTTTCCGCGCTTGGTTACAAAGTTATATACTCCACCTTTTCCTTCAGCATCGCCCGGATACCAGTTCTGTACCGTACTGTATTTTACTTCGGCACGGTCGTGCACCACAATCTCCACAATGGCTGCATGCAACTGATTCTCGTCACGCATGGGGGCCGTACATCCTTCGAGGTATGACACATAACTGTCATCATCGGCCACAATCAGCGTACGCTCAAACTGTCCGGTATTGGCTGCATTAATACGGAAATAAGTAGAAAGCTCCATCGGACAACGTACGCCCTTCGGGATATATACGAAAGAACCGTCACTGAACACAGCCGAGTTGAGCGCAGCAAAGAAGTTGTCACGGTAAGGCACCACCGAGCCCAAGTATTTTCTTACCAGGTCAGGATGCTCACGTACAGCCTCACTGATAGAGCAGAAGATTATGCCCTTCTCCATCAGTGTTTCCTTAAAAGTAGTCTTTACGGAAACAGAGTCCATCACGGCATCAACAGCCACTCCGCTCAATGCCATCTGTTCTTCGAGAGGAATACCCAGCTTATTGAAAGTCTTCACAAGTTCAGGGTCTACCTCATCCATACTCTTCGGCCCGTCTTTCTTCGTTTTCGGAGCCGCATAGTAAGAAATTGCCTGATAGTCTATTTCCGGAATATCCAGATGCGCCCATTTGGGCATCTCCAGCGTCTGCCAGTAACGGAACGCATTCAGGCGGAACTCAAGCAGCCATTCAGGTTCTCCTTTCTTCTCGGAAATAAGGCGCACCACATCTTCGTTCAGTCCCCGTTCTATAATTTCGGTATGTACATCGGTCGTGAAGCCGTATTTATACTTCTCGTCCGCTATCTGTTTTACCAATTTGTTTGGTTCGTCTTGCATAGTTTTATATCTTTTTATAACCTTCTGCCAAATATGTCACAGACAGGTTTATTTGATAATATCGTGAGTAATCTTTTCGATTACCGGAAAGAACAGTCCGGCCGTTTCCTTTACGGGATTATAAAATACCGACTCTTCTTTTGTCTTTTCCCGAATCAGCTTCTCATCGGGGTCCATATATTCAATGACCTTGAACAACATTCCCAGAAACAGTACATGGAGCAATGCTCCCAGCACAGCGCCCAGCAAACGGTTTACAATACCCAGATGGGCCACCTCAAGCACTTTAGTCAGCGCCATGCCCGCAACCATCAGGATTGTCGGCACCACAGCCCATATCACCACAAACGATATAATCTGAGCCACCGATACGGATGTTCCGATATGCGGTGCCAACTGCTCACCAACCATACCGTACAAAGCGCGTGCCACAAGCAAGCCTGCAATCAGCCCCACTACGGCACAGGCCTGCTTTATCAGACCACGCATCAGTCCCATTACTATTCCGGCTCCGATAATAATCAGAATCACAATATCTGTCACCGCCATATCATTCAAGTTATATTCTGTTATTATATGCAATGTGCCAATTACACAAATCGGTTAAAATTTGGCAACTGGCACATCTTGTTATCATTCTAGCCTTACCGGCATTTAACTCTCTGTTCTTGTATTACAAGGTCTGTTTTACTTCAACTTCCTGGAATGTCTCTATCACATCGCCCACCTTGATATCGTTATAGTTCTGCAAACTGATACCACACTCGAAGTTTACAGGCACTTCCTTCACATCGTCCTTGAAACGTTTCAGTGCATTGATGGCACCGGTAAAGATAACAATACCGTCGCGGATAAGACGTGCCTTGTCGGAGCGTTTTACCTTACCCTCGCGAACCCAGGCACCGGCAACAGTACCCACCTTGGTAATCTTGAACACTTCACGAACCTCAACGGTTGCAGTAATTTCTTCCTTCACCTCAGGAGCAAGCATACCTTCCATCGCAGCCTTCACATCTTCAATAGCATCGTAGATGATAGAATACAGACGGATATCGACACCTTCCTGTTCGGCCAGTTTGCGTGCCGACATTGACGGACGTACCTGGAATCCGATAATGATAGCGTCGGAAGCAGCAGCCAGACTCACATCCGACTCTGAAATCTGTCCTACAGCCTTGTGGATAACGTTTACCTGAATCTGTTCGGTAGACAGCTTGATAAGTGAATCGCTCAATGCCTCGATAGAACCGTCCACGTCACCCTTCACAATTACGTTCAGCTCATGGAAGTCACCCAATGCAAGGCGGCGGCCCACCTCATCGAGCGTAAGCATCTTCTGCGTACGCAGACCCTGTTCACGCTGCAGCTGTTCACGTTTGTTGGCCAGTTCACGTGCCTCCTGTTCGGTTTCAAACACATGGAATGTATCACCCGCAGTAGGAGCACCGTTCAGACCCAGAATCTGTACAGGTTCAGAAGGTCCGGCTTCCTTGATACGCACGTTACGTTCGTTGAACATAGCCTTAACCTTACCGTAGTTTGTTCCGGCCAATACGATATCACCCATCTTGAGCGTACCGTTAGCCACCAGCATGGTAGCTACGTATCCTCTACCCTTGTCAAGTGTAGACTCAATAATGGAACCGGTAGCACGACGGTTAGGATTAGCCTTCAGTTCAAGCATCTCGGCCTCGAGCAATACCTTCTCGAGCAATTCCTTCACACCGATACCTTTCTTTGCAGATATATCCTGTGACTGGTACTTACCTCCCCACTCTTCAACGAGGAAGTTCATATTGGCCAGTTCTTCCTTAATCTTGTCAGGGTTGGCAGCAGGCTTATCAATCTTGTTGATGGCAAATACGATAGGTACACCGGCAGCCATGGCATGGTTGATAGCTTCCTTGGTCTGCGGCATCACGTTATCATCGGCAGCAACAATGATGATGGCAATATCGGTTACCTTGGCTCCACGTGCACGCATGGCGGTAAACGCCTCGTGTCCCGGAGTATCAAGGAATGTGATACGACGTCCGTCGTCGAGCTTCACATTGTAAGCACCGATGTGCTGGGTTATACCTCCGGCCTCACCGGCAATCACGTTTGATTTACGGATATAGTCGAGCAACGATGTCTTTCCGTGGTCAACGTGTCCCATGACGGTAACAATCGGAGCACGTGGCTGCAAGTCTTCTTCACGGTCTTCTTCCTCAACCACAGCCTGTGCCACTTCCGCACTGACATATTCGGTCTGGAATCCGAACTCTTCGGCCACCAGATTGATGGTCTCGGCATCCAGACGCTGGTTGATAGACACCATGATTCCGATACTCATACAAGTACCGATAACCTGTGTTACAGGCACATCCATCATGTTTGCCAACTCGTTTGCAGTCACAAACTCGGTAAGCTTCAGTATCTTGCTTTCTGCCTGTTCCTGGCTTTCCAGTTCCTGCTGACGGTTCATGGCCGTCTCACGTTTCTCCTTACGATATTTTGAAGCTTTGTTCTTTCCTTTATTGGTAAGGCGTGCCAACGTTTCCTTAACCTGTTTTGCTACGTCTTCGTCACTTACTTCAGGTTTGGCGAAACTCTTCTTGTTGCGGTCACGGTCTTTTCCGTGCTTTCCGTTTTCCTGTTTGTTCTGGTTTCGTCCTCCCTTGTTATCGCGTGAAGGCTGTTGCTCTACATTGTTGATATCTACTTTTTCCTTATTGATGCGACTGCGTTTTTTCTTCTTCTTGCTGTCCTCATCAAAATCGGCCTTATCTGTCCGGTTAGCTTTGTCATCACCTCTTCTGATTTCCTTGATGATAGCATCTTTCATCAGTTTTTTCTGTTCCTGACGCTGCTTTTCCTTTTCTTCCCGTTCTTTCCGCTTTTCCTCTTTCGTTTTCTTCTTTGGGCGGGTCGACTGGTTCAATGCATCCAGGTCAATTTGTCCTACGACATTGATTCTTGAGACTATTTCAGGTTGACGAATCTTAAATACGTCTTCAGTCTGCTGTTTTTCTTTTTCTTCCACGTTGTCCACTGTTTCTACCTGTATATTTACTTCTTGTTCTGCTTGCTTCTCAACAGACTCTTTTTCCGGCTGTACAGCTTCCGGAGCCTTGTTCTGTTCCGGTTGTGCCTGAGGCTGTTCGGCCTGTGGGGCAGTTTTCACTTCATCAGCCTTTTCAGAGTCTTTTACCTCATTTACCACTTGCTTGCTTTCCGCATCAGATACAGTTTCAACCGGTTGTGGCTGAGGTTGTTGCTGGGCGGGCTGGGCAGTATTATTCTTTTTCTTTCGATTCAGGCTTTCCAAATCAATCTTTCCCACAGGTTTAAATCTGGGGCGTACGTCTTCAGGAACAGTAACATGTGCGGTTGCAGCATTTTCCTCCTTTTTGTCATCAATCGACACAGTACCTTTGTTGCGATCTTTATTCTGTCGTTCCTGGCTAATTTTTTCCGATTCGATTCTTAATTTCTTATCAGTCTTGAATTCCTTTACCAACAAGTCATACTGTTCCTTGGTAATCTGCGTATTCGGATTGGCATTTACCTCGAAACCTTTCTTTTGCAGGAACTCAACCACCGTAGTCAATCCTACATTTAAATCTCTAGTAACTTTATTTAATCTTATAGCCATAAATTTTTATTAGTCCTCAAATTCTGCCTTTAATATTCTCAACACTTCGTCTACCGTATTTTCTTCCAGGTCGGCTTTTTCAATCAGCATTTCACGGGGAGCGTTAAGGACACCTTTGGCAGTATCGATACCAATGCTCTTGATGGCATTGATAACCCATTCGTCAATCTCGTCCTTAAATTCATCCAGATAGATGTCTTCCTCATCGGCTGTTCCGTCCAGTTCACGGTAAACGTCAATCGTATATCCGGTAAGCATGCTGGCCAACTTGATGTTCATACCACCCTTACCAATAGCCAGTGATACTTCTTCCGGTTTCAAGAACACTTCTGCCTTCTTGTTTTCCTCATCCATTCGTATAGACGATACAGTGGCAGGGCTCAGCGCACGCTGAATAAACAATTGCGTATTCGAGGTGTAATTGATTACGTCAATGTTTTCATTGCGCAGCTCACGCACGATTCCGTGTATTCTCGAACCTTTCACACCTACACATGCTCCTACCGGGTCGATGCGGTCGTCATACGATTCGACTGCAATCTTGGCTCTTTCACCGGGGATACGTGCAATGCGCTGAATGGTTATCAGTCCGTCGTTTATCTCAGGTACTTCCATTTCAAAAAGGCGTTGCAAGAATACCGGAGAGGTACGGCTCAGAATAATCTTCGGATTGTTGTTCGTATTGTCTACACGTGCCACAACAGCTCTTACGGCTTCTCCCTTGCGATAGAAGTCGCCGGGTATCTGTTCTGTTTTCGGAAGTAACAGTTCGTTACCTTCATCATCGAGCAGAAGCATTTCCTTTTTCCAGGTCTGGTAAACTTCGGCACTTACTACCTGACCAACCTTGTCAATATACTTGTTATACAAGCTGTCTTTTTCGAGTTCAAGGATTTTTGAAGCCAGTGTCTGACGCAGGTTCAGAATGGCACGGCGTCCGAATCCGGCAAAGTTTACCTCATCGGTCACTTCCTCGCCCACCTCGTATGAGGCATCAATCTTGCGGGCTTCGGTCAGAGCTATCTGTCTGTTAGGATTAGTCAGCTCATCATCGGCCACTACCTCACGGTTACGCCATATCTCAAAATCGCCCTTATCGGGATTTACTATCACGTCGTAGTTTTCATCCGTACCAAACATTTTGGCAATCACACTGCGGAAGCTTTCTTCGAGTACGCTCACCATAGTGGTGCGGTCAATGTTCTTCAACTCTTTAAATTCCGAAAATGTATCAATCAAACTGATTGTTTCCTCTTTCTTAGCCATAGCTCTTATTTAAAACTAATTAGATATTTAGTATATTTTATTTCTCCATAAGCGAACGTCATGTCCTCTTCGACCAGCTTCGGGCGTTTCGAACCTTCGGTTTTCACTTTTTTCTGTATTGCCACTACAAATTTGTCTTCATCGGCATTTTTCAGCACACCGCAATATTTCACCCCTTCATTGGTGAGCACTTCCACGTCCTTGCCCACGTGGTTGATATATTGCTGCAACACTTTAAACGGCTGACCGATACCGGCCGAGCCTACTTCAAGTTCAAAATCTTCTTCTTCGCGATTCAGTTTTGACTCGATAAAACGACTCAGTTCTACACAGTCTTCAATCCATACACCTTCTGCATGGTCAATCTCAACTACAATTTTGTCATCGGGGCTTACGGTTACATCTACCAGAAAATAATCTTTTCCGTCGAGCCACTCTTCAACGATGTTTCGGACAATGTTCCTGTCTATCATTCAATTCTCTTTTAATAAATAAAAAAGGAGCTTTTATCAAGCCCCTCACATATCATCTATTTCATTTGCAAAGATACATATAAAAGCCTTTGTTACCAAAGGATTAAATAAGTTTCTTCGGCGATAAATATTTTTTCACGTATGTTTTTGCGCTTCCATTGACGAAGGCCTTCACGTCAATATCGTGCTTTATTCACTTTATTATACAAAAAGGTCCCGATGTATCTTTCTTCACAAGAGAGCAGAAGCTGCATTTTCGCACCCTAAAAGAGCCGTTTGCTGTCGACCAAGGCTCAGCGTACTGGCGGCAAAGGCTCAGCAGATTGGGAGTTAAGGCTCAGCGCGCTGAGTGTCAAGGGTCAGCAAGGCAGAAAACGGATCACTGCATACCAGCTGAAAATCAGTATGTTATTAAGGATAGATTTTCAGAAAACAAAAAAAGAACAATGCTCACTTCTATTTCTTAACATGAGCACTGTTCTTTCTTCTCTCCATGCGGAGTTTTCATTTTATTTTACAGCCACCGTATCGGCCGGAGCCAGTATTTTCTTATAAGCAGCAAGGTCGGTCAATGTGCTGTATGCCTTTTCTACATCCTTGTCATCTTTCAGCTGCTGGATGATGGTTCCGCGCTGGAAGTAATAACGCTGTATGATTTCATCGGCAATCAGCATCTTTATCTCTTTGGAGAAATGATCCAAATCACGGTCCAGGTTATGGGTCAGTTTCTTTTCCAAAGCATCAAACTCAGCCTTGGCCTCCTCTGTATATCCTTCTACCTTGGCTATTTCTCTCAGTGCCTTCAATGCTTTTTCGCTCTCACGGTCATACTTGAAATCAGCCTTTTTCACCCGCTCCTTAAACTCTGCGTATTCTTCATCGCTCACCTCAAACTTTTCAGGAGTTGCAATGGTAGGATGCTTCAGGCAGTAGTCGGTAGCATAGTCGAACAGCACATCATCGTTGGCCAGATAGAAGAGCATGGTAGGCAGTTTCACCTCTTCGGGCTTGATATCGGGAGTAACACCACCTCCGTCACGGACGATTCGTCCGCCGGCCGTATGGAATACGTGGGTAAGGCTGTCGGGGATACGCTCTGCCTGTCCGTCAGACGAACGTTTCTGATAGTTGATAGCCTGCACACAGCGTCCGCTGGGGATATAATATTTGGAGGTTGTAACCTTCAGGCTTCCACCGTACGGCAGTTCACGGATAACCTGCACCAGTCCTTTTCCATAAGTACGCTCACCCACAATGACAGCCCGGTCAAGGTCTTGCAAGGCACCGGCCACGATTTCAGATGCCGAAGCTGAATTCCCATTTACCAGTACAGCGATTGGAATCTCCAGGTCAAGCGGTTCCTTGGTAGTCTTGCTCACCGACGATGCCTGTTTCAGCTTTCCTTTGGTAGATACCACCTCCGTACCTTTAGGAATAAACATGCTCAGAATATCAACAGCCTCGTTCATCAGTCCGCCCGGATTACTGCGCAAATCAAGAATCAGAGAGGTAGCCCCTTTCTCCTTCAAATCAATAAAGGCACGGCGCACGTCACGCGAACATCCTTCAAAGAAACTGCTCAGCACAATGTATCCGGTTTTACCCTTGTACATGCCATAATAAGGAACGGCAGGTGTCTGTATGTTTTCACGTACAATCTTTACGGTCTGAGGCTCTGCCACTCCCGGACGCTCGTACTTTAACAGGAAGCTTGTTCCTGGCTCGCCTCTCAACAACTCGCTCACCTTCTCGGTAGTTTTTCCCGTCAGGTCTTCTCCGTCTATCTCAAGCAGGACGTCGCCCGGCTTCAGTCCGGCCTTATGAGCAGCCATACCTTCATAAGGAGCATCAATCACCACATGATTCTTACCTTTATGGAAGCGTATGATAGAACCGATTCCGGCAAACTTACCGGTTGTCATCATCTTGAGCTCTTCATCCTTGCTTTCGGGATAGTAAACCGTATAAGGGTCGAGTTTTGAAAGCATGTAATTGATTCCGGCTTCTATCGAGCTCTCAGGGTCAATGGTATCAACATAGCAGATGTCAAGCTCACGAAACACGGAATTGAAGATATCCAGATTCTTCGTTATCTCAAAGTTACGGGTGTCTCGCTTGAATCCCAGGAAGACACATGCCGTAAGCACGACTCCACACAACACTAAAAATTTCTTATTGGTCAGTTTCATTGATGCTACTATAATAAAATAAGGTGTAATAAATTCATTTCTATTTGCTTCGGGAAGCAAATGTAAGCTACAAATGATTTATTCCGACAAAATTGTATTAACATTTAACTTTATTTCGTGCCATGTATCTTCCGGAAGGACTGTTCCTACCGTCTGAATGACATGCCCTGCCAATATGGAGCCTATACGTCCGCACTTTTCAAGCGATGCTCCCTGCAAATAGCCATACATGAATCCGGCCGCAAAGAAATCACCGGCAGCAGTAGTATCTACGACTTTCTGTACCTCCATGGCATCTACCCTTACGGTTTCTCCACCCCGTCTTATCATGGCTCCTTGTGCTCCGAGTTTTACCACCGCAACCTCGCAGCGACTTCCCAAGTCATTGATTGCCTCTTCGGGCGATGTTTGTGCAAATGCCTTTGCTTCTTCTTCGTTGGCAAACACAATATCCACATACTTGTCTACCATCTCAACAATGAAATCCCTGTCGGCCTCAACAATGTTATAGCTGGCCAGGTCATAGCAAATCTTCATACCAGCCTCTTTGGCCAACTGGCAGGCACGCTCTACCAACTCATGATTCTGCACCAGATATCCCTCTACAAACAGATACTGATATCCGTGCAACATTTCGGCCGACACATCAGCAGGCGACATCAGTGCCGCAGCGCCCAGAAAAGTAGCAAAAGTGCGCTGTCCGTCAGGCGAAATAAACGTTGAAGCTATGCCCGAAGGCTGTTCCGATTCCTGCAAATGAGCATCTATCCCGTGCTCCAAAGCGTTATTTCTGAAGAAAGTACCAACCTCATCTTTTCCAATCTTTCCGATGATTCCCGGCTTCATCCCCATATTGGCCAATGCCAGCATTGCATTGCAGGCAGAGCCTCCCGTAGCACGTTTAGGGTGCATTGTAGAAAATAATTCATTTATTTGAAACAATTTCGTTTCATCTATCAATTGCATGCTACCCTTAGGCAAACTCATGGTTTCCAACAGTTTATCATCACTCAGCATTACCAGTGCATCGACCAGTGCATTTCCAATTCCAATAATTTTATCCATATAATGAAAATTTTTTCGGCAAAGATATTGCATATTTCAATAATAGCAATTACCTTTGCAACGCAAAACGAAAAAATACTGCTTCAGTAGCTCAGTTGGTTAGAGCACCTGACTGTTAATCAGGGGGTCGTTGGTTCAAGCCCATCCTGAAGCGCAAAACAAAAAATGCTTCAATAGCTCAGTTGGTTAGAGCACCTGACTGTTAATCAGGGGGTCGTTGGTTCAAGCCCATCTTGAAGCGCAAAAAGCAATCTCCGCAAAGAGGTTGCTTTTTTTGTATATCGGAATCAAAACATTTTTCAAGATTACAAAGGCTCACCCGATTTTTAGTGGGGTTAGGCATAAAGTTTCACCAACCTAAAGAAAAAGAACTTGATATCAATGACTCCCCTAAGTTGTGCCCTGAACTGTTTGATTTTTGCATTGAACGATTCAGCAAATGCATTGGTTGACCTGTTATTGAAAAAGTTAAGTACTTCATCATAGTGCTCATACAGGGTCGATGCAATGACATTGAAGCTTTTAAATCCCGAAGTGTCTACCTTGTCATACCATCTGGCCAGTGAAAGCCGGCTTTCATCCTTTGTTCTGTTTCTATTAAAGATCATTCTCAAGGAATGGGTCAGTGAATAGGCTTCCTTTATATCCGGATATAGCTGGAATAGTATAGATGCCCGTAGTTTTTGGCTTTGTGTCCATTTTTCTGATGACTTAAACAGCAGGTAACGGCTTCTGGCCAGCAATTGTTTCTTTGTGTCTCCGTTAGCCAATGTAACAGGATTGTATTCCTTTCCGCAATGCCTGGCTTCCTCCATGGTATCGGCTTCTTCCTGTATGGCGTCCCACCGGTGTGCTATCCTCATTTCCTGTAGAGCATCACATGCCAGTTTCTGTACATGAAACCGGTCTATTGTCCGGCTGGCTTTTGGAAAGCAGCGACGTACAATGAGGTTCATGCTATTGGAAAGGTCCATGGTGACTTCCTTTACCATGGAGCGTAGATTTTCAGGAATAAGTTTCAGCGTATCAATAACATCCTGTGCCTTTACACCTTTCACCAAGGCAACCAGGCTTCCTTTTCCACCACGAGCTTCCGGATTGGACACTATGGTATAAAGCTCACCGTCACTTATGGCCGTCTCATCTATACAGAGCCTTTTACCGATATTTTTGGGGAAGACAAGCCACTCATCAGCGTGAGAAAGTTCACTCCACTGACGATAACCACTTAACCTCTCCTTGTATTGCTTTTCAAAAGTACTGCCGTCTATATGGTAATAGGTTTCAAGCGAACGGGAGGTCGTAGGTCTCGTCTCCATACACTTCTTTTAAAAAAGCCGCAAACTCTTTTGAGTAGCGGGTATTTTCAGACTTGATATCATCATACGGAAGAGTAAAACACTTGCCTGTATGCAGATCCAGCCAACGGCGGCGACGGACTATCAGGTTGACCGCCTTATCACGGATTGGAAAGTCCCGTACTGTCACGGGAGACAGAAAGCCTTTTGATTCTATATTCGGATTATTCGGATAATCAGAAGGTATTCTCTCATCCAGATGTATGGATATCGTATCATCCGTACTGTCAACCTTTACGAGTGTAAATCTTGATAAGATATTTGAAGGAAGCATTAAGCTTACTAGTGATAATAGGGCATTATTTTCCATAATGCAAATATAATAATTTATTAAAATTGCCCTACTAAAAATCGGGTGAGCCATTACAAAAAGGACACAAAAAATCCGGCAGACGGAAGAGAAAAAGGGAGAGAGAAAAAACATCTGCCGGATATACACATAAAATCTACACAACCTCATCTTATATCCTTTCAGATGAAGTCATCATGACAAGCATTACTTCCGTCTTACTGGTTTCGGTTTCAGCAACGGATGACGCATGTCATATTCCTTCTTACCCTGTGTGGGTTCAGAAAGCAGGTCGGCCGGAATAGCCTTACCTTCAGCAATAGAGCGATTGATAAGCGTTTCCAGGGCCATGGCATAATTGTAATGAGCCATAGCATCCTCACGGTCGTACATATTATAAGCTACATAACGCGCATACTTGAAAACACGTACTACCTGTTCAAAGGTCATACCACGGTCTGCACCTTTATATAAACGAGTATAAAACATTAACTGCTCTGCTAATTTAGCCTTATCAATTGTCGGATCGGCAATAAGCTTGTCTACATAATTCCAACCTTCATCTGAGGTCTTATCACGCAACAGGCGGCTCATGGTAGCCATCTTGACATTATAGTCTTTTCCTTCAAAGTCACACAAGTTTTGTGTAAATTCTGCAGGTGCCCATCTTGTAGCCTCAGCCAATTTTGCGTCTACTGATTCTTTACCAAACAAAGACACAAACTGGTCATAATTGTCAGAAATCTGTTTTACATATGGATTATCGTATCCCGGAACACATTCACAATATACGTCCCATATCTTCTTGTCGGTAATCTTACCTCCCATTGACAGCAATTTCTCAAAATTCTTGGTTTGGTCACGTGCTCCTGATACTTTCTTCCCATGCATATAGCTGATAAGAAAATCCATATCATAATCACCACTCTTGTATTTCTCATCCAGATAAATGGAACTGAGCTGAGGATTCAACGCACCCTCTACATCGGCAATAAAGTCGGCTGCAGGCTTGTTTCCTCCACTACGGTGAATCATTTTTTGGGTAGATGGGTCAACAAAGATATAGGTAGGATATGAATATACACCATACTTGCGTGCCAGCTCCACACCTTCACCTTTTTCAGCATCAATCTTCATGCACACAAAATTCTTGTTATAAACCTCGCCTACCTGTGGCAACGGGAAGACTTCAAGTGACATGTTCAGACACGGTCCGCACCACTCGGTAAAGAAATCAACAAAGATTTTCTTATTTTCCTTTAAGGCCTTATCAACACCTTCCTGCCAGGTGCCGTGGAAATCGAGTAGGAGGAAAACGAAGTGATTTTCTTCCTACTTTCGTTTTCCGACCTCTCCCACCACCACGCATGCGG
>CALUJE010000036.1 GCA_944320885.1 uncultured Phocaeicola sp.
TGCATAATATTGATATTGTGCAAAATATTGCAAGCCTCCGGTGGAGCAATAGCGGGAGATTACTTCTTTAGCTAAAAGATACATCAAAGATATTCAGCCACTTATCGTTAGATTACGATTCCTGGTGGCACCACAGAAAACAAAAAATCCTGATTCCTCTTTGGAATCGGGATTTTTTGTTTTACATCCGTATATCAGGAATCCGGGAATTTCACAAACCTCTGTCTAAATCCTGGTCAACGACAATCCGTGTGCTACACTATGAAATGTATCACCACAATGAACCCGCTCTGCTCCGAACATATCGTTGAATACATTTTTTATCGGTTTGGAAAGACTGCTTCCTCCGGTCAGATAAACGGAATCAATGCTGCTGCATTCATATCCGGATTCTTCCATCATTGTTTCTATATATTCCTTTATCCGTGAAACATGGCTGTTTATAACCTCCTCATATTCGCCAAAGGTTATGCTCTCACGGATAGCCATATGCTGATTCTGAAAACAGAGTTCGGTAACGGGATGCTCAGACAAGGCTATCTTCGAACGTTCTATCTCCTTAAACAGAGAGTATACATAATTATTATCTATGAGCTGCATCGCATTGTTTATATGTGAATTATAATCGGAAAAGACATAATATTTATCCAACATCCTGCGTGCGCTTGAATCCTTCAGCAAAAAGCTCCGCTCCCAGTTTCTCAATTCACGATACAATGTATTGGGTACCTCTATATATTTGTCATACGACTTGTATTTCACACCTCTGCCCAATAAAGGTGTCACCTTATACCACATAATCTCCGAGTCAAACATGTCACCACCAATGTATAAGCCTCCATGCGCCAGGATGTCATTGCTACGGTCTTTCACATGAAGCTTTTCGGGCGACAGTCTTACAATACTGAAATCCGATGTTCCTCCACCAAAGTCGGCTACCAGCACGAGTGATTCCCTTGTCAGCCTCTGCTCGTATGAAAAAGCAGCGGCTATGGGTTCAAGCTGCAGATGTACTTCCTTAAACCCTGCGTTGTGAGTAGCCGTAAGCAGACGTTTGACTGCAGTAGTTTCTTCCTCTTCCTTTTCCGAGAAAATGGCCGGACGGCCCAATATTACCTTTTCTATCTCAAAACCTAAAAACGCCTCTGCACTATCCTTCAATTTCCTGATAATATAAGAAGCCATCCTGTCGGGAGTAATTTTCTTGCCGTTAATCCACGTAAACAGGAACTTATCCTGTTTCAGAAGGGTCTTTACTGATTTCAGCAACCTTCCTTTCATCTGTTCCTCTACATACTTTTCTTCTGCCTCCTTACCTACATAACAAAGTTCTGCATCCGATGCAGGGAAGTAAAGTATGGATTGTAATGAACTGGTAAACAATTCCTCTCCCGTAGACAAGTCTGTAACGGATATAACTGAGTTTGAGGTTCCAAAATCCAATCCACAGGAGATGTTACTGGGGTCTAAAGTTTTTATGTTATCCTTCTTTTCCATATCTTTCTTAAAAACTTTTATAATCTAAATCTGTTCATAATCATGTTGCCTATCTGCCAGACATACGCCAGCAGATTCATTTCACCGGCACTGCATAACGCTTCGACATACAGACCGGAGAAGGTTCTTAAAAAAAGGATGAGGTTTTAATGACAAGAATACTACGACAATTCCTGCTGATTCTTGTCAAGAAACCAACATACAACAGGAACTATCAGCTTTTTCAGCGGTTTATAACAGGGAAGTTCCATTCCCTTTTTGTAAGAGGCTGCAAAAATACTACATTTTCAAGATTATCGCAACACACAGCTCAAATTGCAATCCCCGTCAACCAACCGCCTCAACAAAACATTACGCGCATTTTTCAGATTCAACGTTAGCTTTTCTTATATCCAGTCATTATATTTGTAAATGACATCACGGCAAGATTAAAAACGATGACTCATGTCCTATACGGATATTGAGAAAAATGAAAAGACTGGAAACAACCTTACATACAAAAAACAAAACAACAATGAAAAAGACACATGATGTAAACACCGAGGAGATTGTCAACGAACAGGCACCCGACAATTTCAGCTACTGCTTCAAGACCGATTGTGCCTCAGCCGACAAATGCCTGAGAGCTCTGGCTGCACGTAACCTCAACCGGGAGAAAGTAAATCTGCGCATCATCAATCCGCTAGTAGTCAATGCTGCAGGTGAAGCGTCGTGCCCTTACTTCCGGAATGTAGAACGGGTGCATGTGGCCTACGGATTCAAACGGGCACTGGCCAAAATAGAGTTGGGGAAAGTGAAAAGCGTGCGCACCGCCATAAAGGCACTGGTGTGTCAGCGGAACTATTATTACCTGCAGCGCGGAGATAAGCCCATCTATCCCCAGATGCAAAAGAAGATAGAAAACATTCTGCATCTGCACGGTCTCCCCTTGCCCGTCGAGTTCGACCGCTATGAATGGCACTATAAATGGAACGAAGAGTCCTAAGTCTTATTTTTGTGCATACGGCCGTGCAGAAGAGTGCATACGGCCGTGCACTTTTGTGCACAGGGCTATGCACAAGACTGCACCGGTCCATGCACTAAGCTGTGCATACGGAAACACATAAAAGAATACCCGGAAACCGGCCACTGAAACGTGTAGCCTGTTCCCGGGTATTCTTATAAGGTATCTTCAATATCTTACTTGAGATGTTTCTTTATCCACATCCAGTGTCCGTATTCGGTATCGGTAGAGGTCCAATGCTCGTTGATAGGAGTAATCAGTGCCTCTTTCGGACATTTCAGACTGTTGTATACAGCGTAACTGGTGGTGGGAGGACATACGTTGTCATTATATCCCCACGTCATGTATGTGGGAACCTTTATCAGACGTGCAAAGTTCACCACATCATAATAAGCCATGGTTTTCAGTTTTTCGGGCGTATCCATTCCTTTGGTACGGAAGAAGTGCGGATAGCCTCCGGCACGACCTGCCATGTAACCGGCCATATCGCTCAAAGCCGGATGATTGGCCACACAGAGCGTCACACGAGGATCAAGTCCGGCAGTTATCAGCGCCAGTGCTCCTCCCTGACTTCCGCCTTGCGCAACGACGTTCTTTCCGTCCCATTCGGGCAGTGACACCAGGAAGTCAATGCAACGCACGCATGCCTGATACACACGCTTCATGTAATAATTGTTGCGGTTGTCGAGTCCGTTGGTAAGGTATCCGTTTTCACTGCCGTTGAAAGCCTTGCTTATCTCACCGAATGTTTTTGAGTCAATCTCAGGATTCAGTCCGTGTATCTCTATCTCAAAACGGATGCATCCGCCTTCGGCATAGAATTTCTTGGCTAGCGGGTCTTTGATGGTCTTGATTCCGGCTCCGGGAGGATAGAACACTACGGGGCACGACTTGGGAGCAGCATTCTTAGGGTAGAACAGATAGCCGTAGATGCACTGTCCCTTGCGGTTGATGTTCAGCTTCACCAGATAGCAGTCAATCTTGTCGGTAGAATAAGCCTCAACGTATTTTTTGGTATACGTGAGCGGCAGACCTTCGTTTTCGGCTTTCACCTCTTTCCAAAACTGTTCGAAGTCGGCCGGCATCTGGGTATAGGGCACTATCTTGTCGGGCGAGAAACCTACCTTTACGTGATGTTTGTAGGTCTTGTCACCGATAACGGCCGTGAGCTTGCAGTCACGGAATCCGGGTTTCTTCATGGTTCCGATATTGATGGAAGCCTTTCCTTTCTTCAGCACCACGCTGCCTTTCTTGTCGACGGGCATCATATCGTCACAAAGTTCATAATTCACGGTAACTCCGTCCTGGGGTATTCCGTACTTGTAAAACTGTACTTCAATCTTGGCTTTTTCGCCCACCTCATAAATCCAATTGTCATGGTCGGGAACAGTCACCCACAGCACGTCGCTCTTGTATGGGTAATTTTCCGCCCATGTCACTGCAATGCAGCACGGCAAAAGAATTGCCAGTAAAAAAAATCGTTTAAGCATATGTTTTTTGTTTTTCAGGTTGTTTTCCTTACAAAAGTAAGAAATTACAACCGTTGCGGCAAGCATGCACGCTTTTTTGTACCTGCATGTGCCCATTCCTCCCGAAAAGATACGTCCATATCTGTCAGACAAGGGTCAGACCGGTTCCTGCAATCCGTCCCAAACAAGAAAGGCCCGGTTTCTGCTGTCAAACATATATTTTTTCTGAAAAAGAGCATAAAAAAGAGCGCTTTTTTGCAATGTTGATATTGCATTATTAGTATTTTTGCAACATGAAAGACATTCACATCCGAGACATTAACTTTTAAAAAATATATACTCATGGATTTAATTAGTGAAATTGTTGCCCGTGCAAAAGCCAACCCGCAACGCATCGTTCTCCCTGAAGGTACAGAAGAACGCACATTAACTGCTGCCGACCGCGTATTAGCTGAAGGCGTAGCAGAGCTTATCATCATTGGCAACCCTGCCGAAATCAAAGCTTTGGCAGAGAAACTTGGTTTGAAGAACATTGACAAGGCCACTATCATCGACCCTGAGAACCATGCAAAGAAAGAAGAATACGCACAATTGCTGTGCGAACTTCGCAAGAAAAAAGGCATGACCATCGAAGAGGCTCGCAAACTGGTGCTCGACCCATTATACTTAGGATGCCTTATAATCAAGGCTGGCGATGCTGACGGTCAATTGGCCGGAGCACGCAACACTACCGGAAACGTACTTCGTCCGGCATTGCAAATCATCAAGACCGCTCCGGGCATCACTTGTGTTTCAGGAGCCATGTTGCTGATTACAAAAACTCCTCAATACGGTGAAAACGGTATCCTCGTTGTCGGTGACGTAGCTGTTACTCCGGCTCCGGATGCAGAACAACTTTCACAGATTGCCGTATGTACCGCCCGTACAGCAAAAGCTGTTGCAGGATTTGAGGATCCACGTGTTGCCATGCTGAGCTTCTCAACCAAAGGTTCTGCAAAACACGAAGTGGTCGACAAGGTAGTTGAGGCATTGAAACTGGCTAAGGAACTTGATCCGACTTTGAAGGTTGACGGTGAATTGCAGGCTGATGCCGCTTTGGTTCCGTCAGTAGGACAAAGCAAGGCTCCGGGTTCAGAAATCGCCGGAAAAGCCAACGTATTGGTATTCCCGAACCTCGAAGTAGGAAACATTGCCTACAAACTGGTTCAACGTCTGGGTAACGCCGATGCTATCGGTCCGGTTCTTCAAGGTATTGCCCGTCCGGTTAACGACCTGTCACGCGGATGCTCTGTTGACGACGTATACAAGATGATTGCTATCACAGCCAACCAGGCTATCGCTGCCAAGAAATAAGTTTAACCCGGAAAAAGACAAACCATGAAAATATTAGTATTAAACTGTGGTAGCTCTTCAATCAAGTACAAACTGTTTGAAATGACTACCAAAGAAATCCTCGCTCAAGGAGGTATTGAAAAAATAGGCTTGAAAGGCTCATTCCTGAAACTGACCTTGCCTAACGGTGAGAAAGTGATTCTTGAAAAAGATATCCCTGAACATACCGTAGGTGTAGAGTTCATCTTCCAGACCCTGACAAGCGAACAGTACGGAGTGCTGAAATCACTCGAAGAGCTCGACGCCGTTGGTCACCGTATGGTTCACGGAGGAGAACGCTTCAGCCAGTCTGTACTCTTGAACAAAGAGGCACTTGACGCAGTAAAAGCCTGCAACGATCTGGCTCCGCTTCACAACCCGGCCAACCTGAAGGGTGTAGCTGCCGTTTCAGCAATTCTGCCCAACATACCGCAGGTAGGAGTATTCGATACCGCATTCCACCAGACAATGCCCGACTACGCCTACATGTATGCCATCCCATACGAACTGTATGAGAAATATGGCGTACGCCGTTATGGCTTCCACGGAACCTCACACCGCTACGTTTCAAAACGTGTATGTGAATTCCTGGGCATCAATCCTGAAGGAACACGCATCATTACCTGTCACGTAGGTAACGGTGGTTCTGTTTCGGCTATCAAAGACGGAAAGTGCGTAGATACCAGCATGGGACTTACCCCGCTTGAAGGTCTGATGATGGGAACCCGCAGCGGTGACATCGATGCAGGAGCCGTTACATTCATCATGGAAAAAGAAGGCTTGAACCCGACCGGCGTATCAAACTTGCTCAACAAGAAATCAGGTCTGCTCGGTATTTCAGGAGTTTCTTCTGACATGCGCGAAATTGAAGACGCTGTTGCTGCCGGAAACGAAAGAGCTATCCTGGCACAGAAGATATACTTCTACCGTCTGAGAAAATACATCGGAAGCTATGCTGCCGCTATGGGAGGCGTTGATGTTATCGTATTCACCGGTGGTGTAGGCGAAAACGGAAAAGAATGCCGTGAACATGCTTGCGAAGGACTGGAATTCATGGGAGTTAAACTTGACAAGGCCCTGAACGAGAAGACACGCGGAACCGAAACCGTTATCTCAACTCCTGATTCAAAAGTAAAAGTAGTTGTTATCCCTACCGATGAGGAACTGATGATTGCTACCGATACAATGAACTTGCTGGATAAATAAAAAACATTTCGGCATATTGCAGGCGCGGACAAGTTGTGGAATACTTGTCCGCGCCTTTCATTTTTCATACACAATTCCACAACATTGTAGAATAAATCCACACCCACTATACTTGGTTATCTTATAAAGTTCTTATCTTTACGCCTGAAAACCAATATTTTTACACGCGGCACAGCAAAAAAGTCCATATGGTATGTTTATTGCTTCCCATATAATAAACAAAAGCATTCAAGCTCTGAGAAAATAATCATAGTAAAAACATAATAACCCAACACAGTTGTGAGTATGAAGAGATTTTTAAAGAACACCCGCCAGGCAGCCAGTAAAAGAAGAATTGCAATTATCATTCTTGCCATAGTAGCCTTATCGGCCGTAATCTGGATTGTAACACACCAGAAGAAAATCAAGCAGGAAACAGCTATCGTAGCCACGGTTCCCGTAACCCAGAAAAACGTAAGCATCTACGGCGAATATGTAGGACGCATCAGAGCGCAGCAGTTTGTCGAAATCAGAGCACGCGTTGAAGGATTTCTTGAAGAAATGCTTTTTGAAGAAGGTACATACGTAACCAAGAATCAGGTACTCTTTGTAATCAATCAGGATACTTACCGTGCAAAGGCTGACAAGGCACGCGCACAACTGAAGAAAGACGAGGCGCTGGAACGTAAGGCCGAACGCGACCTCGAAAGAATACGTCCGCTGTATGAACAGAACGCGGCCAGCCAGCTCGACCTGGACAATGCCGTTGCCGCATACGAAAGCGCACAGGCCTCGGTATCCATGAGTGAAGCCGACCTCGCACAGGCAGAACAGGAACTGGGATATACCATTGTCCGCTCTCCTATTTCAGGAAACATCAGCGAACGTCTGGTTGACCTGGGTACACTGGTAGGTACCGGTGGAAAATCGCTTCTTGCCACCATCGTAAAGAGTGATACCGTACTGGTGGACTTCAGCATGACTGCACTCGACTACCTGATGAGTAAGGAACGAAACGTAAACCTCGGACAGAAAGACTCTACCCGCTCATGGCAACCGTTCGTTACCATTACCCTGGCCGACAACACGCAGTATCCTTATCGCGGACTTGTAGACTTTGCCGAACCGCAGGTTGACCCGCGCACCGGAACTTTCTCCGTACGTGCCGAAATGCCCAACCCCGAACGTGCATTGCTTCCGGGACAGTTTACCAAGGTAAAACTGCTTCTTGATGTACTTGAGAATGCATTGACCGTTCCCCAGAAGGCCGTTATCATCGAAAAGGGAGGAGCATACATTTATGTAGTGCGCAAAGACTTGACCGTAGAAAAGAGATTTGTGGAACTGGGTCCTGAACAGGAAAACATCGTAGTGGTAGAACGTGGTGTAGCTGCAGGAGAACAGGTTGTGGCCGAAGGATACCACAAACTTACCCCCGGTATGAAAGTAGAGATAGACAACAGCAAGCTCAACGTGACAGCCGACAGCATTCAGGCAAACAAACAGCCGGCCAAAGAGTCGCCCAAACAGAAATAAGCTTGTCTATTAGTAACTGCCCAAAACAACAGAAGCAATGAAAGTGAACTTTTTTATTGACCGTCCGGTATTCTCTGCGGTCATCTCCATAGTAATCGTCATTGTAGGTATCATCGGTCTGACCATGCTGCCCATTGACCAATATCCGCAAATTACCCCTCCGGTTGTTAAAATCGGTGCCTCTTATCCGGGAGCCAGCGCCACCACCGTATCACAGGCGGTAGCTACTCCTATCGAACAGGAGCTGAACGGAACACCGGGCATGCTGTATATGGAATCGACCAGCTCAAACTCGGGAGGTTTTTCGGCTACGGTAACCTTCAACATCTCGGCCGACCCGGATCTGGCTGCCGTAGAAATACAGAACCGTCTGAAACTGGCAGAATCACGCTTGCCGGCAGAGGTTATCCAGAACGGTATCTCCGTAGAGAAACAGGCTCCAAGCCAGCTTATGACGCTGTGTCTGACATCGAACGACCCCAAGTTTGACGAAATCTATCTGAGTAACTTTGCCACCATCAACGTGCTCGACGTATTGCGACGCATTCCCGGAGTAGGAAGAATCTCAAACATCGGCGGACGCTACTATGCCATGCAGATATGGGTACAACCCGACAAGATGGCCAACTTCGGCATCACGGTACAGGACTTGCAGACTGCCCTGAAAGACCAGAACCGCGAATCGGCAGCCGGTGTGCTCGGTCAGCAACCCATGCAGGGAATAGACATCACGATACCTATTACTACACAGGGCCGTCTGTCTACCGTACAGCAGTTTGAAGACATCGTGGTAAGAGCCAATCCCGACGGTTCCATCATCCGTCTGCGCGACGTGGCACGTATCTCGCTCGAAGCCTCATCGTATAACACGGAAAGTGGAATTAACGGAGGAAACGCCGCAGTTCTGGGAATCTACATGCTTCCGGGAGCAAACGCCATGGAAGTGGCCCAGAAGGTAAAAGACACCATGAAGGAAATCAGCAAGAACTTCCCCGAAGGTCTGCAGTATGAGATACCTTTTGACATGACCACTTACATATCGGAATCCATTCATGAGGTATACAAGACTCTGTTCGAAGCTCTTATCCTGGTAATCGTGGTAGTATTCCTCTCATTGCAGAACTGGAGAGCCACTCTTATTCCTATCGTGGCTGTGCCTATCTCACTGATCGGTACTTTCGGATTCATGCTTATATTCGGCTTCTCACTGAACATACTGACCCTGCTCGGACTTATCCTTGCCATCGGTATCGTGGTGGACGACGCTATCGTAGTGGTTGAGAACGTAGAACGTATCATGGATGAAAAGAAACTCAACGCCTACGAGGCAACCAAAGAAGCGATGGACGGACTTACAGGAGCCTTGATTGCTACGTCTCTGGTTTTGTCGGCCGTATTCGTTCCGGTAAGTTTTCTTCCGGGCATCACCGGCCAGCTTTACAGACAGTTTACGGTTACCATCGTCGTATCAGTTTTGATTTCTACGGTTGTAGCGCTAACCCTCAGCCCGGTAATGTGTTCGCTCATATTGAAGCCGGCCGACAAGAAGAAGAAAAATATCGTATTCCGGTATATCAACTACTGGTTGCGCATAGGCAATAATAAATATGTGAAGGTTATCAACAAAGGCATACGCAATCCGCGAAGAGTGATGAGCTCATTCGGACTGACACTGATAGCGATACTTCTCATTTATCGCATCATCCCTACCAGCTTCCTTCCGGTAGAAGATCAGGGATATTTCAAGGTTGAGCTGGAACTCCCCGAAGGAGCTACCCTGGAACGTACACGCATCGTGACAGACCGTGCGGTAGACTATCTGATGACACTTCCCGAAGTGGAATATGTGCAGAACGTAACCGGAAGCAGTCCGCGTGTAGGAAGCAATCAGGGACGCAGTGAACTGACCGTAATCCTGAAGCCGTGGGAAGAAAGAGACAACACAACCATTGACAAGATTATGGAAAAGGTACGTGCCGAACTGAGCAAATATCCCGAAAGCAAGGTATACCTCTCTACTCCGCCGGTAATTCCGGGTCTGGGTAGCGCCGGAGGTTTCGAAATGCAGCTTGAAGCACGTGGCGAAGCCTCGTTCGACGACCTGGCTGCAGCGGTAGACACCCTGATGTATTATGCCAACCAGCGTAAGGAGCTTACGGGACTGTCATCTTCACTGCAGGCAGAGATACCGCAACTGTATTTCGACGTAGACCGTGACAAGGTGAAATTCTCCGGTGTGCCATTGTCGGACGTGTTTTCTACCATGAAGGCATATACCGGTTCGGTTTATGTGAACGACTTCAACATGTTCAACCGCATTTACCGTGTATACATTCAGGCAGAAGCTTCTTACCGTGCACATAAAGAGAACCTGAACCTGTTCTTCGTAAAAGGTACTGACGGGGCCATGATACCGCTTACCTCACTGGGTACGGCTTCATACACCACCGGTCCGGGAAGCATCAAGCGCTTCAACATGTTCTCGGCGGCAGTAATACGCGGAGGAGCAGCCGACGGATACAGCTCCGGTCAGGCAATGGAGATTATGGAAGAAATAGCTCAGGAACATCTTCCCGACAACATCGGCATAGAATGGAGCGGACTCTCCTATCAGGAGAAACAGGCCGGCGGACAGACCGGACTGGTAATGGCACTGGTATTCCTGTTCGTATTCCTGTTCCTGGCAGCCCTTTATGAAAGCTGGATGATTCCGGCAGCCGTATTGCTTTCACTCCCGGTAGCGGCACTGGGTGCCTATCTCGGAGTATGGGTATGCGGACTGGAGAATGACATCTATTTCCAGATTGGTCTGGTAATGCTGATGGGACTTGCGGCCAAGAACGCCATCCTCATCGTTGAATTTGCCAAGGAACAGGTAGAAAAAGGAGAAGACGTGGTTCAGGCAGCCATCCATGCATCGCGCATGCGTTTCCGTCCTATCATGATGACCTCACTGGCCTTCATTCTCGGAATGTTGCCGATGGTTATCGCATCCGGACCGGGAGCGGCAAGCCGTCAGGCCATCGGTACCGGAGTATTCTTCGGAATGATATGTGCCATCATCTTCGGCATCATTCTCGTACCGTTCTTCTTTGTATACATCTATAAAGCAAAAAGCAAACTAACCCGGAAAAAACAATAAACCTATGAAGCGATATACTTTATACTCCATCATAAGCCTCCTCCTGTTCGGACTGTTTACGGGAGGATGCCAACTGGGGAAACATTATACACGCCCCGACCTGCATCTGCCTGCCACGCTCGACAGTACGGCTACCGATACAAACTCCATAGCCGACTTCCGCTGGTGGGAGATATATACCGACACTACCTTACAGCAGCTCATACGGCAGACACTTGAGTATAACAAGGACATGCTTACGGCTACGGCACGCCTCAAGGAAATGGCAGCCCAGAAACGCATTGCCGTTGCCAACCTGTTCCCCGATATAGGTATCAAGCTGTATGCCGACAAGGATGCCGAAAACTATGGAGGAAATCACTACAAGTCTTCGCCCGAACTTACGGGCAAACTGGTAGCTGCGTGGGAAGTGGATCTGTGGGGCAACCTGCGATGGGCCAAAGACAAAAGCATGGCCGAGTTTCTGCAGGCGGTGGAAAACCGCCGTGCCCTGCAGATGACCCTTGTGGCACAGGTGGCACAGGCTTATTTCGAGCTGGTGGCACTCGACAACGAACTGGAAATCGTGAAGCAGACGCTGCACGCCCGCGAAGAGGGAGTACGACTGGCACGCCTGCGTTTCAACGGTGGTCTGACTTCGGAAACAGCCTACCAGCAGGCACAGGTGGAACTTGCCCGCACGGCAACGCTCGTGCCCAGTCTGGAACGCTCCATTGCACTGAAGGAGAATGATATCAACTTCCTGGCCGGACGCTATCCTGAAAAGGTAGAACGTTCGCACCATCCGGAGAATATCCGTCTGCCGGAATCACTGCCGGCCGGCATGCCTGCCACGTTGCTTGAACGCCGTCCCGACATACGCGCGGCCGAAAATGCACTGGTAGCAGCCAACGCGGATGTGGGCATCGCATTTACCAACCTGTTTCCGAAACTGACGCTCACGGCACAATACGGTCTTGAAAGCGGTGACATAGAAGACTTCTTCCACTCGCCCTCACACTTCATAAGTGCCAACCTGCTGGCACCGCTCTTTGCCATGGGAAAAAGAAGGGCTATGGTAAAAGCCAAGAAAGCTGCCTACGAACAGTCGGTATACCAATACGAGAAAGCCGTGCTCTCTGCATTCAAGGACGCGCAGAATGCCATTGTGGAGTTCAACAAGATAAAGGATATCTACGACTCACGGCTCAAACTGGAACAGGCGGCACAGCAAAGCGTAAAGCTGGCACAACTGCAGTATATGAACGGTGTAATAGGCTATCTTGACGTGCTCGACGCACAACGTACGTATCTGGATGCACAGATAGGTCTGAGCAATGCCGTACGTGACAAGCAGATTGCAATGGTACAACTGTACAAGGCTCTGGGTGGAGGTTGGGAATAATCCTCCGCATACATACCCTGCTCCAAGGGTATAAAGTACTGTAAAACAAACGTAACTGCACCTACACAAACCTGTAATATTACGTAAGTACATTTGTGCAAACAAAAAAAGAAACAAATGTACTTACGCAAACATTACCGTACCATCGTCCTCTCGGACATTCATCTTGGTACTTCACACTCCAAAGTTGCCGAAGTGAGCAACTTCTTACGATGCGTCAACTGTGACAAACTCATTCTCAACGGTGACATCATCGACGGATGGCACATCAAAAAGAACGGAACGAGAAAATGGCAGCCCGAACATACCCAGTTCTTCAAGATTCTGATGAAAATGATGGAAAAATGCGGCACGGAAGTAATCTACGTGCGCGGCAATCACGATGATTTTCTTGACAGCATCGCACCTATCAGCTTTGCAAACATCCAAATCGTAAAAGACTATATTCTTGAAAGCGCCAACGGCAAACGCTATTTCGTTACCCACGGCGACATATTCGACCGCGTGACCACACAGATGAAATGGCTGGCTCACCTGGGCGACATGGGATATACCTTCCTGCTGTGGTTCAACGGAATATACAACCGTTACCGGGCATACAAGGGAAAACCTTACTATTCACTCTCGCAACGCATCAAGCAGAAAGTGAAATCGGCCGTATCATACATATCGGACTTTGAGAAGACACTGGCAGACTTTGCCATCTCACGCAAATGCGACGGCGTGATATGCGGACACATCCACCATCCCGACAATCTGTATTACGGAAACACCCACTATCTCAACTCGGGCGACTGGGTAGAGACCATGTCGGCCCTGCTGGAAGACGAAAACGGAAAGTGGAACATTCTCTACTATGCTGACGTGGAATTCGACAGCAACTCATCAGAAAACAGTAACATTACATCAATCGCAACTGCGTCATGAAATACTTATTTATCGTACAAGGCGAAGGCCGCGGACATCTGACTCAGGCCATCGCTCTCGAAGGAATACTTCGAAACAGCGGACATGAAGTGGTAGAAATACTGGTAGGAAAAAGCAATTCAAGACAACTGCCCGAATTCTTCAACCGGCAGATTCATGCTCCCGTGCGCCGCTTTGAAAGTCCCAACTTTCTGCCTACGGCATCGAACAAGCGCAACAACCTGACACGCAGCATCGCCTACAACATAACCAAGATTCCAACCTATCTGCAGAGCATGCGCTTTATCAGGGAGCGCATCAGGGAAAGTGAAGCCGATGTGGTTATCAACTTTTACGAGCTGCTCACAGGACTTACCTATATGCTGTATCGCATTTCTGTTCCGCAGATATGCATCGGACACCAGTACTTATTTTTGCACAAAGATTGCCGATTGCCCCGAAAGGACAAAGGCAGCCTGATGCTGCTGCAGCTCTTTACCCGACTGACTTGTCTGGGAGCACAGAAAAAACTGGCTCTTTCGTTCCGCGCCATGGACGATGACAACGGAAAGCACATCCGCGTAGTGCCTCCATTGCTGCGAAAGGAAGTCATGCTTGAGGAAGCCACTCAGGGCGACTACATACACGGATATATGGTCAACTCCGGCTTTTCGGAGAACGTATGCAGATGGCATGCGGCACATCCCGAAACACCGCTGCGCTTCTTCCGCGACAAGAACAACAACATGCCTGTGATGAAAGTCGACGATACGCTGAGCTTCTATCAGCTCGATGATGTGGAATTCCTCCGTCAGATGAGCGGATGCCGGGCTTATGCCAGCACTGCCGGATTTGAATCGGTATGCGAGGCAATGTATCTGGGCAAACCCATACTGATGGTTCCGGCACACATCGAACAGGACTGCAACGCACTGGATGCGGCATCCAACGGAGCCGGAATCATATCCGACGACTTCAATCTGGACCGCCTCATCGAGTTCAGCCGCGAATACAAGCCGAATCCGGCATTCCGTACATGGGTTGAAAGCGCCCCGTATATCATACGGTATGCCATCGAACCCGACATGTTCACACAAAACGCATCCGACCATATGTATATGGTGGAAGAATACATGTAACCTGAATTCCGCAAGCTCAACCTTATAGGAGTTTGAGGAAGTTAGAAGGAGTTACGGCCCGCCAGGACGACTCAGAAGGTAAAAGCCAATACCCGGCCTGATTAACGGCCTTTAAACTCCGGAAGCGATACACTTGAATGTATGTACTTGTCAGACCTTTCCATTTATAAAAAAGCCACAGGAATGCACTTTCCATAACGGGAGAATGCTTCTTGTGGCTTTCCTTTCTTATCTAAAGAAAAAACTTGTTCTAGAATGTTGTTTCGCCTTCGACGTAGTTTTCGAGAAACATGTGCTCACCGTCGAACACGGCATAGGTAAATGATGAAATCCAGTCGCCCAATATCAACATGCGTGTAGAACGGTTCAGCATCAGGTCGAGTTCGATGTGCCGGTGACCGTAAATGAAGAAATTGATGTCCGGATGGTTCTTCAGATAGTCCTTCGAATAGAGAACCAGGTATTCCTTGTCCTCACCCATGTAATCGGGTTCTTTCCCGTTCTCACGCTTCAGGCGGCTGTGCTTGGCCCATTCCAGACCGAGCTCCATGCTCCATCGCGGATGAATGGCAGAAAACAGTGTCTGCAGCGTCTTGCTGTGAAACATGGCACGCAGCATCTTGAACTTCTTGTCGGGGTCACCCAGTCCGTCGCCGTGAGCCAGATAAAAGAGCTTACCCTCAATCTCGCACGTAAGGGGCGCACGGTGCAGAATCACTCCACACTCCTTCTCCAGATAATCACCGCACCAGATGTCATGATTTCCCGTAAAGAAATGTACTTCCACTCCGCTGTCGGTCAGTTCGGATATTTTCCCCAAAAAGCGGGTATATCCCTTAGGCACAACCGTCTTGAACTCATACCAGAAATCAAACATGTCGCCCAACAGATAAACAGCCGCAGCATTCTCCTTTATCTGGTCAAGGAAATTGACCAGACGCCGTTCCTGCGTCCGGCTGTGCTCAATGGCGCGCGAGCCCAGATGGGCGTCTGAAAGGAAATATACATTTTTCATAGCCGCACAAGTTTTATACAATTACAGGAATCCCAGTTCCAGCTTTGCCTCTTCGCTCATCATGTCCTTGTTCCACTCGGGTTCGAAGACCAGATTGACTACTGCATTCTTCACACCTTCGACCGACTCAACCTTCTGGCGCACATCTTCCATGATGAATTCGGCTGCCGGACAGTTGGGGGCGGTCAGTGTCATGTCAATCAGTGTCTCGCCGTCGTCTTGAACATCAATCTTGTAAACCAGTCCCAGGTCATAGATGTTTACGGGTATCTCAGGGTCATAAACCGTCTTGAGCATTTTCACTATCTTTTCTTCAATCGCCAATTTGCTGTCTTGTTCCATAATTTTCTTCACAAATGAATTTCAAAAGACAAAGGTGGGGATAATTTTTGAAATATGCACACATTAGCAACGTAAATGTGCATATTTGTCAGCGACGAAACACTTCGGAAAGCTCCTGCAACTGTTCGGCAACGAGTTCATACACTTCGGTATATCCTCTGTTGCCCGTTTTGTCTGACTATGTATATTTGCAAACGTATTAGAGACAATAACGATACGATTTTTTCTTTTCATCAAGGTGATACAGTTGCCGGCCGGAAGCGTCTTGCCGCGCAACTGTTTCTTCCGTCTCTACAGGCAGGGCAAAGTGCTTTATTGAGCCTTTGCCACCAGCGTGCTGAGCCTTAACCGCCAGCATGCTGGGCCTTAACTCTCAATCTGCTGAGCCTTAACTCCCAGCAAAGCGATATAATGCGCTGATTTTCAATAGAGGTAATCTAAATATTTTTCAGAGCAAACCTTCATCGGCATAACTGTAATAAGAGCCGTCGGTAAGCACAATGTGGTCAATGAAACGTATGTTCATGAGTGCGGCACTTCTCGACAGCTGTTCGGTAAGCCGGTTATCTTCCGCACTGGGACGCACATTGCCCGACGGATGGTTATGGCAGAGCGCAATGGCCGTAGCCCGCCGCAGGATGGCCTCGCGCAACACGCAACGGATGTCGACGGCCGTTCCGGCAAGTCCTCCCGCGCTTATCTTTACCCGGTCTATCACCTTCAGAGCCTGATTGAGCAATATTACCCAGCACTCTTCAATCGGCAGGTCGCACATGAGCGGATGGAAATAGTTGTATATGTCTTTCGAAGAGGTGATACGCTTGCGCTCCTTCACCATATCGGTCAGGGCAGCACGCCGTTTGCCCAGTTCAGATGCCGCCAGAATGGTTATTGCCTTTGCCGGACCGATACCCTTGAAGCTGCACAGTTGCGCCAGGTCCATCTTGCCCAGACGGGCCAGGTCGTTCTCACACTCGGCCAGCACACGGCGCATCAGTTCCACCGCCGTCTCATCGGTGTTTCCCGACCCTATCAGGATAGCCAGCAACTCGGCATCACTCAAGGCCGAAGCCCCGTGTGCCATCATTTTCTCACGCGGGCGGTCTTCAGCAGCCCACTGGTTGATATTGAGTTTCTTCTCTGCCATATATAAATGTTCTCGATAGTTATTTGTAGAAATTCTTCTGGAAAGCGGAAAACTCGTCCTTTCCCAATACGCAGCGCTGCCACCAAGTACGCAGGAATCCGCTTCCGTATCCGATGAGCTGTATGAATGCCGCTCCTACAGAAAGCGCTCCGATAGCAAGACTCCGGTTCTGCACAGACGAGTCAAGGAATATAATGACGGCAAACAGGGCTATCAGCGAAAGGCTCCATATACAGAAAGGCGACACCAGCAGCAGAAACGCAACTCCCAGCGTAAACACTGCCGGAAGCAGATGTACCAGTTTCAGTGACTCGGGATATTTCTTATACAGATTGATGCGGGCAATTCCAAAGTTATGCACCTGCTTGAAAAACTTCTTCATGTCCGTGCGACGCTTGTGCCATACCCATGCTCCGGGGAACAGCCTGCAACGGTATCCGTTCTTGAAGATACGTATGCTGAAATCAATGTCTTCGCCGAAACGCATCTTCGAAAATCCTCCCAAAGCATTGTAAACGTCGCGGCGTATTCCCATGTTGAAACTGCGGGGATAAAACTTGTCCATCTTCTTCTTTCCGCCACGGATACCTCCGGTGGTGAAAAAGGATGTCATGGCATAGTTGATGGCTTTCTGCACGTTGGTAAACGATTCGTGCGCATGGTCCGGACCTCCGAAAGCATCGGCGGGTTCACGCTGGAGCTCATCTTCCACCGCCTGCAAATATCCGGGAGGAAGAATGCAGTCAGAGTCGAGCACAATCAGGAATTCACCTTCTGCCCGCTCGGCGCCATAGTTACGGGTCTGTCCCGGTCCGGAATTCGGCTTCATGAAATAACGCACAGCCATGCGGCCTGTATATTTCTCAACCACATCACGGCACGGACGCGCGGAGCCGTCTTCCACCACAATGACTTCAAAATCGGTAAAAGTCTGTGTTGTCAGACTTTCAAGCAGTTCGTCCACCTCATCCGGACGATTGTATACGGGAATAATCAACGAGTATTTCATAATGGCCGCAAGTTACGAAAAAATAAAATAATTTGATTCATTACAGGACATTCTATTTGCAGGAAGGAGAAGAGAAAGGAAGAATTAGCCTGTACACATTTATGAAACATCTATGCAGAAAACAAAAAGGAACGGCCGCATCCCATCTGGATACGGCCGTTTCTTTATCTATATAATTCAGAGTTCAATTATTCAACTTCGCTATAGTCGAGTACATTTTTGCGGTTGGCAAGCATGCGGTCGTATTCTTCTTTAGAACCGACAATCAGCTTCTCATATTCACGCAACCCTGTACCGGCAGGAATCAGGTGACCGCAGATAACGTTCTCCTTCATACCTTCCAGCTTGTCGACCTTACCATTGATGGCTGCTTCGTTAAGCACCTTGGTAGTTTCTTGGAATGATGCAGCCGACATGAAGCTTGAAGTCTGCAATGCGGCACGTGTGATACCTTGCAGAATCTGAGTAGAGGTAGCAGGCACTGCATCACGCACCTGAACGGTCTTCAAGTCACGACGCTTCAGCATACTGTTCTCGTCTCTCAGCTTGCGGGCTGTAACAATCTGTCCCGGAACAAGAGTTTCAGAGTCACCAGCATCAACAACCACTTTCTTACCCCAGATACGGTCGTTTTCTTCCATAAACTCGAACTTGTCTACCACCTGTTGTTCAAGGAAGCGTGTATCACCCGGCTCATTGATTTCAACCTTACGCATCATCTGACGTACGATGATTTCAAAGTGCTTGTCGTTGATCTTCACACCCTGCAGACGGTATACGTCTTGTACTTCGTTTACGATATATTCCTGAACAGCCGTAGGACCCTTGATTGCCAGAATATCAGACGGAGTGATAGCACCATCGGACAACGGAGTACCGGCACGTACGTAGTCGTTTTCCTGTACCAGGATTTGTTTTGACAACGGAACGAGGTATTTACGTACATCACCCACCTTGGAAGTTACGATGATTTCACGGTTACCACGTTTAACTTTACCCATAGTGATTTCACCGTCGATTTCAGATACAACAGCAGGGTTAGACGGGTTACGTGCTTCGAACAACTCAGTAACACGTGGAAGACCACCGGTGATATCACCAGCCTTACCAACGGCACGAGGTATCTTAACCAAAATGTCACCCGGTTTTACCTTCTGGTTGTTCTCTACTACAACGTGACCACCTACCGGCAAGTTGTATGTACGAATCAGAGAACCTTCCTCAGACATGATTCGGATAGAAGGAACCTTAGTCTTGTCTTTCGATTCAGTAATGATGATTTCACGCAAACCGGTTGCTTCGTCAGACTCAACCTTGTAAGTTACGTTCTCAATAACTGATTCGAACTCAATCTTACCGGCAGCTTCGGTAATGATAACGGCGTTGAACGGATCCCATTTTGCAATGAGCTTGCCTTTCTCAACGGTATCACCGTCACCGGCATAAAGTTTAGAACCGTAAGGAACGTTATGAGTAGACAATACGATACCTGTATTGACATCGATGAAGCGAACTTCGGCCAAACGACCTACTACAATCTTCACTGCTTCACCGGTTTCTTCTACAGAATCAACGGTACGTAATTCTTCGAATTCAAGACGTGCATCATGTTTTGCAACAATGCTGGCGTTGGCAGCCAAGTTACCAGCGATACCTCCGGCGTGGAAGGTACGCAATGTCAACTGAGTACCCGGCTCACCGATAGACTGTGCAGCGATAACACCTACAGCCTCACCCTTATTTACCATACGGCTGGTAGCCAAGTTACGTCCGTAACATTTTGCACAAACACCTTTCTTCGATTCACAAGTCAATACAGAACGGATTTCAACGCTTTCGATTGGTGAATCTTCAATCTTCTGTGCAATCTCTTCTGTGATTTCCTCACCGGCAGCAACAAGCAGCTCTCCGGTATTCGGATGTATGATGTCGTGAACGGAAACACGTCCCAAAATACGTTCGTAAAGTGTAGCGATTACCTCATCATTGTTCTTCAATGCGGTGCAAACCAATCCACGAAGTGTACCACAGTCTTCTTCATTGACAATCACATCGTGTGATACGTCAACAAGACGACGGGTAAGGTATCCGGCATCGGCAGTCTTCAACGCGGTATCGGCCAAACCTTTACGGGCACCGTGAGTAGAGATAAAGTACTCAAGCACTGACAAACCTTCCTTAAAGTTAGAAAGAATCGGGTTCTCGATAATCTGTGCACCTTCAGCACCTGCTTTCTGCGGTTTTGCCATCAAACCACGCATACCAGACAACTGACGAATCTGCTCTTTAGAACCACGAGCTCCAGAATCCAACATCATGAATACAGAGTTGAATCCCTGGTCGTCGGCCGAAATAGTCTTCATCAGGATGTTTGACAAGTCGTTGTTTACGTGGGTCCATGTATCAATAACCTGGTTGTAACGTTCGTTATCGGTGATGAATCCCATGTTATAGTTCATCATGATTTGCTCAACCTCTTCATTACCGCGTTTAACCAGCTCTTCTTTCTCCTTCGGGATAATGATATCGCCCAAGTTGAATGACAATCCACCCTTGAACGCCATGTAGTATCCCAAGTTCTTGATACCATCGAGGAAGTCGGCAGCACGAGCCACACCCACTTTCTTGATTACGTCACTGATGATGTCACGCAATGATTTCTTAGAGATAATCGTATTGATAAATCCGGCTTCAACAGGAACAATCTCATTGAAAATTACACGTCCAACAGAGGTTTCACGCATTATTTTCACAATGTTTCCGTTTTCATCAAGGTCATCAACGATAACCTTTACCGGAGCATGTATATCTACCTTACCTTCATTGTATGCAATCAAAGCTTCTTCCGGTCCGTAGAATGTCAGTCCCTCACCCTTGGCACCTTTTCTAAGCTTGGTAATATAGTACAGACCAAGCACCATATCCTGAGCAGGCACGGTAATAGGAGCACCATTGGCCGGATTCAAAATATTATGTGACTGCAACATCAGCATCTGAGCCTCAAGGATTGCTTCATTGCTCAAAGGCAAGTGTACAGCCATCTGGTCACCATCGAAGTCGGCATTAAATGCTGTACATGCCAACGGGTGCAACTGAATAGCTTTACCTTCAATCATCTTAGGCTGGAATGCCTGAATACCCAAACGGTGCAATGTCGGCGCACGGTTCAACAATACCGGATGACCTTTCATTACATACTCAAGGATATCCCAGATAACCGGTTCTTTGCGGTCTACAATCTTCTTTGCAGATTTTACAGTCTTAACAATACCACGTTCAATCAGCTTACGGATGATAAACGGTTTATAAAGCTCGGCAGCCATCAGTTTAGGAATACCGCACTCACCCATTCTCAATTCCGGTCCGACAACGATTACAGAACGTGCAGAGTAGTCAACACGTTTACCCAACAAGTTCTGACGGAAACGTCCTTGCTTACCTTTCAAGCTGTCTGACAAAGACTTCAACGGACGGTTGGCATCAGTCTTGACTGCACTCGATTTACGAGAGTTATCAAATAAAGAATCAACAGCTTCCTGAAGCATACGTTTTTCATTACGCAAGATTACTTCCGGAGCCTTGATTTCTATCAATCTCTTCAAACGGTTATTACGGATAATAACACGACGATACAAGTCGTTCAAGTCGGATGTTGCAAAACGACCACCATCCAACGGAACCAACGGACGCAATTCGGGAGGAATAACAGGGATAATACGGAGAATCATCCATTCCGGTTTGTTGCGTCCACGTGAAGCACGGAACGATTCTACAACTTGCAGACGTTTCAGAGCTTCAGTTTTACGTTGCTGAGAAGAATCGCTGCCGGCTCTGTCTCTCAATTCATAAGACAAAGCATCCAAATCCAAGGTTGCAAGCAGGTCATAGATAGCTTCAGCACCCATCTTTGCAATGAACTTGTTCGGATCGGTATCTTCCAACAACTGATTGTCTCTCGGAAGGGTATCGAGTATATCCAGATATTCTTCTTCCGACAGCAAGTCATATTTATTTACACCGTCTTCAGCTTTGATACCCGGCTGAATAACGACATAACGCTCATAATAAATAATAGAATCAAGTTTCTTGGTAGGCAAACCAAGCAAATAACCTATTTTATTAGGCAAAGAACGGAAATACCAGATGTGTGCAACAGGAACAACGAGCTGAATATGTCCCATACGTTCACGACGCACTTTCTTCTCTGTAACTTCCACACCACAACGGTCGCACACGATTCCTTTGTAACGGATACGTTTGTACTTACCGCAATGGCATTCATAATCTTTCACCGGACCAAAAATACGCTCACAGAACAAACCGTCGCGTTCCGGTTTATAAGTACGGTAATTAATAGTTTCAGGTTTCAGTACCTCACCACTTGAATTCTCAAGAATCTCTTCTGGTGAAGCCAAACCGATAGAGATTTTAGTAAAGTTACTCTTTATCTTTGTTTCTTTTCTGAAAGCCATACTTTATTTTTTATAATGTAAAGAGTTGTTATATGTAGAAGGTTAAGAACCGGAAATTAGAACCTTCCCGGCTCTCAACCTGTAAATATGTTTATTCCAGATTTATACTTAAAGCAAGTCCTCTCAACTCATGCAATAATACGTTCAGTGATTCAGGGATACCCGGTGTCGGCATCGGATCACCTTTCACAATAGCTTCATAAGCTTTAGAACGTCCAACCACATCATCTGATTTGATTGTCAGGATTTCTTGCAGAATATGAGCAGCACCAAATGCTTCAAGAGCCCAAACCTCCATTTCTCCGAAACGCTGACCTCCGAACTGAGCCTTACCTCCCAAAGGTTGCTGAGTAATCAATGAGTACGGACCGATAGAACGAGCATGCATCTTGTCTTCAACCATGTGACCAAGTTTCAACATGTAAGTAACACCTACAGTAGCCTGCTGGTCGAATGCTTCACCGGTACCACCATCATACAGGGTAGTCTTGCCATAACGCGGCAGTCCGGCCTTGTCAGTCCATTCATTCAAATCATCCAAAGTTGCTCCGTCAAAGATAGGTGTTGCAAACTTCACACCCAGTTGTTTTCCTGCACGTCCTAAAACAGCTTCAAATATCTGTCCGATGTTCATACGTGAAGGCACACCCAACGGGTTCAATACGATATCAACCGGTGTTCCATCGGCCAAGAACGGCATATCTTCCTGACGAACCACGCGAGAAACAATACCTTTGTTACCGTGACGTCCGGCCATCTTATCACCCACACCAATCTTACGTTTCTTTGCAACATAAACCTTAGCCATCTGAACAATTCCTGCAGGAAGTTCATCTCCGATGGTTATGGCAAACTTCTTACGTTTGAGTTCAGCATCAAGTTCCTTATACTTCTTCAGGAAGTTTATAATCAGACTGCGGATCATATCATTCTTATGTGCATCCGGAGTCCAGTCACTTAACTGTACAGAAGTATAATCCAAGCCTTCAAGATCACGCTTGGTAAACTTGCTTCCTTTAGCAATAACTTCAGTTCCGAGATAATCTCTTACACCTTGTGAAGCAAGTCCTTCAGTCAATACAAGCAACTTATCAATAAGTATGTTCTTGAGTTCTGCAACTTTTACATCGAATTCCTCATCAATCTTCGGAAGCAGAGCCTTATCTGCCATCTTAGAGCTGCGAGTCTTGATAGCACGAGAGAACAGACGTTTGCCTATTACAACACCCTTCAAAGAAGGAGAAGCTTTCAATGAGGCATCTTTCACATCACCGGCTTTATCACCAAAGATAGCGCGAAGCAGTTTTTCTTCAGGAGAAGGATCTGACTCGCCTTTTGGAGTAATCTTACCAATCAGGATATCACCCGGCTGGATACATGCACCAACACGTACAATACCGTTCTCATCCAAATCCTTGGTAGCATCCTCACTCACGTTAGGAATATCAGAAGTCAACTCTTCCATTCCTCGCTTAGTCTCACGAACTTCCAAAGAGAACTCTTCAACATGAACAGAGGTCAATATATCTTCGCGAACAACTCGTTCATTCAATACAATAGCGTCCTCATAGTTGTAACCCTTCCACGGCATGTATGCCACAAGAAGGTTCTTACCAAGAGCAAGTTCACCTTTTTCAGTAGAATAACCTTCTGTCAGAATATCACCTTTCTTAACACGTTGTCCTTTATTGCATATAGGACGAAGGTCAATTGTCATATTCTGGTTTGTACGACGGAATTTAGGAATTCTATATTCTTTCAAAGCTGGTTCAAAGCTTACAAATTCCTCATCCTCTGTTCTGTCATACAATATCTTGATTGTTGTAGCGTCAACAAATTCGATAACTCCATCACCTTCTGCTGTAATTTGTGTACGAGAATCTTCACACAACTGCTTTTCGATACCTGTACCAACAATAGGAGCTTCGGTTCTCAACAATGGAACAGCCTGGCGCATCATGTTAGAACCCATCAACGCACGGTTAGCATCGTCATGTTCCAAGAACGGAATCAAAGAAGCCGCAATTGATGCAATCTGCTGTGGAGACACATCCATCAATTCAACTTGTCCCGGTTCTACAACTGGATAATCTGCATCCTGACGAGCTTTTACTTTTGAACGAATAAATGTACCGTCATCGTTCAAAGGTGCATTACCCTGTGCAATGATTTTATTTTCTTCTTCCTCTGCTGTTAAATACAAGATGTGATCATTGTTCAAATCAACAACAGCATTGTCAACCTTACGGTAAGGAGTTTCAATGAATCCCAAATCATTAATCTTTGCATATACACACAAAGACGAAATCAAACCGATATTCGGTCCTTCAGGAGTTTCAATAGGACACAAACGACCGTAGTGAGTATAGTGTACGTCACGTACCTCGAATCCGGCACGGTCACGAGACAAACCACCAGGACCCAAAGCAGACAAACGTCTCTTATGGGTAATTTCAGCCAATGGGTTTGTTTGGTCCATAAATTGTGACAACGCATTTGTTCCGAAGAAAGAATTGATTACTGAAGAAATAGTCTTGGCATTAATCAAATCTGTCGGAGTAAACACTTCGTTGTCACGAACGTTCATACGTTCACGAATCGTACGCGACATACGTGCCAAACCGATAGCAAACTGATTTGACAACTGTTCACCAACCGTACGTACACGACGATTACTCAAGTGGTCGATATCATCAACAACTGCCTTGGAGTTAACCAATTCAATCAAGTACTTGATGATTTCGATAATATCTTCTTTGGTAAGTACTCTTACATCCATGTCGGTAGTAAGATTCAACTTACGGTTTATTCTATAGCGACCTACATCGCCCAAGTCATATCGTTTATCAGAGAAGAACAGATTATTAATAACCTCACGAGCACTCGCATCATCAGCAGGATCGGCATTACGCAACTGTCTGTAAATATATAAGACAGCTTCTTTTTCTGAGTTACTCGGGTCTTTTTGAAGAGTATTGAATATGATAGAATAATCTGACTGATTTGCTTCTTCTCTGTGGATCAATACATTCTGAACTCCAGATTCGATAATCTCATCTATGTGTTCTGCTTCGAGCACTGTTTCACGGTCAATAATAACCTCGTTACGCTCGATAGACACAACTTCTCCTGTATCTTCATCAACAAAATCCTCAACCCATGTTTTCAAAACACGAGCTGCCAATTTGCGTCCTACACATTTCTTCAAATTAGCCTTAGTAACCTTAACCTCTTCAGCCAAGTTAAAGATTTCAAGAATATCCTTATCGTTCTCAAATCCGATAGCTCTCAACAATGTGGTAACAGGTAATTTCTTCTTACGGTCAATGTAAGCATACATCACATTATTGATATCTGTTGCGAATTCAATCCATGAACCTTTAAACGGAATAATTCTGGCAGAATAAAGTTGAGTACCGTTAGCGTGTACACTTTGTCCGAAGAATACGCCCGGAGAACGGTGTAACTGTGATACAACAACACGTTCAGCACCATTTATGATAAATGTGCCGTTATCTGTCATATATGGAATAGGTCCTAAAAAGACATCCTGAATTACCGTATCAAAATCTTCATGATCCGGATCAGTACAATACAATTTTAACTTCGCTTTTAAAGGGACACTGTATGTTAATCCGCGCTCAAGACATTCTGCTATAGAATAGCGGGGCGGATCTATATAATAGTCCAAGAACTCAAGAACGAAATTATTTCTTGTGTCAGCAATAGGGAAGTTTTCCGCAAAGACTTTATACAAGCCATCATTCTTACGCATTTCTGGCGGTGTATCCAATTGTAAAAAGTCACGGAATGACTTCAATTGTACTTCCAAGAAATCCGGATATGGCATCGGATTTTTAATAGAAGCAAAATTAACTCGTTGATTTACAGTATTTGAAGACATCTGTTAATGAATTAGAAGAACTTAATTTAATTATAGACACAAAAAGGTTAAGAATCCCATTAGGCAGAGATTCTTAACCGTATTACCTGATTACTCAGGCTATTCTTATTTAAGTTCAACTTCAGCTCCAGCTTCTTCCAAAGTTTTCTTCAAAGACTCAGCTTCATCTTTAGCAAGACCAGCTTTAACTGTGCTAGGAGCACCGTCTACCAAGTCTTTAGCTTCTTTCAAACCTAAACCACAAGCTTCTTTCACAGCTTTAACAACTTGTAATTTAGCTGCACCAGCGCTCTTTAATACTACATCGAAAGAAGTTTTTTCTTCAGCAGCAGCTGCACCACCTGCAGCAGGACCAGCAGCAACAGCTACAGCTGCAGCAGCAGGTTCAATACCGTATTCTTCTTTAAGGATAGTTGCAA
>CALUJE010000037.1 GCA_944320885.1 uncultured Phocaeicola sp.
ATATACGGTTTTGCGGATAATTAACCGCAAAATTTGCGGCTTATTATCCGCATGAAATAGTGAAATCAATATTTATCTGTATTTTAGATATTGTTTATGATTGTCATTCATCATTTGGTTTTTTAAAGGAAGAAAAGCATATTGAATGAACCTCTTTTCATTTATTTAGCCGTTTTTTGCGTGCTTGGGAAAACAAAAAATCCCGATTCCAAAGAGGAATCAGGATTTTTTGTCTTCTGTGGTGCCACCAGGAATCGAACCGGGGACACAAGGATTTTCAGTCCTTTGCTCTACCAACTGAGCTATGGCACCGTTGTTTCTCAAATGCGATGCAAAGATAATACGAATATTTGAAACTACAAAATATTATATTTTTCAATTTTTTGTTTGGTGATTAAAAAAAAGTATGTACCTTTGCACACGCAAAACGGAAAGTAGCGCAGTTGGTAGCGCACTACGTTCGGGACGTAGGGGTCGGGCGTTCGAGTCGCCTCTTTCCGACATAAGGCCTGGCTTTAACGAGTCGGGCCTTTTTGTTTTATGCAGGTTACAAGATAACTTTTTCAAGACTTACTTAAATTAATATCTGATACAATGAAGCGTATAAACGTTCTTTTGTTGTTCCTGATAGGAATGACATGCCTTTTGCAGGCTGCAAAGGTTGATACACTGATGGTGTATAGTGAAAAAATGAAGCGGGAGATACCCGTGCTGGCAGTTGTTCCCGATATGGATGAGGGGATACGCTGTCCGGTGCTTTATCTGTTGCATGGGTATGGTGATACTTATACGGCATGGTCACGTATTACCGATTTGAATGCTCTTGCAGATACTTATCACATGATGATTGTATGTCCCGACGGAGAGAAAAGCTGGTATCTGGATTCTCCTGTAGACCCTAATGTACAGTTTGAGACTTTTATTTCGTTGGAATTGCCGGCATACATTGACAAGCATTATCCTACTTATGCCGTGCGTGAAGGACGGGCCATTACCGGACTCAGCATGGGAGGACACGGAGCCATGTGGAACGGAATACATCATCCCGGTGTGTTTGGTGCCGTAGGAAGTACCAGCGGAGGTGTTGATATCTGTCGTTTCCCCAATTGCTGGCAGATAGAAAAGGTACTGGGCAATGCTTATGAAAACGAGGAGGTGTGGAAAGCTCACTCGGTATATCATTCTCTTGACCGTCTGCTGGGCTCACGTCAGTCGGTAATCATTGATTGCGGATATAGCGATTTCTTTTATAAGGTAAATCAGAATGTTCACGAACGTTTGAGAGAGCTGAATGTAAAGCATGACTTTTATGTTCGTCCGGGCGGACACAACAGTGAGTATTGGAGAACTTCCATTCAATACCAGGTTTTGTTCTTTGCCAACTATTTTAAGAAGGCTTTGGCCTCGAAGAAATAAGAAAGAGTCAGGACAGAAAAGGAAAGAGGCTGTCTCAAAATAAAAAATAGAGATAAGCTTACTTACAATCTATAAGCTACAACATAAAAATCTCCTGCTTTTAGTCCTATAATTGCAATAAACAAGGGCTAAATCAGGAGTTTTTTTACTTCTAAGTTTCAATCTATAAGATTTTTACTTTTGCAATTCTATTTTGAGACAGCCTCTTTCTTTTTTTATGTTCCGGCACCCGGAAGTGCCGGAATGTATGCAGTGCTTGCTGCTGTTTATTTTTTCTGAATCAGACGGAGTATTTCTCCTACCCATAGAACCGGTGAGGTGGCAACAAGCAGGATTCCCCATGTCTTCGCGTCGAGCGGAGTGGTGCGGAATACGTCGCCGCCAAACTGCACGATGATGAACTGGCCTATCAGAATCAGTGCCGCAACTCCTACCAGAATGTATGATTTGCCCAGATGGCCCAATGCAGAATGACATGTACCGAATACGCGTGCATTGAACAGGTTCCAGAACTGAAGCAGTACGAATATGGTGAAGAAGATGGTAAGGTCACGCAAGCTCATATCGCCGTCCATTCCCAGCCAGTAATACAGACCGAGCAGAATCAGGATGAACGCAAGACCTGTACCTATGATATTGTGATACATTCCTTTGTTGATGATAAAGTCGCTCTGACTGCGTGGCTTTTCTTTCATCACGTCTGTGCTGGGTGGGATAGAGGCCAGAGCCAGTGCGGCAAACGTATCCATAATCAGGTTCACCCAAAGCATCTGGGTTACGGTAAGAGGTATCACATCGCCCATAAAGCTTCCGGCAAGAACTATAAACATGGCTATCAGGTTGATGGTGAGCTGGAAGGCGATAAAGCGCTGTATGTTCTTATAGAGCGAACGTCCCCACATTACGGCGGTTCCGATGCTGCGGAACGAGTCGTCGAGCAGGGTGATGTCACTGGCTTCCTTGGCAACGGAGGTTCCCGTACCCATACTCAGTCCTACCTGTGCATGGTTCAGTGCCGGTGCGTCGTTGGTACCGTCGCCGGTTACGGCTACTACGGCGCCTTTCTTCTGAAGAAGCTGTACGAGGCGCTGCTTGTCGGTAGGACGTGCACGTGACATGATTTTCAAATCCATTACACGGTCGAGTGCTTCCTCGTCGCTCAGTGCGGCGAAGTCTGTTCCCGTGATGCGGTTACGCTCGGTGTCTTCGGGTTTCCACAGACCGATTTGTCGGGCAATCTCGGTAGCGGTGCCCGGAGTGTCGCCGGTTACTATCTTCACGCGGATACCGGCATCCTGACACAGACCTACTGCTGCCGGAACATCGGGACGGATAGGGTCGGAGATGGCGGCGATACCGATGAAGGTGAAATTGTTTTCAGTAGAAAGTTCTGCGCAGTCGGTCGGTTCGTCAGCCTTTACGATGCGGTAAGCGAATCCGAGTGTACGCATGGCCATGTTCTGATAAGCCAGCAACTGTTTGTCTATGGCTTCTTGCATGTCTTTCATTGCGGTGATGCCTGAGGCAGTAACCGCCTGACTGCACTTCTTGGCAATGATTTCAGGAGCACCTTTCAGATAAAGGATACGGTTGCCATATGCAGAGTCGACCAGTGTAGCCATGAACTTACGTTCGGTAGAGAAGGGAAGCTGGTTGACGATTTTGGCTGCATTGCGCAGTTGCAGATAGTCTTGTCCCTGTTTCTGCATCCAGAGCAGCAGGGCTATTTCGGTAGGATTGCCCACGCCTTTCACCTGGTGCTGTTCGTCTTCTTCAAGGTATGCGGTAGAGTTGGCCGCAATGCCTTCGGCTATCAGCTGGCTGTTGGCTTGTGCCATATCGAGTGCCTGTGCATCGCCCAGGGCCTGGAATTTGGTTTCATAAACCTGCATGCGGTTCTGGGTAAGTGTACCGGTCTTGTCTGTACAGATTACGGTTACGGCACCCATCGTTTCGCTGGCGTGCATCTTACGTACCAGATTGTTGGTGGCCAGCATGCGTCGCATGTTCAGTGCCAGACTGAGGGTTACACTCATGGGGAGACCTTCGGGTACGGTTACCACGATAAGGGTAACGGCCATCATGAAGTTCTCAAGCACGATTTTTGCGATGCCCAGATAGTTGTTCCAGTCGTGATAGTTGTGTAGCTCGTGCCATGTAAATCCGATGAATGCCAGTGTGGCCACAACGAATCCCACCTTGCCGATAAGGTTGGCCAAACGTTCGAGCTGTATGCTCAGCGGGGTCTTTTCTTCCGATTCTTCGGTGGCCTGACGGGCTACCTTTCCGATTTCGGTCGCATCGCCCACGTGAGTTACGCGCATTACGCCATGTCCGTCGATGACGGTGGTTCCGCGCATTACGTGGTTCGACGGGTAGGTAGCTTCGGCATCGAAATGTTCAGGGTCAATGGTCTTTTCTACCATCGGTTCGCCGGTGAGGCTCGATTCGTTGACCTGCATGGAGGTGGCTTCGAGCAGTTCGCCGTCGGCAGGAATCTCTTCACCGTTTTCAAGCATAACTACATCACCCACTACGATGTCTTTGCGGGGAACTTCATGTACGCTTCCGTTACGTATCACGCGCACCATGGTATCTTCGTTGGTGGCATTGAGAAGGTCGAACTTCTTGCCGGCGTCGTATTCAAAATAGAATCCGATGCCTGTGGCCAGGAAGATAGCTACGATGATACCGATAGACTCGGCAAACTCACCTTCGATAAACGAGATGACGAGCGAGAATACGGCAGCGACCAATAACACACGGATAATGGGGTCTTTGAATTTCTCAAGATAAAGCTTCCACATGGGAGTACGCTTGGGAGGGGTAAGCAGGTTATTACCGTTCTTGGCACGGCTCTCTTCTACCTGCTTATCGGTTAAGCCTTGGTGTTTAAACTGTGATGTTGTCATTAAAAGATATTGTTTTTAAATATTTATATTCAGAAGTCGCAAAAATAATCTTTTATATTTAATAAGGTATGTGTGGCGAAGTAAAAAAAGCCGCGCTGATGGTTTTCGTCCGAATGCCTGAAATCTATGTTACAATTTTGTTTCATTTCTTTTTCATCGGAGGCGTTTCAAGGGGGCTTTTGTGACCCTTCGCATACCGGTTTGCTGAGCCTTGACTCCCAGCATGCTGGGCCTTGGTCGCCAGCGCGGTGAGCCTTGGCTGCCAGTCTGCTGAGCCTTAACTCCCAGCAAAGCTATTCTTTATAGACTATCTTGAAGGGCAGAATCTGGAAAATATGGCAGGAAGGGGTGCTCAGTTCCAGCTTCCAGCTTACGGAATCTCCGTCTTTTCCGGTGGCAAGCTTGTCGATGACTGATTGCGGAATCAGCTCCTTGAATGAAATCCTTCCGCTGTTGAGGCGGAGGTAGCGTGCCTGCTTCTGTTCGTCAACGGCAAGCAGGGCTACCGGGGCATATTGGCTCAGAATGCTGCCGTAATATTCATCGCGTGCGTTGAGTTCCATGCTCCCATAGTCGTAACTCAGTTCATGTCCGTCGGGAGTTTTCAGTTTTCCGTCCTTGGTCAGTGTCACTTCGGTGTATGTGAAGTCGTATATGTCGGTTCCTTTCGGTTCAAGTTCCTCGTCGGTCGAGAATATGTTGAATCTGCATATCTTCAGTTGGTCTTTTCCTTCCAGTGAAACACCGTTGCTCAGCAGTTTTACCTTAACATGGTTGTCGTTGGCGGTGATTTCGCAGCTTCCTTCCCGTAGAGCCTTGAACTGGAATGGGCCGTTGCTCGACAGCACATCGAACTCAAATTCCTTTCCGGAAATGATGACCGGGTCTTCTTCGACCGTAGTGGCGAAGTCTTTTACATTGTTCAGATCTGCGTTGAATACTTCCTGAACCTTCTTCAGCTCATCGGAGCTCATACGCCGGTAAGTGGAGTAACCGTATATTTTCTTTCCTCCGGCACTGACACCCAGATATTCTACCATTTTCATAGTCTTGCTGTCTGCCGAAATAATCTGCATGAGCATATTTCCTCCGTTTGTGACAATGCGGTTGCCGTCTTCAAACGTATAGCCGGTAGTGATGAATCCCCATGCCGGAATGAAGCCTGCGTAAAAATATTGTTTCAGTGATGAACGGTTTTCGAAATAATAGGTTGTGGGGCCGCCTCCAATCAGGTCCTCGTAATAGTCTTGGCGGATGCATTCGCCGTTTTCCTTGATTTCATAAGTACTTACATACGTCCATCCGTAACCGGCAACCGTCTGTTCGAAGGCTTCTGTAGAAAGAGGGGTGACAGACGGTGCATGACACATTCCGTTGTCATCGAATCTGAACGTAGGAAAGTTCATATCATCGTCACTGCAGGCAGTAATGCCCCACAGCAGGCAGAGTGCCGTAAGGACGTGTAATAAGTCATTTGTTCTCATATATGTATGTTGTTAAGCCGCAGGCAAAGGTAAGTAATATTCTGTTTGGATATCAGACGCAATACTATGTTTTACGGCAAGCGAAACCTGGTTTTTCATATGAAATTACATACAGGAAAGAGTCAGAAGGCGGTTTGAGGTGAAGGCTCGAATTCTTCGGGAGTCAGGTTTTCATAATCGTCTACTTCGTGATGCACCTTGACCGAATAGAAACGTACCTTTTTGCTGTTGCTGGCGGTATAGGTGCAGCGTATGCCGCAATATGGAGCCTCCTGATAGGTGACATCCTGAAAAACAATGGAATGAATCTCCGGATAAGGGGCAATGCTTGTACTGATGGAAAACGTTCCGTTACTGTCGCATTCAGCTTTGATTTCCAGTTCGGGCGAAGAATCTCCTTTCATGATTTCACCGGTAGCATCGAGCAGTGTGACCTCTTCTCCGTCTTGCCGGTAAAGGTACAGGCGATCTTCCTTGCTCCCTCCCAACTGGATGAAATATCCGTTGAGGCTTCCGTTCAAATCAGAATCTGAGGCGCCGAGATAGAAACGCACGTAGTTGTTGGCCGACGGATTGAACGACATCCGTACGCTGATGAGCCAGCATGTTTTTCTCAGGCTGCTGATGCGTGAGGTTATTACAGCTGTTCCGGCCTTGGCCGATTCGTCATACAGCCGGATGCTTCCGTCGTCTTCAAACCGGTATTTGTTGAGTTCGCCTTCCCATTGCAGCATTTCGTAGGCGATATCATCATCCTCGTCCTGAATGCTTCCCTCTCCGTTGCCGGACGTTTCGTCCTTTTCGGTATCTTCTGTCGTCTGTTTGTCCTCGTATACGGGTTGTGAACATCCACAGAGAATGCACAACATGAAAATCATGACAGATGTTGCTATTGTGTACTTGTATACCATTTCTTTACTTTTAGTTCCTCAAAGATATGTGAAAACATCTATTTATGCTATTTTATTAATAAAAATGTTCTTTTTTAAGAATTTAGTTTAAAATAATTTGGCACGTTCGGATTATTTTTTCTCTTTTGCAGCCGAAAAACTTAACCTTGAAATATTTATGACTTCAATTATTGTTATCCTCTTCATTGTAGGCTATGCCTGCATTGCCCTTGAAAGCGGCCTGAAAGTAAATAAGACGGCTGTGGCATTGTTAATGTGTGTGTTATGTTGGGTGCTTTATATGGTCGATTGTGGCGTATACGTACCTCAGTTTTATCCGGAAGAGTTCTCAAAATTCTGCGCAGAGTCATTTGGTGGAACGACGGCAGAATTGTCTCGTGCATTTGCCAGCGAACATCTTTTGCTGAATCATCTGGGAGATGCCTGTGAAATTATTTTCTTCCTGATGGGTGCCATGACAATTGTTGAGATTGTAGACTCTAACGGTGGATTTAATTTTGTTCGTGAACGCTTGGGTACACGTAACAAGCGTGCTTTGCTATGGCGTATCGTTCTGATGACATTCTTCCTTTCGGCCATACTCGACAACCTTACTACCAGTATCGTCATGATAATGGTATTGCGTAAACTGGTTGCCGATCACAAGGAACGTATGATTTTTGCAGCAATGGTTATTCTGGCAGCAAACAGCGGTGGTGCATTCTCTCCGATTGGTGATGTGACTACCATTATGCTGTGGATTAAGGGTAATATCTCTACATTGGGCGTGATAAAGGAAGTCTTCCTCCCTTCTATAGCTTCGGTTGTTGTTCCGGCACTGATTCTGCAGTTCAAGCTGAAGGGAGAACTTGTTCCTGCAGGAGCTGATACGCAGATGACATCGGCACAGCATTTTTCCGCACTTCAGCGTCAATGGGTTTTCTGGGTAGGAGTTGGCGGCCTGATGTTAGTTCCTATATTCCGTACTTTGACCGGTCTGCCACCGTTTATGGGAATATTGCTGGTACTTTCCGTATTGTGGATAATGACAGAGCTGTTTTACAGCCGCAAGAAAGATATTGAAACCACAACCCAGCAACGTGTCAGCAATTTGCTTCATCGCATTGATATGACTACCATTCTGTTCTTCCTGGGAATATTGATGACTGTGGGTGTGCTTGCCGAAATCGGAGTTCTTGGTGAATTTGGAAAATGGCTCGATAATGTATCAAATCACAATGCTTATCTGGTAACAGGTATCATCGGTGTAGTATCTTCTATTGTCGACAATGTGCCTTTGGTTGCAAGCTGTATGGGAATGTATGATATTGCTCCGTTAACGGTTACTGATCCTACCTTGCTTAATTTTGTTCAGGATGGTGTGTTCTGGCAGTTACTTGCCTACTGTGCCGGTGTGGGTGGAAGTATACTTATTATAGGTAGTGCTGCCGGTGTAGTAGTGATGGGATTGGAGAAAATCTCTTTCGGCTGGTATCTCCGTCACATCTCATGGATTGCTTTCTTAGGCTATTTGGCAGGTATAATAGTTTATTGGCTTGAAAAAAGCTTCTTGTTTTGATGAAAAACATGCATTTTGCTTGTTGGAAATGAAAAAGAAGCATTATCTTTGCAACGTTTTGTTTAAAGCGTAGAATATACAATACAACTTTATTATACTAACAGGTGCAGTTAACGCATTAGTCCGTTGATTGCACCTTTTTTATTTTTCCTGTTTGGATTTTATCTGATGGCTTTTTTCTTGTCGAAATGTAACTCGTGCATTCTTTTATTAAGTGTATATAGACACTTGAAGTGGAATTTTCCTCTTTTTTCCTCCTTCTTTTCTAACAATATGCCAATTAAACACTGTTATAAAGCATGTTTTAAGGTAAGCCCTAACATTTTATCTAAAAAACATGATTTTTTATGCAAAAAGTTTTGGTGGTAATATAATAAGGCCTATATTTGCACCAGTGATGGTTACATTTTATCATTAACCTAAATAAAGAACTACCATGAATATTGAAAACATTATGGCTTCTCTTGAAGCTAAACATCCAGGCGAATTGGAATACCTGCAAGCGGTAAAGGAAGTGCTTTTATCTATTGAAGATATTTACAATCAGCATCCTGAATTTGAAAAAGTAAGTCTTATCGAACGCTTAGTGGAACCCGATCGCATTTTCACCTTCAGAGTTCCTTGGGTAGACGATAATGGTAAAGTACAAGTAAACCTTGGATATCGTGTTCAGTTTAATAATGCAATTGGCCCGTATAAAGGTGGTATTCGCTTCCACGCATCTGTAAACTTGTCAATCCTTAAATTCTTAGGATTCGAACAAACCTTTAAAAATGCATTGACTACTCTTCCGATGGGTGGTGGTAAAGGTGGATCTGACTTCTCTCCGAGAGGTAAGAGTGATGCTGAAATCATGCGTTTCTGCCAAGCCTTTATTCTTGAATTGTGGCGTCACCTTGGTCCTGATATGGATGTTCCTGCCGGTGATATCGGTGTTGGTGGACGTGAAGTTGGCTACATGTTCGGAATGTACAAGAAATTAACTCGTGAATTTACGGGTACGTTTACAGGCAAGGGCTTGGAATTCGGTGGATCATTGATCCGTCCTGAAGCAACAGGTTTCGGTGGCTTGTATTTCGTTAACCATATGCTTCAAATGAAGGGCATAGATATTAAAGGCAAGACTGTTGCAGTTTCTGGTTTCGGAAACGTTGCATGGGGTGCTGTTACAAAAGCTACTCAATTGGGTGCTAAGGTTGTTACTATTTCTGGTCCTGATGGTTATGTATACGATCCAGACGGAATCAGCGGTGACAAGATTGACTACATGCTTGAATTGCGTGCTTCTGGTAACGACGTTGTTGCTCCATATGCCGAGAAATATCCTAATGCTAAATTCGTTCCGGGACGTCGTCCATGGGAAGTTAAGGTAGATATCGCATTGCCTTGTGCTACTCAGAACGAATTGAATGGAGATGATGCCAAAGCCTTAATTAATAATAATGTTACTTGCGTAGGAGAAATTTCCAACATGGGTTGTACTCCTGAAGCTATCGATGCATTTATCGAAAACAAGATTATGTATGCTCCGGGTAAGGCCGTTAATGCCGGTGGTGTTGCTACCTCAGGCTTGGAAATGAGCCAGAACGCAATGCATTTAAGCTGGACTGCTGAAGAAGTAGACCGCAGACTTCACGAAATTATGGGTAACATCCACGCTCAATGCGTTAAATATGGTACTCAGCCTGATGGCTATATCAATTACGTGAAGGGTGCAAATGTTGCAGGATTCATGAAAGTGGCTCATGCAATGATGGCACAAGGAATCGTTTAATAATAGAATCTCGTTTAGTTGTATTTGTATTTTGTATTGTAATGTGCTGCCTGTTGCCTGAGAAGGTCACAGGCAGTATTTTTTTATCGGATATTTTGCATTGGCTTTTTTGTTGGATAGTGAGAGATTGTTTTTGAGTGGTTGATCTTTCTGTGTCTTTAAATATATACTACTGTAAACAATATATAAAAAAAGGAAAATCCAAAGTAAAACTATTCTCTTTTGAAAAGTTTTCCTCATATTTGTTATAGATATAATATTATAATAAATAATTATGAATATTGAAGTAGAAAAGACACATGTTGGTAGAGAAGAATTGCGCGAAAGAATATTGACTGTAGCAATGGAAATGTTTTATAAATCAGGAATAAAGCCTGTAAGAATGGATGACATAGCCAATAATCTGTCAATTTCTAAAAGAACCTTATATGAAGTGTTTCAGGATAAGGAAACGCTTTTGCTGGAATGTCTTGTCAGAGGACGGGAATTGCAGAATTCTTATATGAATGAGGTGGATATTCAGAAGAGTAATGTTCTTGAAATCGTTTTGAAATTTTATCAATATAACATAGCCAGATTGCGTCGAATCAATCCACGTTTCTTTGAGGACCTGAAAAAATACCCGCAGGTAATGAATTTTTTGAGGAATGAGCGCAACAGGGATTTCCATGTTGTAGTGAATTATTTTGAGAAAGGTATTGAACAAGGCATCTTTCGTAAGGATGTGAATATGGATTTGTTCATAAGACTGTTAAATCTGACCTTTGATAATACCATGGAGTCGGATGTCAGCAAGAATTATTCGGTAAATGAGATTTATAGTGTAGTAGTGATAACATATTTAAGAGGCATTTCTACGGATAAAGGTTTGAAGATACTGGATGAATTTATGAATTCCATCCGTAATGACAATTAATCATAAAAACTAGAGTATGAGTTTAAAAGGAAGTATCAAGTATGTTGCGTTGTTTGCAGCCTCCCTGTTTGTGAATGGAGCCTGGGCTCAGGAGGTGCTGCAATTAACATTAAAGCAGGCGCTCGAGATTGCGAAAAATGAAAATCCTACCTTGAAGATTGCAGGACAGGAGATTTTATTGAAGCAGAATTCAAAGAAAGAAGCCATATGGAATTTGATTCCGGAGGCCGAACTTGTGGGGTCTTACACGCGTACTATACAGAAACAGACTTTTGCGATGGGTGACCAGCAGGTAAAAGTTGGTACGGATAATAGTTACTCGGGCGGTTTGTCGATTAGCTTGCCGGTTTTTGCTCCGTCATTATATAAAAGTATAAATATAACCCAAAGTGATATAGAACTAGCATTGGAGCAGGCACGTGCTTCTGAACTTGATTTGGTAAATCAGGTTACGAAAGCATATTATCAGCTGTTGTTGACACAAGACAGTTATGAGGTCTTGAAGAAGAGCTATGCCCAAAGTGAAGAAAACTATCGGGTAGTGAATGAAAAATTCAAGCAGGGAAGCGTCAGCGAATATGATAAGATCAGCGCCGAAGTCCAGATGAGAAGTTTGAAGCCCAGTGTGGTATCTGCGAAAAACGGAGTAAATCTTGCAAAGCTTCAGCTGAAAGTCCTGATGGGGGTTACGGCAGATGTAGATATACAGACTGACGATAACCTGAAAAACTATGAAATGAAGCTGTTCCAACGTCAGATGGAAAATGAAAATTATGGTTTCAGTCTGCAAAACAACAGCGATTTGAAGCAAATAGACCTGAATGCCAAACAGCTCAGACAGAACCTGCAGTTGCAATATACCAACTTTATGCCGACGCTTTCGGTATCTTTCCAGTACATGTATACTACGTTGAATGATAATTTCCGCTTTTCTTCTTATAAGTGGAATCCGTATTCAACGATAGGATTGAATCTGAGTATTCCTTTGTTCCGCGGCAGTAACTTTACCAAAGTGAAACAGGCCAAGATTCAGATACAGCAGTTGGAAGAGAACAGAATAAATACGGAACGCCAGTTGCATATGCAGGCCACCAGTTATCTGGATAACATGTCAGCCAGTGCAGAGCAGGTAGTAAGCAATAGAGAGGCTGTTGCGCAAGCCATAAAAGGACGTGATATTGCTACCAAACGTTATGAGGTGGGTAAAGGTACCATTTTGGAATTGAACAGTTCGGAAGTAGCCTTGACGCAGGCTGAATTGACTTACAATCAGTCTATTTTTGATTATTTGTCGGCCAAGGCAGATTTGGATAAGGTGCTGGGAAATGAAAATGAAGATGTAGAATAAAGAAAAACAGATATAGCCGTGTTGCTATATGAGCCATATTGAAACAACAAAAAACAAAAATAATATCATGTTGAAAAGAAATGTCTATCTGGCGGCTATGGTTGCCGCAATATTCTCATTGGGAGCGTGCAACAGTTCCGAAAAGAAAGATGTAGAAAAACAGACGGATAGTGAAATGCCTTCTGTAAAACTGGAAACGGTTACAGAGAGAGAAGTCCCGCAGATTGAGGAGTATACAGCAATTGTTGAGGCCGATATAAAGAATAATATCGCCCCTTCTTCTCCCGTACGAATAGATAAGATTCTGGTAGAGGTAGGCGATTATGTAAAGGCCGGACAGAAACTTGTTCAGATGGATGCTGCCGGACTGCAGCAAAGCAAATTGCAGTTGGATAACCAGAAGATAGAATTCAAACGTACGGACGAACTGTATAAAGTAGGAGGTGTGTCAAAATCAGAATGGGATGCCGCGAAGACCAATCTCGACGTACTGCAGACCGCATATGACAATCTTCTGGAGAATACACAGCTGCTTAGTCCTATCAGCGGAGTGATAACTGCCCGTAATTATGATAATGGCGACATGTACAGTTCTGCACAGCCGGTTCTTACCGTAGAAAAGATTACTCCGGTAAAACTTTTGATAAATGTATCCGAACCGTATTTCGCACAAGTAAAGAAAGGTGCCAAGGCGATGATGCGTTTTGATGCCTTTGGCGATGAGGAGTTTACCGGTTACGTAAGCCTTATTTATCCCAGCATTGATTCCGACACGCATACATTCCCGGTAGAGATTGCCTTGGCAAATGCCGACCAGCGTGTGCGTCCCGGAATGTTCGGACGTGTGACACTGGATTTCGGAAACAAAAACAGAGTGGTTGTTCCCGATATGGCCATTGTTAAGCAGGCTGGTTCGGGCGAACGTTACGTATATGTTTACAGAGACGGAAAGGTATACCGTCAGGTTGTAGAGCTTGGACGCCGTATCAATACGGAATATGAACTGGTATCTGGTGTGGAGAATAATTCTCAGGTTGTTGTTGCAGGACAGACACGTCTTGCCGATGGCATTGAAGTTAACGTAATAAAGTAGCATGTTATGAGTCTATATGAAGGTGCGGTAAAAAAGCCGATTATGACCTCGCTCTGTTTCCTTGCAGTGGCGATATTTGGTCTTTTCTCTTTGTCGAAACTTCCGGTCGATTTGTATCCAGATATTGATACGAATACGATTATGGTCATGACTTCATACGATGGAGCCAGTGCTTCGGATATAGAGAACAATGTGACTCGTCCGTTGGAGAATACATTGAACTCTGTCAGTAACCTGAAGCATATCACCTCGCGTTCTTCAGAGAACATGTCTTTAATTATATTGGAGTTTGAATATGGTTATGACATTGATGTATTGACCAATGATGTACGTGATAAGTTGGATATGGTCAGTTCACATCTTCCTGATGAAGTGAGTACGCCGATTATATTTAAGTTCAGCACCGATATGATTCCTATCCTGTTGCTTTCCGTACAGGCCGATGAGAGTCAGAGTGCACTTTACAAGATTCTTGACGACAATGTGGTGAATCCGCTGGCACGTATTCCCGGAGTGGGTACGGTTTCAATCAGTGGAGCTCCCCAGCGTGAAGTGAACATTTATTGCGACCCCAATAAACTTGAAGCATACGGACTGAGTGTAGAAACCATCAGTTCTGTCATTTCCGGAGAGAACCGGAATGTGCCGGGGGGAACCTTTGATGTAGGAAACTCTACTTATTCATTGCGTGTGGAAGGAGAGTTCAAAGACCCGAAAGAAATGACCAATATCATTGTAGGGCATCATGATGGAGCTGCCGTTTATCTGCGTGATGTAGCAACCATTTCCGACGATGTGGAAGAGCGTGCACAGGAGACATACAATAACGGACGTCAGGGAGCGATGATTGTGGTTCAGAAACAGTCGGGAGCAAACTCAGTGAGCATTTCCCAGGCTGTAATGAAACAGTTGCCACGTTTGCAGGCTTCCTTGCCGAGCGATGTCAAACTGGGAGTGATTGTCAATACATCCGATAATATCTTGAATACGATAGACAGTTTGACAGAAACTATTCTCTATGCCATTCTGTTTGTGGTATTGGTTGTGTTCGTCTTTTTGGGACGTTGGCGTGCTACGGTTATCATCTGTATTACCATCCCGATGTCTCTGATTGCTTCATTCATTTATCTGGCCACTACAGGCGGTTCACTCAATATAGTTTCATTGTCGTGTCTCTCCATTGCTATTGGTAATGTGGTGGATGATGCTATCGTGGTACTTGAAAACATAACCACGCACATCGAGCGCGGTGCTGAACCGAAGCAGGCCGCTATTCACGGAACCAATGAGGTGGCCATATCGGTTATAGCCTCTACGTTGACCATGATAGCAGTGTTCTTCCCGCTGACCATGGTTACAGGTATGTCGGGAGTGCTCTTTAAGCAGTTGGGATGGATGATGTGTGTGATTATGACTGTATCTACAGTTGCCGCCCTGTCATTTACTCCGATGATGTGTTCCAGACTGTTGCGCCTGCAGAAAAAGCAAAGCAAGCTTTTCACTAAAGTATATACTCCGATTGAAAAGGCATTGGACGCTCTTGATTCAGGATACGCACGCCTGTTGAATTGGGCCGTACGTCACCGCAGAGTCGTGATTTTAGCTTGTTTACTTTTCTTCATCGTGAGTCTGTTCTGTATGAAAGGCATCGGTTCGGAGTTCTTCCCGTCGAATGATAACGGACGTATAGCCGTAAAACTGGAACTTCCTATCGGTACGCGGGTAGAGCGGGCAAAGGCACTGTCTCAGGAACTGACGGAAAAGTGGATGAAACGTTACGGTAAGATTATGAAAGTCTGCAACTATACCGTAGGACAGGCCGATACCGACAATACCTTTGCGTCAATGCAGGATAACGGTTCACATATCATGTCATTCAACATCAGTCTGTGTTCTGTTGAAGACCGTGATATTTCTCTTGAGCAGGTCTGTGACGAAATGCGTGCCGATTTGGCCGGATATCCGGAACTGGCAAAGGCGCAGGTTATCCTGGGAGGTAGTAATCAGGGTATGGGCGGACAGGCTAGCGCCGACTTTGAAATTTACGGATATAGCTTTGACGAGACCGACCGTGTGGCAGCCGAGCTGAAAAACAGTCTTCTGAAGGTAAACGGAGTTTCGGAAGTGAATATCAGCCGAAGCGATTATCAGCCCGAATATCAGGTAGACTTTGACCGCGAGAAACTGGCTCTTGCCGGATTGAATCTTACTACGGCAGCCAATTATCTGCGTAACCGTGTAAACGGTAGTCTGGCTTCCTATTACCGTGAAGACGGTGATGAGTATGATATCCGTGTGCGTTATGCGCCCGAATTCAGAACCAGTATAGAAGACCTGGAGAATATCGTAATCTATACGGCAAACAATAAGCCCGTGCGTGTGAAAGATGTGGGTAAGGTGGTAGAACGTTCCAATCCGCCTACCATCGAGCGTAAAGACCGTGAGCGTGTGGTAACGGTATCGGCCGTTATTTCCGGCGCGCCGTTGGGTAGCGTTGTTGCCGAGGGTGAGCGCATTATCAGCAAGATGGATTTGCCCAGTGGTGTAAACATCCAGATTGCCGGTTCGTACGAAGACCAGCAGGATTCGTTCTCCGACCTGGGTATATTGGCCGTAATGATTGTTATTCTTGTGTTCATTGTAATGGCCGCTCAGTTTGAGTCACTTACTTATCCGTTTATCATCATGTTCTCATTGCCGTTTGCCTTCAGTGGAGTGTTGATGGCTCTGTTCTCTACGGGTACAACCCTGAATGTGATGAGTCTGTTGGGAGCAATCATGTTGATTGGTATCGTGGTGAAGAACGGTATCGTGCTGATTGACTACATTACTTTGTGCCGTGAGCGCGGACAGGCGGTAATCAACTCCGTTGTTACTTCCGGCCGTAGCCGTTTGCGTCCGGTATTGATGACCACACTGACTACCATTCTGGGTATGGTGCCGATGGCTGTCGGTAGTGGTGAAGGTTCTGAAATGTGGCGTCCGTTGGGTGTGTCGGTTATCGGCGGACTTACGGTATCTACCATCCTTACGTTGATTCTTGTCCCCGTAGTTTATTGCGTATTTGCCGGAACTGGTATCAAGCGTCAGCGTCGCATCATGAAGAACAAGCGTGCTTTGGACGAATATTTCCAGGCTAATAAGGAACTGTTTATTAAGGACAAACTAAAAAAATAAAGTACATTCTATGAAATCTGTATTGATAACTTTCGACCAGGCTTTTTATGAACGTATTCTGGCTACACTCGACCGTATGAACTGTCGCGGTTTCAGTTACCTGAAAGATGTGCAGGGACGTGGCAGCAAGACCGGAGAGCCGCATTACGGCAGTCATGCCTGGCCTTCCATGTGCTCGGCCATTATTACGATGGTCGATGATGCCAAGGTTGATCCGTTGCTGGAGGCCTTGCATAAGATGGATGTTGAAACCGAGCAGTTGGGACTTAGAGCCTTTGTGTGGAATATAGAAAAATCAATTTGAGCAACACTCGTTTCAGATAGATGATAATGACAGGTTCCGGAGTGAGAATGAACGCCATTCTCATCCGGAACTCTGTTTTTAGAGGGTGTATGATTAGCGCATGAAACAGTATCCGACAGAGTGTCTGGTTAAACAGAGACAGATTCCGGGAACTGTCTGCTCATATAGTTTATAAAACAAAAAGCGTCTGGTCTAATCAGGAAAAGACAATCTGGTATTGTGCATCGCCCCGTGCACAATACTGCACCGCCCGGTGCACAAAGTTGCATCGCCCTATGCAGTACGCTGCACCGCGTCGTGCAGTAATTTGCATGCTAGGGTGCAAAAAACAGAACGGCTAGTCTCATTAAGGATTATATTAGGAAATCATTCACCTTTTTATGGACAGCAATAGAATTTGTCGTATTTTTATATATCAAGAAAGTGGTTATGGAAGTTAAGATAGAAGAAAGTTGGCGTAGACGGTTACAGGAAGAATTTGACAAACCTTATTTCTCCCGGCTGGTAGAGTTTGTGCGTTATGAATATCAGCATTACCATATTCTCCCCAAGGGGACACAGATATTCCATATGTTCAATGCATGTCCTTTCGATAAGGTGAAAGTGGTTATTTTGGGGCAGGACCCTTATCCCACTCCCGGACAGTATTACGGCGTCTGCTTTTCCGTTCCCGAAGGAACACCGATTCCCGGTTCGCTGATGAATATATTTCGGGAGATACATTCTGATTTGGGTATAGCGCTCCCCGCGTCAGGATGTCTTGACAAGTGGGTCGGTCAAGGCGTGTTTTCCTTAAATGCCGTGCTCACGGTACGCGCTTATCAGACTGGTTCGCACAAAGACAAGGGGTGGGAGACCTTTACAGATGCAGTCATTAAGCGTTTGAGCGATGAGCGTGAGCATCTGGTGTTTATGCTCTGGGGTGCCTATGCCAAAGACAAGATTTGTCTGATAGACTCTTCCCGTCATTTGGTGCTGACAGCTGCTCACCCGTCACCCCGTTCGGCCGAACACGGATTTTTCGGTTGCCGTCATTTCAGCAAGGCGAATGCCTATCTGCAGGCACATGGTATTGCACCCATAGACTGGTCGGTGTGATGCCGGGACTTTATTTTCTGCCAAATCGTGAAGTGTCTGTCTCTTTCTTTTCCTTGTTGATACTGCCTCCAAAACGGTAGACGAATTTCACTGAAACGGTACGGCTGTATTGTCCCATGTTCAAGTCGATGTGTTGCCCTGCATAGCGGTTTCTCACCTTCATTCGCATGGTATCGAACAGGTCTGAACAGTTCAGGCTCAGGCTTGCCTTATCTTTCAGGAAACTCCACTGTGCCCCTACATTGACCGTAAAGACCGGTTTCGTGTCACTGATACCGGAAATCATGCTTGAACGGTACGTCGCATCTAAGTCAAATCCCAGGTTGGAACCTACAGAGAAATGATTCTGCATGGCCAGCATACAGGCCCATTTCTTGCGGTCGAAAGGAATATCCCAGAAGTTGTCGCAACGGTTACGGTCATTGACCACAGTAGCGTTTACTTGAGAAGACAACCACTCGCCGATGCTGAACGGAATGTTGGCACTCAAGCCGAAGGACTGGTAATAGTTCCAGTTCTGTGTGCGGTATACAAGTGCCAGACGGTCTTTCGCCTGATACATGTCCATCGTAAAATAATCGTTGGTACGTTCATAGAACAGTGACAACATGTACTTCTGAAGAAAGAGATAATTGGCGTTTACACTGTACACGTTGGCCGGTCGCAATCCTTCGATGGTCTGAACCTCTTCGTAAGCATTCATATAGGTAGTACTGGTCTGCATATCCCAATAAGTGGGATAATCCTTTTCCGAAGAAACGCCCAATATGAACGTATGTTTTTCCGACGGCGAATAGGTCAGACTAGCCTGCGGATAGACCGCCCATTTGTGATAGTCTCCGATGGAGTAATACTCACCGGTTGCCGAAAAGGAAAGAGACAGGCCGTTTTCAAACTCCTTGTCGAAGCCTCCATAAAAGTTGGTAATCTGCTCATAAAGGCGCGATGAAGAATTGCCTACACCGTTCTTACCCTCCGTCTGATTGAAGAACTGACAGTTCTTATTGTCCGTATAATCATAACGTACACCGTATTTCAAAGTCCAGTCATTGGCAAGACCGTGACTTTGGTCAGCATACACCGAGAACTTATGTATCTTCTGGTCAGAAGTATAATCAAGCAGCTGACGGGTATCGTCTGTCAGTTTACTTTCCAAACGGTTATAGTCATTCATGGTATAATCTGTGTAGTCCATTCCAAAGTCAAGTCCAAATCCCGAAGAATAGCGGGCAAAAACATTGTGCATCCGGCTTTCCTGCAACTTGTCGTTATGACTGTTCTGGAAATTCCCGTTTACGTCGATAGTACCTTTCCCATTGTCCAGTGAAGCACCGTTATATCCCACACACAGCTCGTTATTTTCATTTATCAGATAGCCATATTCTGCATAGATGTTATGCCTCCAGCCTTTCGTATTGATTTGCTGCGTCTGCGTAATGTCATATGTCTTTCCGTCATAATCGTGCATGGAAGCCAAATCCATTACAGTCATAATATGCGAATAACCGGGATTATAGGAAACATTCAATGATGACTTGCCTTTCGTCATCAGAAAGTTTACATTGCCACTGTAACTGCTGAAATACTGGTTGCTGTAGCTGGCCGACAGTTCACTTTGGATGGTATTGTCGGCTGCCTTTGCCGTTACAATATTAATGGCAGCACCACGCACATGATATTCAGGTGGTGTATTATACATCACTTCGGCTGTCTGTATCTGCGAAGCGGAAGTATTCTTCAATACCTCAATCAGCTGTTCTTGTGTCAATGTGCTTGCCTTTCCGTTCAGGATAACCGTCACACTCTTTGCACCTACCAGTGAAAGTTTACCGTTCCTGTCCTGTACTCCCGGCAACTTACATATGGCCTCGTAAGCATTGTTTACGATATGTTTCTCTGTAATGGCCGAAATGTCATAATTCAGCTTCCCTCGTTCCACGGTTACAAATGGTCTTTCTCCTTTTATTACCACTTCTTCCAGATTATAGTCTTTCGGCTCTAATGCAATGATACCGACATCACGAGCCTGGCCCTTAACTAGTCTGGTCTGATAGAGCAGATGTTGAACGATGAGCTGGTAACTCTCCGGTTCCGGTTCAAGAACAAATGTACCGTTGGCCGCAGATATGGCAGCACCCAGATAGGTTGAATCCGGCAACTGCATGATTATTGTAGCGCCTTCTATCGGCTCTTGGTTGGTATCTACTATTTTTCCTGTTGTCTGGCAGAAAGCAGAAATCGAAAAGACTGCACACATTAATGTTACTATAATCTTTTTACTTTTCATATTATAGCTGTGTTTGTTTTATATCCCAATTGGATGATTCAAAGTAAATTTCAGATACGGAATCTTTTTCCGAAGGTTGCACTTTATTGGCTGGCGGTGAAAAACACTGATGAATGCATTACCGATACAGTTATGCAATACTAAGACGGCGATTATAACGGTATGTTTCATTTTCAATATCACAATCAGCTTGTCAGTTCTTTATCTTGCGTTAAACCTGTAACCGATACCCAGCATAAGATTGTTCGGGTCCTTGAATTTGTAAAGTTGATATCCGGTGTGCAGGAAAATATGCTTTGTTATGTTTGTCTTCAACACAAATGTCTGGTAGAATGAATTTGTATCAGAACCCTTGCAGATGAAATTCTTTCCTATGCCTAAGTTGATTGAGAAAATCGGCATTACAATTTCTGCTCTTACAGAGAGTCCGGCAGAAAACTGTTCCCTGAATGAAGGCTGGTAGAATTTAAGCTCTTCTGATGTTGAAGGTATTTCGTCATTGGCAATGTATTGTACGATATTTGCGCTTTCGTCATATTGCATGTCGAGTGACAGTCCGGCCCTGAAATATCTGCTGATATTATATAGTGGATTGAAGTTCAAGCCTATAATCGCAAATGAACCTGGTGCCAGAAGCGGACTGTGGTCTTCCGGAAAAACTCCTTTTTTTCGTGTCGCTCCATAAACGATGAGGTCGTAGCTGATATATCTGTCGAATATCGGCTTGGACTGCTCGCCCAATGTCTCTTCTCCGTTTCTTCCTCCTCCGAAACTTCTTGTTATTCCAATTGATGCCCCTATGGTATTTACTCCGGAATTCGGATAGCTGGTGTTGCCGTTTGAATAGTGTGTAACACCTATGCCGGCTCTCAGGTTCGTGTTTGCCGCAATCTGCCAGTTCAGAAGAAATCCCAGGTTTATATATGCATTTACTTTGGAGCCTACAACCCTGTTGTTGGGATTGGTCACTTCATCGAATTTCTTCCATCCGAATGATGCTCCAAAGTTCCACTCATAATCGAATGAAAGTCTGCGGGAGAGCGTAGCAATTCTCGATGTCTGGAATACATATACGGCAAGCGGGTTACCTATTTCTTCCGAGTTGAAAAAGGTATTGTAACCTATTCCTATACCCTGAACGGCATAAGGATACAACTTGCCCAATTCAGAATCAGGGGAAAACTTAAATCCATACTTTAAATGTCCGGCAAAGGTTGAATTTATGCTTTTCCCTGTATGGTTGGAACCTTTGAAGAACTCATGAGTAGGGAAAACGTAGGAAGGTCTGATGTCAATTCCTATAAAATGTCTGGCTTTATTCTTTTTCTCATTTTCCGTGCCAGGCCCGGACGTAATGATACCGTCATCATGTGCCCGAGCCTTTATCTGATGAGGCTGACAAATATTCTGCTCTGATTCATTGGTGAATGTACTGTCGGCCGCAGCTTGTGCTTTGGCCAAACATAAGAAGCTTTCTGACAGGAGAAAACAGATAAGTAATATGATATGATTTGCCGGTTTCATGTCGGAGCATCATTACAGGTTTATAGCTTTGCTGATTCGTTCTTTTTCTTTTGATGCATAGTCATTGAAGAACGAAATGATTTGCGGATAGAATGCTTCAAGTGAGCCGAATTTGTCTTGTTGACTTCTGTAGCTTCTGAGCAAAGTAACCAATTCCGGCATCCATGGAAAGTTATATCCTAACTGTTCACAAATTTCTTTTTCAATTTCTTCTTGGGTGTAATGGTTGTCTATCAGATAACATATTACGGCTGCTCTTACCAGCGATTCATTAATCATGATTTTCCAGTTGCCGTATGCCTGTTGTCTCATACTCCATTTTAGGATGTTGTATAAATATTTGCCGGCATTAGTGAGTGCTTTGATGTTATTAGGGTTATTATCAAGTAGATAATTAGTGAATGAATGATTGAATTCATGAATTAATATAGATAAATACCATTTGTTGTATTGTGGTTCTTGATTCTTGTTTACGCTATAATCTACGATGGCAAAGATTTCCTTTTGTTTCCCTTTTATTTGGCGGTTAGAACCATAATTATTAGTTCCGTTGCAAAAACCTATGATAATATTGTATGTTTCTTGGGGCTCCTTTCCATAAAACGAAGTGTACCAGTCGGTATTGAGATGTTTGGATACCTTTTCTTTATAAGCGGCAATTCCCTTGTCATACAGAGCTTTGTGAGCCTTGTAAAAATCGTTGAAACGACTCTCCTGATAAAACCGTGTGAGGAGTGAGAAGAATTCTTCTTTATTTACTTTTTCCCATCGTTTATCCAGCGTATTGGTTTCTTCCTCGATGAGGCAAAAGGTTTGGTCTTTATATTGCATATGAATGGCCATAGACATGACTGCATCATAAGAGATTCCGTTCTTCTTTCTTAATTCCTTCATGCAGTTTACTGCCGGATGATTGAGATATGCTTTGAAATGCCGGTCGATATCGGTAATATATTCTCCGGCCACATCTTTACTGTATTCTGGATATCCGGCACTACGAGCCAAAATACCCATTAATTCTACATATTCATTAGCTTGGGGACCTTTTATTTGTGCCATGCAGAACAGCGAACTGCACAACGAAAACATTAAAACTAAAATTCTTTCTTTCATAAGGCTGTGATTATTTGTATGTACAGGAGCGGAAAAACAGTTTCTGTGAGAGCTTTGTAGGAGAAATTGCAGCAGAGACAGGCTTTCCCTTTACTCTCTGCTGCAATCCATATTATCGGGATTAGTCTTTTGTATCTTTAAATATGATATTTACATCAACTTCCGTGTATACATGCTTGTAGCGGATTTGTACTTTATAGTTCTCTCTGATGTAACCTAGTTCGTGAGGAACTTGCAGCTTGATTCCTTTGCTTGATACACTGCATTGCAACATTTCTTCCTGAGTATAGTCGTTTATACAGACAGCTTCTACGTCTTTGGCATTGAACTTGGGAAATTTGACGGTTAAGCTTTCATCTGCATAATCGTTATGTATATATACATTGATGGAGCCGATATTGCTACCCCATGCCGGGAGAACTCCTTCAAGAGGTTTGCCGCGCAGGAAATATACGTTTGCACCTTGGATTTCATTTTCCTTCATAATCCATGAGTCAACGTATGCACGGTATACGTATGCTGATTCCTTGATGGCCTTTATGCCTGAAGGGAAATCTTTGACCTCGTCTGCATTGCAGATTACATATCCGTGTCCGGGAGTGGCTGCCACTTCGGGAGCCATATTTATGAAGTCGGGCATTTCGATGTCACCAATACCTTTTTTCTTTCCCATGTCGAACAGGGGCGATTGTGAGCTCCTGAAATTTCCGTCGCGGGTAATATATACGTCGGAGTTGCCGAGCATTGTTCTGCCGTTGTCTTCATTCATCATGCGTAATGAGGAGGTTCCTTCGGGAAAACGGGGGATGGAATCTTCATCGTCATCACATCCGACGAAGCAGAGTGCGCACATCAACAGTAGGAGCGTGCTTGATAAAATGTTCTTTTTCATCATGTTTTTAAGTTAAGTATTACGGGTTATAAAATGATTTCAGATGTTATTTCTCGTGTTCGTTATACAGTGGTTCTTCCTTATATACTTCCTGTTTGGTCAGCACGGAGTCAACAAAAGTAAATGCGGTGGTGACATCATACCACACAGTTCGGAAGAAAGTCTCCTTATAGAATAAGGTTTCTTTGATGGAACCGTTGGCTGTACGCTCTATTTCACGGTTAAACGGTTTGCCGTATTTGTCGATAAAAGCCTTCTGACTCATTCCGAGCTGTATGTCGGATGAAACAAACCGGCTCGACTGGCGAAATGTTTGACAGCTGCCGCACAATATCAGTGACAAGGTCAGGGTTGTTAGTTTAGTCTTTATGTTCATATTGTTTCTTCTTTACTGTTTCACTTACTTTAATTAAGTATTCCGTAATACCGAAGAAGTGGTATTACGGAATCTCTCTATATGTATATCATTCAAATATTGTTTTTAATACTTGTGCGGTATATACCTTTACACCCGGATATTGCGTTGCTATCTGAGTGGTGACTTCTTCTATCAAGGCAACGCCACTGACAGGAGATATCGATTTATTCTGTTGCTTGTATGGGGTCATATACAGAATATGTTCTTTTCCGTCGATGAAGAAAGAATAGTGTCGGCGACCTTCTTCGTCGCGGTCTATAGGATAGTTGAAACTTCCTTTTATTATTTCATCCTCGTTGCCGAACTGGTTGGGATACAGAAGAAGGCTTCCGGAGTAAGGGTCATCGCGATTATCGGATATCAGTGTATATCCGCCTCCTGCCTGTTTGACGGGGATGGTTTCCATGGCTTCTTTACGAAGCTGGTCTTTCTGTGTCTGGGTCAGATTCTCATCGCCATTGATTACAACGTCCAACTGCTCTACTTTTATATAGCTTTTCATCTGGAACACATTTACTTTCAGTGCAATGGATTTCTCTGTACCGTCTCTTACGATGACATTGGCTTCGCCCCAGTCTTGCGGATAGAGTACAAATGCGTTGGGGAACTTCATGTCGATTTTCAATACTTCGGGATTGTCGCAATAAGCGGTGTAGTCACCATCACCACCCAATATGGTAATTGCTCCCGCGCTTCCGTCTGCTTCCGATCTCGGGAAACAGATATCAATGCTGTTGTTCTGTTCTGTATCCAAATCAAAGCGTAGTGGGTCGCTCTTCTCATCGTTGCAGCAGGTCAGTCCTATCATGCTTATAAGCAACAGTAAGACTCCTGATAGATTTTTTGCTCTCATATGTATTGCTATTTCTTTATTATTTAATTACAAAAATGGAGAAAATCACTTTTCTTTTAAAAAGAAGCCTGTTTAATTATGTTAATACCCGTAAATACTAAACTTAGTTTTATTGGGATAACGTTTTGCGGCGGATTTTACTCAAGTAAATGGGAGTAATTCTCAAGAAAGAGGCCAGTTCTTTCAGTGATATGAATTGCAGTATTTCAGGACAGCGTTTCAAAAGGTCATGATACCGCTCTTCGGGTGTCTGGGTATACAGATTGATGTATCGTTCGTACGATTGAAGAAAGATACCGTCCGATGCTTTTATAAGTTCGGTTTCCTTATTAATAGAGTATATATGTTTTATGAAGGTATGTATATCTACGATGTAGACTTCGCTGTCGGTCAACGCTTCGATATTTATTTTAGAGGGTATGCCATATTTGCATGTGGGATAGTCACTGATAAATTCGTCCTTGAACGAGAATCCTATGCTGTGTAACCTGTTTTCTGCAGTATTCATACAGGTATATTTGAAGCATCCTTCTTTAATATATCCGAAAGTGCTGCATATGTCTCCGGCACGAAGATACAGTTCTTTTCTTTTGAATAGTCTTGCTTCTCCGTATTTCAGGCAAAAGTTTTTGTATAGTTCGGTATCTATCAGATCCAAATAAGTATTGAACTTATCCATGATATTGATGCTTCAAATAGGTTGGATTTTTATTTTTGATTGCTAAGTAAAGACGAATATCTCAATTATACAATGATTTCGAGCGAAGATCGTGATTGTTTGTATTGGATAAGGAAATAAATCGTATGCTTTCCGATTGTATTTCCGTTATGATTCGTTGGAAAATCGTTTTTGTCGTTAGTTTCATAAAAGTTTCTCTTAGGTGAAAGTGGTTGAAACCCTTAAGGGATGTTATTTTTGTCTTTGGATAATCTAGTATTACCGGAAAAAGTTTGACTCATCAGAAAGGCATATTCATCAAAAAGGTTGTCTTGAATATTGCTTATTCATGTATTCGGTTGCCTTTTTTTCACTCCGGAACGAGGAAATATCTTCCATTAAATTCTCGCTGATACTCCAAAAACCGCTTTGAATCCGTCACACCCCTGTAAAAAGGCCAAAAAAATATGTTTTACAACATAGTTGTTTTACAGACACTTATCAAATCATCCAAAAAAACTTCAAAAAAAGTGGTAGAAAAGTTTGGAGCGTAATGAAAAAGAGTCTACCTTTG
>CALUJE010000038.1 GCA_944320885.1 uncultured Phocaeicola sp.
ACGTTCGATTCGGCTGAGGAAATGGTGAAACTGGCGGCGATAAGAATGTTACTGAGCAAAATTTAAACAGGCTCTAAGTGTATGTTCTGAAATATATCCTAACTTTGCAACATGATACTACAAGACATATCCATACTAAACTATAAGAATCTGGAGCAGGTGGAACTCACATTCTCTAACAAGATAAACTGCTTCATCGGAAAAAACGGAATGGGCAAAACCAATTTGCTCGATGCTATCTATTATCTGTCATTCTGTAAAAGTGCATCAAATCCTATCGATTCACAGAACATCCGTCATGAACAAGACTTTTTCATGATACAAGGCTCTTATCTCTTTGAAGATAACAGCATAGAGGAAATCTATTGCGGACTGAAACGCCGGCAAAAGAAACAGTTCAAACGTAACAAAAAAGAATATTCACGTCTGGCAGACCACATAGGATTTATCCCTCTCATCATGGTATCGCCCAACGATACCAGCCTCATCGCTGGAGGAAGTGAAGAAAGACGACGATTTATGGATGTAGTCATATCCCAATATGACAGAGAATATCTGGAAGCCTTATTGAAATACAATAAGGCACTGATGCAGCGCAACACCCTATTGAAACAGGAAAATGAGCCCGATGAAGAGCTGATGAGTGTATGGGAAGAAATGATGGCTGTAACAGGAGAAACCATATTCAGAAAACGTACGGACTTTATTGAAGAATTCAAAGACATATTCCAATCCTTTTATTCTCATATTTCTCAGGACAGGGAAAATGTGGAACTCATTTACGAATCGCATGCCCAAAGAAAAGACCTGCTCGATATCATTCGCGAAAGCAGACCTAAAGACCGTATCATGGGATACTCGTTACATGGCATACACAAAGATGAACTTATTATGAAACTTGGCGGTTTTCCCATTAAGCGTGAAGGTTCACAAGGACAAAACAAGACCTATCTTACGGCATTGAAACTTGCCCAGTTTGACTTTCTGAAACGAACCGGAAGCCGTACATGTCCGATTTTGCTACTTGATGATATTTTCGATAAACTTGACGCATCACGGGTAGAACAGATTATCAAGCTGGTGGGTGGAGACAAATTCGGGCAGATTTTCATCACCGATACCAACAGAGAACATCTTGACAGCCTGCTACAGAAAACAACACAAGATTACCGTCTGTTTATTGTAGACAACGGCCAAATACATGATAACACAAACCGCTGAACATGAAAAGAAATAATACTGAATCAATAGGTAACCTGATCAGACAGTTTATGCGACAAGAAGGTCTGGAATCGCCACTCAACGAATACCGTCTTATACAGGGATGGAAAGAAGTCCTTGGCCCCGGAATCGCATCATATACCAATAATCTGTTTATCAGAAACCAGACTTTATACGTCCACCTCACATCATCAGTCTTACGACAGGAGCTGATGATGAAGCGCGAACAGATAATAAAAAACCTGAACCAACATGTAGGGGCTCAGGTTATAGTGAACATTATTTTTCAATAAGCCATCCTTTTTCAGAAAGCACGGCATCCATTTTCCGGTCAAAAGATTCGCATGGTATTTTCTCACTAATCTGAAAACCGAAACAAATACCGACATTGTAAGATGATAGTTTAGGAAGCAAACGGTCATAATATCCTTTTCCACGTCCCAATCTGTTACCTTCTCTATCGAACGAAACTCCCGGCACCAAAGTAAGTTCTATTTGTTCATACTCCGTAAACAGTTCTCCAGTAGGCTCTTCTATCTGATAAGCACCTACGGTAAGATCCTGTCTGCCCGTATAACGACGCAACTCCAAATCATCTCCCTTTACAACCGGAAGCAAAAGAGTTTTTTTGTCTTTCCAACGCTCTACAAACTCATGAGTAAATACTTCGTCAGGCAAAGAATAATAACAGAGCACCGTATGTGCCTTTTGAAAGCGCTCAGACCTCTCCAGTTGAGAGAATAACGCATGTGAATATGCCAAAAGGTCCGATTTATCCATCGAACCTTTCAGACTTTTAATATGCTTGCGCAATGCTTTCTTTTCTTCCATATATCTATTTTCCCTTTTTATCCGCCTCAGGAGCTTTCGGAAAAGCTTCACCCTTTTCAAGCACATCTACAGCTTTCAAAACGGTGGGGTCGGTTTCATTCAGATATTCTATATAGTCGTTTATATCGAGTGCATAATTTACGATACTGCCATATATCAAAGACTCTAACAGCTTATATGATTTATGGATAAGCAAGTTACGCCGTTTTATTCCACGAGTTTCAGCAAAACGTACAAACTTCTCTACCAGATTCTGAGTTTTCAGATAGGCAACCATTGATTTCTGATCTTTAAACTCTTCAAGTTTCTTACGATTCTTGTCCGTATACTGGAAGCCAAACTCTATATAAACTCCACGATTTACACATGTCATATAATAAGATGTATATCCCGTAGTATCTTGAGCCACAAAAATATCAGGCATAATTCCGCCACCACCATACACCTCACGTCCTATTGACGTATGATAAATCTCCGTAGTGTCCGGCTTGATACTGTCTTGAGAGAAAAATTCTCCATGATTAAAACGATTCAGAATATCTGATTCATATTCAGCCCCCTCACCTCTTACGTAAGGTTTCTGTATGCATCGTCCCGACGGTGTATAATAACGGGCAACCGTCAAACGCATGGATGAACCATCTCTGAAGTCAATAGGCTGTTGTACCAATCCTTTTCCAAACGTACGACGGCCGATAATCAGTCCACGATCATTATCCTGAATAGCTCCGGAGAAAATCTCACTGGCCGAAGCAGAAATTTCATTAGTCAACAAGACAAGGGGTGTATTCTGATTGGTTCCTCGTCCGTCAGAACGATACTCTTCACGAGGAGACTTTCTTCCTTCTGTGTATACAATCAGTCTGTCTTTAGGTAAGAATTCATTGATAATCTGAACGGCAGGGCCCATATAACCACCCGTATTGTTACGCAAGTCGATAATCAGAGACTTGGCTCCCTGCTGTTGCAAGGTAGCAATGGCAATCATTGTCTCGGCATAAGTAGTCTCTGCAAATTTATTGATACGGACATATCCTATATTATCCGTAATCATATAATATGAATCCACACTCTTCACCGGAATATCACCTCGAACAACGACAAAGTTCAAAGTTTCCTTCACGCCCGGACGATAAATTCCTAATTTTACCGAACTGCCTTTTTCACCTTTCAACTTTCGCATGGCTGAATTATTATTCACCACCTTTCCTACAAAAGCTGAATCATCTACAGCAATGATACGGTCGCCCGGCATCAGTCCAACCTTTTCTGACGGACCTCCCTTAATGACGTTATTGATACATATTGTATCCTTATGTATGGAAAATGAGACACCTATTCCACTGAAATGTCCCTTTAGTTCAGCATTACTCTCCTCTACATCTTTTGCAGGAATATACATAGAATGCGGATCAAGTTCAGCCAAGATCTGAGGCATTGCTTTCTCAACAAGGTCGCCCATACTTACGGTATCAACATATTTATCATCAATGATACGCAATAAATCATTCAGTTTGTTTGATGACGTATTGATTATGCTCAACCTGTTTCCCGAAAAATGATTGGTATAAAAAGTTCCAATCAAAATACCGACAACAATGCTGACCGCAATAATAACCGGTATAAAACGTGATGTCTTGTTATTCATATCTTACTATTCCTTTAAATTCAAATAAACGACTTCTACATTGGCCTTTCTCAACAAATCCAGCCCATCTTCCAAACGGTATTTTTCCGAATATACCACCCGACGGATACCTGCCTGAATAATCAGTTTTGCACACTCTATGCAAGGCGAAGCAGTAACATACATCGTTGCTCCTTCACTACTGTTGCTCGAACGTGCAATCTTTGTAATGGCATTGGCTTCAGCATGCAATACATAAGGTTTTGTCACATCATTTTCATCCTCACAAACATTCTCAAATCCAGAAGGAGTACCGTTATACCCGTCAGAGATTATCATCTTGTCTTTCACAATCAATGCTCCTACCTGACGACGCTTACAATAGGAATTTTCTGCCCAAATAGTAGCCATGCGCATGTAACGCTTGTCAAGCTCCTGCTGTTTCAACTCATCATGTGTCATATCTCAATCTGTATTTTATTACTTCAAAGGTCTGAACAATATAGAAGTATTTGCCGAAGTATAAATACGAAGCTGTTCATAATCACCTTCATACTTCGTAGCCTCCTTTATCACTCCTACAAATTTATTACTAATTGGATCGGGTGGAACGATGTTACCTTCAATTTCAAAATGAATGGTATGCTTTTTTCCATCTACACTCCATTTTCCTCCAAAAGTGAAATCGCCCGATTTGGCATTGAAGTTTTCCTGCCCGAATACGATACAGTAATTTTCACGATTACTGTCTATTGTTTCCTTTTCCTCATCAGTGAAAGCCGCAGTCTTGCCATCTGCCTTAAACATATAATTCACACACCAGGTTTTTCCTACAAAAATACCTTCAACATCATCTTCACTACTGCAACCTGTCCATAAACAAAGCACCAGCAAAAGAGAAAACAATTCAAATATATGTAATATATTCTTTTTCATAAACATCACTTTTTATTTTGTTATTATTCCATTCCGAACCAATAAAGCCTCAATGCTAGGTTCCTGTCCCCGGAATCGTTTATAAAGTACCATAGGATGTTCCGTTCCTCCTTTAGACAGGATATTTTCACGGAATGAATCCGCAACCTCTCTATTGAAAATACCTTTCTCACGGAAAACGGAAAAAGCATCCGCATCCAGCACCTCTGCCCATTTATAGCCATAATATCCGGCAGAATAACCACCATCCATTATATGCGAGAACTGAACACTCATACAAGTAGAAGGTACGGGAGCAAACAATTGTGCCTTACTCCATGCTTCTTCTTCATAAGCTTTCACATCACCGGAAAACTCCTTACTGCGTGTATACCATGCCATATCCAGCAATCCAAAACTAACTTGACGCAGGCAGGCATATGCCACATTAAAATTAGAAGCCTTCACTATACGCTCTACATATTCATCAGGCAAAAGTTCTCCTGTCTGATAGTGCTTGGCAAATGTATGTAGAAAATCTTTCTGAATGGCAAAATTTTCCATAATTTGCGACGGGAGTTCTACAAAATCACGATACACACTTGTTCCACTCATGGAAGCATAACGTGTATTGGCAAACATTCCGTGCAAAGCATGCCCAAACTCATGGAGAAAAGTTTCAACTTCGCTTAAAGTCAGCAAAGCCGGCTTGCTGGCTGTAGGCTTGGTAAAATTGGTGGTAATGGAAATATGGGGACGACTGTTAACTCCACTTTCTTCAATCCACTGGTCTTTAAACGAGGTCATCCACGCTCCCGACTGTTTCGTTTCACGAGGATAAAAATCAGCATACAATACAGCCAGGAAACTGCCATCCTTATCAAAAACCTCATACGTCTTTACATCTGGATGAAAAACAGGTATATCCTTATTTTCCTTGAAAGTAATACCATAAAGACGAGTTGCCAGTCCGAAAACTCCGTCAATCACATTTTTCAATTCGAAATAAGGGCGCAACAATTCCTGATCAATACTATATTTTTCATTCTTTAGCTTTTCTGAATAATAAGCCCAATCCCAAGGCATCAAATCCACTTCTTGTCCTTCAAGCTGATTTGCGTAATTACGCACTTCTTCCATTTCATGACGGGCTGTAGGAGTATATGCCTCTATCAATTGATAAAGCAGGTGATATACATTCTCACTTTTTTCTGCCATTCTTTTCTTCAGGACATAATCGGCATATGTATCGTAACCCAGAATCTGCGCTATTTTCATACGGGTATTCACAATACGGACAACAATATCCATATTGTTATTGTCATTATCATGCGTACACTGGGTCATATAGGCCATATACATTTTACGACGCAATTCTCTATCAGCACAATAAGTCATAAAAGGCCGATAACTGGGAGCATGCAAAGTAAAAATCCATCCCTTTACACCTTTTTCTTCAGCCAATTGGGCTGCAGCCTCTATGCTGGATTCCGGAAGTCCTTTCAATTCATCCTCGTTGGTAATAACCAATTGAAAAGCATTCATCTCTTTAAGCGTATTCTGAGCAAACTGCACGGTAAGCTTACTCAATTCCATGCTCAATTCACGAAAACATTCTCTGTCTTCTCCATGCAGATTAGCTCCGTTACGTACAAAGCTGTCGTATGTTTTCTGGAGCAATTCCCTATCTTCATTCTGCAACTGTCCCAATTCATTTTCATACACAGATTTAATGCGCAAGAACAACTGTTCGTTTAAACTTATATTATTGCTGTGTTCAGTTAATATTGGCGATATTTCCTGTGCCAATATTTGCATGTCATCACTACTTTCAGCTTCCATTAAATTGAAAAACACCTGACACACACGTTCCAAGAGTTCACCGGAATGTTCCAACGCAACAATTGTATTGGAAAATGTAGGCTTTTCATCGTTATTTACAATTCGCTCAATTTCATCATTCTGGCGACGCATTCCTTCTTCAAAAGCCGGTTTATAATGCTCTAACTTTATTTTATCAAAAGGATGTACACCATGTATTGTTTTATATTCCTGCAGAAACGGATTATATAATATTTCCATACAAATTATCAATTACTCTAATTATTTTCATCAGTCTTTCTATTCACACATTTGTTTAACAGCGGCAATATCCGGTATCCGAATCTCTCCTCTGTGTAACGTCATCATTTTTTTATTTCTCATATCATTCAAAGCTTTGGATATCCTGATTCGTGTACTGTCCAGTAATTTTGCCAAATCATCCATTTTTATTTTCAATACCTTTTCACCTCCACTAATTATACTATGGGCTAAAATGAAGTCTATAATTCGAGTATCTATATTTTCAGACATTCTCATCCATAAACGTTCATTCAGCATCTGTGCACGGTTACTCAGAATATTCATATAATTCAATCTGATGATTTCATAATTATTTAATTCTGACAGAAGATAGCTTTTCTCAATAGTCATCAAATCACAAACTGTCACAGTAGAATAAGTTGCCACATATTCCGTTGACCATCCAAAAAGAGAATAAGGTTCTATTAAAAAAGGAGCCTGAATTGTTTCATACAACGAAAAAACATTCTCTTTATCAGATGATTCTGCCTGAATTGTCCCATTTAGAAGAAAAACGAGCTTATTACAGATTTCTCCTTTTTTCAAAATAATATCTCCTGATTTATGTTTAGAAAAATGTATTTTTACTTTATCCAATATACAAGTAAGATCATTTTTACCAAGCCCTTGAAATAAAGGAAGCTGTAGCAAAGCATCATACATTGTCATTTCCATAATCTGTTCTTTTTATGTCACTCATTACGATATTATACAAATATAGATATGAAAAAACTTATGTCCTTTCTTTTATTTTTTCATTTTGTATTTTTTATCTTTTCTTAAAGCTAGGCATTCCTGACATGAACAAGTATCCTGCATATGAAATATACACCGATTCTCAAATATCAATCTGCTACTATTCTATTGAAAAATCATTATTACTTCCAATAATACCGGCTATTAGCACATGGCAATTTACATATTTTCATATCATTTTTATTCTCGTTTTTTTAATACTGTATAAAAAAACCAATATATTTGCAGAAAAAAGGAGGAATTATGTTTTCTGGTTTTGACATTCAGCAATTAACTAGTGCTTTTATCGTATTGTTTGCAGTTATTGATATAATAGGTGCTATTCCTATTATCTTAAGTTTAAAACAAAAGGGGCGGCCAGTCAACGCATCGAACGCCACACTAATCTCCTTCGGACTACTGGTTTTGTTCTTTTATGCAGGTGATGCCATTCTTAAACTGTTCCAGGTAGATATTGCATCTTTTGCCATAGCCGGTGCACTCATTATATTCTTTATGGCTCTGGAAATGATTCTCGATGTAGAAATATTCAAGAATCAGGGACCTATTCAGGAAGCTACCCTGGTTCCGCTCGTATTCCCATTGCTGGCAGGTGCCGGAGCTTTTACTACCTTACTTACCTTACGCGCAGAATATGCAAGCATCAATATTCTTCTTGCCTTGGTTCTGAATATGGTTTGGGTATATATCGTACTGAAAATGACCGACCGCATTGAACGTTTCTTAGGGAAAGGCGGAATCTATATGATAAGAAAGTTCTTTGGTATCATTCTGGTTGCCATATCAGCACGTTTATTTACGGAAAATATTACAGCCCTGCTTGCCGAAATCAACAAATAATGACTGCAAGTTACATACCAGCCAAATGTGTGTAGAGTATTTTGCAGCCTATAAGAATAAGTATTATTCCTCCAATACCTTCAACCGGTAAATTGAAACGTTTGCCGGCAAAGATGCCAATCATAAAACCAATTCCGGCAGAAAGGAATGATACGAGTCCTATAACAGCTATAGGATAAAGAATATCAGCCAGATTATGATAACCGATACATGCAAATGATATACCTACAGCCAATGCATCGATACTGGTAGCAACAGAAAGCGCCAGTATTATGCGCAGGCTATTGAGGTTATAATGCTTTTCCTCGTCCTTTTTAAAACTTTCATAAAGCATCTTGCCACCCAGAAATGCCAACAGAAGAAAAGCAATCCAATGATCACAACTTTCTATCAAATGACTGAAATGTTTGGTACCTAGCCATCCTATAAAAGGCATTACACCCTGAAAAAGCCCAAAACAAAAGGCGGTAGTCAGAATTATACGCCAAACCAATTTCTTCAAATAAATACCACTGGCTATTGCCACGGTAAAACAATCCATGGCAAGTCCTACTGCCAAAAGCCACAACTCTATTGCAGTCATTATTTCTTGTTTAGAGGTAAGTAATAAATTATATTATAGGTGAACCCGAAAAGTACATCATCTTTTACTCCGTATCCGGGAATATAATGCGGATCAGAATAAATATTATCTTTTGTACTCATTAAACGTTTATAGCGTACCGACCATCCCATATGCAGATTCTTCCAAATCTGTGCACGGATACCGGCAACAAGTTCCAACCATCCGGCATTGCATGAAATACCTTTATGATCGAACGGAACTTCCCCGCCCCAAATCGGATCTTGTAATGCCGGAGAGCTGATATCAAAACTAAAAGAAGTAAAGCCATAACGCAATCCTGCATAAATAATACTGTATGTATCTTTCTTATGCATGAAATTATAGTTCATTCCTACACGAAAATACGGAGCGGAAGTCTTATAAGCAATGCTCTTATCGTCGTCCAACACATCGCATGTGGCGTAACCAGCTTCAATTACTGGCATGAACCGGTTCAGTAAATTCAACTCTGCACCGACCTCACCATAAAGATAAGATCCACCAAAAAGTTTATTACCGACACCCACCAGATCGGTATATACAGAAAGTCCCTGAATCAACGGTTTAGCTTCATCTTCCGGTTTCAAAGCCTTTTTCACTTCCTGTTTAACCTGTGAAGCTCCCGATGTATCTACGGTCTTCTTCTGTGCCTGTGCCATACATGGCAGACTCAGAGCACTAATTATTATTAGTATAATATATTCGGATATGCTCTTTTGCATCATAAGTAACTTCTGAATTGGATATTTGAACTGAATCTATAGCATAATTTGTACTGCGTACCGCATCTATGTGATGGTACATCCCCATACCGCAATCCATAGAAATAAAATGAGGTATATTCTGGTGAGTTACAAAAATCGAATCAACCATCGTTTCACTGTAATGTACCACAAAAGTATCTTCAACACTTGTATAACAAAGAGGAAGCTTCATGGTATTCATCTCCGTCTGCTGATTAATCAATACCGAGTCTGTACCAGCCGCTGTTACTGTTATTGGTTGCTGAAAAGATATCAGCCTCCCCTGCTGATCGTAAAAGGCATAATTCACATATGCCGTATTTGTTGTGATACAATCGGTATCATTACATGCCCCGAAAGCCAACAGTACCATCAAAAAGATTAGTCCAATACGTATTCTCATAAAGCAATCTTTACCTCTTATCAAATTTCTTTCTCAATTTTATAATTGTTGCGTTCCGGTGCATTGCGAATAACCAGTTCTCCCACAAATCCGGCCATAAAGAGTTGTGTACCGATAATCATCATTGTAATAGCCAGATAAAAATAAGGAGAATCCGTTACCAGACGATAAGGCATTCCTGAATACATGGCATACAACTTACCAAAGCCCAAGATTCCACAAGCGATAAAACCTATCACAAAAGCCAGAGAACCAAGGAATCCGAAAATATGCATCGGTTTTCCGCCAAACTTTGACAGGAACCAAAGCAACAGCAAATCAAGATAACCGTTAAAGAAGCGGTTCAATCCGCCAAATTTGGTTTTACCAAATTTACGTGCCTGATGATGAACAACTTTCTCACCTATCTTTGAGAATCCTGCATTTTTTGCCAGATAAGGAATATAACGGTGCATTTCACCATACACTTCGATATTCTTTACTACATCTTTCTTATATGCCTTAAGTCCGCAATTGAAATCATGCAGATTATGAATACCCGATACTTTACGTGCCGTAGCATTGAACAACTTTGTCGGTATTGTCTTTGACAAGGGGTCGTAACGTTTCTTCTTATAACCGGATACCAAGTCATATCCTTCAACGGTAATCATCCGATAAAGTTCCGGAATCTCATCGGGACTATCCTGCAAATCCGCATCCATTGTTATTACGACATCACCTTCTGCCTTACGGAATCCACAAAACAATGCCGGAGACTTGCCATAATTGCGGCGAAACTTTATTCCTTTCACACAAGCGGAACGGGCCTTAAGCTGCTCTATTACCTTCCATGAACCATCTGTACTGCCGTCATTTACAAAGATTACCTCGTAAGAAAACTGATTGGCTGCCATAACCCGCTCAATCCAAGCAAACAATTCGGGCAGCGACTCTTCTTCGTTGTATAAAGGAATTACTACGGAAATATCCATATGTCTATATTATTTTATTTTTCAATTTTATATCAAGCCATTTTTCTTTTCATACCAAACAAAGCTACCGGCAAGGAAAATATCACACCGTAAAAGACATTCTGTGATAAAAGTTGCATTGTCAGCTTGATGGGTGAAAGTTCATACAATACATTCATTGCGCTTTTAATCTGCTCCACTTGCCCCTTCATTGACGGTTCATCTTTCAAAAGGTCCATCTGTGCCAGTATATTGTCATAAATAAATCCCTGATCAATGTACTGGAAATAAACATAATGAGCGATAGCGGTAAGAATTGCCGCAAACAAATATATCTGAAAAGAAAATACAAAAGCCGAAAAGAAAGAGAACTCACCGTCTACATAACGCTGACGATAAGTGCGGGTCATATAATAAGCTACAAAAGGAACAGCACATGTGAGTAGTACAAAAAGCAAACCCAACATAGGCTCTGTAAGACCCAGCGGCAGAAAAATGAATTTGACAATCCAGAAAAGGCCCATGTATGTTCCATAAAGCATGGCCATCTGCTGTTGACTGTTTCGTTGTTGTGTCATTACTCTTTAGTCTTTTTATCGATGTCTAATAATTTGCAAAAATACTACTTTTTACAAGAATAACCGTCAATGTAACAGTTGAAAAAAGTTATACCTACAATTTTATTAGATATTCATACACCTGCATGTATGCCCGTATATCCGACAAACACCAAAGGTCTTTCTACTGAATTTGCTACTGACAGGCAAAATACATGCATGCTTCTCACATTTTAAATACATTCGTCCCGTTAAAAAGTTTATCCTTAAGTTGAGGATATGTATCCTTAGGCTGGGGATATATATCCTTAACCTAAGGATACATATCTTTAGGCTAAGGATAAACTTTTCAATGAATACCCGGCACGTACACGAGCCATGCATACAGACTTCTTTTTCTGAAAGAAACAAAGAATTAAACAACTCAGAAAATATCCCGATGAGGAAGAGACGTCAATATCAATACCTGACATCCCCCGACTGGCAAATTTCCGATATCAGTTATCTTCACCCAAAACAACAAACACATTCCAAATCTGAAGATTTTCGTTATTTTTGCACCATAAAAAGTATTTCAAAAAAGAACAATTACCGAAATGAAGCAATATCTAGACTTGTTAAACCGCATTCTCACCGAAGGAGAACATAAAGAAGACCGTACAGGAACGGGCACAATCAGCGTATTCGGACACCAGATGCGGTTCAATCTTGAAGAAGGATTTCCTTGCCTGACAACCAAAAAGTTACATCTTAAATCAATCATTTACGAACTTCTTTGGTTTCTTAAAGGAGACACGAATGTAAAATATCTGCAAGAGCACGGCGTACGTATCTGGAATGAATGGGCCGACCCTGACGGTAATCTGGGACACATCTACGGTTACCAATGGCGTTCATGGCCTGATTACAACGGAGGACACATAGACCAGATAAAAGAGGCTATCGACACCATCAAGCATAATCCTGACTCACGACGCATCATTGTGAGCTCATGGAATGTAGCAGACCTGTCAAACATGAATCTGCCTCCGTGTCATACATTCTTCCAGTTTTATGTAGCCAACGGCCGTCTCAGTCTGCAGCTTTACCAACGAAGCGCCGACACGTTTCTTGGCGTTCCCTTCAACATCGCTTCTTACGCTCTTTTACTCATGATGGTAGCACAAGTTACCGGACTGAAAGCCGGAGACTTCATTCACACCATTGGTGATGCACACATTTACCTCAACCATCTAGAACAGGTCAAGCTGCAACTCACCCGTGAGCCCAGACCGTTGCCACATATGCATATCAATCCCAATGTGACCGACATATTTGATTTCAAATATGAAGACTTTGAATTGACCGATTACAATCCACATCCGCATATTGCCGGACAAGTATCAGTATAATATTCATACATAGAAAAACAATTATGACACGCATAGCAATTATAGCAGCTCTGGCAAAAGATAACGCCATAGGCTTGGACAACCGGTTGCTCTACTGGTTACCCGATGACTTAAAGCGCTTCAAAGCACTCACTACCGGACATACCATCATTATGGGGCGCCGTACTTTTGAATCTTTGCCCAAAGGAGCACTTCCTAACCGCAGAAACATCGTTCTGTCACACAATTCTGCTTCCAGTTTTCCCGGAGCAGAGTGTTACCATTCACTGACAGAGGCCTTAAGCCACTGCACAGAAGAAGACATTGTATATATTATAGGTGGAGCCAGTGTATATAAGGAAGCGATAAACATGGCAGACACGTTATGTCTTACACTGGTGGATGATACTCCGGATAAAGCCGATGCATATTTTCCTCCTGTAGATCCATCTGTCTGGGAAGAGAGCTGGCGTGAAAATCATATACCCGATGAGAAACATGCACACGCATTCAGTTTTGTCGATTACACAAGAAAGAAATAGCAATAAAGAGACTGTCCGGAAATTTCCTGGCAGTCTCTTTATATTTTAAAGAATTATCAAACTCCTCTCCCGTAAACTCATCAACAGCTTATTCATCACCAGTCGGGAAAAATCGTTTTTACTGTTATGAAAAACTACATTTTCCTCTTACCAAAAGGCTTTTAAATATCCAGCAACTTGATTGCATCTACATATTGTGCAATACCGGCTGCTACCTGCTTGGCAGCTTTCATGGCCAGAACGACGGTCTTAGGATGATGCACCACGTCACCTCCGGCAAAGACACCTTTACGGGTAGTCATACCATACGGACGTTCTTTTACAATAACATATCCGTTATCATCCACATCAATTCCTGTAGTTGTCGAAACTATCCGGTTGGCCGGTCTTGAACCGATTGCCAAATAGATTCTGTCAAACGGTATTTCTTTTTCACCTTCGGGCGTATTGGCACGGATGGCAACCAAATGTCCGTCTTCGTTTCCTAAGAATTCTATTGTAGAAGTTTCCCACAAGAACTTCACACCTTCCTTTACAGCTTCCTGATATTCGCTTTGTATTGCGGGCATATCAGCTTCCGTACGATGATAAATGACAGTAACGCTGGAGGCTCCCATACGAATTGCCGTACGTGCTGCATCCATAGCCACATTGCCACAACCAATCACTCCCACCTTTTCACCTGCAACAAGAGGAACATTGTCCCTGTTTATTTCATTCTGATTGAATATGCTCACCATATGAAGAAGATATGAAGACTGTACGACTCCTCTCAACTTGGCTCCAGGCACATTCAAATCTTTAGGAAGAGAAGTTCCCGTACCGATAAAGATGGCATCATATCCCATATCAAACATCTGGTCTACTGTAATCTGCTTTCCAACAACGCAATTAAGAATAAAGGTCACTCCTAAAGCCTCAATTTTCTTAATTTCCTTACGAACGACAGCTTTGGGCAATCTATATTCAGGAATACCGTATGTCAATACACCTCCCGGTTCTTCCTGACTATCGAAAATTGTTACATTGAATCCCTGACGTGCCAAATCACCGGCTACCGTAAGTCCGGCAGGGCCCGAACCGATAACAGCAACCTTACCACGTGTCTTTTGTGGAAGACGCTCACGAATCAGGTTCATGTCGGTATCAAAGTCTGCAACAAACCGTTCCAGTTTACCAATCTGAATACCTTTTCCCTTAGCATAAAGAACGCAATGACCTTGACACTGCTTTTCGTGCGGACAAACACGGCCACAAATAGCCGGCAAATTACTTTTTTCATTGATAATGCTCATCGCATCACCCATATTTCCCATTGATAACTGGTGAATAAATCCGGGAATGTCATTCTCTATCGGACATCCTTTCTTACATGAAGGATTTTTGCAATTTAAGCAACGCTTCGCTTCATCAATAGCTTCCTTAATCGTATAACTTTCGTTTATCTCTCGAAAAGTGCTTTTTGTTATTGACATAATTCTAAATCTTGATATTTTGCAAACTATACTTTGCAAAAGTACTACATTTTTACGACTCTGAATACAAATATTACAAAAAACATTCCGCCTAGGCTGTTTTTAACCAACATCGTTTTATGTCAGCGAATATATGGCTAAAAGTTTCCTAATATAAATAAGGTATACTGTTATACTCAGGACAAGAGTTTCAAAATTATTTTGTTTTTTGTTGGTGATATAATATGGGAATATTGTATCTTTGCACAAATATTAATGAATAACATCAAGTTATGTGTGGAATCGTAGGCTATATCGGTAAGAGAGATGCTTACCCTGTCCTTGTAAAAGGCTTAAAACGCTTGGAATATAGAGGTTATGACAGTGCGGGGATAGCATTAATCAATAATCAACATCAATTAAACGTATATAAAACTAAAGGAAAAGTTTCTGATTTAGAACAGTTTGTTGAAAACAAAGATATATCTGGCAACATAGGTATAGCTCATACCCGATGGGCTACTCACGGCGAACCTTCTCAAATCAACGCCCACCCACATCATTCATCTTCTGGGAATCTTGCTTTAATTCATAATGGCATTATTGAAAACTATGCAACCCTGAAAGAACGTCTGCAAAGAAAAGGTGTTGCCTTTAAAAGCAATACAGACACAGAAGTTCTGGTTCAGTTAATAGAATATATACAGATATCAAATAAGCTTGACACTCTAATAGCACTCCAGCTAGCTTTACGTGAGGTTATTGGAGCATATGCCATTGCCTTACTTGACAAGAGACATCCCGACACAATCCTGGTTGCCCGCAAAAGCAGTCCATTGGTTGTAGGTATTGGTGAAGATGAATTCTTTTTGGGTTCTGATGCAACTCCAATAGTTGAATATACAGACAAGGTGGTTTACCTTGAAGACAATGAAATCGGAATTATCCGCAGAGGACAGGAATTAAAGGTAGTAGACCTGAATAATGTGAAGATGAATCCTGAAGTACAGACCATAGAAATGAATTTGGGACAACTGGAAAAAGGAGGATATCCGCATTTCATGCTTAAAGAAATCTTTGAACAACCTGATTGTATAAACGACTGCATGCGCGGACGCGTTAACATAGAGTCGACCAATGTGGCTCTGTCTGCAGTCATTGACCATAAAGACAAACTGCTCAACGCACGACGCTTCATCATTCTTGCATGTGGAACTTCATGGCATGCAGGCTTAATAGGCAAACAGCTGTTGGAAAGTTTCTGCCGTATCCCGGTAGAAGTGGAATATGCTTCCGAATTCCGTTACCGTAATCCGGTAATCGGTCCTGAAGATGTAGTTATCGCGATATCACAATCGGGAGAAACTGCTGATACATTGGCCGCCGTGCAGTTGGCAAAAGACTGCGGTGCATTTATTTATGGTATATGCAATGTTGTCGGTTCATCAATCGCACGTGCAACTCACACTGGTTCATACATTCACGTAGGACCGGAAATCGGAGTTGCTTCGACCAAGGCATTTACCGGTCAGGTTACCGTACTGACAATGCTTGCTCTGGCATTAGCCAAGGAAAAAGGCACCATTGACCAACAAGAATTCTTGGGAATTGTTCAGGAACTGAATCTGATTCCTGCCAAAATGAAACAAGTCTTGTCCAAGAACCAAGCAATAGCAGAATTGTCACGCATATTCACCTATGCTCATAACTTCCTTTATTTAGGACGAGGATATAACTATCCTGTCGCATTGGAAGGAGCTCTGAAACTGAAGGAAATATCATACATACATGCCGAAGGATATCCTGCTGCAGAAATGAAACACGGTCCGATAGCTCTGATAGATACAGAAATGCCGGCTGTCGTCATTGCAACAAAGAATGCCATGTATGAGAAAATAATCAGTAATATACAGGAAATAAAAGCAAGAAAAGGAAAAGTTATTGCACTCGTTTCTGAAGGAGACAAAGAAATTGCAGCAATAGCAGACGATTGTATTGAAATTCCTAAAACAATAGAATGCCTGGAGCCATTGATTACAACAATCCCCCTGCAGTTATTGGCCTATCATATAGCCGTATGCAAGGGTAAAGATGTGGATCAACCCAGAAATTTGGCTAAATCAGTAACAGTTGAATAAACAAAATACAGATGGAACAGTTAAAGCATGAATGTGGTGTGGTAATGATTCGGTTACTAAAACCATTAAGTTATTACCAACAAAAATATGGAACCTGGATGTATGGGCTGAACAAGCTCTACCTGATGATGGAAAAGCAGCATAATCGAGGTCAGGAAGGCGCAGGACTAGCTTGTGTTAAGCAAAAGGCGTTGCCTGGTGAGGAGTATATGTTTCGTGAAAGGGCATTGGGAACAGGTGCCATAACAGAAATTTTTGCTAATGTTCACAGCCATTTTAAGGATGTATCACCAGAACTGTTGCATGATGCAGACTATGCCCAGCGATATTTACCTTTCGCTGGAGAAGCATATATAGGCCACTTGCGGTATTCCACTACCGGCAAAAGTGGTCTTTCTTATGTACATCCTTTCTTGCGCCGCAATAACTGGAGAGCAAAAAATCTGGCTTTATGCGGAAACTTCAATCTGACAAATGTCGATGAAGTATTCGAGAAAATCACTTCACAGGGACAACATCCCCGTATCTATTCCGATACGTATATCATGCTGGAACAGGTAGGACACCGTTTGGATCGTGAAGTAGAACGCCTGTTTGCCCAATATAAAGAACAGGGACTCTCCGGACTGGAACTGACAAATGCCATAGAAGACAACATAGACCTGACCAATGTAATACGTTCGTCAAGCAAAGAATGGGACGGTGGATATGTAATCTGCGGCTTGACCGGAAGCGGAGAATCTTTTGTCATTCGTGACCCCTGGGGTATACGTCCGGCTTTCTGGTATAAAGATGACGAGATTTTCGTGCTGGCTTCTGAACGCCCTGTAATCCAAACCGCATTGAACATTCATGCCGAAGATATCCATGAATTAAAACCTGGAGAAGCTACTTTGGTAAACAAAAAAGGCGAAATGCGACTGGTACAGATCAATGAGCCAAAGAATGAAAGCCAGTGTACCTTTGAAAGAATCTATTTCAGCCGTGGTAGCGACAAAGACATATATAAGGAAAGAAAAGAACTGGGCCGCCGACTGGTAGATCCGATACTGAAAGCCATCGATTACGATATAGAACATACCGTAATATCTTATATACCGAATACTGCGGAAGTTGCCTTTTATGGAATGCTCGACGGCTTTGACAATTACTTAAATCACCTGAAGATTAAAGAAATCGAAGCTTTAGGACATATACCGACGCATGACGAACTTGATAAAATTCTGTCAATGCGAATTCGAAGCGAAAAAGTTGCAATAAAAGACATAAAATTGCGTACCTTTATCGCAGAAGGCAACAGTCGGAACGATTTGGCTGCTCACGTATATGACATTACCTATGGAAGTCTGGAACCTTATGTTGACAATCTGGTTATCATAGACGACAGCATCGTACGTGGAACGACATTGAAACAAAGCATTATCAAAATATTGGATCGTTTGCATCCTAAAAAGATTGTTATTGTATCATCTTCGCCCCAGGTACGCTATCCGGACTATTACGGAATAGACATGGCAAGAATGAATGAGTTCATTGCTTTCAAGGCTGCAATAGCATTACTTGAAGAAAGAGGAATGCGCGATGTAATAGAACGTGCATACAACAAATCAAAGGCTCAGGAAAACTTGCCGAAAGAAAAAATGGTGAATTATGTAAAAGAAATATATGCACCCTTTACCGATGAGGAAATCTCATTAAAGATGGTTGAGCTTCTGACAGAAGGAGAAGGCATACAAGCCAAAGTGGAAATTGTTTATCAATCATTGGAAGGTCTGCATGAAGCTTGTCCTAACCATTCCGGAGACTGGTATTTCAGTGGTAACTATCCTACCCCCGGAGGCGTAAGACAGGTAAACAAAGCCTTTATTAATTATATAGAACAAGTTTATCAATTCTAATAATAGAACAACAACATATTTGAAATGAGAAATGTAACACTAATCCTCGATGATGGAACTCGTTTTCATGGAACATCATTTGGCTATGAAAAACCTGTTGCGGGCGAAGTTGTATTTAACACAGCAATGACAGGTTATCCGGAAAGTCTTACTGACCCTTCTTATGCAGGACAGTTGATGACATTGACTTATCCTTTAGTGGGTAACTATGGTGTACCTCCTTTTACTTTTGAGGCTAATGGATTGCCTACTTTTATGGAAGGTGACAGAATTCATGCTGATGCTATTATCGTGAGCGATTATAGCTATGAGCATAGCCATTGGAATGCGGTTGAGAGTTTGGCTGACTGGTTAAAGCGTGAACATATTCCAGGTATTACCGGAATTGATACTCGTGAATTGACAAAAGTTTTACGTGAGCATGGAGTAATGATGGGCAAAATCATTTTTGACGATGAACCGGACAATATTCCCGAAGCTCAGTATTCCGGCATCAATTATGTGGATAAAGTTTCATGTAAAGAGATTATTCGTTACAATGAAGGAGGCGATAAGAAGAAAGTTGTTTTGGTTGACTGCGGAGTAAAATCAAACATCATACGTTGTCTGCTGAAACGCGATGTTGAGATTATCCGTGTTCCATGGAACTATGATTTTACTTCTTTGCAATATGACGGATTATTCATTTCCAATGGTCCTGGCGACCCGGATACTTGCGATGAAGCCGTTCAGAATATTCGCAAGGCTATGAGTCTTTCAGACAAACCTATTTTCGGTATCTGTATGGGAAATCAGCTTTTGAGCAAAGCCGGTGGAGCAAAAATATACAAGCTGAAATACGGTCACAGAAGTCACAACCAGCCGGTTCGCAAGGTTGGAACCAACCAATGTTTCATAACCAGCCAGAATCACGGTTATGCTGTCGACAACAATACATTGGGAGTTGACTGGGAACCATTATTCATCAACATGAACGACGGCTCTAACGAGGGTATCCGTCATAAATCAAAACCATGGTTCTCTGCACAGTTCCATCCAGAAGCAGCAAGTGGTCCTACAGATACGGAGTTCTTGTTCGATGATTTCGTAAAATTGCTTTAATCCAAATTGAAAACAATCATGAAAGAAGATATAAAGAAAGTTTTATTATTAGGTTCGGGAGCTTTAAAGATTGGTGAAGCCGGTGAATTTGACTATTCAGGTTCACAAGCATTAAAAGCGCTGAAAGAAGAAGGTATTTATACTGTCCTGATAAATCCTAACATTGCAACCGTACAGACAAGTGAAGGTGTTGCCGATCAAATATATTTCTTACCTGTTACTCCTTTCTTCGTAGAGAAAGTTATTCAGAAAGAACGTCCGGACGGCATCTTACTCTCATTTGGTGGACAAACAGCATTGAACTGCGGTGTTAAACTGTTCGAAAGCGGTATACTCGAAAAGTATAACGTAAAAGTTCTCGGTACTCCGGTTCAGGCTATCATCGATACGGAAGACCGCGAACTGTTCGTAAAGAAACTGGATGAAATCAACGTTAAAACCATAAAGAGCGAAGCCGTTGAAAATGCTGAAGATGCCCGCAGAGCTGCCCGTGAGCTGGGATATCCGGTTATCGTTCGTGCCGCTTATGCATTGGGAGGATTAGGTTCTGGTTTCTGCGATAATGAAGAAGAACTGAATGTACTGGTAGAAAAAGCATTCTCTTTCTCTCCGCAGGTGCTCGTAGAGAAATCTTTGCGCGGATGGAAAGAAATAGAATATGAGGTAGTACGTGACCGCTATGACAATTGTATCACGGTATGTAACATGGAAAACTTTGACCCACTGGGTATCCATACCGGAGAATCTATTGTTATCGCACCTTCACAGACTCTTACCAACAAGGAATATCACAAACTTCGTGAACTTGCAATTCGCATTATCCGTCACATCGGAATCGTGGGAGAATGTAACGTTCAGTATGCATTCGACCCTGAATCAGAAGACTATAGAGTTATTGAGGTAAATGCCCGTCTGAGCCGTTCTTCAGCATTGGCATCCAAGGCTACCGGTTATCCTTTGGCTTTCGTTGCAGCCAAATTGGGATTGGGTTATGGCCTGTTCGATTTGAAAAACTCTGTAACCAAGACAACTTCTGCTTTCTTTGAACCTGCACTTGACTACGTAGTTTGTAAGATTCCACGCTGGGATTTGGGAAAATTCCGTGGTGTAGACCGCGAATTGGGTTCTTCCATGAAATCTGTCGGCGAAGTTATGGCCATCGGTCGTACTTTTGAAGAGGCTATCCAGAAAGGATTGCGTATGATTGGTCAGGGAATGCACGGATTTGTTGAAAACAAGGAACTGGTTATTCCTGATGTAGACAAAGCTCTTCGCGAACCGACTGACAAACGAATCTTCGTTATCAGCAAGGCCATGCGTGCCGGTTATACAATTGACCAGATTCACGAACTGACCAAGATAGACAAATGGTTCCTCCAGAAGCTGATGAACATAATGAATACATCCAAAGAACTGCATAACATTGACGGTTTGAAGAATTTGGATGCTGCTTTACTGCGTAAGGCTAAGATTCAGGGATTCTCAGATTTCCAGGTAGGCCGTGCCATTGGTCTGGAAAAAGACATGGAAATAGAACAGGCTATCAACGAAGTTCGCGCTTATCGTAAATCGTTGGGAATTGTTCCTGTCGTAAAACAAATAGATACATTAGCAGCCGAATACCCGGCTCACACAAACTATCTGTATCTGACATACAGCGGTATCGGAAACGATGTAAACTATCTGGGAGACCGCCGTTCCATCATCGTTTTGGGTTCGGGAGCTTACCGCATTGGTTCATCTGTTGAATTCGACTGGTGTGGCGTGCAGGCTCTGAATACAATCCGCAAGGAAGGATACAGAAGTGTCATGATCAACTACAATCCGGAAACCGTATCGACCGACTATGATATGTGTGACCGTCTCTACTTCGACGAGCTCACATTCGAACGCGTTATGGATATAATTGAACTGGAAAACCCACACGGTGTAATTGTTTCTACCGGAGGACAGATTCCTAACAACCTTGCCATGCGTCTGGATGAAGAGCATGTTCACATTCTGGGAACTACAGCCAAGAGCATTGACAATGCCGAAGACAGAGACAAATTCTCTGCAATGCTTGACCGCATTGGTGTAGACCAGCCTGAATGGAGCGCCCTGACTTCTATGGAAGACATCAACGCCTTTATCCAAAAAGTTGGATTCCCGGTATTGGTTCGTCCGTCATACGTATTGTCTGGTGCAGCCATGAACGTATGTTCAAATCAGGAAGAACTGGAGCGCTTCCTGCAATTGGCAGCAAATGTTTCAAAGAAACATCCGGTTGTTGTCAGCAGCTTCATCGAACATGCAAAAGAAGTTGAAATGGATGCTGTAGCCAAAGACGGTGAAATCATCGCTTATGCTATCAGCGAGCATATAGAATACGCCGGTGTACACTCTGGTGACGCAACCATTCAGTTCCCGCCACAGAAATTGTACGTTGAAACAGTTCGCCGCATCAAGCGTATATCACGCCAAATCGCAAAAGAACTTCATATTTCCGGACCATTCAACATACAGTTCCTTGCCCGTGAAAACGATATCAAAGTTATCGAATGTAACTTGCGTGCATCACGTAGTTTCCCATTTGTCAGCAAGGTTTTGAAAATTAACCTTATAGAACTGGCAACGAAGATTATGTTAGGACTTCCTGTTGAAAAGCCCGAAAAGAATCTCTTCGAATTGGATTATGTTGGTATCAAAGCTTCACAATTCTCGTTCAACCGTTTACAGAAGGCCGACCCCGTTTTAGGTGTAGACATGGCTTCAACAGGTGAAGTCGGTTGCCTTGGCGACGACAGCGCCAGCGCCGTACTTATGGCAATGCTGTCTGTAGGACAACGCATACCGGCCAAGAACATTCTGTTATCAACCGGTACAGCCAAACAAAAGGTTGACATGCTTGATGCCGCACGCATGCTGAAGAAAAAAGGCTATAACCTGTATGCTACAGGAGGAACTTCACGCTTCCTTACAGACAATGGCATTGAAAATACATTAGTTCACTGGCCAAGCGAAGATGCACAGCCGCAAGCTTTGGACATGCTCCACAAGAAAGAAATAGACATGGTAGTCAATATTCCTAAGAATCTGAGTGCAGGTGAACTTGACAACGGATACAAGATTCGCCGTGCAGCAATCGACTTGAATATACCATTGATTACAAATGCCCGTCTGGCAAGTGCATTCATCAATGCGTTCTGTACTCTCGACATCAACGACATCGATATCAAGAGCTGGGCTGAATACAAATGATTTTTGTAAAAGCAAATAAATAAAGATGAGGTTGCCATAAAAAATGGCAACCTCACTTTTTATATACACCCGCATTAAAGAAGCCCCTATCAGTTTCGAGATATTCCTTATTTCATTATTTTTATCGATATACCTAATTAATAGCCTAAAAAAATGCGATTTAAATTTTATTTATAGACGGAAATAAATTACTTTTGCCACCTGTAATCATAAAATAAGATAAATAATAAAGATTCTATAAAAATGGCAGAACAGAAACAAAATCCAAACTCAGTAGATGTAGAAGAGGCATTGAGCTCTTCAGAAGCATACATTATTAAAAACAAGAAAACCATTATCGGAGTTATTATTGCTTTAGTTGTAATCATTGGCGGTTATGCATTATATCACAACTACATTGCAGAGCCTAAAGAACAGAAAGCTTCTACCATGTTGGCTAAAGGACAGGAATATTTTTCTATGGGCCAATATGAAATAGCCTTAAACGGTGATTCTTTAAATTATAAAGGCTTTGCTAAAATAGCAAGTGAAGAAAGTGGAACTGATGCTGCCAATTTGGCCAACGCATATGCCGGACTTTGCCTGGCACAAACCGGAAAATATGAAGAAGCTATTCCGTATCTTGAAAAATTCAGTGGAGACGATCAGATGGTAGCTCCGTCAGTAAAAGGTGCATTGGGAAATTGCTATGCACACAAAGGTGATTTGGAAAAAGCCGCTTCATTATTGGTTGAAGCAGCCAACGAAACAGACAGTCACTCTCTGAGCCCAATATTCTTATTGCAAGCAGGAGAAATTTATGAAAAACTGGGAAAGAATGAAGAAGCAATCAAAGCTTATCAGACAATCAAGGATAAGTACTTCAATTCTTATCAGGCTTATGAAATTGACAAGTATATAAATCGTGCTTCTAAGTAATTTATTATAAATCATATCTTGAAACGGGTTATACATATATCTTTTATGTGTATAATCCGTTTTATTATAAAATAAGGAAAAAAACATATGGCAACAATTTATCACAACTTATCCGATTATGATATTAATTCTGTTCCCGATGCAAGCAATATGCGCTTTGGTATTGTAGTTTCAGAGTGGAACAGCAATATTACAGGAGCCTTGTTACAAGGAGCTATTGCAACCTTAAAAAAACACGGTGCAAAAGAAGAAAACATGATAGTACAAACCGTTCCGGGAAGTTTTGAACTGACTTACGGCTCAGCACAAATGATAAAAAGCGGAAAAGTTGATGCCGTTATTGCTTTGGGATGTGTTGTTAGAGGTGATACTCCTCATTTTGACTATGTATGCGCCGGAGCTACTCAAGGAATCGCATATTTAAATGCAACTACCGATGTTCCAGTCATATACGGCCTCATCACAACCAATAATATGGAGCAGGCAGAAGAACGTTCTGGAGGCAAATTAGGAAATAAAGGTGATGAATGTGCAATTACTGCAATAAAAATGATCGATTTTGTTTGCAGATTAAAAAAATAGTATTACCTTTGCATCGCAATTGAGAAACAAACCTCAATAACGATAAAAAGGGGGCAAATACCAGAGTGGCCAAATGGGGCAGACTGTAAATCTGCTGGCTTACGCCTTCGGTGGTTCGAATCCATCT
>CALUJE010000039.1 GCA_944320885.1 uncultured Phocaeicola sp.
GCCGCTACAACCAACTACCTTTGCTGCGATCAAGCCCTGGAGGATTCGAAGGGAGCTGGCCGTATAGGACTTACCCGACTGCAAAGGTAGATATTTTATTTTAAGTAGCAAGCATATTTGCCATTTTTTTTCGATATTTTTTTCTCTATTCTCTAAGTGAAATCTTATATTGTTGATTTATAGATATATATTGATTCTTTGTATTCTTCGCAAAAGACATTGTTTTAAATAAGGAAAAGTTATTCTACGTATATTTTGTTATCCTTGATGTATATTTTCCCCTTTTCCATGCCATTAAGGAGTTTGATTACGTGATTTATATCCTGATTCCGGTCTGCAACATAATGCATTTTATAACTCATAGCATCTGCATTGCGAAATATTACGGTCATGTTATACCATCTGCCTATGGCTGTCATTATTTCAGCAAGGCTAACATTATCATAATAGAAGTATCCTTCTTGCCAATATATATAAGGATCTAATTCAACCTTTTTAATCGTAAAATTTCCGTCCTCTTGTATGGATGCTTGTTCACCGGGTTTTATTTGAGTCGCATTTTTGCCCATAACGTCTGCTACTTCAACTTTTCCTTTTATTAGAGTTACTTTTGTTGCATTGCCCGTATAGCTTGAGATGTTGAATTCAGTTCCGAGAACTTTGGTTTGCATATCTTTGGTTTGAATGATGAAAGGGTGTTTTTCATCTTTACTTATTTTGAAATAGGCTTCTCCTTCAAGGTATACGCTTCTTACATTTCCTGTGAATCGGGTAGGGTATATAAGCCGGCTGTCGGCATTCATGTCAACTTCACTGCCGTCGGACAATATGATTTTAAATGCTTTTCCTTTAGGCACACTTAAAGTATGTGTTTCCGGTATTTGTGATTCTGCAATTTTCTGCAAGTTATCAGTTTGTTGGTAGTTTAATGTATTGGGAGTTGTCGTATTCCAGTATGAATTTGATGAATTCTCATTATTCTTTCTTTCTGTTTTTAATGTAACTGACATCGATGCGGTATCTGCCTGAAATACGAGTATTTGTTTTGCTTCTTCTGTATATTGCCAATGGTTTGTTGACCAAATGAATGCAATGATAGTAATAGCAGCAAGACTTGCAGCATATAAAACGTACTTACGTATGGCAATGTTTTTTTTCTTTTGTTTTTGTTTGAATTTTGTCAGTAAGTCATCAATGTCCAGGTTTTCTCTTTCAGTGCGTGAGATAGCAGCCATCATTTGCAGGTTACGGCATTCCTGCATAAGCTGTTCATCGTTTTTAAGCTTATCCAATGACTCTTTTGTTAAAGAAGGCAGTTCTTCCATTATTTTCAAGAGTTCATCGTTGTGGTTATTTATATCTTGGTCGTTCATATGTTGAATATATACTTATCTATATATTATACGTTTGAGTGAAGAAAACGGGTACCCTATTTAGCTTTTTTTAAGAATTTTTTCACGTAAAAGTTGCATTGCTTTGGTTATATGTTTTTTTACCGTATTTGTACTTATGTTAAGTTCAATAGCAACCTCATTGTATTTCTTTCTTTCGATATAGCACGCTTCCAGAATCTGCCGTGTATGTGGAGTGAGTTTTTCCAGGGCATTTTTTATATGTTCTATCTGGTTGTTGTATTCTATTTGTTTTTCATCTTCTTCACTGGTCTCTTCGTTTGACTTTTGGCAGAATTCAATGTATTCTTCGTGTTTGTTTTGGTGACGAAGATAATTGATACATTTAGTCTTTACTATTGTATATAGATATGTCTTGGCAGATTCTTTTTTTATTTTCTTGAAGTTTGCCCATATGTATTCATATGCAGAACTTACGATGTCATGACACTCTTCCTGGTCATTAATCATTTGTAATGCATACGAGAATAGTTGTGAATAGTAAAGTCTGAATATTTCGTCGAATTCTGTGTTTGTTTCCATGTGTCGTGTTGGATATGTCAGATAGAAAAGCAGTATTTTATTTTCTGCATGTTTTCATTCAGTTGTCAACATTGTCAAGTGGAACCGTCTTTCCACTTTCTTTGTATGAAGCAAATCCTTTTACTCTTACCCGCTTTTCTTTTTCCTTTTCATCGGAAGCGGAGCTCAGTTGCTTAAAGTTATCTTTAATTACATCGTGGGTAGCAAAGAACTGATCAAGCAATACTTTCAGATATTCGTCAAGAGGTGCTTCTTTGGGAGTAAACAATGTTTGGCATTTTGAATGGAAGCCGATATTTTTCTGCTCTTCGTCCGTCGTATATATGGTTGTGACTAAAGAGTCGACGTTTACCAGATTAATGATTTCTTTTAAATAGGGTAGTGCTGGATTGTTGGGCTCCATAGTTCCCCACCATGGATTCCATATGACAATAAACCGGTTGTCTTTTTGGGTTGCTATATAGAACTCGTCACCTTGATATTTAAAGCAAATATGTCCTTCTTCATTTAGCTGAGGCTGACAACCGATTTGTTGCAATACGGTAATGACAATATCTTGAGTTGAGATATCGTCAAGCTCATCGTTTGTTAAGTGTTCTATTATTTCTTTCTGTTTTTTTCTTATATATTGAAATAATACGATGGGCCAAACAGATAGTGCAATTACAGCAATGAGTATAGTTAATTCTGTCATGATATATATATTTTTTAGTTACACAAATATATATCAATGCTTTTAATTAACCTAAAAAATATGTAATTTATTTATTAGTAGTGTCTGGAATGAATGGCTTTCTGTTTTTTATTAAAAATAATTGGATATAGATCTTGCCAGTAACTCCAGATAGTATTGGTCTGTCTGGTCAAAACTGTTTAGTTCTTTGCTGTCAATATCAAGTACAGCAGTCACGGTATTGTCTTTAATAATTGGTACAACAATTTCAGAACGTGATAAAGAACTGCATGCAATATGTCCGGGAAAAAGATTGACGTCTGGGACTATTAGGGTTTGTTTTCTATCCCACGAAGTTCCGCAAACGCCTCTTCCTTTACGGATACGGGTACATGCCAGAGGGCCTTGGAATGGTCCCAGAACTAAGACTTCTTCAGCAGATAAATTATCTTTTCTTGTTATGTAGAAGCCAACCCAGAAAAAATTGAAGGCTTCTTTCAGTATTGCTGAAATATTAGCCAGATTGGCGATAAGATCTGTTTCGTCCTCAATAATGGATTGTATTTGGGGCAATACTTCTTCGTATCGCCCCTTTTTGTCTTGTGCATTAAGTATTAATTGTTCTGCCATAAAATCATTTACTGTATTTCTGTAAAATGGTTTCTGCATTCTTGTCACCAAGTTCTTTGGCTTTCAGCAGGTTTTTCTTTCCTTCTTCTTGTTGTTTCAGCTGGATTTGGCTAAATCCCATCATACGGTATAAGTCTGCATTGTCCGGGGCTAGTGTAAGTCCTTTCTGAGCAGCTTCTATCGCTTTGTCAAATTGGCTGAATCTGGTATATAATGCAACCTGTTCTACTATGTATACTATTTGTTTGGGATCCATAGATACGGCTTTTTCTATATCGTTTAGTGCCTGTTGATACAGTCGGCACTGCATTTCTGCTTGTTCGCGGATATAGTAAAATTCAGCTGTAGCTTTTCCGAGAGTCAGTTTTTCATATTCATTGTAATCAAGAACAGCTTCGCGATACTTTTCCATAGATGCTTTCATTTGTGCGCGCTGGAAAACATATGGAGCTGCCTTTTCAGTGAGCAATGTTCCGAAAGAGTTGACAGTGCTGTCCATAAGAGCAAGCGCTTCTTCATTTGCTCCCATTATTTGTTTAGTACGTGCTGCACTGAAGAGACTTTCGGCCGAGCGGAGTGAGGATTGATTTACTTTCTCATAACAGGTATATGCTTTTTCGTAATCTTTCATTGCAAAAAAGATATCTCCTTGAACTTGTATATATAGTGGCAGAGGATTGATTTGGTATGCTTTCTCTATATACTCCATAGCCTTTTCCAGATTCCATGCGGGATATTGGATATTTTTGGCTACGGCCTGATATGCTATTTTACATGCATTGTAATATGCATCATCTTTTTTACTAGATACTTCTATGGCTTTTTCTATATCCTCTTCTGCCAGTTTGTAATGTTCTTCATCTTTGTAGTTGTCAATATAAAAATTGGCACGGTTAAAGTATCCGTCCTGGCTGTTGGGGAATTGGGTGATATATTCATTTATTAATTCAAAATAAGCCTCAGGCTTTAATGAATTAGACATCATCAGAAATACTTGCGCCTGTTCTTCATCTTCAGGGAGTCCTTTTCGTATGCCTATGCTGTTTAGAGTATAGTCCATTCTTGACAATGCATTCATGGTTAAGTCGGCTGCAAAAGATGCTTCCAAAGCGTAACTGGTTGTTGAGTTAGGATCGGCCGATTTTTGAATCATACCGATAACTTCTCCGTTAGCATTGGTTATGGGGCAACTGACGGTTTTTTCAGTAGTCTTTAAATGAAGAGTATAATATTGGTATTTTCCTTCAATTTGCGTAACGGCATCTACTGTTCCTCTTTCAAGAGTATTTTCTTTTTGTGACGCATATGGCAACAAATAGATGGTACTGCCTAATGGAGAGGGCTCTTTAGCCAAGGTTACAAAATCTACTTCTTTATCAGTTTTGATTCTGAATTTTACCACATCATACATGGAATTTGCTCCTAAAATGCAATCTATTGGAAATTCTTTACCGTCGGAATTTATAACAACAGCGCGTTGGGCACCATCGAAAAGTCCGTAGTCTGCAACTCCTGTTCCGTTTGGTTTTACAAAGAAACCGTTTCCGGTACTTATGATTTTGTTGTCTTTATCATAGGTAATGATTGAAACGATTGCTTTCTTTGCCTTATTGACCCATTTTGGGGTTTGGGCGTATCCTAATGATGCGAATAGAGTGAAGATAAATATGAGTATTTGTTTCATGGGTATGTTTATTTATTATGATTCAAAGGTACGTTGTTTTACAGCTTCATATATTAATACTCCGGCAGCGACCGAAACATTGAGAGAGCTGATTTTTCCGAAAAGAGGTATTTTAACCCATTCGTCGCATAGTGACAGATGTTCATATGGAATGCCTGTATCTTCGGCTCCCATAATAATACATGTTGGGGTCTTATAGTCAGCTTTTGTGTAGTCATAGTCTCCATGTTCTGTAGCTGCAATAATCTTGAATCCGGATTCTTTCAGGTATTTGATGGTTGATAATATACTTTGTTCTTTACAGACAGGTATGGAATGCAATGCTCCGGCAGATGTTTTTATGGCATCTGCATTTACTGTAACACTGTTTTTGGCAGGTATAATGATGGCGTTTACTCCGGCACATTCACAGGTTCGTGCAATGGCTCCAAAGTTTCTTACGTCTGTAATACCATCCAGCATAACAAATAACGGATTTTTACCTTCTTCAAATAATGTAGGTACGATATCTTCCGTTTTTTGATAGGTTATGGCAGACATAAAAGCTACTACGCCCTGATGATTTTTACGTGTTATTCGGTTTATTCTTTCAACAGGAACTCTCTGTACGGGAATCATTGTCCCTTTTATTGCAGTAAACAGCTCTTTGGAAAGGTCGCTTTGTATGTCTTTTTTTATAAGAATCTTATCTATTTCCTTACCAGCTTCTATTGCTTCTATTACGGCTCTTACGCCAAATATCATTTCATTTTTTTCATTTTCCATCTGTGTCATAGTTTAATTGTGGTTTTGATTCTGAAGCAGTGCTTTTGCGTTATTGATAGCTGCTTCACTTAAAGTTGCTCCACTTAACATGTGGGCAATTTCTTCTATACGTTCGTCGAAATTCAGTTGACGAATATGGCTTGTTGTTCCATTTTCATCATCTTGTTTGTATACCTTATAGTGGTTGCTTCCCAATGCTGCAATTTGTGGAAGATGGGTGATGCTAATGACTTGTCGTTCTTTCTGTCCCATTTCTTCCATAATGTGAGCCATTCTTTCTGCTATTTGTCCGGATACTCCCGTGTCTATTTCATCAAAAATAATAGTCGGAAGTTTTACGGCGCCAGCGATGAGTGCTTTGATTGAAAGCATGACTCTGGCAATTTCTCCTCCAGATGCAACAGAAGCGACATCTTGAAGTATTCCATTTTTGTTAGCCGAGAAAAGGAAGGAGATATTGTCAAGTCCATTGGTATCCGGTTCTTTTCTTGGAGTGAGCTGTACTGCAAATTGTACATTGGGAATACCTAATGGAATAAGGCGTTGTTTCATTTCTTTTTCAATTTTGACAGCTGCCTTCTTCCGTTCTGCTGTCAATTGAGCAGCTTTTTCCAATACCTCAGTATAATCCTTTTGTTTCTGTTTTTTCAGTTCCGCTATTTTATCATCTGAAGATGTGATTTCATCGAGGCGGGTTTGATAAGAGTTTTCTATTTCAAGAAGCTCTTTTATACTTTTGGCATGATGTTTCTGCTGCAAGGTATAGATTAGGTTCAGGCGTTCGTTTACAAAATCCAAACGTTGTGGGTTAAACTCTACATCCTCGTTCATGCGACTGATCTCATGTTCCAAATCTTTTAATTCGATGTAACAGCTTTGCATACGGCTGGTTACTTCTTCAATCGGCGGAAAAATAGAACCGAGTTCCTGTAGCTTGTTTTGGGCATCTTTCAGATTTTGCAGCAGTCCCCCCTCATCGTTAGCCATTATGGCATCCACTTGATATAAACTTGATTTTATATCTTCAGCATGGCCGAGTATTTCAGATTCCTGTTCCAGCTCTTCCTGTTCGCCGTCCTGTAAATTTGCTTCGTTCAGCTGATTCAGCTGAAACCGTATGTATTCTTCGTCGGCCTTGTTCTTTTCGGCTGTTTCGATGGCTTCGTTTAAAGCTTTGCAGCTGAGCTTATATTTGGAATAACATTCCTTATATGAAGATAGCAAGGCTTCGTCGTGAGCTATGATATCTACTACGTTAAATTGGAAACCTTCTGTATTGAGTAGTAGATTTTGATGCTGAGAATGTATGTCTATGAGCATCTCTCCCAGTTCTTTCATTTGGGAAAGCGAAGCAGGAGTATCATTTATGAAAGCTCTACTCTTTCCGGACGCCATTATTTCTCTTCGAAGGATACATTCATTATCATAAGATAAGTCATGCCGTTCAAAAAAATCTTGCATATTATATCTGGCTATTTGAAAGTGTGCTTCAATGATGCAGCGTGAAGCACCTTTCTTGATAGCTTTGCTGTCGGCCCGTTGCCCAAGTAATAAGCCGATTGCTCCAAGAATGATTGATTTACCGGCACCAGTTTCACCGGTAATAACAGAAAAGCCGGTTTGAAACTGGATATTCAGCGTATCAATTAATGCATAGTTCTGAATGAATAGAGATTGTAACATATCTTTTCGTTTGAATATACTTTAATTAGAATAGCTCCTTGCAAAGTCTGTCGATAATATCAACAGCCACTTCTTTTTTGCTTTTCAAAGGGTAAGAAGTTGACCCTTTACCGTCGATAATGGTAATTTTGTTGGTATCATGTTGAAAACCTGCACCGGTATCACGCAAAGAATTGAGAACAATGAAATCTAGATTCTTTCGTTTCAGCTTATCTTGTGCGTGACTTTCTTCGTCATTTGTTTCCAAGGCAAATCCAACAAGCTTTTGTGCCTGTGTTTTTATTAGTCCTAATGCTGCAGCTATATCATGTGTTGGTTTCAGCTGTAGTATCAGATCATCTTTTTCACGCTTTATTTTCTCCGAAGCAACTGTTTGTGGAGTAAAATCGGCAACGGCTGCGCATAAAATACCTGCATCTGCATCTGGAAATTCTTTGATTGCAGTCGAATACATTTCTTCAGCACTTTCTACATTAATCCGATGTATATTGGGATGCATGCACTTCATTTGTACCGGGCCGCTTATAAGGATAACATTAGCTCCTCTGGACGCACATTCTTCAGCCAGAGCATATCCCATTTTTCCGGAAGAATAGTTGCCGATAAAGCGTACGGGGTCTATTTTTTCATAAGTCGGTCCGGCAGTTATTATTATTTTTTTTTTTGCCAGATCTTCCTTTTTACTGAAATATTCTTCCAAGACGCGAACAATATTGTCTGGTTCCTCCATTCTTCCTTTACCGACTAAATGGCTAGCCAGTTCACCTTCTCCCGGTTCTATGATATGATTTCCATAAGAGCGTAGTGTTTCCAGATTTTTTTGAGTTGCAGGATGTGCAAACATGTCTAAGTCCATCGCTGGTGCTACGAATACAGGTGCTTTCATAGACAGGTAAGTCGTAATGAGCATGTTGTCTGCAATTCCGTTTGCCATTTTGCCAATAGTGGAAGCTGTTGCCGGAGCAATTATCATGGCATCGGCCCATAACCCCAAATCTACATGGCTATGCCATGTCCCGTCACGCTGTGAGAAGAATTCACTGATAACCGGTTTGCTGGTTAAGGCAGACAAGGTAATGGGAGTGATGAATTCTTTTCCTGCCGGTGTGATGACAACTTGCACTTCAGCTCCTTTTTTGATTAATGCACGAATAAGATAAGCCGCTTTATATGCGGCTATACTTCCGGTGATACCCAGTACAAATTTTTTTCCTTTAAGCATGATGTTTATTTAATGGCTTCTCGAATTCTGATTTTTGTTAGCATTTGTTTTGTATTTAATGTGAAATCTCCCTGGAGAATCCAACTGTAATAACCTGGATCTTTGCGAAGAACATCTGCGACAGGCATACCTTTATATTTTCCGAAATTGAATACTTCTACTCCATTGTCGTCATAAACCATTCTTCCGGCAAAATCCACATTGCGGTTATAGCTTGAATAATCGGCAAGAAACGCAATGTCATTTTGAAGAATATCAGGATAGCGATCTAATTGAGCTTTTAGTACTTCATACGTTGCTCGTGTATCTGCTTCTGCGGTATGAGCATCTTCCAGATTCTTGTTGCAGTAGAATTTATATGCTGCTGATAATGTACGTTGTTCAAGTTTATGATAAATAACCTGTACGTCGACAAATTTTCTGCGGCTCAGATCGATGTCTATACCAGCTCTTAAAAATTCTTCAGCCAATACGGGAATGTCAAAACGGTTGGAATTAAATCCTCCCAGGTCACAGCCTTCAATGTCCTTTGCAATGTTGGCTGCAACCTCTTTAAAGCGTGGACAGTTGGCAACATCCTCGTCGTGTATTCCGTGGATGGCTGTCGACGCTTCCGGAATGTGCATTTCCGGATTTATTCTGAGTGTTTTGCTTTCCTCGTTTCCGTTAGGATATATTTTGAGATAGCAAATTTCTATAATGCGGTCTGAGTTTATATTGGTACCGGTTGTTTCCAAATCAAAGAAAACAATCGGATTTTTCAAGTTCAATTTCATGATAATATATTACTAATATTAATCGTTAAGCATCATTGGCATAAGTAACATCAATAAATTGCCTTCTTCTTCTTGTTCAGAAGGAACGATAACACCAGCGCGTGAAGGGTCGGCTAACTCGATGATGACTTCCTGTCCTGGAGTATTGTTTAGAATATCAATCAGGAATGGAGCCTTGAATCCGATGCTCATTGGTGTTCCGGAATATTGGCAGATTATTGATTCTTCGGCTGAAGTTGAGAAATCAATATCCTGTGTAGATATAATCAGTTTGTTTTCTTCAAGGCGAAGCTTAACAAGGCTGCTTGACTGTGAAGAGAATACGGAGACGCGTCGCATTGCGCTCAAGAACAGATTGCGGTCAATGATGATTTTGTAAGGATTGTCCTGTGGAATTACAGAGTTGTAATTAGGATAACGACCTTCAATCAGACGACAGATCATTTTGAATTTTTCCATTGTAAAAACCGCGTTGCGCTCGTCAAAATCAATGCTTACAGTATTTTCTTCTTTGGTAAGAATATTCTTTAGTAAGTTCGCAGGTTTTTTGGGCAGAATGAAAGCTGCTCTGTCACTGCCTTTAACTGCATAATTTTTATTTCGTACCAATTTATGACCATCAGATGCGACCATGGTAACATCTTCCGGGGTGATATCAAAATAGATTCCGTTCATGACAGGGCGAAGCTCGTCATCGGCAGTAGCAAAAATGGTACGGTTAATTCCGTCAAGCAATATGTTTGCAGGAATATTAAGATGCACGGAATTTTCTCCCAAATGTACAGGGCTTGGATATTCATCTGCGTTTTGTCCTATAACTGAATATTGTCCGTTCATGTATTGTACGGTAATTTCCAGACTCTGCAGATTTATGTTGAATGTAACAGGCTGTTCGGGAATTTCTTTCATTGCATCAAGCAATGTGCGGGCTGTTATGGCAAAACTTCCATTGCTGTCACTTTCTGTTACTTCGATTGAAGTTGACATGGTTGTTTCTGTGTCTGAGGCTGTAATATATAAGGTTCCATCTTCCAGATTGAAAAGAAAACAATCCATGATAGGGAGTGTATTTTTTGAATTGATAACTCGGCTGATAGCTTGTAAATGGCTAAGAAAAGCTGTGCTTGAAACTATAAATTTCATATTTATGTTATTTAAGTTTATATGTTATTATTAGTCTACAAAACTAATCATTTTAAATGTAACACTCATAAAAAAACATTTGAAAATTCGTTTAATTAAGAGGAAAAGTGTACATTCGCAAACAATTTAATAATGAGAAATAATGGAATTTACAGGTAAGATTATTGCTATACTCCAGCCTAAAGGAGGCGTTTCAAAGAGTACAGGAAATGAGTGGAAAGCTCAAGAATATGTGATTGAAAACCATGACCAATATCCTCGCAAAATGTGTTTTGAGGTTTTTGGTGCAGACAAAATAGCACAATTTAATATCCAGATGGGTGAAGAGCTGACTGTGTCATTCGATATTGATGCCCGTCAATGGCAAGATCGCTGGTTTAACAGTATTAGAGCATGGAAAGTAGAACGTGTTACAGCCAATCCTATGGCAGAACAGGTTCCACCAATGGCTGCTCCATTCCCGTCAGCAGCTCCGGCTGATTTTGCAGCTGATGATAAAGATGATTTACCTTTCTGAAAAAGCGAAATGAATTGCTGAAAAAATAATGTCTGTAAAATTTTGTTTCTGAAGATTGGCATTATTTGAACTATAAAAAAACAGAGACTGATTCGTTGGAAATAAGAAGAATCAGTCTCTGTTTTTTATATGATTGTTTGATTATTTGTCTGTTGCTGCATCATTTGCCGGTTTAAGCCATTTGTCTAGCCATTTAAAGAATGTGCGTTGCCATAAAACGCCATTTTGTGGTTTCAGTACCCAGTGGTTTTCATCGGGATATATCAACAGTTGAGCCGGGATACCGCGAAGAACAGCTGCATTGAATGCAGACATACCTTGTGATGCAAGAATACGATAATCTTTTTCTCCGTGAATGCATAGGATAGGAGTATCCCATTTATCTACAAATTTGTGAGGAGAGTTGGCAAATGTACGTTGGGCTATCTGATTGTTCTTGTCCCAATAGGAGCCACCCATATCCCAATTGGCAAACCACATTTCTTCTGTTTCCAGATACTGTTGTTCTATATTGAATATTCCATCGTGAGCAATAAAAGCTTTAAAGCGTTTGTTGTGATGACCGGCCAGCCAATATACGGAGAATCCGCCAAAGCTTGCTCCGACACAGCCCAGATGGTCTTTGTCGACAAACGGTTCTTTGGCAAAGGTGTCAATAGCTGTCAGGTAATCTTTCATACATTGTCCTCCGTAATCTCCGCTGATTTCTTCAAGCCATTCACTTCCGAATCCGGGAAGTCCTCTTCGGTTGGGAGCAACAACGATGTATCCGTTTGCTGCCATTATTTGTGGATTCCAGCGGAATGACCAGAATTGGCTTACAGCACTTTGTGGTCCTCCTTGACAATAGAGTAGGGTAGGATATTTCTTGCTGGCGTCAAAGTGAGGTGGATATATAATCCATACCAGCATGTCTTTGTTATCGGTAGTTTTCATCCATCTTTCCTCCACTTTTCCCATTTGTATTTTGTCGAGGATATGTTTGTTTTCAGTTGTTAGCTGAGCAATCTTTCCAGATGAGGGCTCTACACTGTATATTTCATCAGGTGTGCTGAGAGAGTGACGTTTACTTATCAGTTTGTCTCCTAGTAAGCTTACCGAATTATAGTCGAACATGCCATCTGTCAGTTTTTCTACTTCTCCATTAAGATTCGTTTTATATATCATGCTTGTAGCATGCCAAACTCCGGTGAAGTATAATGATTGTGAATCCTTGTTCCAACAATAGCTGTCTACATTGGAATCAAAACTTTCGGTGACATAAGTCTTGGTTTGATTCTTTAGGTCGTATACGCAGAGTCTGTTACGGTCACTTTCATATCCGTCTCTGGCCATACTTTGCCATGCGATGCAATTACCGTCGGGAGAGAATTGCGGGTTGGTATCATATCCCATATTCAAATCTTGCGGTTTGCCGTTTCCTGTTGCTTTTTTGGCTGATTCGCTCTTGCAGAGATTTGAAGTCTGTTTGGTGTCGAGACTATACAGATATATGTCTGAATCGGTAGACAAGGCATAATCTTTTCCGGTCTTTTTCCTGCAAGTATATGCTATGCTTTTTGAGTCGGGACTCCATGCAAGCTGTTCGATACCTCCAAAAGGTTTCATGGGTGATTCGTAAGGTTCTCCTTCCAGTATGTCTGTTACATTGCTGATGGATTTCCCATCAAAATCGGCAACAAATGGGTGAGGAATGCTTTCTACCCATTCATCCCAATGTTTATACATCAAGTCGTTTACTATGCGTCCGGATGCTTTAGGCAAGTCTGGATAGATATCAGCGGTTGTTTCTCCGTATTTTACTTGTGCGATAAACAGAAGTTTCTTTTCATCGGGTGAAAATGCGAATCCTTCGATGTCTTTGTCATATGAGGCTATCATTTTCCGTTCACTTCCGTCTGGATTCATTTCCCAGATTTCATTCTTTCCGTTTGCTGAACTCAGGTAGGCTATTTTGCTGCCATTTTTTATCCAGCATGGTTCTCCTTCATTGTTGGCGTTTTGAGTCAGCAATGCATTATCGCTGCCGTCAGAATTCATCAGATAAATTACATTGTGACTCTTGTTTTCTGGAACACTATAGTATGCTACGGTGTATGCAATCTTTTGTGCGTCGGGTGATACGGCAATACTGCCAATTCTTCCCATGGCCCATAGAGCTTCGGGGGTTAGTTGTCCGTTTTCAATTGTGACTTCCTGTTTCCCGATAACAACAGCGTCGTCGGACTTGTTCTGAGTGCCGTCTGTAGAACATGATGCTAATAGCATTGCTGCAGACATCATTGCGGTGTAAGTCTTGTTCATATATTCAATTTGTTTTGGTTTATATGCAAAAGTAGTAAATTGTATATAGAAAAATTTCTTTAAAGGAATGTTTTTGAAAACATAACTGACTGATTTAAAAAAGGACGGGAACTTTTTTAAAAAGTTCCCGTCCTTTTTTAAATTTATAACTTATAAATCATATAATTCATAAGTTATGGCTTAAAAAATAATAGCCTTGATTTTATTTTTTATAAGTTATAATTATTCGTTGTATTTACTGTAAATGATAGATAGTTTTATATCTTCTCTTTTCAGTTTGGTAAAGTTCAGGCTCAAATCATGGAGCACTCTGACTATTGTGGTGGTGCTTCCCGAAGTCTGGGTTACTTCTGTGATAGGAACCAATACAACTTTATTCCAATCTTCGTCTTTATTATATGTTTCCGGATTATCCCGTTTCTGTCTTCTCAAATAATTTATCAGGTTTGTTATATTGGAATATGTATATTGATTACCTGACAAATATGCAATATAAGATGTCTTGTAGTCTGGAACATTTTGTTTTTCGAAGAAATCTTTCAATTCACATTTACGTACCATTATCAGCTCACTTGGTGTTCCCATCTGATAGGGGGTGCCGTTAAGATTGTTTTTTCTGTATATGGTAAGTGAAGCAGAGTTGATGGTGTCGTTTAATGATACATCATCAATCGGTAAGGTTATTTCAGGGAATATTCCTCCCGGTGTTTGAATGTATGCACAACTTTCGTCTTCAAGTATCTGTTCCAGATTGTCTGTTTGGAAATGATTTTCCTGTACAACTTCCGGTGTTGCGATAAATTGGCTGTATGCCGTTATAAGAGAGTCAACCTTTCCACTTGAACTTTCAATATTGTATTCGAAATATACATTCAAATGCACGTAGTTGATATTTAAGATTGCACCGTCTCCCTGTTCGTTCTTTATATAGAATCCTTTCAATACATTGTTGATGAATTTTTCAGAATTCTGGAAGTTCTCTGGATTGTCATAGTATGATTTTATTATTCTGTTACCAAAACCTTTAGGTAACTTAATAGAAACCATATGAACTCCGTTTGTTTCATAAAGAGAGTCGCCATTGACCATATCTATGGCAGTGTATGCCTGGGTTGCCAAAGGTGCCTGACTAGCATCATAAAATTCGGTTGCATCGAGATTGGTATAATACAATTCGTCCGGCAACAGAACTTTGTTTAACTCATATACTGCAAGTTTTTGCGGTGAAATCGAATCTCCAAAATAGGTAGAATAATATAAGTTAAGTTCTATATCTTTAGCTTCTGGAGCATCCGGATTTTTCATTAACTCCTTGTCTGGAAATTCAAAACCCTCCGGACAATAGAATTGGGTAAGGAAGTCTGATTGGAAAACCGTACCGGTATATGGATCGGTAAACTTTCCCAAATAGGCAGTGGTACTGCGCGCCAGAATACTATCTACTTTGTAAGAACTGATTTCACTGGGATAGCTTTCTTGAGTGCTGATAGTAAAATCGTTGTCTGGCATAACTTCCAAGCCTAAATTCGATGTGTTGTCATCACATGATATGGCACATGTGGTTAAAATGCCAACAAACGCTCCTTTAATTATATTTTTAATTTTCATTGTTTGTGTTGTTCGTTAATATGGAGAATACAGAATTTCACTCTTTTCCTTTGCTCCACACTTCATCATAGAACTTGCTGCAAGCGTCTTTAAACATTTGGTCATCTGCCTGATATTCCAATACAGGCTTGTTCAGTTCGCGTGCATAATCTGCCAGCTCTTGTTTTGCGTTTTCGCTATTCATGATGAGTCCGTCAGAATATGCGATAGCTATTTTTTCTATGTCTAGACAGTTTTGTGCGGAGTTTAATATTTTAATATCGTTTTCGTCAATTCCTTTTAATGTAACACGTGCTCCCAAATCTTTTCTTATTGCCGACTGGAAATCTGTGCCATAAGTTGAATATATGATTTTGGTATCTCTGAATGAGGGCTCGTCACAATATGCTTTTTTGATATATAGCGGTGCCAAAGCACTCATCCATCCGTGACAATGAATAACTTCCGGACACCAGCGAAGCTTTTTCACTGTTTCAAGAACACCGCGTGCATAAAAGATTGCTCTTTCATCATTGTCATTATATTCCTCTCCATTTTCATCTGCTACCATTTGACGGTGCTGAAAATAGTCATCATTGTCTATGAAGTATACCTGCATGCGGGCAGCTTGTATTGATGCAACTTTTATTATCAATGGATGGTCTGTATCATCAATGATGAGATTCATACCGGAAAGACGGATAACTTCGTGAAGTTGGTTTCTACGCTCATTGATAATTCCCCATTTTGGCATGAATGTTCTGATTTCACGTCCGGTCTCTTGAATATATTGAGGTAGTTCTCTGCCTGTTACAGACATTTGAGATTGAGGTACATAAGGGGTAATTTCTTGAGTAATAAATAAGATTTTATTTGCCTTCATTGTTATTTATCTTTGTCATAAATCGTTTTGCAAAGATATAAATTATTGACGAAAAGGACAATAAGGTACCGTTAATTATTCTTTTTTAAGTCAATAGAGGATTTGTTTATGAGTGTTTTTGGTGACATAAAAAGGTTTGTGCTCATTTTTTATTGACTAAAATTTGTCTTAATATGTTTCTTTATATGCTAAATAATAGTTTATTTTGCAGCGATTTTCAAACGTGAAAATCAATAAAATATACAAGGATGAAATTAGTACATACTATTCAAGAATTACAACTTGCGCTTGATGCATTGAGAGTGCAGGGGAAAAAGATAGGTCTTGTACCTACAATGGGAGCTTTGCATGCAGGTCATGCATCTTTGGTGAAACGTTGTGTTGCAGAGAATGATGTAGCGGTAGTTAGCGTTTTTGTAAATCCAACACAGTTTAATGACAAAAACGATTTGATTAAATATCCGCGTACATTGGAAGCTGATTGCAATTTGTTGGAAAGTGTAGGCGCATCTTTTGTGTTTGCTCCTTCTGTTGAAGAAATGTATCCTGAACAAGATACTAGACACTTTAGCTTTGCACCGTTAGATACGGTTATGGAAGGTATTTATCGTCCGGGACACTTTAACGGTGTATGCCAGATTGTTAGTAAATTGTTTCTTGCAGTAAACCCTGACCGGGCTTATTTCGGTGAAAAGGATTTTCAGCAGCTGGCAATCATACGTGAGATGGTACGTCAGATGAATTTCCCTTTGGAAATTGTCGGATGTCCTATTGTGCGTGAAGAAGATGGATTGGCTTTGAGCAGTCGTAATGCATTGCTTTCTTCAGAACAACGCACTACAGCATTGAATATATCAAAGACATTATTTGCAAGCTTGGAATATGCGAAGACACATACTCTTGCAGAAACTAAAGCTTGGGTAGAACATTCTATCGATGCGGTAGAAGGTTTGCGTCTGGAATATTTTGAAGTAGTAGATGGACGGACTTTACAGACAGTTTCAGACTGGAACGATTCTGATTATATCGTTGGCTGTATTACGGTTTATTGTGGTGAAGTTCGTTTGATTGATAATATTAAATATAAGGAATAATAACGATTTCGGTTTTTGCTTTATAAAAAAGAATATAAGGAAATGATGATTGAAGTATTAAAGTCGAAACTTCATTGTGTACGTGTAACAGAGGCCAATCTGAATTACATGGGAAGTATTACTATTGACGAAGATTTAATGGATGCCGTTAATTTGATTGCAGGTGAGAAGGTTGCAATCGTTGATAATAATAATGGTGAGCGTTTTGAGACTTATGTGATAAAAGGTGAAAGAGGAACGGGTTGCATCTGCCTGAATGGTGCTGCTGCCCGTAAGGTTCAAGTAGGAGATGTGGTAATTATTATGTCATATGCAATGATGGATTTTGAGGAAGCTAAGCAATTCAAACCAAAAGTCGCATTTCCTGATTCGGAAAACAAAATTTTGAAATAAATATTTTACTTCCAACGTTTATCATAATTGATTATAAATAAAACTGCCGATATGGATATTTTTGATAATTCCATGTCGGCAGTTGTTGTATTCGTATTTCTTTATTATAAAAATACGGGGTTACATTAAGAATCCAAGTAATATACCTGCAGCAACGGCTGAACCTATAACACCGGCTACATTCGGGCCCATTGCATGCATTAACAAATAGTTTGTCGGGTCATATTCCAATCCAACTACTTGAGAAATACGTGCAGAATCAGGCACTGCTGATACTCCGGCATTACCGATTAGCGGATTAATGCGTTTATGCTTGGGTAATACCAGGTTGAAAATCTTAACGAAAATCACACCGGATGCTGTAGCGATAACAAATGAAAGAGCTCCTAAGGCAAAAATCTTGATAGAGTCGAATGTCAGGAACTCTGATGCTTGTGTTGAAGCGCCTACAGTTAATCCAAGTAAAATAGTAATAGTATCAATCAGCGGACCACGAGCTGTTTCTGCCAAGCGGCGGGTTACTCCACTTTCCTTTAGTAAGTTTCCGAAGAACAGCATTCCCAACAATGGCAAGCCAGAAGGAACCAAGAAACAAGTCAGCAATAAACCTATGATGGGGAACATTACTTTTTCTGTATGCGATACGGCACGTGGTGCCGGCATACGCATAACGCGTTCTTTCTTGGTTGTAAGCAGGCGCATGATAGGAGGCTGGATTACTGGAACCAGAGCCATGTATGAGTATGCCGAGACGGCAATTGCTCCCATTAGATTAGGTGCCAGTTTGGAAGAAAGGAATATGGCTGTCGGGCCATCTGCTCCTCCAATAATACCTATTGCACCAGCCTGACTGGGGGTAAATCCCATTTCAAGAGCAATCATATAAGCTCCAAAAATACCAAATTGGGCAGCTGCACCGATTAATAACAATTTGGGGTTGGATATTAGCGCCGAAAAATCTGTCATTGCTCCGATACCTAAGAATATTAACGGTGGATACCAACCGGATGTTACTCCCTGGTATAGAATATTCAATACAGAGCCTTCTTCGTAAATACCAACTTTCAGTCCCGCTTCGATATTAAAAGGTATGTTTCCTATCAGGATTCCGAATCCGATAGGAATCAGTAGCATTGGCTCAAATTCTTTTGCTATGGCTAGGTAAATGAACAACAATCCAACCAGGATCATTATCAGATGCCCGGGTGTAGCATTGCAAAAGCCTGTGTATGTCCAGAAGTCTGCTAGATTATTTACTATAAATGATATAAATTCTCCCATATGTTAATTATTATCCAATCATCACCAGGTCAGTTCCTTCAAGAACTGAATCTCCTTGTTTTACGTTAATGGCTGTAATCTTTCCGTCGCGATCTGCATTGATGTTATTTTCCATTTTCATGGCTTCGAGAATCACTACAGTCTGTCCTTTCTTAACTTCATCGCCAACGTTTACTTTAACGTCCAAAATTACGCCTGGAAGAGGAGATTTTACACCTTTACCGCTGCCTGCTGCTGCGGGTTGGGCTGCTGCTGGTTGAGCTGCTGGTTTTGCTGGAGCTGGAGCAGGTTTGGCAACCGGACGTACTGTCGGTTTTTCTGCAACTTCTTTTTTCTCCATTTCTACCTTGTAAGATTGACCGTTTACCTCTACATTGGCAATATTTCCTTCTATTTCGCCAATTGTTACTTTGTATTCTTTACCGTTGATGGTATATTTATATTCTTTCATAATAAAATATCATTAAAAGTTATTGTTTTAATATTTTTTCTCGGGGGCTACACGCAAAGCTGTATATCTTGCGTTCCATGGTGATTGGATATGACGGATTGTCAGTACATTAGATTCAATGTCATGCACTCCTCCCAATTCTTCATGAAGTGCCATTGCAATAGCTGCATATACTTCATCCGTACATTCAACTGTCTTTTTTGCCGTTTCTTCTTGTTTCATATTTGTTACAGGTTGTTTGTCAGTTTTTTTATTTCTATAAACTGTTTTTCCAAGAGTTCGGAAAATGATGTATAAAAGAAGAAGCCCTACAAATACAACTGACATTGCAGATATAGACATACCGATACCGGTACTGTCATGTTGGGCAAACTTTTCAACTTTTTCGTTTTTGTCAATGGTCTGGTTATTCGTACTTGGAGTGACATATTTAGCGATGCTTCCACCTTTTACCTCCCATTCTTTATCAGCATCCTTGATGCGTGCATATGATTTGTCTGCATCAAGTATGGGAACTGTAATCTGATCTAACAGTTTATTGCCAGAATCATAGAGACCTATCCAATTCGGACGTTCAGTATCTAGTTTAAAGTTCGTATGGAAGGTTCCTCTACTAGGTTTGGCATCTGCCCAAAAAAGAGCATGTTGACGAGGCTTGATGCTTGTCAGAACATCTCCTTTAGGAATAATGTATACAGTTGTGTCACCTGGAGTGTTGCTTACTTTTAATAAGCAACCTGCCAGGTCAACACTTCCATATGATTTGTTAAATATTTCAATCCATGCACTATGAATGCCATAATCATCCTGGAAATTAGTTACATTATCTGTTAACACCTCATTAATTAATAATTTAGAGGCGCTTTCTTGATTGTTACTACAAGAAACAAATCCTATAGCTAATAATATTCCTAAAAGATAATTTTTGTATTTATTCATATTTGCATGTTTTTATGTAAATGTGATGCTGTTACAAAGGAATATTACCGTGTTTCTTTGCTGGATTTGTAACTCGCTTAGTTTGTAATTGCGCCAATGCCCGTATGATGCGGAAACGAGTATTACGCGGTTCAATAACATCATCAATGTAACCATATTTGGCTGCATTGTATGGATTAGCAAAGAGTTTGGTATATTCTGCTTCTTTTTCAGCCATGAAAGCTTTTGGATCTTCAGCTTCTTTAGCTTCTTTAGCATAAAGCACTTCTACTGCACCTGCACCACCCATAACTGCGATTTCTGCAGAAGGCCATGCATAATTCATGTCGCCTCTCAATTGCTTACAGCTCATTACGATATGTGAACCTCCGTATGATTTACGCAATGTAACTGTTACCTTGGGTACTGTAGCTTCACCGTATGCATACAGAAGTTTTGCTCCATGCAAGATTACGGCATTATATTCTTGGCCGGTACCTGGGAGGAATCCCGGAACATCTACCAATGATACGATTGGAATATTGAATGCATCGCAGAAACGTACAAATCGTGCACCCTTTCTTGAAGCGTTGCAGTCAAGAACACCTGCATAACGACATGGTTGATTAGCAACAATACCTACAGACTGGCCGTTGAAGCGTGCAAAACCAATGATGATATTGGTTGCATAGTTCTTCTGTACTTCCAGGAATTCGCCGTTATCAACGATAGCTCCAATAACATTATACATATCGTATGCTTTATTGGGATTGTCTGGTATAATCTCATTGAGAGAGTCTTCCATACGATCGATAGGATCTGTACATTCTACGTAAGGAGCTTCTTCCATATTGTTTTGTGGAATGTAGCTTAACAATTTACGTATAAGAGCAAGACCTTCTTCTTCTGTTGATGCTGTGAAGTGAGTAACACCAGATTTGGTTGAGTGTACGCTGGCACCTCCAAGATCTTCTTGAGAAACATCTTCTCCGGTTACAGTCTTAACAACTTTCGGTCCGGTCAAGAACATGTATGAAGTTCCTTCCATCATTAAAGTAAAGTCGGTCAAAGCCGGTGAATATACTGCACCTCCGGCACATGGTCCGAAGATACCGGAAATTTGCGGTATAACTCCCGATGCAAGAATATTGCGTTGGAAAATCTCTGCATATCCTGCCAAAGCGTTGATTCCTTCCTGAATACGAGCACCTCCTGAGTCATTGATACCGATAACAGGAGCTCCCATTTTCATTGCCAAATCCATTACTTTGCATATTTTCTGTGCCATTGTCTCTGACAAAGAACCTCCAAATACGGTGAAATCTTGTGCGAAGATATAGACCAAACGTCCGTCTATTGTTCCATAACCAGTAACAACACCATCTCCAGGGAATGATTTCTTTTCCTGACCGAAGTTTGTACATCTGTGGCGTACGAACATATCCAGTTCTTCAAAACTACCTTCGTCCAGCAACATGGCAATGCGTTCACGTGCGGTGTATTTTCCTTTTTCATGCTGTTTGCCAATAGCTTTTTCACCACCACCCAAACGAGCTTGGGTACGAAGTTCTACGAGCTCCTTGATTTTTTCTATTTGTTTACTCATAACGGTATAAGTCGTTTTATATATAATAAGGTGTTATTTTTCACATAATTCTGTAAGAACTCCCAAGGTTGACTTTGGGTGAAGGAAGGCGATGTTTAATCCTTCAGCTCCCTTACGGGGTGCTTTGTCAATTAAACGGATACCTTTTTCTTCTGCTTCGGCAAGAGCATTAGCCACACCGTCTTCGATAGCAAATGCAACATGATGTACTCCAGCACCTTTGTTCTCTAAAAATTTAGCAATAGTGCTTTCTGGGCATGTTGGTTCAAGAAGTTCGATTTTAGTTTCTCCAACTTTTAAGAATGCTGTTCTTACTTTTTGGTCCTCTACAGTTTCAATATTATAACATTTGAGACCTAATACATTTTCATAATAAGGAAGAGCTTCCTCTATGCTTTTTACAGCAATGCCTAAATGCTCAATGTGTGAAATTTTCATGATTCTTTCTTTTAGTTAAAAATACTATGTTTTTAAATTGGGATAAAAATAGTGTTTTTGCCCTGAATAAAGAAATTTTTCTTCAATTATTTTGTAGCAAAGAAATGTTATTTAAATCTTAATAGTTTTTCTTTTGACTATGCAAAATGTAATCATTGTCGAATGATATAAGATAATGGAGCAATTATATCCTGTCTATTTGTTGGATTATAATCATATATAGCATTTGGTAATGATTCGGTTTAACCATTTCCATCTGAACCGGAACCAGCGTCTGGTCCCGTATTGAATACCCCCAAATCGAAGGATAAAATCCGGATAACCATAATATTTGAATGGAAGCCCTACATCCATAAATTCCATATGCTTATACCCATTATCATATGCATATGTCAATGCTCCCCAAACGGCAAGAATTCCCGGATATTGTCTCGGATAGCTTTTGCGTAAACCTGCCGAAAACCATAAATATGCATTATCGTTTGAGAATATGCAAAATGAGCCTCCTATTATTTTATTCTTATATTTGACAATAAATATTTTCCCGGTCTGAGGATATTCGTTAACCAGTTCAAGGAAGAATTTAATATTGGGAAAATGTTTGCGTACTTTGGAAGCGTAGTATTTTTTTAGAAGTTTGAGGAACGCTTGTATTTCATTCTTATCCTGAGCTATGTGGATGGATGCTCCATTTTTCAGCCCGCTTTTTATTTGTTTTTTTCTGGACGAACTCAAACGTTCTTCCGGCTTTTTGCTGTGTAACGAATTGTGTATTCGCAGCCAATTGATGGGGAAATATTGGTTGGCTCTGAAATGCTTGTATGCAAATAAGGGATTGTCCAGATTACGGAATTCGATGAGAAAGCATTTTTTTATGGCTGTTAAGGTCAAACTATATAGTAATTCTTTGAAAATATCTTCTTGAGGATAATTCTTCTCATATTCGCCAGTTCCATAAATTTCACACCTTTTTATTAATGAAGGAGGAAATTTTCTTATGCTCTTCCGTATGATTCCCAACAGTTGTCCTATGGGGCGTTCATTTTCGTATGCTATAAAAAACAGAGGTTGGTAACCAGGAGTTTTTTCACAGATTGTAAAAAACTCTTTGGAATGGAAAAAGTTGTCCCCTTTTATATTGTCGGGAATATCCTTACTATGATAATATGTTTTTATATTTAACTTCACTTTGCAAAAATAGAAGATTTTTTGAATTTTGTGCAGCTATTTATTTTTTTTGTTATTGCTGTAGGCTAAGTTTCAGTCAAGGGCAGAGTCAACCAGCAAGTGCAACATTAGGAAATATTTTTGAAGAAACATTCAGCGGAGGTATGAAAATTGAG
>CALUJE010000040.1 GCA_944320885.1 uncultured Phocaeicola sp.
AGCCTTGCATCCATGTACAACGCACATTGGATACACAGCTTGCCTTATTCTAAATTCATCGAACTCACGTTATTTAACGATTAAGTGGTAAACTTAGGGATTTAAAGATAAAAAGCACGTGTCCTTTTTCTAAAAGCATACGTGCTTTCCAATAAAACCACGCGTGCTTTTAAAAAAAGGACACGTGGTTATAAAAAATGTTCCTTTAGTTTTTTATAATCAGTATTATGTTTAATATATAATAAAAACAAAGGAGTATTTTCACTTTTCTCTCTTTCCTATTATCGTACTTTTAATTCTATTCCTTTCAAAGGACACATAAAAAAATCCCATCCAGGTAAGCCTGGATGGGATTTTTATTCTGTTTATAGAATCAATTAATTATTCATCAATTTTTCTACTTCTTTGAACTCTTCACCCATATTAAGTTTATAATAGATTGTATAGAGTCCGTTTAACCATAATTCTCTTTTGTCTGGTTGCAGGCTACGAACTTTTTCATAATATGGTTTAGCTTTTTCATAGAATTCTTTGATTTTAGCTTGTTCCTCTTGATATTTAGGATCGTCAATATCAGATACGGCTTTTTCACCATATTCAATAGCTTGTTGGCAATAGCACAAACCTAAGTTAGAATAAGCTTCAGCATAATTAGGATCAAGAGAGATTGCTTTTTCGTATGCAGGAATTGCATTGTTATAATCTTTCATATTCTGATACAAGTATCCTTTTACATACTGATAGAATGCAGAATCACCATTCTTTGCAATCATTTCATCAGCAAAGCTAACAGCCTCTGCATATTTACCAGAATTTGAATAATAATCAATCAAATGACCAAAGAAGAAAGGATGGTCAGAGAATCTCTGCATACCTTCTTTTAAGGTATTAACCCATTGAACTGTATCGCCTAATGCTTTGTATGCACTTGCTTTGAATTCCATTGCAAATTTTCCATTTTCAACATCTTTTGATGCCAAATCAACATATTTCAATACATTCTGATAATTGCTCTTTTCTGCTGCTGCATCTTTCTTCACTCCTGCATCCTGAGCCATTTTAGTTGCAGCCAAAGATGCGTAATATGCAATTGTTGGAAGCATGCTGTCTGTTGCTGCAATGTTTTCCTCTTTAAGCATAGGATAGTTTGAAGAATCTATGTATAAGCTGAAATAGTCATATGCTTCAGCATCTTTTCCTTGATTGAAATAGAACACACCACCATTGATTAAGTTCGGGCGATTTTGTTTCAATGTAGCAGCATTGTTCTTTCTGAATTTGATTTTTATTTTTCCTTTTTCATTAGGAATCTGTTCCAGTTCGTCACACTTATTAAAGTATTCGAACATTTTGAATGTACTATTGTACATTTTAACGGTATCAAAAGCTTGTTTCAAATATGCTTTTGTGTTCTCGTCTTCATTAATTTTTTGTTGGATATAACCTGCTACATTCCAAGTGTTAGCATCGTTCTTTGTTTCATCATTTGTTAAAGCTCCATTAATTAACTGTTCTGCTTCAGCAAATTTCTTGGCGTCAGCCTGTCTTTTTGCCTCTTTCACAGCCTTAGTCTGTCCGAAAGCAACGCATGACACCATTAATACGGCTACAGATAATAATACTTTTTTCATAATCTTGATAATTAATAGTTATTCACTTAATTATTTATGTCTTCTGTTGAGTTTATATTATCAACCTCTTCACTGGTGTTGTTTGTTTCCAAATCATTATCATCCTTTTGAGGTTGTTCTTCTTCGTCAGCTTCTGTGTTCACTTTACATACAGATGCTATCTGATCATTTCTTTTTTCAAGATTTATCAAACGAACACCCTGAGTTGCACGGCCCATGATACGTACATCAGAAACTTTCAGACGTATGGTGATACCAGATTTATTTATAATCATTAAATCGTTTTCATCGGTAACACTCTTGATTGCAACAAGTTTTCCTGTTTTCTCAGTAATGTTTAATGTCTTAACGCCTTTACCACCTCGATTGGTTTTACGATAATCTTCAATATCAGAACGTTTTCCGTATCCTTGCTCAGATACAACCATTATAGATTCTTTTTCCGGATCTTTAATGCAAATCATTCCGATAACTTCATCGCTGCCATCTTCGTCAAGTGTGATACCTCTTACACCCGTGGCTGTACGTCCCATTTCACGTACTGCGCTTTCATGGAAGCGTATTGCACGACCATTTCTGTTTGCAATGATTATTTCATTGTCGCCATTGGTCATTCTTACCTCTATGACTTTATCATCATTGACAATATTGATTGCGTTTACACCATTCTGTCGTGGGCGTGAATATTGTTCCAGGCGTGTTTTCTTTATAGTTCCGTTCTTGGTACAGAACAATAAATAATGATTATTTATATATTCTGAATCATTCAGCGTTTTTACACGTATAAACGCTGTGACCATATCATCTGAATCTATATTCAGAAGATTTTGTATGGCGCGTCCTTTTGAATTTTTGGAACCTTCAGGAATTTCATATACTTTTAACCAATAGCAACGTCCTTTCTGTGTGAAGAAGAGCATTGTATTGTGCATTGTTGCGGGGTATATGTTTTCTACGAAATCCGCATCACGGGTTTCACTTCCCTTAGCTCCGATACCTCCCCTATTTTGGGCATGGAATTCAGATAATGGAGTACGTTTGATGTATCCCAAATGTGAAATCGTGATAACCATTTCATCGTCAGAATAAAAGTCTTCAGGATTAAATTCCTCAGAAGAATAGACAATTTCAGAGCGGCGTTCGTCTCCATATTTCTCTTTTACTTCAATCAGTTCATCCTTTATAACTTTTTTGCAAGTTTCTTCATTAGAGAGAATTTCTTCATAATATTCAATCTTACGCTTAATCTCTTCATATTCAGCGTGAAGCTGATCTTGCAATAGACCTGTAAGCTGTCTCAAACGCATTTCAACGATGGCACGAGACTGGATTTCCGTGAGTCCAAAGCGCTCCATCAGGCCAGTGATGGCATCATTGGGAGTTTTTGCGGCTTTGATTATGCGGATAACTTCATCGATGTTGTCAGAAGCTATGATTAAGCCTTCCAATATGTGTGCACGTTCTTTTGCCTTACGCAGATCAAACTGGGTACGGCGTATTACAACATCGTGACGATGCTCTACAAAATATCTGATGCAATCTTTAAGGCTCAACGTTTTTGGACGTCCGTGAACCAATGCGATGTTATTTACACTGAAAGATGTTTGCAAGGCTGTCATTTTAAACAGTTTGTTTAATACAACACTTGCGTTGGCATCTCTTTTTACATCAACAACGATACGCATACCTTCACGGTCAGACTCATCGTTTACATTTGAAATTCCGTCTATTTTCTTTTCGCTTACTAGGTCGGCGATGCTTTTGATTAATTCGGCCTTGTTGACGTTGTATGGAATTTCGTTTACGATAATCTTGTCGTGCGTATCTCCGGTCTCTATTTCAGCCTTGGCACGCATGATAACTCGGCCACGGCCAGTTTCATATGCATCACGTACTCCATTGATACCATATATATAGCCACCTGTCGGGAAGTCTGGAGCTTTTACATATTGCATCAATCCGTCAGTATCAATATCGTTATTATCTATGTATGCCACGCATGCATCAATGACTTCTGAAAGATTATGTGGAGGTATATTGGTTGCCATACCTACAGCAATACCCGAAGCTCCGTTTACCAGAAGATTGGGGATACGTGTTGGCATGACTGTTGGTTCTTGTAATGTATCGTCGAAGTTATTTTGGAAGTCAACAGTTTCCTTATACAGATCTTGCATCATTTCTTCACCCAGCTTTTTCAGGCGGGCTTCAGTATAACGCATAGCAGCAGGGCTATCACCGTCAACAGAACCAAAGTTTCCCTGTCCGTCGACCAAAGGATAGCGCATTGCCCAGTTTTGCGCCATACGAACAAGAGCTCCATATACGGATGAATCTCCATGCGGATGATATTTACCTAAAACCTCTCCGACAATTCTTGCTGATTTTTTGTAGGGTTTATCTGATGTATTGCCTAGTTCCATCATACCATATAATATACGGCGATGAACTGGTTTGAAACCGTCTCTTACATCTGGAAGGGCTCTCGCTACAATAACCGACATTGAATAATCAATGTACGACGTCTTCATTTCTTCCTCGATGTTAATTTTTATAATTCTGTCTTGTTCAATCATTTAAAATGAATATTAATTATACGTCTAATAATCTCATAAAAAATCATGCTAAAATACAGCTTTTTTGTGAGATTGAGAATATTTTTGGTTGAAAAACTAAAATGTAACCTTTATTAGTTTATTTTGTTTTATATGTCAATATTCATAAATATACTCCTGATTTATCTTTAGAGTACATATTTATCCGCTTTAATGGCACATTATTTGTAGTATGTTATAATAATGACAGGTTATGATAAAATCTATGTATATTTGCAAGTACAAACATAATGAGGGGTAAGAAGTGATATTATGAACAATCAATTCTCACAGAAAATATCAGAAATATTGATTTATAGCAAGCAAGAAGCACTTCGTTTGCATAATGATCATGTCGGTCCGGAGCATTTATTGCTGGGATTGATCAAGGATGGTACAGGAAAATCTATAGAGATATTGCAGCGTTTTTATGTCAATCTTGACAACATTAAAAGTGAGATTGAAGCAATAGCTGACAATACGGAGAAGAATGTCCCTTTTAATAATTGGAGTGCAGAGAATGAGATAATTTTGGATGAAGTCAGTGCACGTATTTTAAGATTAGGTATTTTGGAAGCAAAACTATTGAAAAATGACATTGTAAGCGATGAGCATCTGTTGCTTGCAATATTGAAACAACATGATAATATAGCAGCAAAAGTTTTGGAAAAGAACGATGTGACGTATAAACTGGTGTTTGAACAGTTATCGTTGAAACAACAGGATATCAATGCCGGAATGGGAACATTTGAAGAAGAGGACGATGAAGAAGATGCTCCGAAAAGTAACAGTAACGCATCATCGGGAAGTATGGGAGGACGTAATGCCCAAACCCAGACTCAGACACGTCGTCCGGCAAATGATACGCCGACTATTGATATGTTTGGTATGGACATGACAAAAGCTGCTGAAGAAGGAAAGCTGGATCCAGTTGTAGGACGTGAAAAGGAAATAGAACGTCTGGCCCAGATCTTGAGCAGAAGAAAGAAAAACAATCCCGTACTGATTGGAGAACCTGGAGTTGGTAAATCTGCGATTGTAGAAGGTCTTGCCATGCGTATCGTAGAAAAGAAAGTTTCTCGTATTTTATTTGACAAACGTGTTGTAGCACTGGATATGACATCGGTAGTAGCCGGAACAAAATATCGTGGACAGTTTGAAGAGCGCATACGTTCAATCCTCAATGAGTTGAAAGAGAATCCGAACATTATTCTCTTTATTGACGAAATCCATACTATTGTTGGAGCTGGCTCTGCACCAGGTTCAATGGATGCTGCCAATATGCTGAAACCGGCACTGGCCCGTGGGGAAATACAGTGTATAGGGGCAACTACGCTTGACGAGTATCGTAAGTCAATTGAAAAAGACGGTGCTTTGGAACGTCGTTTTCAGAAGGTTCTCGTAGAAGCTACAACAGCTGAAGAAACTTTACAGATATTGAAAAATATCAAGGATAAGTATGAAGACCATCATAACGTAATATATACTCCCGATGCTCTGGAAGCCTGTGTCAGACTGACCGACCGCTATATCAGTGACCGCAACTTCCCGGACAAGGCTATTGATGCACTTGATGAAGCCGGTTCACGTGTTCATCTGACAAATATTACGGTACCTAAAGAGATAGAAGGTAAAGAAAAGAGTATTGATGAAATGCGAATGCATAAGAATGAGGCTGTGAAAGCTCAGAATTATGAATTGGCAGCAGGATACCGTGACAGGGAGAAACAGATGCAGGCAGAGCTGGAAGAAATGAAGCAGCGTTGGGAAGAAAGTCTGAAGGAAAACCGGGAAGTAGTTGATGAAAATCAGATTGCGGAGGTTGTTTCTATGATGTCGGGAGTGCCTGTCCAGCGAATGGCGCAGGCCGAAGGTATCCGTTTGAAAGGAATGCGTGATGAATTGATGAAAAAGGTGATAGCCCAGGATACCGCGATAGATAAGCTTGTACGTGCTATCCAGCGAAGCCGTATCGGTCTGAAAGATCCTAACCGCCCGATTGGTACATTTATGTTCTTGGGACCAACCGGTGTAGGTAAGACATTGCTGGCAAAAGAATTGGCAAAATATATGTTCGGCTCTACAGATGCAATGATACGCATTGATATGAGTGAATACATGGAGAAATTTACTGTTTCGCGTCTTGTAGGAGCTCCTCCCGGATATGTGGGATATGAAGAAGGTGGACAATTAACAGAGAAAGTACGTCGGCGTCCCTACTCTATAGTTTTGCTTGATGAGATAGAGAAAGCCCATGGAGACGTATTTAATTTATTGCTGCAGGTGATGGATGAAGGACGCCTGACTGACAGTAATGGCAGAACTGTCGACTTTAAGAATACTGTCATTATCATGACCTCGAATGTGGGTACGCGTCAGCTTAAGGAATTTGGTCGCGGTGTAGGTTTTTCTGCTCAGATTCATGATGGCAATGACAAGGAATATTCAAGAAGTGTCATACAAAAGGCTTTGAATAAATCTTTTGCACCGGAATTTCTGAATCGTGTGGATGAAATTATAACATTTGATCAGCTTGACCGTGATGCTATCAGAGCTATTGTAGAAATTGAATTGCAGGGATTACTGAAACGTGTTGACGGTTTGGGATACAAACTGGTTATGGCAGACGATGTTAAGGATTTTATAGCAGATCATGGAACGGATTTGCAATATGGCGCACGTCCGCTTCGCAGGGCAATCCAGACATATATGGAAGACGGTATATCAGAGTTGTTGATAAACAGTGAGGTAGAACCGGGTGCTACTATACATGTGAAGATTGATGAGAACGATAAGGACAAGTTGTCTTTTACAGCACAGTCTTCACCGGAAGCTATATCGTAAATAGAATGAAATTATAAAATAATGACAAAATGTCAGACGAAAAATCGTCTGGCATTTTTTTTGTTTAATCAGCATTGTTACATGAAAAAATAAGAAATAAACTAAATAATAAAGATTATGCAAAAAGGAAACATTGGGGTTACTACCGAAAACATATTCCCCATAATTAAAAAGTTCTTATATAGTGATCATGAAATATTTCTCCGTGAATTAGTGTCCAATGCAGTGGATGCTACACAAAAGTTGAAAACTTTGGCATCAAAAGGTGACTTTAAGGGTGAGATGGGTGATCTTACCATTCATGTCTCTCTTGGCAAAGATACAATAACCATATCAGATAGAGGTATTGGACTGACCGCAGAGGAGATAGACAAATATATCAATCAGATAGCCTTTTCCGGTGCAAATGATTTCCTCGCCAAATATAAGGATGATGCCAATGCCATAATCGGACATTTCGGATTGGGATTCTATTCTGCTTTCATGGTAGCAAAGAAAGTCGAAATTATTACACGTTCTTATCAGGAAGGTGCACAACCTGTAAAATGGACGTGTGACGGTAGTCCGGAATTTACATTGGAAGAAGTCGAGAAGGCTGATCGTGGTACAGACATTATCCTTTATATAGATGATGATTGCCGTGAATTCCTGGAAGAACAGCGTTTGTCATCACTGCTTACCAAGTATTGTCATTTCCTTCCGGTATCCATTGCGTTTGGAAAGAAAAAAGAATGGAAAGACGGAAAGCAGGTTGAAACAGAGGAAGACAATATCATAAACAATACAACTCCTCTCTGGACCAAGAAACCGGCAGAACTGAAAGATGAAGATTACAAGAGTTTTTATCGCGAACTTTATCCGATGGCAGACGAACCTTTATTCTGGATTCATTTGAATGTGGATTATCCGTTCAATCTGACAGGTATACTGTATTTCCCTCGTATCAAGAGTAATATTGATCTGCAGAAAAACAAAATCCAGTTATATTGCAATCAGGTATATGTTACCGATTCTGTAGAAGGTATTGTTCCTGATTTTCTGACACTCTTACATGGAGTTATAGACTCGCCCGATATACCTTTGAATGTATCACGTTCTTATCTGCAAAGCGATTCTAATGTGAAGAAGATATCTACATACATATCAAAGAAAGTATCAGACAGATTGCAGTCAATCTTTAAGAATGACCGGAAGGACTTTGAAAACAAGTGGGATGATATCAAGATTTTCATCAATTACGGTATGCTTACCGAGGAAGACTTCTACGAGAAAGCCAGCAAGTTTGCCTTGTTTAAGGATACAGACTCCAAATATTATACATTTGAAGAGTATCAGACTTTGATCAAAGGTGAGCAGACTGATAAGGAGGGTAATCTGATATATCTGTATGCCAACAATGTAGAAGAACAATATAGCTATATAGAAGCCGCCAAGAATAAAGGATATAATGTTTTGCTGATGGATGGCCAGCTCGATGTTGCTTTGATCAGCATGCTTGAGCGTAAGATAGAAAAGAGTCGCTTTACTCGTGTGGACAGTGATGTTATTGATCGTTTGATAGTAAAAGACGATAAGGATACGGCTGTAGATACGGATAAACGCGAAGTTCTTTCAAGCGTATTCCGCAGTCAGTTGCCTAAGATTGAGAAAGTAGAATTCAATGTAGAAGCTCAGTCGTTAGGTGAAACCGTTGCTCCTATTCTGATAACACAAAGTGAGTATATGCGTCGTATGAAAGAAATGGCACGTATACAGCCGGGAATGAGTTTTTATGGCGAAATGCCTGACATGTTTAATGTTGTTGTGAATGTAGACAATAAACTCGTTCGGAATATATTCGAGGGTTCTCAGACTGAATGTGCAGCCGATTTGACCGCTTTGAATCAGACTTTGGCTGAGTTGAATAAGCGTCAGGAGGAATTGCATAAATCACAGGAAGGCAAAAAAGCTGATGAGATTTCTACTGCAGAAAAAGATGAATTGAATGATGTAGAGAAGAAAATCTCAGAAGAAAAGGCTAAGAAAGATAATGTTCTCGCAACTTATGCTTCTAATAACAAGACAGTACACCAATTGGTAGACTTGGCTTTGTTGCAGAATAATATGTTGAAGGGAGAAGCTTTGAACAAGTTTATCAAGAGAAGTCTTGAGCTGATTGGATAATCAGGTGAAATATTCTTGAAAAGACCGCAAAATCTTTTTTATATCATGAAGATTTTGCGGTCTTGCTTTATTTATCTGAAAATGACAGATATTATATAGAAAAAGCCTCTGTTTTGCTCCGTATTCTCGATGTTTACTTTAAAAAAGCTATTTATAAATCTGAAAAAAATGCTCCGAATGTTTGGTGATTATTGCAAAAGTACGTACCTTTGCAACCGTTAAAAGAAAAGGGTCGCGTAGCTCAACTGAATAGAGTAGCTGACTACGGATCAGCCGGTTACAGGTTTGAATCCTGTCGCGATCACTTTAGATAACATGGAGATGGCTCCGTAGCTCAACTGAATAGAGCATCTGACTACGGATCAGAAGGTTACAGGTTTGAATCCTGTCGGAGTCACTCAATAAAAAAATGGCTCCTTAGCTCAACTGAATAGAGCATTTGACTACGGATCAAAAGGTTATAGGTTTGAATCCTATAGGAGTCACAGGTTTTGGTTTTGGCTCCGTAGCTCAACTGAATAGAGCATCTGACTACGGATCAGAAGGTTACAGGTTTGAATCCTGTCGGAGTCACAAAGAAGCACCAGTTATTGTATATAACAATGCTGGTGTTTTTTTATTATACACCACATTGCCAATGAAATCATAACTTATGAATTTTATATTCAAGGCTATGAATTTTAGAATGATAACTTATAAAACAAGAAAACATCGGCCTATAAATTTAATTTATAGGCCGATGTTTTTTATTTCATAACTTATGAAATTTTTTCTTTCAGTATTTGATATTCAAATCTTGCAGAATCTGACGCATTTTTTCGTAGGTTGTAATGCGTGTAGGTACTAATGGCAAACGCAGTTTGTTTTCGATGAATCCCATTGCGTTTAACATGGCTTTTACTCCTGCAGGATTACCGTCGACAAACAACAATTTGAACAGTTCCGTAAATGAATGATGTATAGTCAAGGCATTTGCGTAATCTCCCTGGAGTGCCAGACGTGTCATACGACTGAATTCTCTAGGAAAAGCGTTTCCTATAACGGAAATAACTCCTACAGCTCCTAATGTTATCAAAGGAAATGTTATGCCGTCATCGCCAGATATGACATCAAAGTTTTCCGGTTTGTTTTTGATGATATCATCCATTTGGGTGATATTACCGGATGCTTCCTTGATAGCGATAACATTGGGAAAGTCGCGCGCAATGCGTAATGTGGTTTCGGCTGTCATATTTACTCCTGTACGTCCGGGAACGTTATAGAGCACGATAGGAAGCTCGGTAGCAGTAGCTATTGCCTTATAGTGTTGGTATATACCTTCTTGTGATGGTTTGTTATAATATGGAACGACTGATAATATGGCGTCTACTCCAGTAAAGTCGTCATTTTTTAAAGAATCAATGATTGCCTGAGTGTTATTGCCTCCGCATCCCAATAAAATAGGAATACGTCCGTTAACACGTTCCACAACCATTTTCTTTATTGTATTTTTCTCGTCAGTTGTTAAAGTAGGAGTTTCAGCAGTTGTGCCCAAGACGCACAGGAAATCTGCTCCATTTTGAATCAGATAGTCAACAAGACGCATCAAGGCAGCATAATCCACACTTCCGTCTTCTTTAAATGGAGTAATCAATGCAACTCCCATCCCTCTAAATCGTCTATGTATCATAGGAAATATTATTATTTCGTGTTTATTTGAATGCAAAAATACTAAAATGGATAAAATCCTTACTCTAAGAGCTTCAAAAAATCTTCTTCGTTGACAATTTTTATGCCTAGCTTGTTTGCCTTTTCCAATTTGCTAGGACCCATATTGTCTCCCGCCAGAATGAATGATGTTTTTGAAGAAATACTTCCGACATTCTTTCCTCCATTTTTCTCTATCATGGCTTTGTATTCATCGCGTGAATGGTGAGTAAATACTCCACTGATGACGATAGACATCCCCTGCAACTTGTCACTTTGTCCTTGCATGGCTTCTTCAGAAAGACTCAGTTGGAGGCCTGCATCTTTCAGACGTTCGATAAGTTCACGGTTGGATGCGTTTGAAAAATATAATATGATGCTGCTGGCTATTTTTTCTCCAATTTCATCAACGTGAATCAAATCATCAAGAGATGCTTGTGACAGAGCGTCAATACTTTTGAATGCGCGTGCAAGTTTCTTGGCTACCGTCTCGCCGACAAATCGGATTCCTAATGCAAAGAGTACACGCTCAAATGGAACATTCTTGGAATTGCGAATACCATTGATGATGTTTACTGCAGACTTTTCTCCCATTCGCTCCAGACGATAGATGTCGGTAGCTTTTAATGTATATAAGTCTGCAACGTTTTGAATAAGCCCTTTTTGATAGAACAGGTCGACGGTTTCTGGTCCCAGGCTATCAATATTCATGGCTCTTCGACTGATAAAATGTTCTATTTTCCCTTTTATTTGAGGAGGGCAGCTACTATCGTTAGGGCAATAGTGGGCAGCTTCCGTCTCATAACGTACAAGAGGAGTTCCACACTCCGGACAATGGGTTATAAAAGTGACTTTTTGGCTGTCGGCATGTCTTGACTGAGTATCTACTCCTGTTATTTTGGGTATGATTTCTCCTCCTTTTTCAACGTATACCATGTCATCAATATGCAAATCCAATCCTTCTATGATATCTGCATTGTGCAAGGATGCTCTTCGTACAATTGTTCCTGATAGTTGTACAGGATCAAGGTTGGCTACCGGCGTTATGGCTCCGGTACGTCCTACCTGAAAACTTACGGATTTTAGTCTTGTCAGTGCTCTTTCTGCCTGAAATTTATAGGCGATGGCCCATCTTGGAGATTTTGCCGTATATCCAAGATTTCTTTGTTGCCTGAGAGAATTGACTTTCAGAACAATACCGTCTGTCGCTACAGGAAGCTTTTTTCGTTCCACATCCCAATATTTAATGAAATCATATATTTCGTCCAGAGTTTTGCACAGACGTGTGGCATGTGATACCTTGAAACCCCATTTTTCTGCCCATTGCAAATTTTCGTAGTGTGTGTCGGCCGGCAAATTTTCTCCTAGCATATAATAAAGGTATGCATCAAGCTTACGTGATGCCACAACACTTGAATTTTGTGATTTCAGTGTGCCGGATGCTGCATTTCTCGGATTGGCGAACAATGGCTCTTCTCGGGCTTCGCGCTCTTTGTTCAGAGCTTCAAAAACTTCCCATGGCATGAGAATTTCACCTCTCATCTCAAAGTTCTGGGGATATCCGGTTCCATGCAGTACAAGTGGTATGCTGTGTATGGTTTTTACGTTATTGGTTACGTCGTCTCCTTTTTCACCGTCTCCTCGTGTTACGGCTTGTGTTAATTTTCCGTTTTCGTAAGTTAATGAAATGGATGTACCGTCATATTTCATTTCGCAACAAATCTCAAATGCTTCACCTTCCAAGCCTTTTTGTACTCGCTCATAGAAATCCCTTACATCGGCCTCTGAATAAGTGTTAGCCAATGAAAGCATCGGATATTTGTGGTAAACCTGTTTGAAATCTTCATTCAAATCGCTACCTACACGCATGGTCGGTGAATTGCTGTCGGCCATTTCCGGATGTTTGTTTTCTAAATCCTGCAATTCGTGCATTAGAAAATCAAATTCCTGGTCTGTGATTGTCGGCGCGTTCAGGATGTAATAGTTGTAATTATGTTGATGCAGTTCTTTGCGTAGCTGTATGATTCGTTCTTGTTCAGTCATTCGGATTTTTGTTTTTGTTTTCTTGAATAATTATATGTCTTATGCAAAAATACTGTTTTATTTAATGATTATAATCCCCAAAGGCAAAGTTTCTTCATTTTTGAGGAAAGCAAAAGAAGAAGTGATTCGTCATAAATCTGGTCTTACGGATGCTTCTGCATCTTTTAAACAGCGATTGTTATAAAAGATGTAGGCTGCATTCTTCTCTTTTTTATTATTTTTGCACCACGAAAAATAAATTTGTACGATGAGAATTGATATAATTACTGTTCTACCGGAAATGATTGAAGGATTTTTCAATTGTTCTATTATGGCTCGTGCTCAAAAAAAAGGCCTGGCTGAGATTCATATTCATAATTTGCGTGATTATACACTTGACAAACATAAACGGGTAGACGACTATCCTTATGGAGGGTGTGCGGGAATGGTAATGCAAATTGAACCTATAGACCTATGTATCTCTGCATTGAAGGCTGAACGTAATTATGATGAGGTAATCTTTACAACTCCTGATGGTGAGCAGTTTAATCAGAAAATGGCTAATACTCTCTCATTGGATGAGAATCTTATTATTTTGTGCGGGCATTTTAAAGGAATTGATTATCGTATCCGTGAACACCTGATAACCAAGGAAATCAGTATTGGCGACTATGTGTTGACCGGTGGTGAACTTGCAGCCGCTGTGATGGCTGATGCAATTGTGCGTATTATTCCGGGAGTTATATCTGACGAGCAGTCAGCATTATCAGATTCTTTTCAGGATAATTTGCTTGCCCCACCTGTTTATACACGTCCGGCTGAATATAAGGGGTGGAAAGTACCTGATATTCTTCTTTCCGGCCATGAACGTAATATTCGTGAATGGGAATTGCAGCAATCTATAGAGCGCACTAAATTGTTGCGTCCTGATTTATTGGAATAATTATAGAATAACTTTATATAACGGTCGTATCAATTTGTTATATAATAATATATGCTTGTTTGTTATAGTAGTTTGAGACTCTTTTTACAGAGAAGCATATAAATATGGCAAGCTTTTACACGTTATTTTCAATAATCTTCATCTTTTAAATAGAGATAACTGAAAATAAGTTTGGAATCTGATTGTGATTCTGGAATACCGAAGCCCGATGCTTGTAATAGGCGTCGGGCTTCGGTATTATCTGTATATTTCTATAAGGATGTTTGTATTTAAATATTTTGTGTTGGTATTTTTTATTGGTGAAAAGTATAGGGATATTCTTATAAAATCTTTTTCAGTATAATCAGAGGGTATGAAGAACTTTGTGGAAATCTTCTTTATCAGTATTGGTTTTATCTCTATTTGATTAACCCAATCTTTTTTCATTTGAAATTTTGTAATTGTAGTCTTAATTACAGAGATAAGGAAAACAGAGATTACAAGGATTTGTTTTTTTTCTTTTTCTCGTGGAGTAAAAAGTAATAACAATATATCTGTCCAAGAAGATGCCTCTGTATTATTCGGTATATTTCGAATTGTTCTTTTTTTCTCTTCGAGAAATATGAATGGTTTAGTAGCTCTGATTGCGTATTATTATTTTATATAGATATTTTTTATCGCTCTAAAAAATGATTTTTTTATTTCTGACTGGTCTTACGCAGTGAATATGTGGATGCTTGACTAGGCGCAATTACAGTGTTTGAACTTTGATGGTATAACAGAAATGTTATTGTCGATGCGAATAGTGTATTTGTCTTCTTTTTGAAAAAGGATATAATTTTCTTTTGGCAAGCATGTACTTGTCAAAAGAAAATTTACTAAAGAAGCTTTTGGCTTATTCTTTAAGTAAATTGCGGTTTCTGTTTTTTCATATACATGAAATTCGTCTTCATCCGGTGCATATATTTTTAATAAGCTGACACCGCATTTATTTTTATGTAAGTATTGAATGAGTGCAGAATCTTGCAATGGTATTATGCATGTAGAAGGTATTTCATGCTTTTTATTACTTTTTTCCTTCTCAAAGCATTTTTTGCTTGCGAATTCTTTGCCTTCTTTTTGGAGATCCTGTGCCAGGATGTAACAAGCGCTCGAGTTTGCGCAAGATATTTCCAATGCATGTGAAGTTATTCCACCAAAGCAAGTGATAAGTATGATATAGATATATATGAAATAATTCATGGCATTTCAAAATATGATTTATCAAATATAATAAAAATTAATCGTAAAATGCAAATATCCGTTTATAATTTTTATAGTTCTATATTCCAATTGTTATTCAATAATGGTAATAATGTAAAATTATATTATTCTATTATTTTTCTTCATTTCTTCTTTATGGTTGAAAACTTGTGTTTTTATAAAGCTTCAATGCATAGTCATGAATTATGGTACGAATGCTGTTTTTAATACTTTATAGGGTATAAGGTAAAATAAAAAATCCTTTCATAATTGTGATATTATGAAAGGATTGAATAATCGTGTTTTATATGCATCAGCATTCCAATGCACCTATAATCTCAGTTACGGATTTAAATCCATGGCGGTCTAAATACTCGTTGATTCCATCTATAACCTTTATGGTAACAGTAGGATCTATAAAATTGGCTGTTCCGATTTGTACTGCAGTAGCTCCGGCTAGCATAAACTCAATAGCATCCCGGGCATTCATAATTCCTCCTAATCCAATTACTGGAATTTTTACCGCTTTTGCAACTTGCCATACCATACGCAAGGCTATTGGTTTTACGGCAGCTCCACTCATTCCACCTGTAATTGTAGACAGTACGGGACGACGTCGTTCTGCATCGATTGCCATTCCTAATAGTGTATTGATAAGTGATACGCTATCTGCTCCGGAATCTTCAACAGCTTTCGCTATTTCAGCTATATCTGTTACATTCGGTGACAATTTTACAATTAATGTTTTCTTGTAAACCTTGCGTACTGCGCTGACAACTTCGCTGGCGTCTTTTGCAGAAACTCCAAAAGCCATACCTCCCTGTTTTACGTTGGGGCACGAAATGTTCAGTTCGATTGCAGGAATCTTGTCCAGTTCATTAATGGCTTCTGCTGTCTTTACATAACTTTCAATGTCTGAACCTGATACATTTACAATCATATTTGTTTGTATATTCTTGATATCAGGATAGATATGTTCAATGAAATAATCAACGCCTTTGTTTTGTAATCCTACTGCATTTAGCATTCCCGATGGAGTTTCAGCCATACGTGGATAAGGATTTCCTTCACGTCTGTTTAAAGTTGTTCCTTTTACAATGATTCCTCCTAAACGCTCCAAATCTATAAAATCGGAAAACTCTACTCCGTATCCAAATGTACCAGAAGCGGTCATTACAGGATTTGCCAACTCTAATGTGTTTATTTTAACTCTTAGATCTGCCATAATAATTTCTTTATATTAAAAACTGGACCTTCTTTACATACGCATACATTGCCTTCTTCTTTTATGTTTTCAACACAGCAGAGACATGCGCCAACTCCACACGCCATATGATTTTCCAATGAAACCTCACATTCGATGTTTTTCATTTTTGCATATTTTGCAACGGAAACCATCATGGGTTTAGGGCCACAAGTATATATCATATCAAACTGTTTTGACTGTAAAACAGAGTGTTGCGTTACATAACCCGTTTCACCGGCACTGCCGTCTTCTGTAGTTGTGTATACTGTGCCTAATTTATTGAATTCTTCTAATTGAAGTAAATCTTTGGCAGAACGGGCGCCTAGTAAAAAAGTCGGGTTAAATCCTTGCTGTTTCAAATGCTCTCCTAAAAAAAGCATTGGAGCAGTTCCAACTCCTCCACCAACCAAAAGCGGTTGGCTTTCTTTAGATGCAGGTATGGAGAATCCGTTGCCAAGAGGAAGTACTATATTAATAATGTCTCCTTCTTTTACTTTTGCTAAATGTTTTGTTCCTTCACCGACCAGCTGAATCAGTAGCCAAAGTTCATTCTTCTTTTTATCAACATAATTTATTGATATAGGACGACGTAAAAAGGTGGAGGGTGAGTCATCTATACGCACTTCAACAAATTGTCCAGGATGCATTTCTGGCAATGGTTGAGATTGTGTCAGTTTTAATAACACATAGTTCTCATGTAAATGAAGATTTTCTGTAACTTGTAAGTCTAAAATATATTTTTTCATAATGAAATGAAGATATTAAATGCATTTGCAAAGATAGATTAAAAAAAGGATTCATTTATCTTTCCTGCCGTTAATGTTACTATTTCAGCTGAAGGAATGTTTCGTATGTACCGTCATTATAAAAAACTCTTATTTCTACAACTTTTCTGGTCGGAACATTTGTTTTTTGTCCAATATTGGATGAATCCCTGGCAGAGGAACGTTGTTCTGCTGTTGAAATTTCATCAAGCATGTTTTTGGGAAATATAGGGTATTCATTTTCCGAATCAGATATTTCTTCATTTTCGTTTGTATCTGAAATGTTGTAGTTAGGAGTGCCCATTTCACCTTCGCCATATAAAAGCCATTTCAGGTTAATATCAGGAAAAGCCTGATTTATTTTCATTACAACGTCTAGGCTGGGATTGTTTCTGCCAGTTAAAATGTGAGATAATGAAGCTTGTTTCATTCCTATAATCTTGGCAAACTGTGAGGATGAGACACCTATTTTTTGCATTATTTCTTCAATTCGATCTTTCATAGACTAACATTTTAGTAATATCATAATGTTATTACAAAAGTAAACTAATAATATTACATATGCAAATTTATATAATATACAAAAGTATATATAATTGTATTATACGAAAGTACTAAATTCATGTGTTATTATTATACATTTATATATTTTGTATGATAAACGATTCTATTTTACTGGTTAATAGATGATTTTTCTTGTTTATAACATGATATTCTACAAATGTTAGCAGAATTGCATACATTGATTATTTATATTTATTGTATAGATGGAATTTAGAGGTAAATATTGCTGATTACGAGTGGAATATATGCCTATTTTGACATGGTATAAATATTCATTATACAAAGATAAAGAGTATATAAATATAACTTTATCTTTGTAAAAAACGAGATAAGATTCTATATGTATTATATAAATATATAATACATATAGATAATAATATATAAATGTATTGATATTAATAGGAAGGCAAAGGATGTTTATAATGTTATTTCCTATATTTATATAGAATATAGAAGGTGTATAATCAGAGCGATGAATTAATGCAGTATTTTAAAGATGAGCTCTTTTAATAAATCTCCATTTCCTATAGATGGATTACATACTCCTTTTGATTTTGCATCACATTGTCGTATTGCTTCTATTATGTGCATGACTTTTACTCCGCTATAATTTTGCATGGCTGTGAGATATTCTTTTGCCTGCCATTGGTTTTTCAGTTCTAGTTGAGCTGCAATTCCGCTTTCTGTTTTTTGAGGAGCATAGTATGCCAACATGAGATTGGAGAAGAAATTGAATAGAAGAGGTAATGTTTTTTGCAAGGGATTATTTTTAGGGTTTTGCTCAAAGTATTGAATAATCTGGTTTGCCTTGAAAACATTTCTTTCTATGAGGGCATTTTTGAGCTCGAAATTATTAAAATCCTTACTTATTCCGACATTCTTTTCAATCTGTTCTGCTGTTATTCTATGTGAATTGGTCGATTGGGTAGTTATAATCAACTTGTCGAGTTCGCTGCTTAATCGTGATAAATCAGAACCTACAAAGTCGGTGATCAATTCTGCGGCTTTAGGCTCAATATCTATTTTCTTTCGTTTCAGGTATGTTGTAACAAAAGGTATGAGCTGATATTCTTTCAATTTCTTAGACTCAAAAAGAACACCTTTCTCTCCTATTTCTAATGTTATCTTTTTTCTTCTGTCAAGCGTCCCATTCATATGGCAGAATACAAGTATTGTCGAGAGCTGAGGTTTTTGAATATAATAAGATAGTTTGTCTATATTATTTAAGTTCTGAGCTTCCTTTACAATTATAACCTGATATTGGCTCATCATGGGAAAACGCTTAGCTGCGGTTATAATGGTTTCTATGTTTGTTTCATTTCCATAGAGCATTATCTGGTTAAAACCTTTTTCTTCTTCAGAAAGTACGTGCGAAGCTATATAATCACTGATTTTATTAATGTAATATGATTCTTCTCCCATCAAATAATATATGGGAGCATATTGCTTATTGTTGATATTCTGTATGATAGTTTCTACACTAGTTGTATCTTTCTGAGCCATAGGGATATTCTTTTATAATTTTGTGTGTTTACCAATCGAATTTCAAATGACGCACTGTACGTTTCTCGTCTATAATCATACGTAATGCTTCTATACCGATAATTACATGCTCTTTTGCGTAATTTCTGGTAACAAGCTGGTCACTTTGTTCTGTTTTTACTCCTTCAGGAATCATAGGTTGGTCTGAAACAAGAAGTAGAGCTCCGGTAGGAATATGATTTGCAAATCCTACACTGAAAAGCGTTGCAGTTTCCATATCCACAGCCATTGCACGTGTCTTAATCAGATAATCTTTGAATTTGTCGTCATATTCCCATATGCGTCGGTTGGTTGTATAAACAGTTCCAGTCCAATAATCACGATTATGATTTCTTATAGTTGTAGAAACAGCGCGTTGCAGCATAAAAGCCGGAAGTGACGGAACTTCTGGAGGAAAATAATCATTAGAGGTTCCTTCTCCTCGTATGGCTGCGATGGGAAGTATGAGATCACCTAATTGATTCTTTGCTGCTATACCGCCACATTTTCCCAGGAAAAGACATGCCTTAGGCTGTATTGCCGTTAAAAGATCCATTATAGTCGCAGCGTTCGGGCTTCCCATTCCAAAATTAATGATCGTAATATTCCCTGACGTTGAAGAAATCATATTGGCACTACCCTTTCCTGTTATTTCTGAATTACATTGCTCGGCAAAGAGTTCCACGTAATTATTGAAATTGGTTAATAGAATATATTCGCCAAAATCTTCCAAATTACGATGGGTGTATCTTGGGAGCCAATTTTCAACGATTTCTTGTTTTGTCTTCATAATTATCGTATTTTTGTGAAACCAACAATATGAGTATGATTATTAATTCGCAAATGTACTAATGTTATCTCTAAATTTACCTTCCTTTGAGGCTAAAATCAAAAATCTGGATGGGAAAAATGTTATTTATGATGTTTTGCGTCGTCGCTATGTAGCTTTAACACCAGAAGAATGGGTTCGGCAGCATTTTGTACATTTCCTGATAGAACATAAGGGATATCCACAAAGCTTAATGGGAAATGAAGTTATGCTTAAGCTCAATGGAATGACAAGGAGATGTGATACATTATTATATAATAGAGATTTATCGGCCAAAATGATTATAGAATATAAAGCCCCTAATATAGAAATAAATCAAAAAGTTTTTACTCAAATAAGCAATTATAATCTGGTATTGCGTGTTGATTATTTGATTGTGAGTAATGGAATACGGCATTATTGCTGTAAAATGAACTATGAAAATCAAAATTTCTGTTTTTTAGAAACTATCCCTGACTACTCTTTATTGTAAATAAATTTTTTTAGAAGCTATTGTAGGTGGCATGTTGCTTTTGTTAGCATCTATTAACTTATATAGTTAATAATACTTTTTATGAAATTTTAAGAGGGTTAAAAGAAATATTTGTTGTTTAAGCCTTAAATGATGGTATAATAAGAGTTTATTGGTATTTTGAAGGATTTATGCTGATAGTTGTATCCTGTTTTTGTAAGTAATATGTTTAATATAATATAAAATTATGGCGTAGCTATTGTATATACCAATTCTATTACTTACCTTTGCAACCGCAAATGAGAAATGCACTCTTAGCTCAGTTGGTAGAGCAATTGACTCTTAATCAATGGGTCCAGGGTTCGAGTCCCTGAGGGTGTACG
>CALUJE010000041.1 GCA_944320885.1 uncultured Phocaeicola sp.
GCGGAAAACGAGACTCGAACTCGCGACCCTAACCTTGGCAAGGTTATGCTCTACCAACTGAGCTATTTCCGCATTTGCGTGAAGAGAATGAGACTCGAACTCACACGACATAATTGTCACTACCCCCTCAAAGTAGCGCGTCTACCAATTCCGCCATCTCTCCAACATGTCAAAAACCTGTCTGACTATCAGTGCCCAGAACAAGACTCGAACTTGCACGGCTATTAACCACTCGCACCTGAAACGAGCGCGTCTACCATTCCGCCACCTGGGCCTCTGACATCGATCACTATCGATATTTCAAACTTCGAGCGGAAAACGAGACTCGAACTCGCGACCCTAACCTTGGCAAGGTTATGCTCTACCAACTGAGCTATTTCCGCATTTGCATCGTATCATTCTCGATTGCGGATGCAAAGGTAGGAATATATTTTGAATCTGCAAACAATTCCAATAAAAAATTTATCAGCTCATGCGATTTTTATAATCCGCATATTCAAATTCTCTATATAATTCCAAATCTCCATTCATATGCAAGAGGGCTATACTTGGATGTTGAATTCCATTAAACATATTGGTTTTCACAATAGTATAGTGAATCATATCTTCCAATATTATACGTTCTCCCACTTTCAGTTCGTGATCGAAACGCCAACAGCCCATATAGTCTCCGCTCAGGCAACTGTTTCCTCCCAAACGATAAATATGTTCTTCCCGGGATGCATTCTTTACAGCTTCTGACGGTAAAGTCTCTGCTCCGCGCACCTTAGGCTGATACGGCATCTCCAGACAGTCGGGCATATGACAGGTAAAACTCACATCCAGAATAGCGGTCCGAATGCCTTTACTTTCCACCACGTCGACTACCGAAGCCACCAGCGGTCCTGTTTGCCAGGCAAAGGCAGATCCCGGTTCCAGAATAATATCCAGATGCGGATACCGGCTTTTCAATCCTTTCAGCAAGGTTATCAGATGTTCCACATCATAATCTTCGCGGGTCATCAGATGCCCGCCTCCCAGGTTCAGCCATTTTAATTGTGAGAACCAGCGTGAGAATTTCGCTTCCAGATGCTGCAATGTACGTTCCAGTTCATATGAACTGCTCTCACAATGACAATGACAATGGAAACCTTCTATTCCCTCAGGCAACTGTTCCGGGAGCATATCCGACGTTATGCCGAAGCGTGTACCCGGAGCACACGGATTATACAGTTCCACTTCAACCTCCGAATATTCCGGATTCACACGAATTCCACAGGATATCGGCTCGCTGTAGGCTTTTACCTGCGGATAGAAGCGTTCATACTGAGTCAATGAATTAAATGTAATATGGCTGCTGCATTTCATTATTACAGGAAAATCTTTTTCCGTATAAGCCGGAGAATAAGTATGAGCCCTGCTTCCGAACTCTTCATATGCCAGGCGCGCTTCATAAGGAGAACTGGCCGTTGTATAACTGATATACTCTCTGAATATCGGGAATGACTTCCATATGGCAAAAGATTTGAATGCCAGAATGATTTCTACTCCGGCACGTTCTTTTACCGAACGAATCAGTTCCAAATTGCGACGAAGCAATTTTTCTTCCATTACATAACACGGAGAAGGTATTTTATCCATATATTTCTCCACATCCGAATAATATAAATTACTTTTCATATATCTGTCTATTATTTTATTCTACTATTTTAAAACGTGCAAACTTCAAAAGCAACTGTTTCTCGCCTGCATTCTGAAAACGGACCGTGGCCTTACAATTGTCACCGGTACCTTCCACACGAATCACCTCTCCTATTCCAAAACGTTCATGAGCAATGGTCTGACCGGCATGAAGCTGTACGGCACCCATTGTTCCGGTGTTTGTCGTTGCAGAAGCCACCGATGATATTTTTTTCAGTTTCGGCGCAACAGCAAAATGCTGTATTTTTTTCTCGGTACGTTGCGAAACAAACGGCTCTCTCCGATTTTCACTCATATTATTATTCTGACGGATACTGCCTGCTGATGTAAAAGACTCCTGCCTTTCAGCATACGAGGCTGTTCCTCCTCTTAAATCTTTCGACATATCCAGATAGCGTGAATCAATATCACGAAGGAAACAGCTGGGATTACCGAATTCCATATGGCCATAGCGGAAACGGCTCCGTGCAAACGAGAGAAAACAGTGACGCTCGGCACGTGTTATGGCCACATAAAACAGGCGGCGTTCTTCTTCCAGCTCCCGATAAGAATTTTTAGACATGGCATTAGGGAATAAATCCTCTTCCAGTCCGACAATAAAGACCGTATCAAATTCCAATCCTTTTGCCGAATGAATGGTCATGAGAGTTATTTTCTCATCAGAATCAGACTTGTCAGTATCCTGGTCTGAAAGCAGGGAAACTTCCGATAGAAAATCGGTGAGCAATACATGCCCGTTACCTTCTTCCTGACGTGACACGCAAAAATCATGAATACCATTGACCAATTCTTCTATATTCTCCTGCCGGCTCATATTTTCAGGGGTCTTGTCCTGATAAACGTCATTCATTATGCCCGACAATCTTACAATGTCCTGTCCCAGCGTATAGGCATCTTCCCGTATCGCACGCTCACGGAATCCGTCAACAAGCAGTCTGAACATGTCAAGTTTGTTTTTGGTACCTTTATTTATAACCAGCCCGTAATGTTCCGGCTCACAGATAACACTCCACAGACTCACGTGAGCGTCGGTAGCAGCTGTCATGATTTTACTGATTGTAGTGTTTCCTATTCCACGCGCCGGATAATTGATTACACGCTTAAAGGCTTCTTCATCGTCGGGATTGACTGCCAGACGGAAATATGCAATCACATCTTTTATCTCTTTCCGCTGATAGAAAGACAAGCCTCCATATATGCGATAAGGCAGGGCTCGTTTGCGCAGCGCTTCCTCAAAGATACGTGATTGCGCATTGGTGCGGTAAAGGATGGCAAAACTATCATAGGCAATGTCCTCCTTACGGTGCAATTCTACAATTTTGTTTGCCACAATCTCGCCTTCTTCCACATCCGAATAGGCACTGAAAACCTTTATGGGTTCACCCACCGTATTTTCAGAAAATACTTCCTTCTTTATCTGGTCGCGGTTTTTCTCAATCAAACTGTTGGCAGCCTTTACAATGATTTGCGTTGAACGGTAGTTCTGCTCCAGTTTGAAAAGCCGTGCATCTTTATACTGACGGGTGAATTTCAGGATATTATCAATATTTGCACCTCGAAATGAGTAGATGCTCTGCGCATCATCGCCTACCACGCACACACGCTGGCGCTCTTCGGTCAGCTGCCACACAATGCGATGCTGGGCATAATTCGTATCCTGATACTCATCGACCAGCACAAACTTAAAATGTTCGGCATATTTGCGGCGTATTTCCGGGAAACGGTCAAACAACAAATATGTATAAACCAGTAAATCATCAAAGTCCATCACACCGGCCTGCTTGCAGCGCTCCCAATATCTCAGGTAGATATTGCCTACCTCCGGAAGCTTCATCGAAGCATCGGCCCGCATCACCTCAGCATTTCCAAGATATGCCTGCGGCAATATCAGATGATTTTTGGCATTGGATATGCGCGACTGCACCGATGCCGGTTTATAGACCTTTTCATCCAGTCCCATTCCTTTTATGATATCTTTTATCAGACTGCGCGAATCACTTTGGTCATAAATGGTAAAGTTCGGCATAAATCCGATAGCCTCAGCCTCTTTCCGCAAAATACGCGAAAAGATGGAATGAAACGTACCCATCCATAAATACCGTGCCCGCTCCCATCCTACCTGACGGGCTATACGTGCTTTCATTTCGGCAGCAGCCTTGTTGGTGAAAGTCAGAGCCAGAATGGAGAACGGCTCATATCCCTGTTGCAGCAAATAAGCAATCTTATAAGTCAACACACGGGTCTTTCCGGAACCGGCACCGGCAATTACCAGCGAAGGTCCGTCTATATACAATACCGCTTCGCGCTGACTCTCATTTAGTTCGTTTATATAATCTGTGGATGTTTGCATCTTTATTCCTCAATTTAGGCGCAAACTTAGACAAAGTAGAATAAAAAGACAAAAATCGGTCAATAAAAAACAAAGAGCACCTGAATGACAAGCCGGTTCTGACAACAAAAACCAAAGCATAACCAGTCAATTGCATTATATCTTTAATAAGATAACGGCAAAAAGATATTGCTATCAAAAATATTTCATTAACTTTGTTGTATATCAACCTGTTTCTTTTTCAGAAGAAATGCAGGATATAAGTAACAAACGTTTAAAATATTACAATCATGAAAAACGAAATGCCCAAGCTTCCCTATCCGCAAAACGGACTGGAGCCAGTGATTAGCGCAGAGACCATTGAATATCATTACGGAAAACATCTGCAGACATATGTAACCAATCTGGCCAACCTGACCAAGGGAAGTGCCGATGAAAGCAAAGATGTGGAAGAAATTGTCCGCACAGCTCCTGACGGTGGCATATTCAACAACGCCGGACAGGTACTGAATCATACACTGTATTTCTTACAATTTACTGCTCCGAAAGCAGACAATGCTCCGACAGGAAAATTGAAAGAACTGATAATACGGGATTTCGGAAGTGTGGAAGAAATGAAGACTCAGTTTGAAAATGCTGCCGTTACACTGTTCGGCTCCGGCTGGGCATGGCTTTCACTGAATAAAGACGGCAAGCTTCAGATTACGAAAGAGAGTAACGCCGGCAATCCGCTCCGACAGGGGAACAAGCCATTACTCTGTTTCGATGTGTGGGAACATGCATATTACATAGACTATCGGAACAGACGTGCGGAGCACGTGAAAAAATTATGGGATATCATTGACTGGAATGTAATAGAACAACGTCTATAAAAACAGAAAGTCCGGAAGCCATACTTTTACGCTTCCGGACTTTTTTATATACATCTGTTTGTATAACGATACCTCCTGCCTATACCTGCAATTTATAAGTTATAAATAAAAAAATCATATCCAGTAATAAATTATTCATAAGTTATAAAAGAGAGAAAACATAGTTATCTTTAAAATATTCATAAGTTATGATTTTAAAAAAGTACTCGTACTTTTTAAAAAAGCTCACGAGGCTTTGGACAAAAGCACGCATGCTTTTCAAGCGGCTATACATTCATCATACAGAAACATATCTGCTTCATCCCATCCCGTCCCCAGCACTATCAAGAAAAATATCTTAAAAAGATATCATCCTATTACATTAATTGCTAACTTTGCCCGAAACAAAAAAGAACAAAGGGGTGCCCCTACAAGAACGGGCTGAGATTATACCCTACGAACCTGATACGGATTATACCGGCGAAGGGATTGTTATGGATTCTATACTCTTCAAAAAGCTTGCTCCTCTGCACTTCTTTTTCTTTGCTTACACATTTAATTCATTATTTCTATGAAAATATATGTAAACAACAAAGAAACAGATGTTTCTGAAAACATGAAAGTCAACGAACTGGCTCAGCAGCTTCAGTTGCCCGACAAAGGGATTGCACTGGCCGTAAACAATCAGATGATTCCGCGCACAGAGTGGAGCAACACGACTCTTAAGGCAGAATCGCATGTCATCATCATTAAAGCTGCCTGTGGAGGATAAAGATATGCTACCGTTACAGTTCATTACCCACCATACCGAGAGATATTCGTATCTCGACTCAGCACGCATGGCGCTCGAAGGCGGATGCAAATGGATTCAGCTGAGAATGAAAGATGCCGATGAAAAGGAGCTGAAGGAAACAGCGCTTAAAGTACAGGAAATGTGCAAGCAGCACGAAGCTACTTTCATCATTGATGACCATGTGGAGCTGGTCAAGGAAATAAAGGCCGACGGAGTGCATTTAGGAAAAAATGATATGCCTGTAGCAGAAGCACGCCAATTTTTGGGAGAAGAATTCCTTATAGGAGGCACCGCTAACACGTTTGACGATATCATGATGCACTTCAATGCCAGCGCCGACTATATCGGGTGCGGTCCGTTCCGGTTCACAACTACCAAAAAGAACCTGAGTCCTATTCTGGGTCTGGAAGGATATAAAGCCATCATCGACCGGCTGACAGAAATGCGCATCCGCATACCGGTTGTAGCCATCGGAGGCATTACTTATGACGATATCCCCGATATCATGAATACGGGTATTCACGGAATAGCGCTTTCGGGAACAATCCTGAATGCTGCCAATCCGGTTGAAGAAACACAACGAATCTTGAACATACAATATTAAACTATAACATAATGGAAAAACTTATAATCGCCGGAAAAGAATTCAATTCACGTCTTTTTCTCGGCACCGGAAAATTCAATTCAAACGAATTAATGGAACAGGCCATACTGGCTTCAGAAACTGAAATGGTTACCGTCGCTATGAAACGCATTGAACTGGGCGACAAGGAAGACGATATGCTGAAACATATTCAGCACCCGAACATCCAGCTGTTACCAAATACATCAGGAGTACGCGATGCGGAAGAAGCCGTATTCGCCGCACAGATGGCACGCGAGGCTTTTGGAACCAACTGGCTGAAACTGGAAATCCATCCAGACCCGAGATATCTGCTCCCTGACTCGGTAGAGACTCTGAAAGCAACCGAGAAGCTCGTAAAGATGGGATTCGTTGTTCTCCCCTACTGTCAGGCAGACCCTACTTTATGCCGTCAGCTTGAGGAAGCCGGAGCTGCAACTGTAATGCCGCTGGCCGCACCTATCGGTACGAACAAGGGATTGCAGACAAAAGACTTTATCCGTATCATCATCGAACAGGCTAACGTGCCGGTGGTTGTTGATGCCGGTATCGGTGCACCGAGCCACGCTGCCGAAGCTATGGAAATGGGAGCTTCTGCCTGCCTGGTAAACACCGCTATTGCCGTAGCCGGAAATCCTGTAGAAATGGCAAAAGCTTTCAAAGAAGCAGTCATTGCCGGACGACGTGCCTACGAAGCCGGACTTGGAAGTGTAGGACACACCTTTGAAGCTTCAGCTTCATCACCTCTGACCGCTTTCCTGAACAAATAACCCCCAATAACTTATTCTTATGGAGAATACAGCAGACAAAAAAGCTTACGCACACGCAGAAAAGGCATACATGCAAGGAACTCTGTTTCCCTTTATCAAAGTAGGAATGCAGAAAGTAAACCTCACTCCGACTGTCAATATAGTCAATGGTGAGAAAACGGTAACACCCAATACCCCTGTATACGTATATGATACGAGCGGACCGTTCAGTGACCCGAACATAGAAATAGATCTCAAGAAAGGTTTGCCACGCATGCGCGAGAGTTGGATAACCGGACGGGGAGATGTAGAACAGTTGCCTTCCATCACATCTGAATATGGAAAAATGCGCCGTGACGACAAAAGTCTCGATCATCTGCGCTTCGAACATATAGCTCTTCCCTATCGGGCCAAGAAAGACAAATGCTGCACTCAGATGTATTATGCCAAGCAAGGTATCATTACTCCCGAAATGGAATACGTTGCCATCAGAGAGAACATGAACTGCAAGGAACTGGGCATTGATACACACATCACACCGGAATTTGTCCGTGATGAAATTGCCGCAGGACGCGCCGTACTTCCGGCAAACATCAACCACCCGGAAAGCGAACCGATGATCATTGGTCGCAACTTCCTGGTAAAGATAAACACCAATATCGGTAATTCCGCAACCACTTCGACTATTGACGAGGAAGTAGAAAAGGCCGTATGGAGCTGTAAATGGGGAGGCGATACGCTGATGGACCTTTCGACCGGAGCCAACATTCACGAAACACGCGAATGGATTATAAGAAACTGTCCCGTTCCGGTAGGCACTGTTCCTATCTATCAGGCTTTGGAAAAAGTCAACGGCAAGGTGGAAGACCTTACCTGGGAGATATATAAGGATACGCTCATTGAGCAATGCGAACAGGGAGTCGACTATTTTACAATCCACGCAGGAATCCGCCGCCAGAACGTACACCTTGCAGAAAAGCGCCTTTGCGGAATTGTGAGCCGTGGAGGAAGTATCATGAGCAAATGGTGTCTTATCCACGACAAGGAAAGTTTCCTGTATGAACATTTTGATGATATCTGCGATATTCTGGCACAATATGACGTAGCCGTATCACTGGGTGACGGTCTTCGTCCCGGAAGCATTTACGACGCCAACGATGAGGCTCAGTTTGCCGAACTGGATACCATGGGTGAACTGGTATTGCGTGCATGGGACAAGAACGTACAGGCATTTATCGAAGGACCGGGACATGTTCCTTTGCACAAGATCAAGGAAAACATGGAGCGTCAGATAAGTCACTGCCATAACGCCCCGTTCTATACACTCGGCCCGCTCGTAACAGACATTGCTCCCGGATATGACCATATCACTTCGGCCATCGGTGCAGCACAGATTGGATGGCTGGGAACGGCCATGCTATGCTACGTAACTCCTAAAGAACATCTCGGTTTGCCCAATAAGGAGGATGTACGCACCGGCGTTATCACATACAAGATTGCAGCACATGCCGCCGACCTGGCAAAAGGACACCCCGGCGCACAAATCCGTGACAATGCCCTTTCAAAGGCCAGATATGAATTCCGCTGGCGCGACCAGTTCCATTTGAGTCTTGACCCGGACAGAGCATTGGAATACTTTAATGAAGGACGTCACACCGACGGTGAATACTGTACCATGTGCGGACCGAACTTCTGCGCTATGAAACTGAGTCAGGATGTAAAGAAGATAAATAAAGAATAAGAACAAAAAGCTGAATAGTATACATAAAATGTTTAGTGAAGAATTAGAAAAAATATCGTGGGAAGAGACGACCAAAGCCATCTTCTCCAAAACAGATGCCGACGTACGCCGCGCATTAAGCAAAGAACATTGCAATGTAGACGATTTCATGGCACTGATATCACCTGCAGCCGAACCGTACCTTGAAACGATGGCCCAACTGAGCCAGAAATATACACTGGAACGTTTCGGAAAAACCATTTCGATGTTTGTGCCACTCTATATTACAAACTCATGTACCAACTCGTGCATTTACTGCGGATTCCATGCCAGCAATCCGATGAAACGCACAATCCTTACTGAAGAGGAAATGGTCAATGAGTATAAGGCTATCAAAAAGCTTGCACCCTTTGAGAACCTGCTTATCGTTACAGGTGAAAATCCGGCCAAGGCAGGTGTTCCCTATATAGCAAAGGCTCTTGACCTGGCAAAACCTTATTTCAGCAATCTGAAAATAGAGGTAATGCCGTTGAGCGCTGAAGAATATAAGGAACTGATAAAGCACGGACTGAATGGAGTTATCTGTTTTCAGGAAACATACAACCGAGCCAACTACAAGATTTATCACCCAAGAGGCATGAAATCGAACTTCGAATGGCGCGTAAACGGTTTCGACCGCATGGGACAGGCAGGCGTACACTCCATCGGTATGGGTGTTCTCATTGGTCTGGAAGACTGGAGAACCGACGTTACCATGATGGCTTATCACCTGCGTTACCTGCAGAAACACTACTGGAAAACAAAATACAGTGTGAACTTCCCGCGTATGCGCCCGTCCGAAAACGGAGGATTCCAGCCGAATGTGATTATGAGCGACCGCGAACTGGCACAACTTACTTTTGCCATGCGTATCTTTGACCATGACGTCGACATCTCTTACTCAACCCGTGAAAGCGCAGAGTTCCGAGACAATATGGCTACACTGGGAGTTACAACCATGAGTGCGGAAAGTAAAACGGAGCCGGGAGGATATTACAGTTATCCGCAAACACTGGAACAGTTCCACGTAAGTGATGAGCGCAAGGCCGTAGAAGTATGGAAAGCCTTGACAGAACTGGGACGCGAACCGGTTTGGAAAGACTGGGACGCCAGCTTTGACAGTACACACATACAAAAATAAGACTTATTCCTTACGGCATGGACACTTCCCTTTTTTATGGGAATATCCATGCCGTAATCATATCTATCAACCAATGGAACGATACAACAGACAAATTATTCTACCGGAAATAGGTAAAGACGGACAAGAGAAGCTAAAGCAGGCAAAAGTTCTTCTGGTGGGTGTAGGCGGATTAGGCGCACCTATAGCTCTGTATCTGACAGGAGCCGGAGTCGGAACAATCGGCCTGATGGATGGAGATGTTGTAGATACGAGCAATCTGCAAAGACAGATTCTTTATAAGGAACAGGAAGTTGGAATGCCAAAAGCTGAAACGGCACGCAAACATCTGCTGGAGCTAAACAGTGAAGTCTGTATAAAAGCTTACAATTTCCGCCTTACGGACAAGAATGCTCATGACATCATCAAGGATTACGATATCATCATTGACGGATGTGACAACTTTGCAACCCGGTATCTTATCAATGATACATGCAAGGATCTGGGCAAAATATACATTTATGGCGCCATCCGGGCTTTTGACGGTCAGGTAGCCGTATTTAATCATCCGAAGGGAAAATGTACATATCGCACTCTTTATCCCAATGAAGAAGAGATGTTATCAATGCCGGCACCGCCAAAAGGAGTTATGGGAGTAACACCCGGAATAATCGGATGCATGGAAGCCATGGAGGCTCTTAAAATTATTGCAGGATTCGGAGAACCGCTAATAGACAAATTATGGACTATTGATTTGAAAAGCATGCAGAGCTACATAATTTCATTATAAAATATTTCCGCATCAGAGAGAAGTTGCTACTTTTGCATTCAAATTTAAATGAACATGAAATTAATCGTAATTACAACTCCAACCTTCTTTATCGAAGAAGACCAGATAATAACAGCGTTGTTTGAAGAAGGACTGGACTATTTGCATTTGCGTAAACCCAACACCGAACCTATATATTCAGAACGATTACTCTCACTTATTCCGGAACAATATCACAAACGGATAGTAGTGCACGACCATTTTTATCTGAAAGACGAATTCAATTTAATGGGAATCCATCTGAATCACCGTAATCCGGGTATTCCTGACAAATATAAAGGACATATAAGCTGTTCCTGCCACAGCATAGAAGAAGTAAAACGCCGCAAAGGAATATGCAGTTATGTCTTTATGAGCCCTGTTTTCGACAGTATTTCAAAGAGCAACTACAACTCTGCATATACAAAAGAAGAAATTGCCAGCGCTTCAAAATCAGGAATCATAGACCGGAAGGTTATTGCATTAGGCGGCATAAACAAAGAGAATCTTCACCAAATTAAAGAATTCGGATTTGGAGGAGCAGCGTTGTTGGGCGATATATGGAACAAATTTGATACATTTGGGAGCGTTCGCTACAAACATATTATTGAGCATTTCAGAGAACTGAAAAAGATTGCAGAATAAAAACAAATGAAATGTATCTGAAATGTTATAAAGAATTCATACCTTTGCATAAAATTTAAAACTAATAGATAAACTCTATTGTAGAATCATGAGCAAAAAAGAAGCACCTTTTATGGTATTCTCCGGAACAAATTCGAGATACCTTGCAGAAAAAATTTGCACCAGTCTGGGATGCGAATTAGGAAACATGAATATCACTCATTTCGCTGATGGTGAATTCGCCGTTTCATACGAAGAATCTATTCGTGGTCGTTATGTATTTCTGGTACAGTCTACATTCCCCAATTCAGACAACTTGATGGAACTCTTACTGATGATTGATGCAGCAAAAAGAGCCTCTGCAAAAAGTATCATCGCAGTTATCCCCTACTTCGGATGGGCACGTCAGGACAGAAAAGACAAGCCACGCGTTTCAATCGGAGCAAAATTGGTTGCAGACCTGCTGAGCGTAGCCGGTATTGACCGTTTGATTACAATGGACTTACATGCAGACCAGATTCAAGGCTTCTTCGATGTTCCGGTTGACCACTTATATGCATCTACAGTATTTATTCCATATATTCAGTCTTTGAACCTGGAAAATCTGGTTATTGCCACTCCAGACGTTGGTGGTTCTAAACGTGCAAGTTCTTACTCAAAATATCTGGACGTACCATTGGTATTGTGCCACAAGACACGTGAAAAAGCCAATGTAGTAGCTTCAATGCAGATTATCGGTGATGTAAAAGACAAGAATGTTATCCTCGTAGACGATATGGTTGATACAGCCGGTACCATCACCAAAGCTGCCGATATTATGAAAGAGGCCGGAGCACGCTCTGTACGTGCCATAGCTACTCACTGCGTAATGTCTGGTCCTGCATCAGAAAGAGTACAAAACTCAATGCTTGAGGAATTAGTATTTACCGATAGCATCCCATATTCAAACCGTTGCGCAAAAGTAAGACAATTGTCTATTGCTGATATGTTTGCCGAAACAATTCGTCGCGTAACAACCAACGAATCTATCAGCTCACAATATATCATTCAATAATCCTACTCAAACAGAATTTAAAAAGTTTTTAACGGCAACAAAAAGTCAGAACAAAGCTTTTTGAATTCTGTTTTTTCATGCATAAACAAGCAATTATTTTTATTAAAAAAAATAAAATCACATCTTATTTTTTTTGTCACTCAAAAGAATAAGATACCTTTACTGCACTTATTTTAATAAAAAATATTTTTATGAAAGCACTAACTTTTTTATTTGCAAGCGCAGCTGTTTTGGCAGCTTGCCAGTCACAACCTACTTCTTATAAAATTACAGGTACTGTAGAAGAAGGTTCAAAAATTAAAGACAGCACATTGGCAGTAATCACAAAAATGACTGCAAATGGTCCGGAATTCATCGACACCGCAAAAGTTGAAAAGAAACAATTCGTTTTCGACGGAAAAGCTGACACAACTGAATTATTAAGCATCTATTTCTTCGAAGAAGGAAAAAGCAGACCATATACTTACCCTGTAGATTTCGTTTATGAGAATGGTAACATTACCATCCAATGTAAAGAAAACAGCACAGTTGTTACAGGTACTGCCAACAATGATTTGCTGAATTCATTAAACATGAAAAACGACAGCATCAGTGCTCCGTTAAATCCGATATATGAAGCATTGAAAGACACTACTCTGTCAGAAGAAGAAAGAAGTGCCAAGATTGCAGAATTCCAGGAAATGAGAAGAGATGTAATGACTCAAACTCAGGAATTATATAAGACATTTATCAACAATAACCTTGAAAATGTTGTTGGTTACACAATGTTTGTAAGAAACTGCAGTTCACTCTTCACTCTGGAAGAACAAGAAGCTATCATTGCTAAATTGCCTGCAGCTTATGCTAACAGCGAAGAAATTCAAGGTATTAAAGAAACTATCGAACTTGACAAGAAAACTGCAGTTGGACAGAAATTTACAGATTTCACAATGAAGACTCCGGAAGGAAAAGATTTGTCATTGTCTGAAATCGTTGCTAAAAACAAAGTTACTTTAGTTGATTTCTGGGCTAGCTGGTGTGGTCCTTGCCGTGCAGAAATGCCAAATGTTGTTGCTGCATACAAGACTTTCAAATCTAAAGGATTGGAAATTCTTGGTGTTTCACTCGATGACAACAAGGACAAATGGACAAAAGCTATCAAGGACTTGAATATTACTTGGCCGCAAATGTCTGACCTCAAAGGATGGGAATGCGAAGGCGCTAAATTATATAACGTACGCGGTATTCCTTCTACTTTGTTGATTGGACAAGATGGTACAATTCTTGCAAAAGATTTGCGTGGCAAAGAACTTGAATACAAATTAGGCGAATTATTGAAATAAAAACCAGTTGTTATCTTATTTAGTAAAAGTCATCTCTCAATGAGAGATGACTTTTTTTATGTCCTTTCAATCACCGCCATACCCCACATACACAAACAAAAGAAAAATGGCCGTTCCCCAATCAAAGAGAACAGCCATTTTTATATTTTGATCAGTTGTCTGATTCAATTATGCAAACCAACGTACATAGCAGAAATCCTGACGATGTGGAAGATCCGGATGTTTCGGGAACATACGATATGCCAGTTTGAAGCTTCCTGCATTGTTCAATACATGAACGCATTGGAAAGTATATAAATTACCTTCACGCTTAACCACATTCATCGGCTCTATTGAATAAATATGTTCTTTATCATCCTTACCTTTATAAATTGTTACCAATTCCACTCCAATTGCATCATTAAGTCCTTTTTCATCAAGAACCAATGTCAAGGTATATTCTTTTCCGCTTTCGATTCCACCTTCAACCAATACCTCTGAACGGGAAGTTGAAACAACCTGAATACTATCCCATCTCTCGGCAACAGTCTCTTTCCATGCAGCCAATTCTTTAGCCTTCGCGTAGTTATTCTCCATTAACTCATGGTAACGCGGAGCTTCCTTACAATAGAACTTAGAATAGTAGTCATCCAGCTGACGTTTCATTGTATAATGAGGAGCAATCTGAGCAATAGAATTCTTTATTGTGCGAATCCAGCCTTCAGAATATCCTTTTCTGTTACGCGCATAATAGAGAGGAAGAATTTCTGTTTCCAAGATACTGTATATAGTAGCCGCATCCAGTTCATCCTGATATGCCTGGTTTACATAAGTACGCTTATCGGTCAATGCCCAACCTGCACCTTCACGATATCCTTCAAGCCACCATCCATCTAACACGGAGAAGTTGATAACACCATTCATCAATGCTTTTTCTCCAGAAGTACCAGAGGCTTCCAACGGACGTGTAGGAGTATTCAACCAGATATCAACACCCGAAATCAGACGACGTGCCAGTTTCATATCATAATTCTCCAGGAAAATGATTTTACCCAAGAATTCAGGACGGCGAGAAATCTCTACAATTTGCTTGATCAGACCTTGTCCGGCACCATCGTGAGGATGTGCTTTACCGGTAAACAAGAACTGAACCGGATAATCCGGATTGTTGACAATCTTTGCAAGACGTTCCAAATCGGTAAAGAGTAAGTGCGCACGTTTATAGGTCGCAAAACGACGTCCGAAACCAATCAACAATGCATTCGGATTAATCTTCTCAATCAATGACACCACGCGAGAAGGATCACCCTGACGTTTCAGCCAGTCTTCACGGAATGACTTGCGGATATAATCAATCAGTTTATTTTTCAAGCATTGACGGGTTGCCCATATTTCTTCATCAGGAACTTGATAAATAGCTTCCCAGATTTTTTCATTAGACAAATCATACAGGAAGTTTGAATCGAAATACTTATTATAAAGTTCCTGCCATTCAGTTGCACACCAAGTCTGGAAATGAACACCATTTGTTACATATCCTACATGGTTTTCTTCCGGGAAATATCCTTTCCAGATACCGGAGAACATTTCCTGAGAAACTTTTCCGTGCAATTTGCTCACTCCATTAACCTCCTGACAAGTATTGCATGCAAAAATTGACAAACAGAAACGTTCGTTATGGTCGCCCGGATTCATACGTCCCATATCCATCAAGTCATCCCATGTAATACCTAACATTTGAGGATAACCTCCCATATATTTTCCAAACAAGCCTTCGTCAAAATAATCGTGACCTGCCGGAACCGGAGTATGTACAGTGTATAATGATGAAGCACGTACTAATTCCAATGCCTGATTGAATGTAAGTCCTTCCTTGACATAATCGCAAAGACGCTTAAGGTTACAAAGTGCAGCGTGACCTTCATTACAGTGATAAATATCTTTCTTTATTCCAAGAGCCTGTAAGGTCAGCATACCACCAATACCAAGAAGAATCTCCTGCTTCAATCTGTTTTCCCAATCACCTCCATAAAGCTGATGAGTAATAGGACGATCAAAGTCACTGTTCATCTCATTGTCGGTATCCATCAGATACAATGGAATACGTCCAACATTTACACGCCAGATATAAGCATGTACCCAATAATTCATATATGGAACATCAACAACCAATGGCTGACCGTTTTTATCCAAAACGCGTTCTATAGGCAAACTACCAAAGTTCTGAGCTTCATAATTGGCGATTTGCTGTCCGTCCATAGCCAAAGTCTGTGTAAAGTAACCGTGACGATAAAGCAAACCTATACCACACATGTTTACATTACTGTCTGATGCTTCCTTCATGTAGTCACCGGCAAGAATACCCAGACCTCCGGAATAAATCTTCAAGACATGGCTCATTCCGTATTCCATGCAGAAATAAGCAACAGAAGGACGTGTCTTGTCCGGTTCAACATCCATATAACTTCTAAACTTGTCATAAACATCATTCATTCTCTTAAGAATGACTTTATTCTTAGCCAAGTCTTCCAGCTGTTCATAGCTCAAACGTTCAAGAAGCAACACAGGATTCTGTCCTACTTCAGCCCACAATGCGGGATTCAGATCTTCAAATAAATCGGTAGCCTCATGATTCCATGACCACCAAATATTACGTGATAATTCCGAAAGCTTAGCCAACTCCTCTGGAATTCTGGATTTAACAGTAACCTCTTTCCAGTTAGGAGTATTTGCGTTACTAATCTTAATTTTCATAGTTGTAAAATTTATTAGAATCTCAAATCTTGTTTAATCTATCTTTGGAATGCTTTAATGCTATATCATAAGCTTCATAATAGAAAGTCACAAAATGCTTCCATAAAGCCTTCTCTGATATAACAGAAGCACATTTTCGAACTTTTTTAACATCCTCGTCAGACAAAGAAGCAAAATCTATAATTGTTTGTTTAACATTATCCACCACCTCTGAATAATTATAATCTGAACGATGGATAACCTTTACCCCATCCGACAAATCACTGTATCGACCAACCAGGGAATTGACCCACAAGCCAAATCCTGCAAGGTCTGTTGTAATTGTTGGCACGTGGAAAGCAACGCTCTCCAGCGGAGTATATCCCCATGGCTCATAATATGAAGGATATGCAGTCAAATCGTTTCCAAGCACCAAGTCATAATAAGACATGTCCAAAATTCCATCCTTACCATCCAAATAACAAGGTACAAAAATAACCTTCACCTTATCATTGGCAGAATTTGTCATACCTAAAGAACGTAACATGCCTAAAACCTTATCATCACCCATGTTATGTAACCAATGGGTCAGGAACGGACAAGGCAGAGGTGTGTCAAACGTTTCCTTGCTCGCCAACCGCTCCTTCAAATCAGCTCTGGGATCACCTACATAACCGGGAACCATAACAAAACCTACTACATTCTTTTTCAAACTTGCATCATGATTCAAACGAGACAAAGCTTCAAGAAAAACATCCTGCCCCTTGTTCTTGAACTCATAACGACCGCTTGTACTCAACAAGATTGTATCATCCGGCAGATTTGTTCCTAACAATTTATTTGCCAAATTCAGCAATACCTGACGTGCTTTTTTGCGTTTCAATGTGAACTGTCTGCCTTTCGGTACAAAATCATCCTCAAAGCCATTCATCAGCACAACATCTACATTCTTATCCAGCAACTGCTTACATTCCTTGTTTGTAATTTCGCTTACTGTCGTAAAACAGTCTACATGATGCGCAGTCTGTTTTTCAATAGAATGTTTTGATTGCATATTCAATTCGTCAGCCATCTGATCTCCGTTATATGCAAACAGGTAATCATATAACGGCTTATAATTACCGGCAATGGAACGTCCGATAGAGGTAGCATGAGTCGTAAAGATTGTTGCAACTTCGGGAAGGTGCTTCTGTATATAAAGTGCTCCCAATCCTGTCATCCATTCATGGGCCTGATAAATAACATTATCAGATTGAGTCAATTTATGATAGCGAAAATAGCTTTCCACAACTCGTCCTGCAGCATAAGAAAACATTGATGCTTCATCATAATCACCATAAGCATGAAGTGAATCAACATGATAATCCAACCATGCTTGGGTATAAATATCATTTTTGATAGAATAATATCTTTCAAAGTCAACTAAAAAGACAATTGGCTTCCCCGGTATATTCCATCGACCTATACGAAAAGACAAATTCTCATTTGCTTCAGCATATGATTTCCATTCGGCATATAAATTTTTGTCTTCTATAAATAAAGGATTTTTCTTATCTTTCCATACGTCCGGGCCTATAAAGAATAAATGATCAGCTAATTTATCATGAAGAGTTTTTGCTCGTGTAGAAAGTACTGTATAAATTCCGCCTACTTTGTTACAGACCTCCCAACTGGATTCAAATACGTAACCAGGCATTAGATAATGTGTTTTCATATTCATTATATTTTCCGCAAATATACAAATAATCAACGACATTAATAAAAAAAATATATATATCTATCTTATAGGGTCAATTTAATGATATGAATCAATTTTCAAATTAAGCTTCTATTACATTATATCTTTATAACTTTCCTTCTTCTCAATTGAGTTCCTATGATTGTCAATATAACTGCAAATAAAATGACAATAATTCCGATTATCTGCAGCATATTGCATGTCTCTCCTAGAAAATAAACTCCTATCGAAACAGCAGTCAATGGTTCCATACAACCTAAAATTGCAGTTGTAGTCGGACCGACCTTCTGAACTGCAACTATCAATGTCAAATCTGAGACCAGAGTAGAAATCAACGCCAACATTACCAGATTCAATGCTGTTTCCGTATCTGGAATTGGAGAGAAACCTCCATCCTGAACCAAGACATTAATAAAAAATATGATTGCACAATTCATCAAAATATAAAACGTCATTTTGAAACTGTCCATTTCATGCACTTTCGACTTTCTGACTCCTACAATATACGTAGCATATGTACAGACTGTTATCAATGCCAACGTTAAACCGATTGTATTTATTGAACCACCCGTATCCGAATGTCCTAAAAAAGCAACGCCCATAACAGCCAGAAATATAGCAGTATAAACTATCCAATTTCCAGACTCCTTAAATAATAAAATCATTATCAACGTAACAAGAACCGGATATAGAAAATGAATAGTTGTAGCCATTCCACTTGGTATATACAAATATGACAGTGTTAACAATATTGACGTCGAAGCATAAAAGAAACTTAGCCAACACAATGTCTTATAGTCATTCTTGCTTATTTTGAAAGATTTTCCCTTTAACAACATAACAATTCCCATTGCAACAAAAGAAATAAAAAAACGTGCAAAGACAACCGTATTAACTGCCACCCCACTGTTTATAGAGGGAACGGTAAACAAGGGAATCAAACCAAAAGTAGCAGAAGAAATAATCGCATAAAACAAACCACTAACAGAATTCATAATTTTATGGAAATACAGTTTATTACATTTTTCAATACAAATTCAATTACATCTTTAAAAAGAACACGCAAAGGTAGTAATTATATGCATATTATCTTATAAAGGAATCAAATTTCAGCATCTTCTTATTTACTCATAAAAAGGTACATATACAAACAAAAAAATCCTCCGCAGTATGTTTCAACTTGCGGAGGATTCCACTCTTCTTTAAAAACGGCGACT
>CALUJE010000042.1 GCA_944320885.1 uncultured Phocaeicola sp.
TGATTTGTTTCTTGTTTCAGAAACAAAATTTATAAACTACTCATTTGCAAATGGTTAAATAGTTGTATATTAAATTTCCTAGATTTATAAGCTATGATTGATATTATTCCTGCTATAGATATCATCGACGGGAAGTGTGTACGCCTGTCACAGGGAGATTACAATAATCAGAAAGTCTACTCAAACAGTCCATTGGATGTGGCGAAAAAATTTGAAGATTACGGACTCAGAAGACTTCATCTGGTTGATTTGGATGGTGCCAAGTCAAAACACATCGTCAATTACAGAACATTGGAACAAATTGCCGCCCATACATCACTAACCATTGACTTCGGAGGAGGTATCAAAACCGAAAAAGACCTTGCCATTGCCTTGGAATGCGGAGCACAAATGGTAACAGTTGGAAGCATTGCTGCCAGTAACTCTGCACTGTTTGAAGAATGGCTACAGAAATTCGGTCCGCAAAAAATCATATTAGGCGCCGATGCCAAAGACGAAAAGATTGCAGTAAATGGTTGGTTGGAAGGAAGTAACCTGCAACTCCTTCCCTATCTTGAACTATATTACGGCAAAGGTATAACACAAGTATTGTGTACCGACATTCGTCAGGACGGAATGTTACAAGGACCATCAACTGACCTGTATAAAAAGATTATGCAGCAAATACCGTCATTGTATCTGATAGCCAGTGGAGGGGTCAGTTCTATGAATGATATCCGCAACCTTGATGCAGCAGGCATTCCGGCAGTAGTTACAGGAAAAGCCATTTACGAGAACAGAATTACTTTAAAGGAAATACAAAACTTTATCGAAGAAAAACGATAAGTACAAAATCGAACATACATGTTAGCAAAACGAATCATACCCTGTCTGGATATCAAAGACGGGCAAACCGTGAAAGGAATCAACTTTGTCGACCTGAGAGAAGCCGGTGATCCGGTAGAACTTGGAAAATACTATTCTGCTGAAGGTGCAGACGAGCTTGTTTTTCTAGACATTACAGCCAGTCATGAAAAAAGAAAGACTTTCACAGAACTTGTAAAACGTGTTGCCGCCAATATCAATATCCCATTCACTGTGGGCGGCGGAATATATGAATTAAATGACGTAGAAAGACTGCTTGAAGCCGGCGCAGATAAAATATCCATCAACTCGGCAGCCATACGTAATCCTCAACTCATAAATGACATAGCCTCACATTTTGGCTCACAGGTATGTGTTGTCGCCATTGATGCCAAAGAAACAAACGGCATATGGAAATGCTATCTTAACGGAGGACGTCTGGAAACAGAAAAGAATCTGTTTGACTGGGCCAAGGAAGCATGCGAACGGGGAGCCGGAGAAATACTTTTCACAAGCATGAACCATGACGGTGTAAAAACCGGATATGCCAATGAAGCGTTGGCACATCTGGCCGACATACTCTCCATTCCGGTTATCGCATCGGGCGGAGCCGGTACTCCAGAACATTTTCGTGATGCTTTTCTGACAGGAAAAGCCGACGCTGCACTTGCTGCCAGCGTTTTTCACTTCGGAGATATAAAGATTTCAGAATTAAAACAGTATCTTTGCAAATGCAATATAAATGTACGACTAAAATAAATTAAAGTAATTTATCACAAAATGGATTTGAATTTTGAAAAAATGAACGGACTTATTCCTGCTATCATTCAAGACTGCCAGACACGTAAAGTCTTGATGCTGGGATTCATGAATAAGGAAGCTTATGAAAAGACCATCGAAACTGGAAAAGTTACGTTCTTCAGCCGTTCACGCCAGTCACTTTGGACTAAAGGTGAGACTAGCGGAAATTTTCTAAACGTTGTTTCTGTAAAAGCAGACTGTGACAACGACACATTACTGATTCAAGCCAAACCAGAAGGTCCTGTATGCCATACAGGAACAGATACTTGTTGGGGAGAAAAAAATGAAGCAGATATCTTTTTCTTGAGCTATCTGCAAGATTTTATAGAAAAGCGACATAAAGAGATGCCTAAAGATTCCTATACCACCTCATTGTTCCAGGCCGGAATTAACCGTATGGCACAAAAGGTCGGCGAAGAGGCTGTAGAAACTGTCATTGAAGCGACCAACGGAACCGATGACAGACTGATTTATGAAGCTTCTGACATGATTTATCACCTCATCGTACTTCTTACGTCAAAAGGAATGCGTATAGAAGACCTTGCACGTGAATTACAAAAACGCCATAAATAAGATTAAAAAGAAAGATGCTCATCAACTATCAGCACGTAGATATAAACCAACAGGAACATACAGTTCTTTCGGATGTAAACTTCCAGTTAAATGAAGGTGAATTCATATACCTTATCGGGAAAGTAGGTTCAGGAAAGACCAGCCTGCTCAAATCATTCTACAAAGAACTGAATGTGAATACCGGAACAGCAGAAGTACTTGGACATAGCATGTTGTCAATAAAGACCAAGCAGATTCCGGCTTTGCGACGTCAGCTTGGTATTGTATTTCAGGATTTTCAACTGCTTACAGACCGCACAGTATATGAAAATCTTGAGTTCGTATTACAAGCCACCCAATGGAAAAAGCAAAGCGAGATACAGGAACGTATCCAGGAAGTGCTGAAAATGGTGGGAATGGAGACCAAAGGATATAAATTGCCTCATGAACTCTCTGGAGGAGAACAGCAGCGAATTGTATTGGCACGTGCCATTCTGAATTCTCCGAAAATAATATTGGCCGATGAACCAACCGGAAATCTGGATGAAGAAACCGGAAGACAGATTATCGGATTGCTACGCGCCATCAGTGCCAAAGGAGCAGCGGTGGTAATGACAACCCACAACCTGAATCTCGTTCGTGAGTTTCCCGGCATTGTATACAAGTGTGAAGGGCATCAAATCATTGAATACACTAAAGAATTCTATAGTCAACAAATTAATAACAACAATAAATAATCTAAGAAAATGAAAGTATTAAAATTTGGAGGAACATCTGTAGGGTCTGCACAAAGAATGAAAGAAGTAGTTAAACTTATTACAGATGGAGAGAAAAAAATCGTGGTACTTTCGGCAATGTCCGGAACAACCAATACCTTAGTGGAAATCTCGGATTATTTATATAAAAAGAATCCAGAGGGAGCTAATGAAATTATTAATAACCTGGAGGCTGTTTACAGAAAACATGTTGATGAACTTTACACAACTGACGAGTACAAAAAGAAAACATTAGCTTTTATCAAAGATGAATTCAATTTCATCCGTTCATATACAAAAGATTTGTTTACTCTGTTTGAAGAAAAGATTATCCTGGCACAGGGAGAAATTATTTCAACCAACATGGTAACAAACTATTTGCAGGAACAGGGATACAATGCTGTTTTAATCCCGGCTCTTGACTATATGCGTACAGATAAGAATGCAGAGCCCGACCCTAATTATATCAAAGAAAAGCTGGCAGCTCTGCTTGAAAAGAATGCCAATGCCGAAATTTATATCACTCAAGGATATATTTGCCGAAATGCATACGGCGAAATCGACAACTTACAACGCGGAGGAAGCGACTATACAGCTTCACTGATTGGTGCTGCCATCAATGCTGATGAAATTCAGATTTGGACAGATATTGACGGAATGCACGACAATGACCCACGTATCGTTGACAAGACATCACCCGTACGCCATCTTCATTTTGAAGAAGCTGCCGAACTGGCTTATTTTGGAGCAAAAATCCTTCATCCTACCTGTGTTCAACCGGCCAAATATGCCAACATTCCGGTTCGCTTGCTGAACACAATGGAACCTCAGGCTCCGGGAACCCTTATCTCAAACGATACAGAAGCTGGAAAAATTAAGGCTGTTGCTGCCAAAGACAATATCACTGCCATAAAAATCAAATCGAGCCGCATGTTACTCGCACATGGTTTTTTGCGCAAAGTATTTGAAATCTTTGAAAGTTATCAGACTTCTATTGATATGATATGTACATCAGAGGTAGGAGTTTCAATGTCTATTGACAATACCAAACACCTTCATGAGATTGTAAACGACCTGAAAAAATATGGAACCGTAACTGTCGACCATGATATGTGTATTGTATGTGTTGTAGGTGATTTGAAGTGGGAAAATGTAGGTTTTGAATCAAAAGCCATTTCCGCAATGAGCGATATCCCTGTACGCATGATTTCATACGGAGGTAGCAATTACAACATATCTTTCCTTATCAAGGAAGACGATAAAAAGAGAGCTTTGCAGGCTTTAAGTAAAACATTGTTTAATCATTAATGAAATTAACTGCAAATGAAAGGAACTTTTCCTGTAGAAAAATTTAGAGAGATACAGACACCATTTTATTATTACGATACAAATTTATTACGAAATACATTAAACGAAGTTAACCGGGAAGCGGGAAAATATGAGAACTTTCATGTACATTACGCCGTAAAGGCAAATGCGAATGATAAAGTACTCAATATTATCCGCGAAGCCGGATTGGGAGCAGACTGTGTAAGTGGCGGTGAAATCAATGCCGCCATCAAAGCAGGATTTTCCACAGACAAAATCGTATATGCGGGAGTAGGAAAATCGGACTGGGAAATTAACCTTGGTCTGGATAATAATATTTTCTGCTTTAACGTGGAATCTGTTCCCGAATTGCAAGTAATAAATGAACTTGCAGCTGCAAAAAACAAAATAGCATCTGTAGCATTTCGTATCAATCCGAATGTAGGAGCACATACACACGCCAACATAACGACCGGACTGGCAGAAAACAAGTTCGGTATAAGTATGGAAGATATGGATAAGGTTATAGACATGGCACAGAACATGCCGAACGTCCGTTTCATAGGCTTACATTTTCATATAGGCTCACAGATTCTGGACATGGGTGATTTTGTTGCCTTATGTAACCGTATCAACGAACTTCAGGACAAACTGGCCAAACGTCACATCATTGTAGACCATATCAATGTAGGAGGAGGATTAGGTATTGACTACCAACACCCCAATCGCCAGTCTATACCCGACTTTGCGTCTTACTTTGAATGTTACAATAAACATTTGAAACGCCATTCAAAACAAACCATACATTTTGAACTCGGACGTTCCATTGTAGGACAATGCGGCTCGCTGATAACTAAAGTTCTATATGTGAAACAAGGTACATTCAAACAGTTTGCCATTGTAGATGCCGGTATGACGGATCTGATACGCCCGGCACTGTATCAGGCGTATCACAAGATTGAAAACATTACCTCTGAAATGGCATGCGAAACTTATGACATCGTAGGTCCTATCTGCGAATCATCAGATGTTTTTGCCAAAGCTATCGATTTGAACAAAGTGCAGCGCAATGACCTGATAGCCATCCGCTCGGCCGGTGCATATGGCGAGATTATGGCTTCCGGATATAACTGCCGTACACTTCCCAAAGGATTCATATCGGAAGAACTGCTGTAATCAATAAAGTCGTTATACATATTGGAGTCTGCTCCAGAGTACAGGTGATACTCTGGGGCAGATTTTTGTTTCTGAAATTGTTCTTGATAAAAAGCCATTATTCAAAGAATAATACTATTTTTGTGTAAACTAGAAGAATAAGCTTAATGTCTTTCACTGTTATCAGTAGAGTTAAACGTAATAATCAACTAATATGAATCAGAAAATCAAAAACGTGTGGATACGCAGTATCTTTTCATTGCTGATTGGTATCCTGCTGGTTGCCTATCCGGGAACTGCCAGTATTTATTTTGTAATGCTTATAGGGGCCATGTTCCTGATTCCCGGAATCATATCTATTTTCAATTACCTGCTTAACAAACAAGCAACTCGCTCCTTCCCTATTGGCGGACTGGGAACCTTACTTTTCGGACTATGGCTTCTTATCACTCCGGGCATGTTCGTTACCATACTGATGTATATGTTGGGAGCCGTACTGGTACTTGCCGGAATGAATATGATTGTAGGACTTGTAAACATGCGTAAACACACTCCCGTTTCTGCCGGATTCTATATAGTACCGCTATTGGTATTGATTGCCGGAATTGTAGTTCTTTTCAATCCTTTTAAAACTGCAGAACTGCCATTCATCGTATTGGGGGTAAGTGCCGTAGTATATGGAGTATCCGGAATGTTCAATGCATACCGGTTCCGACGTTTCCGCAACAACGACATAGAAGACGCTACAATCATATCTGAAGAGCATGATACCGTTATAAAGATAGAAGACAAGAAAAATGCAAATGACAATGTTTAAGCTCTTCTTCCATCGAGACAATTTTATTTTTCATAAGTTATGACTTAAAAAATCAAGGATATAAATTATAAAATCATAACTTATAATCTGTAAGATTCATAACTTATAAAAGAAAAAAAGATGCCGATAATTTATTTTTTAATAAGTTATCGGTTTCTTTTTGGACAAAAAAGAAAAAAGTGAGATACCCAATCATAACCATGATTCATATCTCACTTTACCATTATTAATAAATATACCTAAGTTTATCTTATAAACAGAAGCTCACGATATTTTGGAAGAGTCCACAACTCATTGTCTACAATCAGTTCGAGTTTATCAACATGATAACGGATTGTTTCCAGCATCGGAGCAATGTTATCGTGATATGCTACGGCTTTCTCACGTTCGTTCTCAATACGGTTAGCTACTTTACGTGATTCAATCATCGTATCAACCAATTCTTTCAGTATTCCTGTATGCTTGGCAATGTCACGAATAAGCTCAACATTTCGGCCTGACATTTGCTGTGCTTCCTCTTTTCCAAGAATCTGTTGCATCTTATATACATTGTCTATAAGCTGAGTCTGATACTTGGTTGCAATAGGAATAATATGATTCATGACCAGGTCACCCAATACACGGGCTTCAATCTGAATCTTCTTCGTATAGATTTCCCATTTGGCCTCATTACGGGCTGCCAACTCTTTACGAGTCATTACTCCCGTTGATTCAAACATCTCAATACTAGAATCAGAAAGGTAATTGTCAAATATAACCGGACAAGAAGTTTCGCAGTCTAGACCACGACGCTTAGCCTCCTCAACCCACTCATCGCTATAACCGTTTCCATCAAAACGGATAGGTTTGGATTCCTTGATATAATGGCGTATTACTTTCAACAAAGCAGTAACTTTAGGCTCTCCCTTTTCAATCAGTGCATCAACATCCTGCTTGAATTCTTTCAGCTGTTCTGCCATGGCTGTATTCAGGGCAATCATAGCAGACGCACAGTTTGCTTCCGAACCAACGGCACGGAATTCAAATCTGTTACCGGTAAATGCAAAAGGAGAAGTACGGTTACGGTCAGTATTGTCAATCATCACTTCCGGAATCTGAGGTATATCCAAGCTTCTGCCCTGCTTACCCATAAAGTCAAACTGGTCATCTTCAGATTCTTCCAAATGATCAAGCGTTTTGGTCAACTGAGTTCCCAAGAATATGGATATGATGGCAGGAGGTGCTTCATGTGCTCCCAAACGATGAGCGTTGGTAGCCGACATGATACTGGCTTTCAGTAATCCATTATGACGGTATACGGCTTTAAGCGTATTGACTATAAAAGTAATAAAACACAGATTATCGGCAGGAGTCTTACCGGGTGCCATCAACAGATGGCCTGTATTTGTACACAATGACCAGTTATTATGTTTTCCTGAACCATTGATTCCTTTAAAAGGCTTTTCATGCAGCAACAAACGGAAGCCATGCTTTCTGGCAATATTACGCATCAAAGCCATCACCAGCATATTATGATCGACTGCCAAGTCACATTCTTCATAAATCGGAGCCAGCTCAAACTGATTAGGAGCTACCTCATTATGAATGGTCTTGCAGGGAATTCCCAGTTTCCAGGCCTCAACTTCAAGTTCTTTCATGAATGCTGCCACACGGGTTGGTATTGCTCCAAAATAATGGTCCTCCAACTGCTGGTTCTTTGCAGACTCATGTCCCATCAATGTTCTACCTGTAAGAAGAAGGTCCGGACGTGCGGCATAAAGTCCCTCGTCTACCAGAAAATACTCCTGTTCCCAACCAAGATTTGCCTGCACACGCTTTACATCCGGATAGAAATAATGACAAACTTCTGTTGCTGCACGGTCTACTGCACGCAAAGCCTTCAACAAAGGAGTCTTGTAATCAAGTGACTCTCCCGTATAGGCAATAAATATAGTAGGGATATACAAGGTATCTTCTACGATAAATGCCGGTGATGAAGGGTCCCAAGCAGAATATCCACGTGCCTCAAACGTATTACGTATACCACCATTCGGGAAAGAAGACGCGTCTGTTTCCTGCTGTACAAGCAGTTTTCCAGAAAATTCTTCAACCAATCCTCCCTTACCGTCATGCTCAACAAAAGCGTCATGTTTTTCGGCTGTACCTTCTGTCAAAGGATGAAACCAGTGGGTATAATGGGTTACTCCCAGTTCCATAGCCCATTTTTTCATTCCTTCAGCTACTGCATCTGCTATATTGCGGTCAAGGTTAGCGCCATTTTCGATTACGTCCATCAATGCATCATATACCTTACTCGGAAGATACTTGAACATCTTCTCTTTGTTGAATACATATTTTGCGTAATATTCCGACGGACGCTCTTTCGGCAATTCTACTTCAAGTGGTTTCTTGTGAAAGGCCGTTTCTACGACTTTAAATCTCAAATTGGATGCCATATACTTAATCTCTTATATTTTTATGCTGCAAAGATAATTCTTTTGATAGAGATAATGAAAGAATATCGAACATTTAGTTGAATCTTAGATATAATATGGTTATTTTTGCAACAAAATCATGACTTTAGATACATTATTTATATTTTACCCATTAACAATAAACAACTATGTTAAAACACTTTCTTACAGTACTGGCTGTTTTGGCTGTTGCTACTACTTCGTGGGCAGAACGAGTGGACATGATAAAAGCCGGAGCCAAGATTGATGGAAAAACTATCAACACAAAACTCATTAACCAAACCATCGAACGTCTGAACAAACAAGGTGGAGGAACTTTATTCTTCCCTTCGGGAACCTATCTCACCGGACCGATTCACATGAAAAGCAATATTACGCTGGAGCTGGAAGCCGGTGCAACATTATTGTTTTCGACCAATTTTGATGATTATCTTCCTTTTGTAGAAGTGCGTCATGAAGGAGTAATGATGAAAAGCTTCAGTCCTTTAATATATGCTGTAGATGCCGAAAACATAACAATCAAGGGAGAAGGAACCATTGACGGACAAGGAAAGGCCTGGTGGGATGAATTTTTCAAAGTGCTCGTAGACCTTCGCGATAACGGAAAGCGTGACATCAATAAATACCAGCCCATGTTTGAAAAAGAAAATGATGTGGCTAAAATTGCTTCGGAAACAAATGAAGACTGGCACGGAACTCTTGACAGACGTTTTTTCCGCCCACCGTTTATACAGCCCATACGCTGCAAGAATGTGCGTATAGAAGGAATAAAAATCATCAATTCTCCATTTTGGACCGTCAATCCGGAATTCTGTGAGAACGTTACAGTAGATGGTGTTACCATACATAATGTTCCCTCTCCCAATACGGACGGTATAAATCCTGAATCATGCCGTAACGTACATATCAGCAACTGCCATATTTCAGTAGGCGATGACTGTATTACCATCAAGAGCGGAAGAGATCTTCAGGCACGTAATTTAGCGGCTCCCTGTGAAAATATTACAATCACAAACTGCACAATGCTGAGCGGTCACGGAGGAGTAGTTATCGGCAGTGAAATGAGTGGCAGTGTCCGCCGGGTAACAATAAGCAACTGCGTATTCGAAGGTACAGACAGAGGTATCCGTCTGAAATCAACACGTGGACGTGGAGGTGTTGTTGAGGATATCCGCGTAAGCAACATCGTAATGAACAACATACAAAAGGAAGCTATTGTATTTAACCTGAAATACAGCAAAATGCCTCAGGAGCCGAAAAGTGAACGCACTCCTGTATTCCGCAACATCCATATTTCTGGCGTAACGGTTGTAGACGTCAATACACCTATTAAGATTGTCGGACTGGAAGAAGCGCCTATCAGCGATATCATCTTGCGAGACATTCACATAAAAGACGGCAAGCAACCTAATATTTTTGAAAACTGCAAGAACATAAAAATGGATAATGTTATTGTCAACGGAGAAGTGGTAACAGACAAATAACAGGCGAAAAAACATATATACCATAATAAAAGAACAGCATCTCAAAGATTTATATCTAATTGAGATGCTGTTTTTCTTATATAATATTGCCGATTATCAGCTTCGGCTTACTTTCAGTCCTTTATCAGACAAGCGCATATCAACGAAACGAGCACATGAATTAGGCGGATTATCCATCAGGATATTTTTAATTCGTGCTGCAGCCTCAGAGTCTTTGGCTACCATATACAAGTATCCTCCTCCACCGGCACCCGGCAACTTATATCCTAAGCAGTAATCATCTATCTTACGGATGATGCTTTCTACTGATTCCGGATTGGTTCCACGATCGAGCTTCTTATTCTGTGCCCAGGTCTTTGCCACAAGACGTCCGTAATCTTCAAAATTACCACGCTGGATAGCTTCGAACATATCCATGGCATGTGCCTTCATCTCATTCAGCATTTCCAAATGCTCTGTTGAGTTCAGGAACATACCTCGAACAATTTCTGCCAATATATTCTTCGCTGTACGAGTAATACCTGTATAGTACAGCAAATGACACTTCTGATATTCGGGTTCGGTAAACATGAAATCGGGCAGCCATCTTACTAACGGACACTGTTCAAAACCACTATGAGTCTGCAAAAGCTTCACTCCCTGCAGGATACCACCATATTGGTCTTGCCATCCACCACCGGTAGTAAGCAATTGTTCCAGAACAAGTGTACGGCGTCCTATTTCGTTCTTATCCCATGCCAGTCCGCAGAAATCAGCAACAGCCCCTAAAACGGTAGAAGCCAGTATGGAACTGGTTCCCAATCCGGAACCTGCAGGAATTGCAGAAAGCAACGTTACTTCTATACCCGAACCAAAAGCTCTCAATTGCTCTTCCAATGAAGAATAGTTCTCGTTCGAGAATCCTGGCTGGAAGCCGGCCAAAACCAATGCGGCTTTCGGAATAGAGAATGGAGAACCGACCTTGGCAAAATCTCTTAACTCTTCATAAGTATGTATTACTTCCATTGCTCCCAAATCGATGGAACGAAGCACAATCTTATACTCTTTCGAGGGTTTGATATATGACTGCAAAGGAGGTTGTCCGTTAAGTTCTATTGCAATATTCACCACATTACCGCCATCGTTCAGGCAGAAAGGAGGTGTATCTGTCCATCCGCCAGCCAAATCAATGCGAACCGGACTGCGCGCCCATACAATCTGGTCACTGTATACATTCAGATGAGGATTCTGTTTATCTTTAAGAACCGTAGAAGTTAATCCTTCACGCAACAAGGCAAAAGCCTTTTCTCCCTCCTCAGCTCCGTTCAATCCTTGCAATTGTAACAGCTGCGAACGGAACATATGATCGTTTATCCTTGTCATTAAAGGAACGTTGTCAGACAAAGGCTCTGGCATAGGAAGTCTATTGGCTGCAAACTCTTCGGCAGCATGTTGCAGATTCAACTGATAAAACACACTTTTCTCATGGTTCTTAGCTAACAAAGGCCAGTTCTTTGCCCTGTAATCATTACGCTGCTGAGTCAGACGACGAAGGTTTGCATAAGCAGAAATCTCATCAGCAGAAATACGACGGGCCTTCAGCCACAGTTTTTTTCCTTCTTCATAAGAAGAATCGCTTATCATCCAGCGGAAAATCTTACCCAAATCTGAAACAGAAGAACAAACTGGGAATATGCGTGCGGCCTGCAAATCTTCATTATGCTCAATATTCTCAACAGCAAGTCCTCTTTCTGCCAGCCATTTTGTGACAGGTTCTCCCATAAACAAGGTATCATCACTGTCAAGTTTTCCCTTGAAAGCATCATTAAATCCATAACAACGGGCTACATAATCCTTTTCACCCATCGGAACAACATCTACGCAAACACCTGCAGGCAACGTTATATTCCAGTCATTCTGCGGAATGCCTGTAATCACATGTTTATGGGCTAATGTCCACTGTTTTCCTACATGGCTGTTTTCAATCCATACATCTGAATTTTCGGCCTTTAGCTCTATATCGACCAAGGCATTCTGTACAAATATGGCTGGATGAGGCTTTACCTTGAGATGCATAATCTCACGCTGATCATTAACCAGATTCTGAATAGCAACGGTTGATGACAGGAGTTCACGACTCGTTCCATAATGATAAAACTCACCTCCTGGCAAAGGAAGTATGCAAACACTTAAATTTTGAAGTTCTTCGTCTATCAGTTGCGGATGCTCACCCAATGCACGGCCGAAATCTGAATACAAATCATAATACTTATACTCTTCATTCTGCTTAGAGCGCTTATGCAACAATTCTACAGCTCTATCGCTCAACAGCCAGATACCTATATCCATCAGGAACAGATGCGTTTGCATCAGATTTCCCAATTCCTGAACAGAAGGCTTTTGAAGCATGAAATCCAGTTTATCAGGAGTTTGACGGGAAGAAACAAAAACTCCGTGATTTTTTGCCAGACTGGGATCAACCCATAATCCATAGCAAACAACATCTGCTTCAGGAATTTCCTGCAAAGGCTTCTCGCTTCTTATGTAAACATCTCCACTGGCAATCAAGGTATGCAATGAGTCTGGAGCCTTTTCCATGATACGCTGATACAAAGGTAACTGCAAAGACAACAGATTCTGATTCAAGCGCTGTCCTCTAGCCCAGCGGAATACAGGAACCGGTGTCAACACTTTACCAGAGGGTGCATATCCCGGTAAGCGACGGCTCTGTCCGCCAGCATGCAACAGAATACGCTTATCCTCAGATAACCATTGCATAAAATCTTTTTCCGGTGCCCATTTCTGACTACAAGCCTCAAGCAACCATGTGGTTCCACCTCCAGAACCTAATTTTTTTCCAATAGGGTCGGATGTACAGAACCATTCATCAGGATTTACATTTTCTATATCATAGAAACATTCTACCAAATTAGGCGGTAATGACAATAATTTCTTCATTGCACTAATCAATTATTATTTATCTTCTGCAAACAGTTTTATTTTCTGTTCTTCACTAAGTTTACAAATCAAAAGGGTATTATCTTTTTCGGCAACAATACATGCATCAAGTCCCATGACTACGACTTTCTTTTCCTGAGTTGTATGAATCACGCAATTATACGTATCATACAAATGAATATTGTTTCCTATACAAACATTCTGATTCAAATCATGAGGCAATTGCTCATACAAAGAGCCCCATGTGCCCAAATCACTCCAACCAAAATCGGAAGGAAATACAAATATCTCTTCTGCCTTTTCTAAAATTGCATAATCTACTGAAATACTTTCACAAGTCGGGAAATCCCGGTTTATCATTTCCTGCTCCTGTTCAGTATAAAAATATTTGGTAATATTTTCAAAGACTTTAGCTATAGCAGGCTGATATACTCTGAAAGCATTTACTATCGTATTGACATTCCAGATAAAAATTCCGGAATTCCAAAAATAATTGTTTTGCTCTATATACGACTTTGCTGTATCAATATCCGGTTTCTCTTTAAATGAATCAACACGATATATTTCTTTATTTACAGGTGAAGCCACACTCAAATCAGCCTCAATATATCCATAACCTGTCTCTGGACGAGTAGGCTTCATTCCCAAAGTCAGTATCGCATCCGAATCACATGTAAAGCTCATTGCAGAGGTAATCACACGCTGAAACTCTGCTACATTCATAATCACATGATCACTGGGAGTCACTACAATATTGGCTTTAGGTGAACGACTTTTTATTTTCCAACTAACATAAGCAATACAAGGAGCCGTATTACGACGGCACGGTTCTCTCAGTATATTATCATCCGGTATGTCAGGCAACTGTTCTTTCACCAAATCAACATATTTCTCGGATGTTACAACCCATATATTTTCAACAGGACAAATTCCACTGAATCTATCAACTGTTAATTGAATCAAGGTTCTTCCACATCCTAACACATCAATAAATTGTTTGGGCTTTTCAGAAGTACTCATCGGCCAAAACCGACTTCCAACTCCTCCTGCCATAATTACCAAATGATTTTCATTATTTGCCATAATTGTAATCGTTTATATTATTGAGCAAAATTAAAAAAAACTTATGTATATGAAGAAAAAAAGGCAATTCGTTTTTTATTACGAATTGCCTTTATAAGAAATATTTCTATTCTATTATAATGTATTAAGCAAAACAGATTTAGCAATACATACTAACGAGTCTTTCATATAATTCCTGTTTTCCACTAATTTGCTTAGGTTCTCCGTTTGCCTTAGCATACTCAACAAGTTGTTCCAATGACAGCTTGCCTTCTTCAAATTCTTTACCTTTACCACTATCGAATGAAGCATAACGGTCCGCCAACATTTGCTTGTAAGGAGACTCTTCCAATAATTTAGCTGCGCATTCCAAAGCACGTGCCATAGCGTCCATACCTGAGATATGAGCAATTGCAATATCTTCCAAATCGGTAGAGTTACGACGGGTTTTTGCATCAAAGTTACATCCACCATTACCTAAACCACCGTTACGTATTACTTGCATCATGGCTTGAACCAATTCGTAATTGTCAATTGGGAATTGGTCTGTATCCCATCCATTCTGGTAGTCACCTCTATTTGCATCGATTGAACCTAACATTCCATTATCTACAGCTACCGCCAATTCATGCTCAAAAGTATGACCAGCCAATGTAGCGTGGTTAACCTCAATATTTACTTTGAAATCTTTATCCAGATTATGTGCTTTCAAGAATCCAATTACAGTCTCTGTATCTACATCATACTGATGCTTGGTCGGTTCCATAGGTTTCGGCTCAATCAGGAAAGTTCCGGTAAAACCTTTGGCACGTGCATAATCGCGAGCAAGAGTCAACATCTGTGCCAAATGTTCTTTTTCTCTTTTCTGATCGGTATTCAAAATGCTCATATAACCTTCACGGCCACCCCAGAATACATAATTAGTACCACCTAACTCAATAGTTGCATCGATAGCATTCTTTATTTGAACAGCAGCACGAGCCACTACATCAAATTCCGGATTGGTTGCAGCACCGTTCATATAACGTTCATGACCAAATACGTTAGCTGTACCCCACAAAAGTTTAATACCAGTTTCTGCCTGTTTTTGTTTTGCATAAGCTACAATAGCTTTCAGATTAGCCTCATACTCTTCTATAGTATCTGCCTCTGCACACAAATCTACATCATGGAAGCAATAATATTCAATTCCAAGTTTCTGCATAAACTCAAATCCTGCATCCATTTTATTTTTAGCAGCCTGAACTTTATCAGGATCTCCATTCCAAGGAAATTTCTTAGTACCTCCACCAAATTGATCAGAACCTTCTGCACACAATGTATGCCACCATGCCATTGCAAACTTCAACCATTCTTTCATTGGTTTACCCATGATGACTTTTTCTGCATCATAATAATGAAAAGCCATCACATTCTTACTATCTTTTCCTTCAAATTTGATTTTTCCAAACGGAAAATACTCTTTTGTTGCCATAATATTAATATTTTAAATATACTACATAATCTTTTGTAATCGCTCTTTCCATAAAGCATAAGCCTCACTATACTGTTCTCTTAAAGAAGTATCGGGTTCTATTATCTGCAATTTCTTCAAAGTAGAAAAAGCCTCATTATTATCTTTATATATTCCAGCACCGATACCTGCACCCTTTGCAGCACCTACAGAACCATCCGTATCATACAGCTCTATAACAGAATTTGTAACTCCAGCTAAAGTATCTCTAAATATAGGGCTCAAGAACATATTGGCATTACCGGCATGAATCTTATTTATATTCATACCCATATGTTCCATAATCTCCATGCCATATTTAAACGAAAATACAATTCCCTCTTGTACGGCACGAATAACATGGGCACGTGTATGCGTATTAAAATTCAACCCTTGGATAGAACAACCGAGTTCTTTATTCTCAAGCACACGCTCTGCACCATTTCCAAAAGGAATAACACTGATACCTTCTGCACCTATTGCTACTTGAGACGCTAATTCATTCATATCTGAATAAGAAAGCTCTGTAGCCATGGTACGCTTTATCCATGAATTCAAAATACCTGTACCATTTATACACAATAATACTCCTAAACGGGTATCCTGATCTGAATGATTCACATGTGCAAATGTATTTACGCGAGATTTTGGATCATAGTTTACAGAACCGTTTACTCCATACACAACTCCTGATGTGCCGGCAGTAGATGCTATTTCTCCCGGATTAAATACGTTCAAAGACAAAGCATTGTTTGGTTGATCACCAGCTCGATAAGTAACAGGAATTCCTTCACGTAATCCTAATTCCTCAGCTACAGCCTGTGTCATTTTTCCCTGTTCAGAAAATGTTGGATATATCTCCGGTAACAGACTCTCATCAAAACCATAATACTCCATCAGAAAATGGGCAATCTGTTTTTCCTTAAAATCCCAGAACATACCTTCCGATAAGCCTGACACTGTCGTACAAACATTACCGGTCATACGCATAGCAATGTAATCACCAGGAAGCATCACTTTATAAATCTTATTGAAAACTTCCGGCTCATTTTCTTTAACCCACGCTAATTTAGAAGCTGTAAAATTACCTGGGAGATTCAACAAATGAGATAAACACTTGCTCTCACTCAGACTTCTAGCTGCTTTCTGTCCATATTCCACAGCTCGAGAATCACACCAGATAATTGCCGGCCGTAAGACCTTTAGTTCTTTATCTACACATACAAGTCCATGCATCTGATATGAAATACCTATCGCCGCAATATCTTTCACATCCACACCAGAATCTTTAATCACTGCAGATGTCGCCAGTTTCAGATTCTTCCACCACATTTCCGGCTTCTGTTCTGCCCAGCCCTGATGAACCGCTATTATTTCAGCTTCTGTCTTCGGATAGAAGGCAGATGCTACACATATTCCACTCTGGGCATCTACTAAACTGGCCTTAACAGATGAACTTCCAATATCATACCCCAATAAATACATAGTCTATTTTTATTAATTACGTGTCTGATTATAAATAACTCTATCAAATTTAAAATACCGTGCAGCACGATGAGATACGCCTTGTTCTTTCTCTTCTAGAGGAACAACATATTTCATCATCATGATACGTTTATGAAAATTTCGCACATCAAATGTGCGATCATATATAACCTCATACAAACGCCTCAATTGAGATGCCGTAAATTTACGGGGCAACAAATCAAATAATGCAGCTGGAGAAGCCTCTATATATTGGCGAATATAAATTAAAGACTCTTCAAGTATCTGCTTATGGTCAAAAGCAAGTTCCTTTACATCTTTTACGGGCATCCAGCATGCCTCATATTTATGAGAAAGCCTGGTATATTTACGGTCTATCTTAAGTAATGCCAAATATGCAATTGTCACTATTCGATTTATCTGATTAGGAAGACTATGAAATCGTTCCAGCCAACGTACATCTTTAGGATTTCTCGTTCTATCTTTAGAGCCAAATGCACGGAATTGCACCATAGAAACGCTTTTCAACCCTGTCAACTCATACAAAACCCTTTTTGCAGCCTCATCCAAATCTTCATCAACATAAATCAAACTACCCGGAAGCTTATATATATTTTCACCTTCCACCTCCGGAACGCCAGCCTGTCTGACTAAAAGAACACGAAGTTCTTCCCCATCAAATCCAATTAGTGAACAATCAACAGAAATGTTAGGACTAACTTCACGAATATCATTACTAATCTGCATCTGAATCTTTTTTTATTTGTACGGTTGCAAAAGTAATCTAGTTTTTCTTTTTATACAATCATAAAACCATGTTTTAAAACACTATTTACCAATAAAATAAATATCATAACAACTACAATAAGACATAAAGACCTTAATGTACCTGATACACACTATAATACAGTCTATAAATCGACACTCAGAGATAAATTTAAATAATTCTTAAAAGTAAGTATTCGGCCAACTACAGGTATTAAACCTTTATATACAACAATAGCGACTGTCACTATGAACCTAATAG
>CALUJE010000043.1 GCA_944320885.1 uncultured Phocaeicola sp.
GTCTGTATAATAGATTTTTTGATATTACCAAATATTTGACATCATTTCGACATCATTTTTTTAGGTTCAGACTCACGCCGACATCACTTTTAGCGTCCGCACTTCGTGTCTGTATAATAGATTTTTTGATATTACCAAATATTTGACATCATTTCGACATCATTTTTTTAGGTTCAGACTCACGCCGACATCACTTTTTTCACCCGTTCCAGGAAAGCGGCGGTTTTGCGTTGCTCCATCCCCTTGTTGAATGCCGTGCGGAGCGTTTCGGGTTTCATGCCCCAGAGTGCGGAGAATGTCTGCCATACGTGAGCGATGTCCAGGCGGGTGGCGAGGCAAGAAGCCAGTACACCCTTCTCGGCGTTGGAGAGGCCTTGCGGTTGCCAGTCTTCATTGAGTACACCCGCACTCACCATGCGCTCCATCACCTCGAGTGCCAGCGGAGTGGAAAGCGATGGGAATGAAGAACCTTTTGGGCATGAAGAATGGAGGATGTCGGCTTCGCCTTCGAATGAAGAAAATTCTTCATTCTTCATTTTTAGTTCTTCATTTTCTACGTTATCATTGTTTTTGTACACATATTTCTGTGCCACGAACTCTACGCCCGTGAATGTGCCTCCGGTAATCACCGGTCCGCCTTCGGTATGAATTTCTATTTTTGCTTCACTCATGATGGATATGATTTATTTTCTGGGTTTCAAACTCAATTCCGCTTTCAAACCGTCCGCCCACGATGGCAGTACCTCCGTGCGTATTCACATGCATGACGGAGTGTCGTAAAGTCTGTGCTTCAATCTTGGCATCGGTGCCCCGTCGGAGGCGGTCGAGTTCATTCTGAAAGACATGCTCATGGCAGTCATTGATCCGTGCCAGAACCAGTTCGGTAGTTTTCATGGTATCTACATCGAGCTTCAGTGCCTCGTCTACCAAGCGATGTACTAATGTTGATGTGTTCATAGCTTCACCTTTTTTGTGCCATTACAGGATTTTTCTTTACTCTATCTCTTGTCTGAATTCTTGCGAAATTGTTTTGAATGAAGTATGTGTATTTATTCATTTGTTCTCTCTTATGTTTTGTAAAGTTGTTGTATTTGATTGTTTTTGTTAGCTGAAACCATTTATGCGTATCAAATGGTCATTTTGCCGATGTGTGGCAAAGTTAACGAATATTTTTAAAAATAGACAAATTGTTTTTGACGTTTTTTTTAATCGGATGAAATCTTAGCGTTACAAATGTGACAATTGTGACAACGTGACAATTAGTAAAATGAGTGTGCGCACTAAAAACGGTTATATTATATATATAAATATATTTATATATATAATATAATCTTAATTACTCTTTTTTTCTCACCCCGTTTGTGACAATTGTCACGTTGTCACATTGTCACACGTCACGCTTCGGGGGGATTTTGGGGAAGGAGTTATTCTTGGGAAGGAGTTAGAGGAAGTTATAGGGGAGTTGGTTCTTAAAGGAGTTATAAGGAGTTAGAGGGAGTTAGATGGAGTTAGAGGACAATAGTTTCTCTTTGAAGGAGTTAGAAGGAGTTAAAGGGAGTTAGAAGAAGTTAGAGGCCAATAGTATTTTTTAGGAGGTAAAGAAGGTAAAGTAGTAAAGTAGGTAAAGACTCTACCTCCTTTACCTTCTTGTATACTGGTATACCGATTCTAAAAGTATTGGCTTTTTAACTCCTAGCCTGCGATGCAGGCATAACTCCTTCTAACTCCCTTTAACTCCTTCTCAAGCATAACTCCCTCTAACTCCTTGGAAAATATATCTCCGCGCCGCGCGAAACATGGTTCTGACCCGCGCGCGACGCCGACAGATAAAACGTTGGAAATAAGATATGTGCATGTGATGAGTGAAAAAAAACTCCAAATGTTAAACGAATTTCACACTTTAGCCGCACCTGTTTTTGTGCTCCTTTGGGACGAAGCATATACATTTGCACATGTAACCCCTCAGAGAGAGAAAACTGAATACTAACTCAAAAACATGACAAACTATGGCTACTACTATTGGAACACTGAAGTACAGACTTATGCAGATGAAAAATCCGCAAAACCCCGACGGACCGAAGAAGTGGTACGCTCGTGCCGTACAAGACCGCACGGTGGAGTTTGAGGACTTCGTGACGCACATGGCCGAACATAACTCGCCCTACTCGCGAGGCGTAATACACGGCGTGCTCATCGACATGCTGGCCTGCTTGCAGGAGCTGGTGCTCGACGGAAAATCGGTCCGTCTGGGTGAACTGGGACTCTTCTCGCTAGGCATCTCGGGACAGGGAGCCGATTCGCGCGAGGAATGGACTACCGCACTGGTGGACGACGTGCACCTGAACGTGCGAAACACACGTACCTGGAGCAATGCCGAACTCCGCAAACGATGCCGACTCTCCGAACTCAATACTTATGCCGATGCTTCGGACACTGGCTCTTCGGGAGGTACTGAAGAACCCGATGAGGAGGGAGGAGGAGGACTTTGATTGGAAGAGGGAGTTATTTGGGGAAGGAGTTAAAGGGAGTTAGAAGGAGTTATCGTCCGCGGGCGGACTTGGGAGTTAGAAGCCAATACTTTTAGAATCGGTATACAAGTATACAAGAAGGTAAAGGAGGTAGAGTCTTTACCTACTTTACCTCCTTTACCTCCTTTACCTCCTAAAAAAATACTATTGGCCTCTAACTCCATATAACTCCCTATAACTCCATCTAACTCCTTTAAGAACCAACTCCCTCTAACTCCCTCTAACTCCCTCTAACTCCTTCCCAAGAATAACTCCTTTAAAAAATTATTACCATGGAAACAGACAAAAAACTAAACGTATGGAAACTGGTGATTCAGACACTCATCACCATCCTCACCGCCATAGGAACCACGCTGGGAGTGACCAGTTGCATGGCGGGATGAGGTAAATGCACGCACACAACAACTGAACCGGAAAAGCTGGCCGGAGTATCGGGCTTCTTCATCATGAGGGGTAGGAAGAGGCGCGATGCTCCGGCTCTTTTTTTGCCCGTCGGCTCCGGCTCTTTCCGCCCCTCTGCTCCGCCTTTTTTCTTCCTTCTTCGGCTTGGCACAAAGTTTGTTGCCCTGAATACAGACAGATAAACCCTATAACGAAAAAACAGATTATGGAAACATTTCAAGACGTAATTTCGGGTGAAGACCTCGTACTGGTGGATTTCTTTGCCACCTGGTGTCAGCCCTGCAAGATGATGCATCCCGTGCTCGAACAGGTAAAGGCCGCGCTGGGCGATAAGATACGCATTATCAAGGTCGACGTAGACCGCCATCGTGATACCGCCGGAGCATACCGCATAGAGTCGGTGCCCACCCTGATGCTCTTCCGCAAGGGTGAGATGCTCTACCGCCAGAGCGGAGCCATGTCAAAGGCCGACCTGCTGGCTTTGCTCGACCCCTTCATGCGTCCGCTATGAATATAGTGCTGGCCATCGACTCGTTCAAGGGGTGCCTCACTTCGGAAGAGGTGGAAGACACTCTCGCACCGGTGCTCCGTGCGACGGGGGCCCGGGTGCATGCGCTCCCCATGTCCGACGGGGGAGAGGGGATGCTCCATGCCTTCATAGCCGCCCTTGACGGACGGATGGTGGAGCTTACCGTGCACGACCCTCTGATGCGTCCGGTACGTGCCTGTTACGGACTGGCACCCGACGGAACGGCCGTCATCGAAACCGCTCAGGCATGCGGACTCACCCTTATACCTCCGCACCGGAGGAACCCTCTGACGGCCTCTACCTATGGGGTGGGCCAACTGGTGGCTCATGCCTTGAAAAACGGATGCCGGCGCTTTATCATCGGACTGGGAGGTAGCGGCACGAGCGATGCCGGAGTGGGGATGCTGCGCGCGCTTACCGATGCCTTGGGTGGTGATTCGGAACGATGTCCGTATGGGATAGACCATGCGTTATTGGCCCGTGCCACACGCGGATGCTCTTTTGTGCTGGCCAGTGATGTGCGTAACCCGCTCTATGGTGCCGACGGGGCCGCCCGTGTGTTTGCTCCCCAGAAGGGCGCTACGCCCGCCATGGTGGATGAGCTGGACCGCCGTGCACGTGACTTTGCACTTCTCTCGGCACGGCACATGGGATATGACCGCTCGCTCATGCCCGGTGCAGGAGCCGCCGGCGGACTGGGGTATGCCTTCATGCAATATCTTGGCGCTACCGCCGCCTCGGGTGCCGACCTGCTGCTCGAGCTCGTACACTTCGACCGTCTTATGGCGGATGCCGACCTGGTCATCACCGGCGAGGGACATGCCGACCGTCAGACTCTGATGGGAAAACTACCCGAACGCGTCTTGCAGAAGGCTCTGGCACATGGCGTGGCCACGTGGCTCATTGCCGGACGGGCCGACCATACGGAAGCTCTCCTCCGTGCCGGATTTGCCCGTGTGGAGAGCATCACTCCCCCCGGAACCGACCTCCGCGAAGCCGTCCGTCCCGACACGGCCCGAAGGAATCTGCGCGCATGGGCATTCCGCACCTTCGGCACTCCCGCCTCCGCAGAGGAAGATACTCACACTCCGGCGTGACGTGTGACAATTGTGACAATGTGACAATTAGGTTTTATCGCTTGGTTACCATAATCATGAACGTTACGGCCACGATGGCGATAGAGATGCCCACGATGATGTTGGTGGTAAGCGGTTCGCCAAACATGACCGTACCTACCACAATGGCCGTGATGGGCTCAAACACTCCGAGCACCGATGCCTTGGTGGCTCCGATGTTTCGGGAAGCAATGGCAAGGGTAGCCGTCGATACGATGGTGGGCAGAAGGGCAAGTCCTACCAAATTGAGCCAGTCGCCCGCGCTCGTGATGCCGTTGGTAATCACGGTATCAGACCCGATGATTTTGCCTATAAATACGATGGCCCCCACCGTAAGGGCATAAAAGGTGAGGAGGGTGTTTGATATGCTGGCAATAGTCTTGCTACGGTTGATGATGACGATAAAGAGCGCATATACCAGCGCCGAACCTAGCGAAAGAAGCACTCCCGTGGGGCTCACCGTTTGAGAGCCGTCGCCCTGGGTCATGATGAGCACTCCGCCAAAAGTAGCCGCTATGGCAAGCCATACGGGCCACGAGGGCACTACCTTGAGAAACACCATGATGATGGCCACCAGAACCGGATAGAGGAATACGATGGTCGTTGCCAGTCCGGAAGCCATGTACTCGTAGGCCTCGAAAAGAAGCATGCTGCTCGAGGTGTAAAGCAGTCCAAGCACGAGCAATATGCCGGCCTGTTTGTACGAAATTCTGAACGTCTCCTTACGGAGCATGAGAAACATTCCCAGAATAATGACCGCAAATGCGTAGCGGAAGAAAAGGATAGATTCGGTTGCGGCACCATTGTTCATCAATGGTACGGCAAAAAGCGGATTCAGTCCGTAAGTTATACCCGTGATGATTCCCGCCGGATAGCCGATAATTGCATTCTTGCTAAGTTTTTTCATACCATTTTTTGAGTGAGACATTTATCGGGGTGCAAAATTAATCATTAAATGGTAACGCAGGCGTTTCGCGCCATATAAATCTGTATCGTGCCTGAAAAACTTCTTTTCTGCCGCTCCCTGAATCGGTATACCTTAATCTCTTTTATGAGAATAGCGCCCCAATAAATGAAAAACGATATATTTGTACCTGCATAAAAATAAGATTATGGTACCTCCGAAAATAGAACAATCTACCGCGGAAGAACGTCGGGCTTTCGTGCTCGATGCCTGGAAGTGCATGCATGATTGCGAATCGTGTGGAAAGTGTCGGTTCCTAAAAGGAAAAGATGCAGAGACTTTATATGCCGACTATATTGAAGGCAAACGCACATATATGGATATAACTATAGAATTAAGGAACAATAACTATTAAAACTCAGAACTATGGATGCAAAAGAAAAAGTACTGGCTACAATGAAAGAGGCAGGTGTCCCTTTGAACGCAGGTAAAATAGCAGAACTCAGCGGCCTTGACCGTAAGGAGGTTGACAAAGCAATGAAGCAATTGAAGGAAGAAGGAGCAATCGTTTCTCCCGTTCGTTGCAAATGGGCTCCTGCTGAATAAGTAAGCAGGCAGGATATAAAGGATGTAAATTAAGTATATGAGTTTAGTTTTTCCTAATATAGCTTGATTTGCATCCTTTTAAAATGTACTCTGTGGGGTTACTTGCCGATGCATCATCATATTCTCATTGATTATCAATGGTTTGCGTCTTAAAAGGTAGACTACTCAAAAATTTACTTGTTTTTTTGCGAAAAATCGAAGATTTAACGTTTTTTTTCATCGACTCTCTCCGAACAGAGGGAAAAAAGGCAAAAACCTCCCTTTTTGGCCCCGACTGACCTCGTCTACAAATATAGGGCATGTCGGGGTTTATTTCGCCAAAACGGGCTGTAAAATCGAGGATGGGTTCACGGATATTTCGGGGTTGTTGTCCGTCATCTTGGGTGGGCTGATGGGGTGTTTTGCTTAGCCTTTGCCCCTGGGCTCTTAAAAGTTTTGCAGCCAAAAGAAAAAAATGGCGGTAGCCATTTTCCATGGCGCAGCCATTTCTTTTCTTCCCTTATTTTGACTTTACTTTAATGAACGTATATATGAATACGGGGATAAAGTAAAGTTGATGATTTCATAGAAAAGTGTAGATTTCAAGCCTCAATTTTGATGGAAAAGTGCATAAATGGAGTCTGATTCGCTGGAAAAAGTGTGATTAACTCAATTTATTCGCTTGAAAAAATGTAAAATTTTAAGCCGTCAGCTAAATTTAGGAAAAGTAGCTAACCCCAAAAGATATATCATTATAAAATAAAAAACTCACCCTGAGCGCGCTGTTCTAATGGGAAGCGGGGTGAGTATGTTATTGCAACATTTAGTTGATAAACTTCGTATTCCAACGTTTTTCTAAATCTTTTACGGAATAAATTTTATAGTCACTTCTACACAATAATCTGAACAAATGTGTAATCAAAAGGATTATTTCAATGGAAAAGTGTAGAAGTAATCAAGGTGAATGCAATCATCCAGTCTGATAATACCGCCTCCATAAAAGTTATAGAACAGATCGGAATATTTAATATCCCTTGTTCTTGAGATAGATAACCGACAACACCCCCAACAATATTACGTATAGATATTCAGCTGTCCAGTATACGGAAAGGGATGTACTGACGCAGCTTACAGACCATAGATAAATCTGGTAAGCAATGATGGTCACTGCCTGAAAAATGAAAGTCGTACGAGTGGCACCTGTTCCGGTTACGGCATTCATATATACATAACCTGGCAGGGCAAAAACATAATTCAACAGGGCTACTATAAACGGCAGGTGAGCAATCCGCATAGATCCCCGTTTCCGGAATAAATGCTGAAAACCAGCTTGAAGCAGACGATGGAAAGGATAATCAACGGGCCACCCACAGCATATCCCAGACGTATAACCCTGTTGCATAACGGTACAACCTGGTCCTTTTGTCCTGCTCCCAGCAGATTGCCCACCAATGAACCGGTGGTTGCCGCCAGCGAATTGACAATGACGAAAAACAGGGTTGATATGCTGCGTATGACATTTGTAGCCGCCAGTTCCATCTCTCCTAGATGCTCTCGGCCACAAAGAAGGCAAACCATGAGGCCACGCCGATGAACTGGTTGAACATGCTCCAGACAGAGACACGGCAGACATGATGCAATATTTTCCTGTCAAATTGCCATTTCAGGCCATAGGCTTGCCGGTCCATTTTCCGTAAAATATGGACTGACAGTATTGCCAATGAGCATAATTCAGCAAAAGACGATGCCATTGCCGCACCGGCAATACCCATGTCAAAATGAAATATGAGGAGCCAGTTGCAAGGTATATTGACCAGTACGGCGGCAAGTGCGGCCTTGTTCAGAGGCTTCGTAAGTGTGGTACCGACAAGGAAAGAACGCAATGCAAGAAATGGGAAGGAAAACAGCAATCCCCAGATGCGCCAGTCCAGATAATCGATGACTGCTGCATATACTTCCTCTGAGTCAATCAGTCTGCCCAGAACAATGGGGGAAAATATTTTCGAAACGGTGCATAGCAGAATCGCCAGAACTGATAGGAAAAACAGTCCCTGAAAGAAAGTCTTGCCTGTTTCAGGATAGTTCCGCTCACCATTGCGCCGTGCAATGACGACCTGCAGGCCCAGGCTGAATCCGAAGCCGAGCATATAAATGGCCAGATACCATATTCCGGCAAGTGCTGATGCTCCCAATTCTATTTCACCGACATGCCCCAGAAAAATGGCATCGGTTATATTTATGAGTTGTTCGATAAGGATGCTCATCATGACAGGAAAGTTGATGAGCCAAATGTTTCTGTATGTATAGTTCATTGTTCAACATGTTTAAATACAGCAAGCTAAGTGAGCTGCTGATGTTACTTGTCTGTAATGTGATATTTGATATGATGGCAAAAGATCATACAGACTTATAATCTGAAGCCTGTATATCTAAATAGCTTAAATTGAGAATGCTATCTGTTATGCACAGCTATATGCAAACTTGCCATTTCATATTGTTGAACAATTATTGTCTTTTTATAAACGGCCAAAGTTAGTGAAAATATCAGGATTATTTCGTTTTACTTGTATTGTATGTGGCATACAGTGCTCTGAGCTGAATTATATTTTGCTTGCCGAACATTTGAGGTGCTTATATTTTTGCAGCCAAAAGAGAAAAATGGCTATGTCCATTTCCATGGCGCAGCCATCTCTTTTCTTCCCTCATATTGACTTTACTTATATGAATATGCGACAATAATATTAGAAAAGTGTATAATTAAAAGGGATGTTTTTATGGAAAAGTGTATATTTGCAATATCAAATTTTTTAGAAAAGTGTAGAAGTAATGCTGTACAGAAAGATCCGATCATATATAGATGACCACCTCAGTTCTAAGGAGGACAAGATTCTCCTTATTGAAGGAGCACGGCAGATAGGCAAATCTTATATCATAAGAGATGTAGGGAGGAACCTCTATGACAACTATGTGGAAATAAACTTCGTGGAAGACGATGCAGGCGACAAGATATTCAGGAATGTCCGCACAACGGAAGAGTTTTACCTGAACTTAAGTATGGTTGCAGGATCCAAACTGGACAAATATGAAAATACATTAGTATTCATTGATGAGATTCAGCATTATCCGCAATTCCTGACTATGCTCAAATTTTTGAGGCAAGAACACAAGTATCGGTTTATCTGTAGCGGAAGCCTGTTGGGAATTGCATTGAAAGGAACTGTTTCGGTTCCAGTCGGAAGTATTATTCCTAAAAAAATGTACCAATTGGACTTTGAAGAATTCCTAATTGCAAATGATTTCGGTGAGGATGCGATTAAGCATCTAAGGAAATCCTTTGAACAGAAACAGCCTTTGCCCCAGGAAATTCATGATAAAGTGTTAGGTCTTTTCAAAAGATACCTGCTTGTGGGTGGTATGCCGGATGCAGTAAATGAATATTTGAACTCCCATAATATCGTCAAAGTGAGAGAAGTTCAGGGGGCAATCAAAGATCTATATGGTGTCGATGCTTCACGTTACGAAGAGGACGCTGCCAAGAAACTGTACATCCGCCGTATCTATGATATGATCCCTTCCCAGATGGAGAACAAGAAGAAGCGGATTGTGGCAAAAGATATATTGGACAGGAAAGGCGATAGATTCAGTAATTACGTGGAGGAGTTTGAGTATCTGATTAATTCTGGTATTACGATACCATCTCATGCAATCAGCAATCCGAAATATCCCTTGGCAGAATCACAGCAGAAAAATTTGTTGAAGCTGTACATGAACGATGTAGGTATGCTTACTTCCCAATTGTATCATTATAATATCCAGCCAATACTGAACGACATTGCCAGCATTAACCTTGGCTCTGTCTATGAAAGTGCTGTTGCTCAGGAACTGAAAGCACATTACGAAAAATTGTTCTACTACGACAATAAGCAGAAAGGAGAAGTAGACTTCCTTGTTGATGATAGCGATACCATGAGCGTCCTACCTATTGAGGTTAAATCCGGAAAGGATTATACGGTTCATAGTGCTTTGGATAACCTGATGGCAATTCAGGACTACCATATTGTTTCATCTATTGTTCTTTCAAATGAAAGGGAAATAAAGACAAAAGGAAATGTCCTTTATCTCCCAATTTACTATGTAATGTTTCTGGAGAACAAGATGCCGGAAAAAGAGAACCTGTACTTTTAGATTTAATACTAATTGAATGTTTGCAATAAACCAAAAAAAATATAAAAGTATTAGTGGCTTGTGGTTAAGGATAATAGTACACTAATAATATTAATGTAAAAAATAGAAGACTTATGAATCTTGAAGAGAAAATAATTGGGGATATAACTGGTGAGTTTGTAATTGAAGCTTACCAGAGAGGTTATAGGTGGTCCAAAGATGAAATAGAACATCTTCTCAATGATATTGATGAGATTCCTGATGGTCAAAATTACTGTCTGCAACCTATTGTAGTAAAGAACAATAATGGAATATATGAGTTGATAGATGGGCAACAGCGTTTAACAACATTATACCTAATAATGAAGTATCTTCCGTTTTATCAGAATCTCAAATACAGCATTAAATACACCACCCGTAGAAACGAAAATGGTCATATTGGCAGCAAAGAACTACTTGAAAATATCAATATTGTAGATTTGAATTCACCATCTTCTAATATAGATGAGTTGTTCATTAAAAAAGCTTATGGCATAATTTCGGACTGGTTTAATAACGAAGACTCTAAAAAAATTAGTTTCTACTATAAGCTCCAGAAGTTTGTCACTGTTATCTGGTATGAAGTAGATGCAGAAGAAGACAGTATCAGTATTTTCACTCGTTTGAATATTGGTAAAATCAGTCTTACCAATGCGGAACTTGTCAAAGCACTTTTCCTTAGCAAAGGTAGGAAGGATGACCATGGTGTTTATGCCGGTAACCCCTATGGTATTGATGATAAAAAACAACATGAAATCGCTCTTCAATGGGATGCCATGGAAAAAGGTCTGCATGACAATAAGTTCTGGGCTTTCATTACTAATGAAAAGAAGGAGAGTTATCCAATTCGCATGGAACTTTTTTTTGATATAATGGAGAATAAACCGGTTGACGAATGTAGTTTCTATACTTTCAATCGCTTTTATGATAGATTTAAGATAAGTACCAATCGAACAGAATCTTGGGAAACAATAGTAAGATATTACCAACAGTTGTGGGAATGGTATAAGGATTTTAATCTATACCACCAAATTGGTTATCTCGTAGCAATTGGCTATAGCATAAAAGATCTGCTAGATATTGCTATGAATAAAAATAATCCTGTAAGGAAATCTGAATTTAAAGAAAAGATTTTGATGAAAATTCGTCAAAGTGTTAAAATCGAAGATATAGACTATGCTGATTTGAGCTACGAATATCATTACAATTTTATTCATATACTTTTACTCTTGTTCAATGTAGAAACCATTCGTCAAAAGGGTGATGAAGATAACAGATTCCCATTTGAACGTTACAAAAATGAAGGGACATGGTCTTTAGAACACATTCACGCTCAAAATTCAGAAAATCTAAAAACGAATCGAGAGTGGAGAGATTGGTTAGTTCTGCACAAACATTCTCTTAAAAATCTTATAAAAACATATGAAGAAAATTCGTCAGAATATCAATCTATTTCAATAATTATTGATAAAATTGATAGTATTATTTCTCATATTGATGATACAAAATACAAAGGATCTATTCGAGATGAATTCTCAGTAATTGCGCCCGCAGTTGTTAATATACTTTCTGATGGGAATGATAAAATACAGATGCACTCTCTTTCAAATATGGCTCTGCTGACTGTAGACGAGAATGCGGCCTTAAACAATTCTACTTTCGACGTAAAGCGTATTAAAATACTTGATATGGACAGGAATGGTGACTATATACCAATCTGCACAAAAAATGTATTTATGAAATATTATTCTTCGTCAGATACCAAATTGCATTTTTGGTCAGAAGAAGACAGAAAAAGTTATATTGAAGCGATGAACAATGTTCTCTATCGTCATAAAGAGGTAAATGGCAACGAGATAAAACTGATAAAAGAAGAAATTCATTATGGAAACAAATAATAAACAATACGAAAAACATACGTTTAAATCATTTTTGTCTAAATACCATGTAATTATACCAATGGTACAGAGAGATTATGCTCAAGGGAGGACTAGTATTGAAGTGAATCGTGTAAGAAATAGATTTTTAACCGCCATAAAAAATTATCTATTACAACCGGATGGTAATTACGAAGTAATGAAAATGGATTTTGTGTATGGAGAAACTGAGAATATATGGAGCAAAACAGAAACAAATAAACTGGAAAAGATAATTGTTACCCCATTAGATGGTCAACAACGCCTTACTACATTATTCTTACTTCATTGGTATGCAGCAAAAAAGAATCGTATCCATAAAGCAGATTATGCATTTTTGGAGCATTTCACTTACGATATCCGTCCAAGTTCAAGGGATTTCTGTGTTCACTTATTGGCTTTTACACCTTCCTTCAGTTCATCAATCAAAGAACAGATTATAGACCAGTATTGGTTTATGGGAGACTGGCATAACGACCCCACAATATTAAGTATGCTTACTATGCTAGATGCCATCAATGATAATTTCTCTGATGTGGATAATCTATGGCACTTACTTACAGGAACAGACGATCGAATTGTGTTCTTTTTCTTGCCATTGGCAGAAAATGGTCTTTCCGATGAATTATACATCAAGATGAATTCTCGTGGAAAAAAATTAACTTCATTTGAACATTTTAAGGCGGAATTTGAAGATTTATATGAGCGTGATTCTGAAGAATCAATGACTATAAATCATAAGTTTGATGTTGAATGGGCCGATATGTTTTTCAGTTATCGAGATAATGATGACTTAACGGATAAAGAGTTCATGAGATATTTCTTTTATATTAGTCATATTCTTTGTTACCAACAATCAATAATAAAATCAACAGATGAATTTGAATTAATAAAGATTTTATATAAAGAATCCCCAAACGCCGTACAAAATCGTAAGTTCTTTGAACAAGCGATGGATTGCTGGTATCAAGTTAAAAATGAATTTGGTACCATAGGAAAGTTTTTTGACAGATATTTAACACAATCTACTTATGAAGAAGGTAAAGTTGCAACGTATAAAACAATTGCAGAATATCATACCAATCAGAATTTCTTTCACGCCTGTATAAAGTTATATCAAGTAAACAACAATTTTTCTTATAGTGATTTTCTGTTTCTCTTCGGTATTATTACCTATCTTTTGAACAAAACAGAAATTGAAGAATCCGCATTCATCGACAGATTACGAATCTTAAGAAATCTGATCTGGAATTCTAATTCTGGTGAGATTCGTGGAGATTCGGATTATATGAAAGACCTATTGTCAGAAGTAGAGATATTGATGCTGAAAGGTATCATAAAGACAGGACTAAAACATAGCTTCAACGGATTTCAAGAGGCGGAGGAAAATGATAAAATGATAAGAAAAAGTAAGATGTCTTCCGAAGATTTGAAAAAGATGTATAAGTTCGAAGATCATCCACTTATATATGGCTATGTGTCAGGGTTGGGATATGAGCACCTATACCTAACAGATACATTTTATGATGTTTTCGATAACAACAATTATCAAAATATCCACTTAGCTTTGATTTCAATAGACAACTACATGCAATATGACAATAGCCGATACTATATGGTAAATGAGAATCGATCAACATGGACTCAATTATTACATAAAAGCCGTAATAGAGATAATTTTGAGCAGTCTATGTCAGTGCTTATTAAGTTGTTGAGGAGAGTTAAAGATGGAGAATCTATTTCTGATATTAGAAACACTTTTATTATAAAACAAGAAGAACTGCAAAAATATCCTTGGAGATATTACTTTGCCAAATATCCTGAAATGCTAAGAGGAGCAGATGGTGAATTGGTATGGGATGAGTCAAATGATTATCTCTGTACAACTTTAAATAAACACCAGTTTAATGGTCGACATTGGAATCCTTTTCTAAATGTGATATATCAAAAAATAGCGAAAGAACTTGAAGATAAGTATAAAACAAAGATTTTAGACCTTGACAATTACGGTGGAAATTTAACACTTTCACATCCTGTGTCATCTGTGTCATCTACTTGTGATGGATTTGATTATTTTTATCAAGAAAACAAGGAGCATTGGTCAGTTATTCAAGATGAAGATGGTATAGATACAGAGGATCGAGTATTATGGGCAATAATAAAAATCAAAACCATAGTCAAGATGCATATTGAAGAATTGAATCCTTCTAACTAGAGATAATTCTATTAAATAATAATTGCATCTTCAAAACGATTCGTTAGAGATAGACATAGTGTTTGAAATCAACCCAATTTAAAAAAGATGACCGTAATTTATGCGACAAAAAAGTTTCTAGAAAATAAATCCAAACATTTATCTAGAGATGTATCGCCCCTTTGAGTTATAAAGATGAGTGTGAAGTGATATTTCTACTTTAAATTTTGCTGGTCCTCAAGAAAATCCGTAATTTTGCACCGTCAATTTAATAAAAACATAAAGTTTACAATGCTGCAAAGAAGAATGAACAACTGGAACACTGTATCGTATCGAGGCATAAAATGCCTTGAGAGATTGTCGTGTGTCCATACTTCGGGCATTGGAGCATTCTATACTTTTGGAGACATTTTCCGACGAACGTTTGATAGAACATCGGGGATACGATGATGCTGGTATCCCGCTGAAACGATAAATGAAAACCGTCGGAGAGTCCTTACCAAACTTTTCGACGGTTTTTGTTTGATGCCTGTTGGTGACGTTCGCACGATGTGCTCTTCTCCGTCAATTCCGTCCACGGGCTGAATTGTAACGTATTATTAACCGCGCAGCGATGCGCATGAACGAAAAGATTATGAATTATAAATTTGACGGAAGCAGGATGTTCTTTACATCCGACACCCACTTCAATCATACCAATATCATCAGGTTCTGCAACAGGCCTTTCAAGGATGTATCGCACATGAATGAAACGATTATTGCCAACTGGAATCGAGTGGTCGGTCCGGAGGATATCGTGTTCCACCTGGGTGATTTCTGTCTGGGCGGTTCCGCCGAATGGGTAAACGTACTGAACAGGCTGAACGGGAAAATATACCTTATTTCCGGTAACCACGACATCAAGAACCTGAGGCAGAATTACACGAAATACTTCGAGCAGATAACGATGCAGATGTATATCGAGGTGGATAAACAGAAGATTTATCTGAATCACTGTCCGTTCCTTTGCTATGGCGGCTCATACGATGACACCTGGCAGCTTTTCGGACACGTGCATACCCGAAGGAACAATACCGGAAAGGATGCTTCTCGGCTAAGTATGCTTCTTCCGACACAATATGATGTCGGAGTGGACAACAACGATTTCACTCCGGTTTCATTTGCGCAGGTGAAGGCAATCATAGGGAAACAGATTGAGCATTCAAAGAAAGGAGAACAGTAAGATGAAGATACAATACATGAGTGATCTGCACATGGAGTTCCAGGAAAACAGCAGATACTTGAAAAATAATGAATTGCCTGTAACCAGATGGGATATGTTTTTGAGGATAAACACCTGATGAACGGATTTGATCCGGCAAGGTTTATTGGAATTTAATGGACATACAGAAATGAACGAAAGAAAGATTATAGATAGAACGCTCATTACCGGCTTGGCGAAGGATGTCGGTTTGAATGCCTCGCATTTGGAGGCGTTGGGAGAAAGCCGTCAATGGGAGATTGTTGTTGGTGGCGATATGCTTGAACGGCTGGTTGAGATTCAACATCGGTTCGAGCGTCTGGCTGTAATGGGCGACGATGAGTACCGAGGATTCTATATCGAAGTGCCACGGCCTGCGCCGGAAGAGTGGGGGGATGCCGAGGATTTGGTCGCTTCGGGGGAATATGACAGTCGGGAAGCGTTTCTTGCGGATTGGCTTGCATTCAACCCGATGGAGACCAGGTGGTTCCATGTCGCTTCAAGTCGATACGAGGATTCCCGGTCAATCCGTGTTACGGACCGGAAGCACACCCGTTTTATCATTACGAATCGTCCCAAGTGTACGGATGTAGAACCAGATGATACGTGGTGCAGGGAGAACCTGATCCGCCTCTTCGACTATCTGCAGCGGATGATTGATGTCATTGTCGCGAATACCGACGGGTTCAACGATTACGTGACGCATAACCTGCCGTACCAGCAGCGTATAGGACGGATTGCACAAAAGAAATTCAACCGCATCGTGCCGAATTTCAAAATTGAGGTGGAAGATAGGGAAACGGCCATCAAGGCATTGGAGGACTCGGTGTATGGGTGTTCTGTCCCTCTTTTGGAAACCATGACCATACGAAAGTATTGCACCTATTTCCGCATCGCCAACGAGGTGTATGAGGCTTATCACCGGAAGCGGGGATACAAGGGGCGTATCTATACAGATCAGCAGGATGTTCCCGAAGAACTGCGCGATGTGGTCTATTACAAGCGGAAGAAGTTCGTGGATGTGACGGAAATGTATGACATTGACAGTAAGGAGGATTTCATGCGGTTCGCAACTGACCATTACGGAGAACTGGGGCTTTCACGCCTGAATATCTTTGCCTCACACGATCGGCAACAGGGATGGAAAATTGTTGTCTCCAACAGTTATTCTGCCAATGCCGGATTGTCCATCGAAGTGGCGACGGCTTTGTATAAGGCTGGGGTGCCACTGCAGATATACGATGCGGAAAAACTCATGAGAATCCTGCTCGAAGAGGATTATGTACGGTTGGTTCCCGACTCATATCACAATTATATGGGTTATCAGGAAGAAGGTGCCGTCTACGAACTGCCGTGGGAATACGAGTGTTCGGACGATACTAATTCAGTTCTGACTAAGGAGCAATATCAAGCGATTGTCTCTATTGCCGAATGGCAGCTAGAGGAAAGAATAAAACTTCATTAAGCAAATGTAAAAAAATACACTAGACTAGCTTAACCTTAAATACAAATTATCGGCACTAAAAATAGTGTAAGCATTCGGTAAACCACGTTGCAAATTTTGTGAATTAGTTCCGAATCGGTGCTATTCGTAGTCGATTCGGAA
>CALUJE010000044.1 GCA_944320885.1 uncultured Phocaeicola sp.
GGAGCAGAAGAGGTCATCAGACTTCTTCCGGAACATTATGTCCAACAGATAGGATTATATGAAAAAACACAGAAAAGGGGCAATAATAATGGCATATAAAGTAATTATACTCTATCAACTTTATATGCCATCTTACTTTTTAGGGACATTTACTGAATATCCCAATTTAGAACAAAGGATTTGTTGTTTTAGATTATTTTCTATGCGAATCTATTCCTTGTTTACAACGAATGCGTTTTTCAGATAAGGTTTTATTCAATATAACATCATTCTGATCGACAGAATCTCTGGAACGCAGATTATGGTGTAAATGAAAAGCAATAGCAGAGAATTTTATTACTCGTTTACAAATACCTGTATTGATGAGTCTTGCGGCAAGTTCATTGTCTTCACGTCCCCATCCGGTAATTTCTTCATCATAACCGTTGACCTTTAATAAATCCTCTTTCCAGAAGGCCATATTACATCCTCGTACATATATAATATCGTTTTGTCGGTAATGTTCTTGGAATTTGCTGAGAAAAGGTATTCTTATTCCATTTAACCGATTGCGCAATCCATTGGTAAATATTGAGAATTTCCATTGTTTTTTTTGAATTAACTTCTTGGTTAATTTTTCATCAATGATAACACGACTCCCACTGACGAAGCTTTTGGATTGTGCAAACCGTATATGATCTTTAATGAAATCTTTATGTAGAATAATATCTCCATCGATTTGTACTATATATGGATATGATACTTTTGTGAAGGCTTCATTCATAATCATTGTTTTTCGGAAACCTTTGTCTTCATGCCAGACATGAATGAGAGGTATTTTACATATCTTTTTGAATGAATTAATAAGCTCTCTGGTTTCTTCTTTAGAACCATCGTCTGCTATTATTATTTCATTTGGAAGTACAGATTGATGTAATACACTTTGCAGGCACAAGTTTAGAGCTCCCGGCCAATTATAAGTTGAAATGATAAGTGATACATTCAGCTTCATAAATATATATTTTGTAATTGATTTACAAAGATATGGTTTTGTATTGAAAGGGAGAGGAGCTTTAGTTGAATTTTTGAAAAGTCTGTGAGGAATATGTTATTTATTATGAGAAAGTATTCAAAGAGTTAGAACTATATACTTTTAATATTTACCTTTGCGTTTAAATAGCTAAAATGTATGGGTAAGAATAAAATTGCTTTTGTAGTAATCCGTTATGGGAAGAATATTAATGGTGGTGCAGAATACCATTGTCGGATGTTGGCAGAACGATTGGTGTCTTACTATGATGTTGATGTGCTGACCACTTGTGTAACAAATTATGCTACAGCCGAAAACGTTTTAGCTGCGGGTATTGAAGATATAAATGGGGTAGCGGTACGTAGATTTCCGGTAGATCCTATAAACAGATTACAACGAGATATTTTTCTTCGAAAGGCCTCTAAAGCTCATAAGTTACGTCGTTTCTTGTATAGGATAGGTATATTGAAGTGTGTAGCAAAGATTTTTCCAAATTGGAACTATAAGGAAGAATGGGAGATGAAAGCGTTACAAGGGTATCCTTTTTATTCTTCTGAACTCAATAAATATGTGATGGAGCATAAAGATGAATATAAGACTTTTATTCCTGTGAATATAATAGAATCGCCAAGTTTCTATACAGCTTTAAACGTGCCTGAAAAGACTATTATTATTCCGACGCTCCATGAAATGAGTGTGTCTTTTTGGTCTGTTCTAACCCATGTTATGACTAAGGTGGCTTACATAGCTTTTAATACGACAGCCGAAGAGCGTCTGGCTGAGAATATATTTGGCAGTCATCTTGCGCCTCATAGTGTAGTTGGTGTTGGCATAGAATTGCCACAGTCGGCCGATTGGGAAACTACACGTTTAAAATATAATCTTCCATCAGAATATCTTTTGTTTGTGGGTAGGATAGAACCAGGTAAGTTGCATCGTATTTTTTCTTATTTTACGGCATACAAACAGAAATATCCTTCATCTCATCTTAAGTTGGTGATGGTTGGTGGATTGACTTATGGCAAGGAGCCATTTTCACATCCGGATATTCTTTATACAGGTTTTGTAAGTGATGAAGAAAAACGTACCATTATTCAGCATGCCCGTATCGTTATAAATCCATCAAAGTTTGAAAGTCTTTCTTTGATTCTTCTGGAGGCGATGAATGATGAGAAGCCGATGCTGGTTAATGGTAAATGTGCAGTATTGAAGGAACATTGTATAAAAAGTAATCGGGCCGCATTATATTATACCTCTAAAAAAACTTTTCTGAAAAACTTGTATCAGATGGATTCAGATAAAGAGCTGTGTGAAGAGATGGGAGTTAAAGGAAAAGCTTACGTAAAAGAGAACTATCAGTGGAATAAGATTATTTCATCATTGATTGCTATAATAGAAAAAACAGGTAAAAAATGATTGGGTAAATATCGGTAGCCATGCAAATAGATAAAAAGAGTATTGTCATAGTAATTCCGGTATATAAGAGAGAGCTTTCAGAAAATGAAAGAATCTCTTTAGAGCAGTGTGTGAATATTTTGTCTGATTATGCTTTGGTCATTGTGAAACCGGAAAGTTTGTCCATAGACAATTGGATGATGAAATATCCATTGTTGAAAACAGAGAGTTTTGCAGATCAATATTTTAAAGGAATACGTGCATATAATCGTCTGGTTTTGTCAGAAGAGTTCTATCAGCGTTTTTCTGACTATAAATATATGTTGATTTATCAGTTGGATGCATATGTTTTTAGCGATGAACTTCTGTTTTGGTGTTCCAAGGGATATGATTATATAGGCGCACCATGGTTACCAAAGAAGCAGAAATATCTCTCTTTATGGGGAAGAACTCAGACTATTTTCTTAGGCAACTTTTATCTTCGCTTTTTCCCGGAAAAACTGAAAAAGGAAAAAGGAGAATATTGGAACAATACAATATCCAATCACAAGTATTATAAATATCAGGTAGGAAATGGAGGATTGTCTTTGCGGAGGATTGATAAGTTTCTTGAAATAACCCGTGCATACAGGAATAGCATAGACAACTGGCTGTCTGATGATAAACCTTTTTATCCAGAAGATTTGCTGTTGCTGATAGAACTTCATCATACACCTTATGCGCTTAAGAAGCCTTCATGGAAAGAAGCATTGTGTTTTGCCATTGAAGAAAATCCGTTGTGGGCGTATACCTATAATCACCAGAAGTTGCCTTTTGGATGTCATGCATGGTTTCATCCTGCGTATTCTTTTTTCTGGGAAACTATTATAAAAAAGTAATAAATAAAAGAACAGTATATAATGAATCCTAAGGTTAGTATTATTGTACCTAATTATAATTATGCACGATTTCTTGATATGCGAATGGAGTCAGTTTTGAGTCAGACATATCAAGACTTCGAATTGATATTGCTTGATGATGCATCGTCTGATGACAGTAAGATTGTTTTGGAAAAATATAAAGACAATCCGCATGTAACCGCATTGGTGATTAATGAAAAAAATACAGGAAATCCGTTTATGCAGTGGCGTAAAGGGATAGAAATGGCGAGAGGTGAATATATCTGGATTGCTGAAAGTGATGATTGTGCTGATAAGACTTTGCTTGAACGTGCTGTAGAACAGCTTGATAAAAATAAGAATGCGGTTCTTTGTTTCTTTGGCTCACATCTGATAGATCAGAACGGAAATCTCATGGAAGAAGATTTTGATGACTGGTCCAAACCATTGTTTTCTTCTGTAGGCAATGCAGATGTCTTTGATGGTCATTTTTATATTTCGCATTATCTGATATGGAACAATAGTATATACAATGCCAGTGGAACAGTTTTTAGGAGAGATGCTGTTACGGATGGTGTTTGGAATGAATGTTTGGCTTATAAATATTGCGGAGACTGGTTCTTCTGGTCAAAAATGGCATTGAAAGGAAAGGTTATTATCATCCGTGACAAGTTGAACTATTTCCGTCAGCATGTAAAGAGCACCACGGTACAATCTGCCAATAATGGAAGGGGACTGGTTGAGTCAATGCAAGTAATAAAAGAAAATGTAAAATATGTTTCTTTTTACAAGCGCATGGTTCGTATAGGTTTATTGTATAGGGATGCTCATCGAAATTTGCTTCGCGGACTTGAAAATATATCCTTCAATAAAGAGTACTTTCATTTATACGGGTATATTAGAGGATATTTGGCTCATATTATGGAACGTTTCAATAAATTGTTTCTTCCTGCATTTTCTTGGACAATATCGATGAAAAAAGACCATTTAAAGGAAAATAATTGATATGAAATCAGCAGTTTGTGCCGTAGCACGTAATGAAAACGCCTATTTGCTTGAATGGATTGATTATCATCTGAATCTGGGTTTTGATAAGATATTCTTGTATGATAATAATGATCCTGAAGATGATAGTGTGTATGTTTTACTGGCTTCTTATATAGCGGATCAAAAAGTAGAAGTTATAGATTATCGCGGTCGTAAAAACTTTCAGTTGGCGGCTTATAATGAATGTTATAAGAATAATGGATGTCTTTTTGACTGGATAGCTTTTATTGATTTGGATGAGTTTATAACGTTTGGGCCGGAGGCAGGAACTGATCAAATCAATGTCTTTTTAAAAGAATTTGATTCTTTTGATGTCATTGAAATAAATTGGATGGTATATAATGACAATGGTAAGATTCTTAAGGAAGAAGGCGGAGTGATAGAACGTTTTCCTAAACCGGCAAATCTTTCTCATCCGATAAATAAACATGTTAAATCTGTTGTACGTACCAATCGACCACTCACTTTTGTGCGTAATCCTCATTGTGTAGACGGTGATTTAAGAATTGCAGATGACAGCATGAATGTAATACTGAAAAGTGAACCGTTTAAGGAACCTTCTTATAAACGGCTTTATATCAGACATTACAATACAAAAACATTAGAAGAATTTATTTTATGTAAAATTCATCGTGGAGCTGCCGATTCTGATGTTAATTCATGGAGATATAATTTGTATTTGTATTATGACTTGAACATCCGAACCTGGGAAAAACGTAGATTTGAAAGGAAAATGTGTCCGTTGTCCGTGGTTGTTAAAACAGATATAGCTATGTTACTTAAGTATATAGGCCTTAAAAAGTTGGCTTCCAGTATAAGAATATAGTGATTTATTTCTTGGTCTTATTTTAAATGTTTTAAATTTGGCGGTAACATGTTGTCTATTATTATATGTTCGGTTTCAGAAGAGCGTTTGAATGCAGTTTCGAAAAATATAGCAGATACAGTTGGTGTTGATTATGAACTGTTGGCTTTTAATAACGCTTTGCAGAAATGGCCTATTGCAAAAGTATATAATTCACAGGCATCTTTGGCTAGATTCCCCTTTTTATTATTTGTGCATGAAGATGTACTCTTCTATACCAAAGGTTGGGGTAAGATTATTGAAGATAAATTGCAGGAGGAGAATTGTGGAGTTATTGGTTTTGCCGGGAGTAGGGCTAAATTGAATACTTATTCTGGATGGTGGACTGGCTGTGATGTTTGGGATTGTAGTAATTATTGGTTTTATAATCAGCAGGGAGAACGGATGCAGGCATTAGGCGGCTTTTATAAGGCTGAAAGATACAAACAGGTTGTTGTTATAGATGGTTTTGCAATGTTTGTTCGAAAACAGGTATGGAAAGAAAATATGTTTGATGAGAAACTTCTTACCGGTTTTCATTGTTATGATATAGATTTTTCTTTAGCTGTATCCCGGCATTATGATAATTATGTATGTAACTCTCATATAGAGTTATGCCATATGTCAAATGGTAGTTTTGGGAAAGAATGGATCAATGAAACCATTAAGATGCACAAAGAAAAATGGGGAAGAATCTTACCGGTAATGATTAAGGACAAGGCTTCAAGCAGAGCTTTATTAAAAAGACGGGAAGAGTTTCTGGCATTTTTCTTTTTAAAGATTGTATATACTCATGCATCTGAGAATGTAAAACGATTGGTTCGAAAAGAATTTATGGTTCGTCCGTTTTCTTTGCGCCATTTGAGAAATATTTTGTTATTGCCTTTTTTGAAGTGTGAGAAGAATGATTAGTCTATAATACAAAACCGACAGAAGAATAACAGATTTCTTTTGTCGGTTTCGTATTGTATAAAATTCATTTATTCGGCGATGCAGATGGTTACACGGTTTCTGTCGTTTTCTGCAAATGGTTGAACAGTATCACCTTTATGTTCTGTTGTAATACGTGTAGCTTCAATATGATGCTTTTCTGTCAGAATCTTTGTAACAGCTTTAGCGCGTGCTTCTGATATCCGGTTGTTGATATAGGCATTTCCGGTTCCCTTGTCTGCATACCCTGTGATTATTACTTTAGTTTGTGGATTGTTATTCAGGAAAGATGCCAGTTCTGCCAGTTTGGTAGCTTCTGATTCGCGTACTGTCGACTGGTTTATCTTGAAAAATATGTCACATCGATAGGGCTCCACTTTTTTAGGTTCTTCTTTTTTAACGACAGGGGTTGTTACAACTTCTTTCTTTGGTTCTTCTTTCGGAGCCGGTTGTTCTTGTTGTACTGGTGGTATGTAAGGTTCCTCTACCTTTTTGCCGCTCTTTCCAAATCGGAATGTAAAACCGGCCAAAGCATTAAAATACCAGTCGGCATTATCTGCTTTTTTTGAATTGTATTTATCAGACAGTACATTGGCATTGGCTTCAATATTGAAACAGATATTCGATCCAAGACGGAAATTTACTCCTAAACCTCCACGTCCCAAGAGGAAGTTTTTGCTGTCATGCCATAAATATTCAGGGGTATAATTCCCAAAGTTTATATCTTCAGCTTCATTATCGAAGGCATGATTCAGTCCGAAACCGACAAATCCGTAAAAATTAGTGATACGTTGCGGATTGTATCTGCAGATTAGATTTGAGAGATTTATCATTAGATCTGCATTTCCGGCAAGATACTTGTATTTATATGTCGTTTGGGTTAATACAGAGTTGCCTTTACTTTCCCATCCGCTTACGCCTATGCGTAGGCCTAATACGGGATTGAAATAATATCCTCCGGATATAGCTGCTGCTGGAGATAGCAGTTTAGAGAAAGAAGCTTCGCCTACGGTATGAGCTACACCTCCTTGTATCTGCATAAACCAATAAGGTTTAAACTCATTCTTTTCATTGTTTTCTTGCGCTGCAAGGGGCAAGCTTAAAAGAAAAAAACAGCATGCTCCAAAAATCATTCTCATTTTCATAGTTATAACTTTTAATATGTATTTATAAACAAAACTATAAATAATATTGCTATGTTTCCTTTGTTTTATTCTTTGTGAATCAATTATTTAAGTAATTGGAATTTTTCGTTGTTTCTTATTTGTTCTTTATGAATGTTTGTTTTTATTGGCTTTTTATATATTCTTATATCCTATTCGATGGTAGATAGAACTATTTGCTTTATCTTTGCAACTCATAACTAAATGATAATTAAAAACAAATGAAGGAATTCTTTCAACTGATGAGGCGTTTCGTGTCGCCTTATAAAAAGTATCTGATGGGAGCCGTTGGGCTCAATATATTGTCGGCAGTATTTAATATCTTTTCTTTTACGCTGTTGATTCCAATACTTCAGATTCTGTTTAAAATAGATAATAAGGTATATGACTTTATACCTTGGAATGCTGATGAAAGTCTGAAGACAATTGCAGTTAATAACTTCTATTATTATGTATCGCAGATGATTACCGAATATGGTGATACCATGACTCTGCTTTTCCTCGGATTGTTTCTGGCATTCATGACCATGTTGAAGACTTCCTGTTATTTTGGTTCTTCGGCTGTTATGATTCCGTTGCGTACCGGAGTTGTTCGTGATATACGTATTCTGGTATATTCCAAAGTAATGCACCTGCCATTGGGCTTCTTTTCTGAAGAACGAAAAGGAGATATCATGGCTCGTATGAGTGGTGATGTGAGCGAGGTGGAAAATTCAATTACCAGTTCTATCGATATGTTGATAAAGAATCCTATATTGATTCTGTTTTACTTTACAACATTGATTATTACCAGTTGGCAACTTACTCTGTTTACTGTGATAGTGCTTCCTTTTATGGGATGGCTCATGGGAACAGTTGGTAAAAAACTGAAGAAACAGTCATTGGAGCAGCAGGCCAAATGGAGTGATACGTTGTCACAAATGGAAGAGACATTAGGTGGCTTGCGTATTATAAAAGCATTTATAGCCGAGCAGAAAATGATTGACCGCTTTACCAAGTGCAGTAATGAGTTGCGCGATGCTACCAATAAGGTGGCTACCCGTCAGGCTCTGGCACATCCTATGAGTGAGTTCCTGGGAACGATTCTGATTGTAATCGTATTGTGGTTTGGAGGCTGGCTTATTCTTGGAAAACATTCTACCATTGATGCTCCTACATTTATATTCTATATGGTGATTCTTTATAGTATCATCAATCCGTTGAAAGACTTTGCAAAAGCTGGTTATAATATACCGAAAGGACTTGCGTCAATGGAGCGTGTTGATAAGATTCTGAAAACAGAGAATCCGATTAAGGAAATTGAAAATCCGAAACCTTTGTCTGGTCTGAATGATAAGATAGAGTTCAAAGATATCAGTTTCAGTTATAACAACGGTCAGAAGAAGGTTCTTGAACACATAAACCTTACCGTTCCTAAGGGAAAGACCATTGCACTGGTCGGTCAGTCCGGCTCCGGAAAATCTACACTGGTAGATTTGTTGCCGCGTTACCATGATGTGCAGGAAGGTGACATTACAATTGACGGTACCAGTATAAAAGACGTGCGTATCTCTGATTTGCGCAGTCTGATAGGAAATGTCAATCAGGAAGCTATTTTGTTTAATGATACTTTCTTCAACAACATTGCCTTTGGTGTTGAGAATGCAACGATGGAACAGGTTGTGGCTGCGGCCAAGATTGCCAATGCACACGATTTCATTATGGAGAAAGAAGAAGGTTACAATATGACGATAGGTGACAGAGGTAGTAAGTTGTCGGGTGGACAACGTCAGCGTATCAGTATTGCACGTGCAATTCTTAAGAATCCGCCTATTCTGATTCTTGATGAGGCTACTTCTGCGCTTGATACCGAATCAGAACGTTTGGTACAGGAAGCATTGGAACGTTTGATGAAGACACGTACTACCATTGCTATTGCTCACCGTTTGTCTACCATTAAGAATGCCGATGAGATTTGTGTAATGTACGAAGGAAAGATAGTAGAGCGTGGAAAGCATGAAGAATTGTTGGCTTTGAATGGATATTACAAGCGCCTGAATGATATGCAGTCTTTGAACTGATAATTACCGGCCGATATTTTTCAGCTAATAACTGTCGGAAATAAAAATTGCGGCCATCATTTTTTAAATGATGGCCGCAATTTTTTTATTTATAACTTATAAAGAATTTATTGCTGTCCGATAAAAATAAGCCGTATATGCTAGTGTGCACATACGGCTTATATATAACTATAAATACTGTTTCCTTTTCAGAAGCAGGCTTGCTCTGTTATTTTAAGAGCTTCCTGTTTTAAACTCATTTTTCAGTTTGGGGGAAAGAAATTCTTTTGGAATTTCTCAGTCCCTCTTTACTTCTTTACGTTAGTTTGTATGACAGCGATTACACTTAAAACTGTAAATACTGCAACAATAGCTAACAAAATAGTTACTTGTGTAGTCATAATTCTAAAAATTAAATCTTTTTACCTTTTCTAATAATCCTATCTACTTGTTATCCTTTGTAATCTCTTTCTGATTACGATGCAAAGATAGCGTATATTTTTCTGTTGTCAAGAGAAAATATGCTTTATAACATAAAAATGACCCTTTTCTTGATATAGGTCAATCAATCGCCCCTAAAGTGAATCTTAGATAATTGTCAATATTATTACATGTGTCTGATAGACTTGATTTATATCAAGTAAACCGGTCTGTAATAAAGGTCAGGATTGATGTATGCCCGTTTTAAATCATCTTCCGAAGTTTATCCGAGACTTTATGGAGAAAAGATTTTCCGTGAATAAACTTTTGTTGGCCGATATTGTCTATATTAGAAGAAGAATTGAAAACTAATACTTAAAACATATCTAATAATAATGAAACGATTTACCATGCAGGCTCTTACGGTATCTCTGCTACTGACAGGGTCTCTGTTTTTCTCTCAATCTTTACATGCGCAGAGTCAGAAAGTTACACAGTCTGAAAAATGGGATAATACGAAAGCTGCTACATGGAGTGCCGATTTTAAGGTGGTAGATATACCTTCAAAAGCCGATTCTCGTCCGCAGAAGGCTTATTTATATAAAGCGTCTCAAAAAGGCCGTCCGTTGATTGTAAGTCTGCATACTTGGAGCGGGGATTACCGCCAGGCCGACCCGTTGGCTGAAGAAGCAAAGAAAAGAAACTATAACTATATACATCCTGACTTTCAGGGAGCAAATGTTCAGCCTTCGGCGATGGGTAGCGAGAAAGTGATAAAAAATTTGCAGGAAGCTATTGAATTTGCTGTAAAAGAAACCGGGGCCAATGCACAGAATGTACATGTGATAGGAGTATCGGGAGGAGGAATGGCTACTCTGATTGCTTATATGAATGTAACCTGTCCGGTAAAATCATTCTCGGCGTGGGCTCCTATTTCAGACATTGAGGCTTGGTATTGGGAATCGAAAGCACGTGGAGCCAAATATGCAGGTCATATTTGGGATGCAACATCTTCGAAGACCGAGTTTGATGCGGCAGAGGCACGTAAGCGTTCGCCGCTTTATGGCGTTATTCCGCGTAAGCAAAGACGTACTTCACAACTTTTCATCTATGAAGGTGTGCATGACGGATATACTGGTTCCGTGCCGGTAACACATGCTATCAACATGTATAATCGTGTTGTCGGCGACTGGAAATACGGATTGGCATTGCCCGAAGCTGCCAACCGCAAGGCCGAGGTCTATGCCGATATGGTGTCGGAAGATGAAATTATACGTTTGCTCAGTTTCCGGTGTGAACCGAAAGCCGATAAAGGCAAGATGATAGGCGACCGTAATATCTGGCTGGAGAGAGAAGCTGCCAATACTCGTCTGGTTATCTTTGAAGGAACACATGAAATGTTGCCTTGCGCGATGGATTTGATTCCGGTGGAAGAGTAAGGATAGAATAAGGATATGGAAAAAATGCGGGATGTATCGGATTTGTCTGATACATCCCGCATTTTTTATAAAAGGTATTTGAGTTTGTACTTAGTTTTGCTTTGGCTTTGGAACAAGGCCCATTTGTGTGGCCTTCTTCATCATATATTCAAAAGCCGCATCATGTTCATTGGGAATAATTCCATCGAGAATGGCATCCTTGATGGAGCTTTTAAGCGAACCGATTTCGCGGCAGGGAGTCAGGCCGAAGGTTTCCATGATTTCCTCACCGGTAACCGGAGGCTGAAAGTTTCTGATGCGGTCCCGTTCCTCCAGGTCTTTCAGCTTTTGGCGTACAAGCTTGAAATTGTCCAGAAAATGTTGCTTGCGAACCTGGTTCTTTGACGTAATATCCGCTTCGCACAATGTCATCAGGTCGTCTATGTCGTCTCCTGCCTCAAAGAGTAGTCGGCGTACGGCCGAATCGGTTACTACGTCATCAGCAATTACGATTGGACGCATATGAAGTCCTACAAGCTTCTGTACATATTTCATCTTTTCGTTCATAGGCAGTTTCATGCGTCGGAAAAGGTCCGGAATCATTTTTTCTCCTATGAAGTTATGATTGTGGAATGTCCACCCTATACGCGGTTCCCACCGCTTGGTGCGTGGTTTGCCTATATCATGCAGCAGTGCAGCCCAGCGTAACCATAAGTTATCAGTTACTTTGGCTATGTTGTCTACTACTTCCAGCGTGTGATAGAAGTTGTCTTTATGAGCACGCCCGTTGACGGTTTCTACTCCCTGCAAGGCTACCAGTTCCGGGAATATAAGTTCCAGCAAACCACATCTGTCCAAATCGACAAACCCTTTTGAGGGGATAGGTGAGAGCAGAATCTTGTTCAGCTCATCTGCGATGCGTTCACGCGAAATGATGTTGATTCTTTCCTTGTTACGTTCAAGAGCTTCGAATGTTTCGTCTTCAATATAAAAGTTCAGTTGGGTGGCGAATCTTACACAGCGCATCATTCGCAAGGGGTCATCACTGAAAGTGATATCCGGGTCGAGCGGAGTACGTATGTTGCCTTGTCGCATATCCTCCAGACCGTCAAACGGGTCTACCAGTTCACCATATCTGTCTTTATTCAGGCATACTGCCAGTGCATTGATCGTGAAGTCTCTCCGGTTTTGGTCATCCTCCAGAGTTCCGTCTTCTACGATAGGTTTTCTTGAATCGTGTTGGTATGACTCTTTTCGCGCTCCTACAAATTCCACTTCAATATTATGATATTTTACTTGCGCCGTACCGAAGTTGCGGAAGACCGATACATGTGCTCCTTTTCCGAGTTTCTTTCCCAATGCTTCGGCTATGGTAATTCCGCTTCCTACTACTACCACGTCAATGTCTTTCGACGGCCGTTGCAGAAAGAGGTCGCGCACATATCCTCCCACTACGTAACATTCTAGTCCGAGTTCGTCGGCGGTTTCTGATATATGGTGAAATATGGGAGCGTTAAGCCGTTCTTTCAAGTCGTCTTGAGTCAGTTCTATCATCATCATATTTAATCTAAGTCATTCAGCCCACAAAGTTACGTTGAAAAAATAGAGAAATCAAATATAGTTTTCTGTGAATGTCTTGTTTTTTATTTTTTATAAATTGACTGTTTAACCAGGTAGTATACGATGACTCTTGGATGAATTATTGCATTTTAAAGGGTAAGATGCAGAAACTTGCTGCTTCCTTTGTACGGCATATTCTGATAATTTCTTATTTTTGCCGAAACTACTTAACAAATGGTTACAATGAAGAAGATTTTATGCATAGGCGGTATGGCATTGATGCTGATGGCCTGCAATAATTCTGAAGAAAAGGCACAAGCATATCTGCAGGAAGCGCAACAGTTGTTCGAACAGGGATTATACAGCGAGGCAAAGTCACAGATAGACAGTATCCGTGTGTTGTATCCAAAAGCGTTTGAATCCCGAAAGGCCGGTATAAAGCTGATGCAACAGATAGAATTGAAAGAGCAGGCCCGTACTTTGGCTTATCTTGACAGCGCTTATCAGGCAAAGGTAGCCGTATTTGATTCTATCAAAGGAAACTATGTTCTTGAAAAAGATACCGCGTATCAGGAAATAGGAAATTATTTCAGCTCTTCACAGACGGTGGAGAAGAATATAAACCGAACATTCCTTCGTGCGCAAGTCAGCGAACAGGGAGTGATGAGCCTTACATCCATTTATTGTGGAAAAGGGAATATTCATCACACAGCCATAAAGGTTAGTTCGGGCGATACTTTTGCACAGACTCCTGCTTCGACCGATGTGTATGAAACTTCTGATTTGGGTTGGAATATTGAAAAGGCTGATTTTGTATTGGGACAAGACAGCAGTGTGATTGATTTTATTGTAATGCATAAGGACCATCCGATAAGAGTGGAATTTATTGGTGATAAAACCTATAAGACTACGCTCCAGACTGCCGACCGTAAGGCTATTGCTTCGGTCTATGAGTTGGCGCAGGTATTACGGGCTATGGAGCAGATTAAAAAAGACCAGAAGGAAGCCAATTTGAAGGCTGAGTTCATCCGTCGGAAAATGCAGGAGGGTAGTGAAGGAAAATAGTGTCGCATGAATATAGAATCGCATCCTTTACAGCCTTTCCTTCCGGAAAATGCCCGTGTACTGATGTTGGGAAGTTTTCCTCCACAGCAGAAACGCTGGTGCATGGACTTTTATTATCCCAACTTTCAGAATGATATGTGGCGCATTATAGGAACGGTTTTCTTTGCAGACCGTGATTATTTTGTCGATACGGTGGCACGAACCTTTCGTAAAGAACAGATTGTGGCATTTCTGAAGGAGAAAGGTATTGCGCTTTATGATACGGCAACTATGGTAAGGCGGTTGCAGGATAATGCTTCCGATAAGTTTCTTGAGGTGGTAGAACCTACAGATGTAGAAGGTCTGCTTCATCAGTTGCCATTATGCAAGGCGGTAGTTACTACAGGACAGAAGGCTACTGATACACTTTGTGCGCTGTTTCAAGTACGTCAGCCGGCATTGGGACATTTTGCTTCGTTCGTTTTTGAACAGAAGGAAATGCGACTTTATCGTATGCCTTCTTCTTCACGTGCCTATCCGCTGTCGGTCGAAAAGAAAGCCGGCCATTACGCTGCCATGTTTCGTGAGTTGGGAATACTTGACTGAGCAATTGGCCGGTAAAATATACCTTATTAATATATGCTATAGTCGTTTGAGTGCAATCTTGATAACTTGCTCTACGGGAAGATTTTTTTCTTCTTTTAAAATGGCATGTACCACTTTTTGTGAAGCAGCAGATGGAAAGCCCAGCATGGTGAGGGCTGCGACAGCTTCTTCCACAATTTCGGGTTGGGCAACGGTAAACAGCGCACTGTTGCTTCCTTGAGGATTGATACCTAGAGTTGTTATCTTGTCTTTTAAATCAACAATGATGCGTTGTGCTGTTTTTAATCCTATACCTTTTACCGTTTTCAGCAGTTTGTCATTGCCACTGCTTATTACCTCGCACAGTTCTGAAGGTGTAAGAGCCGACAGAATCATTCGTGCGGTGTTTCCACCTATTCCCGAAACAGAGATGAGCATCAGGAAAAGTTCACGTTCCTGTTTGTCGGCAAAGCCATACAGTATGTAGGCATCTTCACGTATGGCTTCATAAATATATAGCTTGGTGCAGCTTTTGTTTTGGATGGCCGAGTAAGTATTCAGTGAAATATTGGCCGCATAACCTATACCGTTGCATTCGATTACTGCCATGGCTGGAGTGATTTCGGTGATGTCACCTTTAATGTATTCTATCATATATTTTATCTTATTTGTAAACGTTGATTGCAAATATAATGATATTTGTATACTTTTGCAGCCGGTAGAAAGAAAAATGTAATTAGTAAAAAGGTTTTTGAAATGAAAAAGATTAGAGCCGCAATTGTCGGATATGGAAATATCGGACATTTTACATTGGAAGCCCTTCAGGTGGCTCCCGATTTTGAGATCGCAGGAGTAGTTCGCCGTCACGGTGATGAGAATAAACCCGCTGAGTTGGAACCTTACAAAGTTGTTAAAAGCATAAAAGAATTGCAGGATGTTGACGTAGCTATTCTTGCAACTCCGACCCGTAGCGTGGAAGAGTATGCTAAAGAATGCCTGGCTTTGGGAATAAATACAGTAGATAGCTTTGATATTCATACACAGATTGTAGATTTGCGTCGTTCGCTTAATGCTGTGGCAAAAGAACATAATGCTGTATCTATCATTTCTGCCGGATGGGATCCGGGAAGTGACTCGATTGTCCGTACACTGATGCAGAGTCTGGCTCCGAAAGGTATCAGCTATACCAATTTCGGACCGGGTATGAGTATGGGACATACCGTTGCTGTAAAAGCTATCAAGGGCGTGAAAGCTGCTTTGTCAATGACAATACCTCTTGGCACGGGAATTCATCGTCGTATGGTATATGTTGAGATTGAAGAAGGTCATACTTTGGCCGAAGTCTCAGCGGCTATCAAGGCTGACCCTTATTTTGCCAGCGATGAAACTCACGTAATGCAGGTTGACTCTGTAGATGAATTGAAAGATATGGGTCACGGAGTAAACCTTACACGTAAGGGTGTTTCCGGAAAAACTCAGAATCAGTTGTTTGAGTTTAATATGCACATTAACAATCCGGCGTTGACTGCTCAGGTATTGGTAAATGTGGCACGTGCTTCAATGAAGCAGCAACCGGGTTGCTATACTATGATTGAAATTCCGGTAATTGATATGTTGCCGGGCGATCGTGAAGAACTTATCAGACATTTGGTATAATAAGAATCTTCTATATAAATAGAGGCGGAGATATGTTGCGTATGCAAGCATATCTCCGCTTTTTTATTTTCAGTAGTTTGTATGGAGTATAACTTCCGCTTTTTATTTCCCTTATCATTCGTTGAGAAATCTCTTTAGTTAGAAGTTTCACAAAAGTTCCACGCGTAGAAACTTTAGTTTCATTGGGAAGAAACAAAAGTTTCGTCGAAGAGAAACAAAAGTTTCAAGCCGTTGGAACAAAAGTTTCTCTTCGGTGGAACTGATGCAAAAGGCATATTCATCAAAAAGGTTGTCTTGAATATTGCTTATTCATGTATTAGGTTACCTTTTTTTCACTCCGGAACGAGGAAATATCTTCCATTAAATTCTCGCTGATACTCCAAAAACTGCTCCAGATCCGTCACACCCCTGCAAAAAGGTCGAAAAAACATGTTCTACAACATACTTGTTTTACAGACACTTATCAAATCATCCAAAAAAAACTTCAAAAAAAGTGGCAGAAAAGTTTGGAGCGTAATAAAAAACCGTCTACCTTTGCATCCGCTTTCGATAAGGAAAGCCACTCATAAAGAGCGTAAGATACTTGAAATAATGCA
>CALUJE010000045.1 GCA_944320885.1 uncultured Phocaeicola sp.
TGCGGAAATAGCTCAGTTGGTAGAGCATAACCTTGCCAAGGTTAGGGTCGCGAGTTCGAGTCTCGTTTTCCGCTCACAAGAAAAAGGATAGGTAATAAAACCTATCCTTTTTTATTTTTTATAAAAAACTTATTTGACTCTTCCTCCCGAGAGCCAGGAATTTCTCCAATAGGAGCTGTTCAGATTGTCAACGACGACGCCTCGGCTGGAACTTGTATGAATAAACTTGTTTTCTTTCAGATAAATTCCTACGTGGTTTGCGGTTTTACGTGAGCGTTTGCCGTGGAAAAATACCAAATCGCCTTCCTGGAGATTGCTTTTGCTTATTTTCTTGCAATCCTTTCTCAGTTGCCCGTCAGCACTTCGCTGAAGCTTCTTTTTATAAACCTTCTGATATATTGCGGAGGTTAAGCCGGAACAGTCTGTTCCTTGTCTGGAATTTCCTCCATTCCTGTATGGAGTTCCTATCCAGCGTGACGCTTCTATGTATAGCTTGTGATTGTCTGTTTCATCAATGTCTATGCCAAGCGCAATTCCTGCGCGAGCCAGCTCTTTGTAATTATAGGCTGGAGCAATGCTTCGGCATGAACTCATTAATAACAGACAGCATAGGAGTATGCTGAAAAATGGAATTCTCGTTCTTCTGTTCATGTATGATTGGATATAAAAAATGGCACAGAAATGAATAACTCTCTGTGCCATTAATTTATGGATGTCTAAAAAATGTATTCACATTAAAGATTGTGCTCATTCAAATATCTTTCAGTTTCGATAGCAGCCTTACATCCGCTGGCTGCAGCTGTAATAGCTTGACGATAGTGTGGATCGGCTACGTCTCCTGCTGCAAATACTCCTGGCACCTTTGTGCGTGGTGTAGCTCCTTCTGTTATGATATAACCGATTTCGTCTGTATCTACATATGGTTTGAAGATATCAGAATTTGGTTTGTGTCCGATAGCCAAGAAGAAACCGTCAATAGCGATATCGTATTGTTTTTCATCCGGTTCTCCTTTTCTGTAAACTACATGTGCTCCTTCTACGCCGTTTTCTCCAAATAATCCTACAGTGTTGTGTTCAAACAAAACTTCAATTTTAGGATTGTTCAATACGCGTTCTTGCATAATTTGTGAAGCGCGCAAATACGGTTTACGTACGATTAGGTAAACCTTTGATGCCAGGCTTGCCAAGTATGTAGCTTCTTCACAAGCGGTATCTCCACCACCGACTACAGCTACAACCTTTTTACGATAGAAAAATCCGTCGCATGTAGCGCATGCACTTACACCCATTCCGGCGTATTTCTTTTCATCATCCAAGCCAAGATATTTGGCAGTAGCTCCGGTGCTGATAATAATAGTAGATGCTTCAATGGTCTTACCATCATCGAAAGTTACTTTATATGGAGCCTTGCTTAAATCTGCAGAGGTAGCAATACCACTTCGTATTTCTACGCCAAAACGTTCAGCTTGCTTACGTAAGTCTTCCATCAATTGAGTTCCGGTAACACCTTCTGGATATCCGGGGAAGTTTTCTACTTCTGTGGTAGTGGTCAATTGACCTCCAGGTTGAATACCTTCATACAAAACTGGAGAAATGTTAGCACGACCTGTATAAATTGCAGCAGTATATCCTGCGGGGCCTGAACCTATAATCAGGCATCTCACTTTTTCTGTTTCCATGAATTTATTTTTTTACTATCTTAAATCAATAATTTCTGCGTTTGGATATTGGGCCTTATTAAAGACAAATTGATTATCGCGTAAATTTATATCTTTTTTTATTGATAGCACATTAATAGTATTACAATTTTTATTTTTATCTTCCATTTTTATATAAATTGGCTGATAATTATAATTGTTGACATATAAAATAACTGTTTGAATGGTGTTGTTGGGGGATTGTGCTTTCAATTTGATTTCTGAAACATTTTTCCCATTATACTTTTTAGAGCCTGCATATTGATAATTATATCCATTTTTGTATAGATATATAAATGAATATGGATTGATGCTTTGCAATTCTTCCGGAGTGGGGGTACTTAGATTTACTTCTTCGTTTTCCGGAAGATATGTCCATTGTGTTTTTCCGTCAAACCATGTTTTGCTTGATGGTAATTGGAGGAAAAACTTGTTTTTCTTGATGGATATGCATCCTTGTATTTTGTTTTGTTGTTGTTTGTTTACAATGCTTGCAATATCAAATTTGATTTCTACGCCCTTTTCGTTGTCAATAATCGCTGCGGTCTTATCTAAAAGCTCACGTGCTTTTGCATCTTTCTGTGCTTCTGCAAAAGAGGAAAAAATGCAAAGAAGCATTGTTATAAGAATAAATTTTGTTTTCATGATTGTGGTTGATTATAAGAATTGATAATTTTTATTGTAACAGATTCTTCAGTCTCATTTCCAAATCCATTTCATCAATGCAAAGAACCTGACGTGCTTTACTTCCTTCGCTAGGACCGACAATTCCGGCGCGTTCCAGCTGGTCCATAATACGTCCGGCACGATTGTATCCGATTGAGAATTTTCTTTGAATCAATGATGTTGAGCCTTGTTGATAAGTCACAATCAGACGTGCGGCATCTTCAAACATTGGGTCCAGTCGGTTCATGTCGACTTCACCAATGCTGCTGTCACTTTCTTCGCTTACGTATTCTGGCAGATAGAATGCTGTAGAGTATCCTTGTTGCTTGTTTATATATTCTGTAATGTGTTCTACTTCGGGAGTATCAACAAATGCACATTGTATTCTTGTCAGTTCGTTGGATTGTGAAATCAACATGTCACCACGTCCAATCAGCTGGTCTGCTCCCGGAGTATCCAATATGATTCTGGATTCCATCATAGTGGAAACTTTGAAAGCGATTCTTGCCGGGAAGTTTGCACGGATGACACCGGTGATAATGTTGGCAGCCGGACGTTGGGTAGCAATAATCATATGAATACCTACGGCTCTTGCTTTTTGGGCAATACGTGCAATAGGTGTTTCTATTTCCTTTCCGGCAGTCATAATCAAATCTCCAAACTCATCAATGATAACCACGATATAAGGCAGATATTTGTGTCCTTTTTCCGGGTTTAGCTGTCGGTTGATAAATTTCTGATTGTATTCCTTTATTTGTCTGACGTTGGCTGCCTTAAGCAATTCATAACGGCTGTCCATTTCAATGCATAATGATTGCAAGGTTTGTATTACTTTGGTTGGGTCGGTGATGATTGCTTCGTTTCCGTCAGGTAATTTGGCGAGAAAATGTTTCTCTATGGGATTGTACATGCTGAATTCAACCATCTTAGGGTCTACCATTACAAACTTTAATTCAGCCGGATGCTTTTTATATAATAATGAAGTAATGATGGCATTCAAACCTACAGACTTACCTTGCCCGGTTGCGCCGGCAACCAGTACGTGAGGCATTTTGCATAAATCTGCGACAAAAACTTCGTTGGTGATTGTTTTTCCCAATGCAATAGGTAATTCGTATGTAGACTCCTGGAATTTTTTGCTGGCAATAATGTCACGCATAGGTACAATCTTTGCTTTGGAATTTGGAACTTCTATACCGATGGTTCCTTTTCCGGGAATCGGAGCTATAATACGGATACCTTTGGCGGACAAGCTCAAAGCTATATCACTGCCCAAGTTTCGGATTTTTGCAATACGTACTCCTTGTGCGGGCGTGATTTCATACAAGGTAATGGTTGGTCCGACCGTGGCATTGATAGATGATATTTCAACTCCAAAACTTCTAAGAACTTCAATAATGCGGTCTTTGTTGGCATTCAGTTCCTCCATGTCTATGGATGGAGAATTATCTTCATATTTTTTTAGCAAGTCGATTGTTGGATAATGATAATTTTCCAAATCGAGCTTGGGATTGTATGGAGATGAAAGCTTAACTTCCTTATCTTCTTCAGTTCCTCCTATACTGACCTCCATTTTAGAGGGTTCTTCTATTGTTTCTTCTTTTATAAACTCATTTTTTTTTTCTTCTTCAGCTTCTTTTGCTGTATGTTCTTCGGGAGAATCTTCTTTGGTTTCCTTAGGTTTGGAAGACTGAGTATTTAAATCAAACGTCAGAGTCTGAATCGTTTCCGGTTCTTCGTGCTCTTTTTGTACACTGTCTGTTTTTTCAGTTTTCTGTTTGGCTATATTGCTTTCAGTAACGGTGACAGGTTCCTTGTAAGTGTTTTCTGCCTGTACTGGTGATACTTTTTCTTTTTTCTTAAAAGATGGATGAAGAGCTTTTCTTACGATGTTGATAGTTTCTCTGCTTATATATAAAAGGTATAGTATGGCAGTACACAGCAAGAAAAGAATCAGTCCGGTATTTCCTATTTGCGCACATAGCCATTCACTTACATTATGTCCGTGCATACCTCCCGGATAGATGAAACTGTTTCCAAATGAATCTTCAAACAGAAAACTGAAAAATATGGAAAACCATAACATGGGGATGGTACATCCCAAAAACCATTTCCACAAGCGGAAATGATATGCTTTCATCAGTTTTAATCCGGCAACAGCAAGAAACAGTGCAATAAGATATGCCGAGAATCCGAAACATTGATTAATCAGAAACTCTGCCATGTGTGCTCCTCGTGCGCCGGTAGAATTTTGTATGTTGTCATCTGCTGACAGCAGACTGTCGGCAGAAATATCATTAACAATGCTTTGATCTGCAGCTCCTGTAATAAAGAAAGAGGTAAATGACAAAAGCATGTATACAGAAAAAATTATGAGAATTAGTCCTGTTGCAAACTGTAATGTTTCGCTTTTGAAAGCATTTATTGTCTTTTTTAATATAGAATCTGAATTGGAATTGTTGATAGATGTATTTTCTGTTTTTTTCTTTCCCATAAGTCCACTATATGTTTTATTCTATATGCAAATTTACATGATAATTTTTATTATTCATATTTTCAGCTTAAAACTTATTTAGATTAACTATACCATTATAAATCCCGACTTTTGATGATTGCATTAATATGCTTTTTTGATGAATAATTATATAAGTTCATTTGGTAATACTTATACTTATTTATGTGCTATGGGTATAGCGTAAAAATAGAACTTATAACATAATGATACAAAATGAGTAATTAAGAATCAATCTGATAATGATAATTATTAAACAAACTTTTGATTTATGTTTTTTTAATAGAAAAATGATTGATATTTCTTCGTGACTTCTTGATTGAAAAAGAAAGAAACTATAAATTTGTGATATCATGAAAAAACATAGAGAATTATGAATAACAAACATCTTCTTTTAGGAGACGAGGCTGTGGCATTAGGTGCCATTCATGCCGGGCTCTCAGGAGTATATGCGTATCCGGGTACTCCGTCAACAGAAATTACAGAATTTATTCAAGCTCATCCGTTAGCAGAGGAAAGGAATATTCATCGTCATTGGTCTACCAATGAAAAAACGGCAATGGAAGCGGCTTTAGGTATGTCATACATGGGAAAGCGTGCAATGGTTTGCATGAAACATGTGGGAATGAATGTTGCTGCCGACGCGTTCGTAAATTCAGCAATGACAGGAACCAACGGTGGTCTGATTGTTGTTGCTGCCGATGACCCGTCAATGCACTCTTCACAAAATGAGCAGGATTCTCGTTTTTATGGAAAATTTGCAATGATTCCGGTGTTTGAACCTTCTTCTCAGCAAGAAGCTTATAACATGATGAATGATGCTTTCAGTTTTTCTGAACATTATAAAGTTCCGGTATTGATGCGTTTGGTAACACGTATGGCACATTCACGTGCTGTTGTTGAAACTGGAGCCGTACGTGAAATGAATAAGATGTCTTTCCCGAGCAATCCGGGAGACTGGGTTCTGATGCCGGCTGTAGCCCGTAAGCGGAATGTAAAATTGATAGGTCAACAAGTGGATTTCTTGAATGAGTCTGAAAAATCCATATATAATAAATATGTAGACGGTAAAGATCATTCATTGGGAATTATCGCATGCGGTATAGCATATAATTATGTAATGGAACATTTTAAGGATGGATGTCCTTATCCGGTGCTGAAGATTTCTCAGTATCCTCTCCCTGTAGGTCTGATTCGTCGTCTAGCTGATGAATGCGACTCTTTGCTGGTGTTGGAAGACGGACAACCTGTAGTAGAAGAAATGATTCGTGGTGTGCTCGACAGTGGTAAGGTGATTAAGGGACGTTTGACCGGTGAGGTTCCCCGCACAGGTGAACTTACTCCTGACAATATTATTTCTGCTATGGGCTTGAAGGATGAAGAGGTATATCCTCCTTGTGAGCTGGTTGTACCCCGTCCGCCTGCATTGTGCCAGGGATGTGGTCATAGAGACATGTATGCAGCGCTGAACGAAGTAGTCCGTGAATATGAAAACAGTCGTGTATTCAGTGATATAGGTTGTTATACATTAGGTTTCCTTCCTCCATATCGTGCTATTCATTCTGTTGTAGATATGGGTGCATCCATTACAATGGCCAAGGGTGCTGCTGATGCCGGACAGTTCCCGTCTGTAGCAGTTATCGGTGATTCTACATTTACTCATTCCGGTATGACCGGCTTGCTGGATGCTGTTAATGAGAACTCCAATATAACAATTCTTATATCTGACAACCTGACAACCGGTATGACCGGAGGACAGGATTCTGCAGGAACCGGTCGTTTGGAACAGATTTGCCAAGGTATCGGAGTTGCTCCGGAACATATCCGGGTTGTTGTGCCACTTCCGAAGAATATGGAAGAAATGAAACAGGTTATTCGTGAAGAGATAGAATATAAAGGGGTAAGTGTTATCATACCTCGCAGAGAATGTATACAGACAGCACGTCGTCATAACAAGCAAAAATAAGAAATCATGCGTACAGATATTATACTTTCAGGCGTTGGAGGACAAGGTATCCTTTCTATTGCCACAATTATAGGTTCGGCTGCAATTAACGAAGGTTTGTATATTAAGCAAGCAGAAGTGCATGGAATGAGCCAGCGCGGTGGTGATGTGCAATCAAATTTGCGTATCAGCTCAGATCCTATAGCATCAGACTTGATACCATTGGGAAAAGTAGACATTATCATTTCACTGGAGCCGATGGAAGCTTTGCGCTATCTTCCTTATTTGAATAAGGAGGGATGGATTATCACCAATACGGTTCCGTTTGTCAATATTCCGAATTATCCGGACCAGGAGAAACTTATGGAGCAGATAAAGAATCTGAAACATTCGGTTGCCATTGATGTAGATGCAATTGCAAAATCGGTAGCATCGCCGCGTGCAGCCAACATCGTATTGTTGGGAGCTGCGTCTCCGTTCCTTGGAATAGAAACAGACAAGATTGAAGATGGTATACGCCGTGTCTTCGAACGTAAGGGAGAAGCTGTGGTAGAGATGAATCTGAAAGCTTTCCAGGCTGGATTAAAATATGCACAAGAATCTTTAAACAAGTAATCTATGGCAGTTCCGTTTCAATCAGATATGGTGAATGAAGTATTGCGCAACATGCATATCGCACGTGTTGGTGATGCAACCATTCGCCAGACTGTCGCGCTTTCGGAAGAAATCGAAAGGCGTACAGGTGAGAAGTTTATTCATTTGGAAATGGGTTCTCCGGGATTGCCTCCCAGCAGAGTGGGAATTGAAGCTCAGAAAGAAGCTTTGGATAGCGGAGTGCCTTCAGCTTATCCTAATATCTCGGGTATAACTCCGTTAAAGCAGGAAGCTTCCCGTTTTATCAAGGCTTTCCTGAATATAGATGTAAATCCCGAAGGATGTGTTCCTACCGTAGGTTCGATGATGGGAACTTTCGCATCGTTTATACTGACAACTCATTTGAATCCGGAAAAAGATACAATCCTGTTTATTAATCCGGGATTTTCTGTTCAGCCTTTGCAGGCAAAGGTTTTGGGATATAAGCGTGAGTCGTTTGATATTTACGACTGCAGAGGAGAAAAGCTACGCGATAAACTGGAGGAAATCCTCTCTGGTGGACACATTGCGGCAATGATTTACTCTAATCCAAATAATCCTTCGTGGGTATGTTTGACTGAAGAAGAGTTACAGTATATCGGAGCCCTTGCTACCAAATATGACGCTATCGTTATAGAAGATTTGGCTTATCTTGGTATGGATTTCCGCAAAGATCTGGGACATCCGTATGAACCTCCATATCAGGCCACGGTGGCACGTTATACTTCCAACTATATTTTAATGCTTTCTGCTTCGAAGATATTCAGTTATGCCGGTGAACGTATAGCAACGGTAGCCATATCCAATGAACTGTATAACAGAAGTTATCCGACGTTAAAAGAAGAATTTGGAATAGATACATTGGGACGTGCCTTTATCTTTGTCATCATATACACACTTTCTTCCGGAGTTACCCATTCGGCACAGTATGCATTGGCCGCCATGTATAAGGCCGCTTGTGACGGAAAGTTGAATTTTGTGGAAGATACCCGTGAATACGCACGTCGTGCGGCCCGTTTGAAAGAAATATTCAAGCGCCATGGATTCCATATCGTATATGACAAGGATTTGGATGAAGATGTAAGTGACGGATTCTTCTTCACTATCGGTCGTAAAGGATATACTGGCGATGATTTGCTGGCAGAACTTATATATTATGGTGTTTCTGCCATCTCCTTAAGGACTACGGGTAGTGAACAGCAAGGAATGCGTGTATGTACATCAATGATAAAAGAAGATGATTATGCATTGCTTGACGAAAGATTGCGTATATTTAATGAAAACCATCCTCTTAATTGAAGTAGAAAGTTGATATGAAAGCAAATTTTATGACAGCAGCCGAAGCTGTGAAATTGATAAAGTCATACGACAAGGTTTATATTCAGGGAAGTACGTCTATTCCTGAGGTTCTGCTCGATGCATTGACTGCTCGCGGACATGAGCTTAAGGGTGTAGAGATGTATTCAGCTTTTGCTGTAGGCCGTCGCGATGCTCCATATGCAGTGACCGAATTGCGTGATTCCTTTATTCCGCGCAGCTTGTTTATTGCCAATTGTCTTCGTAAAGCGATTGATAGGGGAGAAGCGCAGGCGATACCTGGTTTCTTGGGACAGATTCCTAGTTTCTTCCGTGAAGGAATAATTCCTTTGGATGTTACTTTGTTGAATGTTTCTCTTCCTAATGAAGAAGGATATTGCAGCTTTGGTATATCTGCCGATTTGGCTGTTTCTGCAGTAGAATGTTCCAAGATTATCATTGCTCAGGTTAACAAGCAGATGCCTTTCTCATATGGTGATGCTGTGATTCATATATCACGGTTTGATGCTTGTGTAGAGGTTGATGACCCCTTGGTTACATTGCCTATTGCACAACCTAATGAGAAGGAACAGAAGATTGGACGATATATTGCGGAACAGATTCCTGATGGAGCAACCTTGCAGATTGGAGTAGGAGGTATTCCAAACGCAGTGCTTGATGCCTTGTACGACCATAAGGACTTAGGTCTGCATACAGAAGCCATGACAGACGGAGTAGTGCCTTTGATTCAGAAAGGAATAATCAATAATTCCAAGAAAGTGATAATGCCTCATAAGAGTGTGGCTTCGCTGGCATTGGGTTCAGACCGTCTGTATAAATACATGGATAAGAATCCGGATATTATAGTAAAAGATGTGGCGTGGACCAATGATCCTTTCATTATACGTCAGAATCCGAAAGTAATGGCTATCAACTCTGCCATTGAAGTGGACCTTACCGGACAGATTTGTGCCGATTCTATTGGAACAAGGATGTTTTCTGGTGTAGGCGGACAGCATGATTTCATGTATGGCGGTTGGCTTTCAGAAGGCGGTAAGACTTTTATTGCCATGACAGCGGCTTCAAATAAGGGTATATCAAAGATTAAGCCGGTTCTTACATCAGGAGCAGGAGTGGTAACTACACGTGCACAGGCACAGTACATAGTTACGGAATATGGAATTGCTTTCCTGAAAGGAAAAGACTTGGCACAGCGTGCGCGTGCATTGATAAATATTGCAGAGCCTTCAGCCAGAGAAGAACTGGAAAAGGCAGCATGCGAACGGTTTGGATATCGCTTCTTGCATACACGTTAACGCAGGTGAGCTGAAAATAAAAACAAAAGAAGGCGTCTTTAAATGAAGGCGCCTTCTTTATTTTTTTGTCAGTTATAAATAAAAAAATTATGGCTATTAAAAATTTTTTCCAGGCTATAATTCCTTGCTCTTATAACTTATAAATTATAAAAACATCGTTATGAATTAAAAAATGATAAGTTATAAAAAATCCTCTTGCAAATATTCTGTTAAAGAATAGCCTGCAAGAGGATTTTTATGGTTTTCTTATCGTATTATTCCCATTCTATTGTGCTAGGTGGTTTTGACGAGATATCATAGGTTACACGGTTTACACCTTTTACCTTGTTGATAATATCGTTGGACACCTTAGCCAGGAATTCGTATGGAAGTCTTGCCCAGTCAGCAGTCATTGCGTCGGTACTTGTAACGGCACGTAATGCTACTGCACGTTCGTAAGTACGTTCGTCTCCCATTACGCCCACACTTTGTACTGGTAACAGAATAACGCCGGCTTGCCATACCTTGTCATATAAATCCCAGTCGCGCAATCCCTGGATGAAGATATCATCGGCATCTTGCAGAATACGCACTTTTTCCGGAGTGATATCTCCCAAGATGCGGACAGCAAGTCCAGGACCCGGGAAAGGATGTCTCTTGATGAGATGCTCAGGCATTCCTAATTCACGACCTACGCGGCGTACTTCATCTTTGAAAAGCAGACGGAGTGGTTCGCACAATTTCAGATTCATTTTTTCAGGAAGACCACCTACGTTGTGATGGCTCTTGATGACAGTTCCTGTAATTGAGAGTGATTCAATGCAGTCAGGATAGATTGTTCCCTGAGCCAGCCATTTTACATCTTTAATTTTATGAGCTTCTTCATCGAATACATCGATAAAGCCTTTTCCTATGATTTTACGCTTTCTTTCAGGTTCGGTGACACCGGCCAGTTCGCTGAAGAATTTTTGGCTGGCATCGACTCCAATAACGTTCAGTCCCAGACACTCATAGTCATGAAGCACGTTTTGGAATTCGTTTTTGCGCAACATTCCATGATCTACAAAAATACAGGTAAGATTCTTTCCGATAGCTTTGTTCAGCAATACGGCAGCTACAGAAGAATCCACGCCTCCACTCAGACCAAGTACTACCTTGTCATCGCCCAATTGTTCTTTTAACTGTGCAACTGTGCTTTCAACAAATGAAGCTGCGCTCCAGTCTTGTTTGCTTCCACAGATGTCAACTACGAAATTCTTCAGGATTTGTGTTCCGTCTTCACTGTGATAAACTTCCGGATGGAACTGTACGCCCCATACATTCTCGTTGTTTACCTGATAAGCGGCAATGGCAACTTTGTCGGTAGATGCGATAGCTCTGAAGTTGTCTGGTATAGCCGTAATTGTATCTCCGTGACTCATCCAAACTTGTGAGTTTTCGCGAACATCCTTGAAAAGCGGATTCTCTTTTTCAAAGCGTGCCAAATGAGCGCGTCCGTATTCACGGGTTCCAGCCGGTTCTACTTTACCTCCATTTGTATAAGACATGAATTGCGCACCGTAGCAGATACCTAAAATAGGATATTTGCCACGTATATTAGTCAAATCAACTTTAAATGCATTTTCATCATATACAGAAAATGGACTTCCGGACAAAATGACTCCGATTACAGACGGGTCATTGTGTGGAAACTTATTGTAAGGCAGAATCTCACAATATGTGTTCATCTCGCGTACCCTGCGTCCGATTAGCTGGGTTGTTTGTGAACCGAAATCAAGAATAATAATTTTTTCTTGCATGTTGTGTAATTATGAATTGTCTTATAATGTTTGAATGCAAAAGTAGTTAAAATTACTCATTCTACCAATCCTATCGGCTTATAATAATTGATATATCTCGAATATTGTGTGTAAGATTTATATATTAAGGAGACAATCAGTGTTGGCGTATATGTATAAGAGTGATTCGTGTATTGTATTCCTTTTTCGATTTTGTAATGTGTACTTGGCAATATTGAAACATTTATGATTTGTAGAGCTTTAATGCCTATAAATAAAGGGTTTTTTCTTATAGTTTTTAAATAATTTAATCGAATGATTGTATAATTCTAAAAACAATTTCTTACTTTTGCATCGCTTTCAAGTGCTTATGTGCTACAAATTGGACATAATAACTTAAAGTTTAGCTATATTTTGAAGCTATTAAACATATATTTATAAACACTTAAAAGTTTAATAAAAATGATTAAAGTAGGTATTAATGGATTTGGCCGTATCGGACGTTTCGTTTTCCGTGCTGCTCAGAAAAGAAATGACATTCAAATCGTAGGTATCAATGACCTTTGTCCAGTTGACTATTTGGCATATATGCTGAAATATGATACAATGCACGGACAATTCGATGGTACTATCGAAGCAGATGTAGAAAACAGCAAATTGATCGTTAACGGAAAAGAAATCCGTGTTACTGCTGAAAGAAATCCGGCTGATTTGAAATGGAATGAAGTTGGTGCAGAATATGTAGTTGAATCTACAGGTTTGTTCCTGACTAAAGAAAAAGCTCAGGCTCATATCGAAGCTGGTGCTAAATATGTAGTTATGTCTGCTCCTTCTAAAGACGATACTCCAATGTTCGTTTGTGGTGTTAACGAGAAGACTTATGTTAAGGGAACTCAATTCGTTTCTAACGCATCTTGTACTACAAACTGCTTGGCTCCGATTGCTAAAGTATTGAACGATAAATTCGGTATCATTAACGGTTTGATGACTACAGTTCACTCTACTACTGCAACTCAGAAAACTGTTGACGGTCCTTCTTTGAAAGACTGGCGTGGTGGTCGTGCTGCTTCTGGAAATATTATCCCGTCTTCTACAGGTGCAGCTAAAGCTGTAGGAAAAGTAATTCCTGAATTGAACGGAAAATTGACTGGTATTTCTATGCGTGTGCCGACTTTGGACGTTTCTGTTGTTGACTTGACTGTAAACTTGGCTAAACCGGCTACTAAAGAAGCTATCTGTGCAGCAATGAAAGAAGCTTCAGAAGGTGAATTGAAAGGTGTTCTTGGTTATACTGAAGATGCAGTTGTTTCTTCTGACTTCTTGGGATGCACTTTGACTTCAATCTTCGATGCTAACGCAGGTGTATACTTGACTGATACATTTGTTAAGGTTGTTTCTTGGTATGACAATGAAATCGGTTACTCTAACAAAGTTCTTGATTTGATTGCTCACATGGCATCTGTAAACTGCTAATTTATTTTATTAAATAGATTCGGTTAGAGAGTCTGCCTCTTGTAAGGCAGACTCTTTTTTCGTATATATAAGAAACATATTTGTTTTTTTCTTTTCTTTGTAACTCAAAAACTATATATGGCATGGCAAAGTATGATTTGATAACTATATTGGGACCTACCGCTTCGGGGAAAACTTCTCTGGCTGCGGCATTGGCATATGATTTGAATGCGGAAATTATCAGTGGTGACAGCCGGCAGGTTTACCGTAAAATGGATTTGGGTACAGGAAAAGATCTGGATGATTATATTGTAAATGGCAAACAGATTCCATATCATCTGATTGATATTGTAGATGCAGGGTATAAGTATAATGTTTTTGAGTTTCAGCGTGATTTTTTGAAGGCATATGATGACGTATGCAGCAGAAATGTCATACCTGTATTGTGTGGAGGAACCGGAATGTATATAGAATCCGTATTGAAAGGATATCGCTTGCTGCCGGTTCCGGAAAACCCTGCCTTGAGGGAATCTTTGGCTGATAAATCGCTTCAGGAACTGACAGAGATATTATCTTCTTATAAAGAATTGCATAATACAACTGATGTGGATACTGTAAAACGGGCTATCCGTGCCATAGAGATAGAAGAGTACTACAAACAGCAAAATGTAGAAGCTCGTTCTTTCCCGGTACTCAATAGTTTGATTATTGGTGTAGATATAGACCGTGAACTTCGGAGAGAGAAGATATCCAATCGTTTGAGGCAGCGTCTGGATAATGGAATGATAAAGGAAATAGAAGATATACTTAATTCTGGAGTGAGTGCAGACGATTTGATTTATTATGGTTTGGAATATAAATATCTTACATTATATGTTACCGGGAAGCTGTCGTATGAAGAGATGTTTCATTCTCTTGAAATTGCGATTCATCAGTTTGCGAAGCGTCAGATGACATGGTTCAGAGGTATGGAAAGAAGAGGATTTATGATACACTGGATAGATGCTACCATGCCGATGACTGATAAAGTAGAGAGAATAAAAAGATTGTATAAAGAATAAAGATGCAAATATGATAGAAGGTAAAAGGTGGGGAATTATATATAATCCGAAAGCCGGTACCAGAAAGGTACAGAAAAGGTGGAAAGAAATTCGTCAATATCTGAGATTGCGTAATGTGGCTTTTGATTATGTTCAGTCTGAGTCTTTTAATTCAATAGAGCGCCTGTCATGTATGCTGGCAAATAATGGTTATCAGACAATTGTAATTGTGGGAGGAGATGGGGCATTGAATGATGCGATAAATGGTATAATGAACTCGAAGGCTGATAAGGATAAGATTTCTTTAGGTGTTATACCGAATGGAATCGGTAATGATTTTGCTGCGTATTGGGGAATTGAGTCTGATGACTATAAAAAAGCGATTGACTACATATTGATGGGACGAGTTCGAAAAGTAGATGTAGGAACCTGTAATTGTAACATAAAGGGAAAATCAGTTGTACGTTACTTTTTGAATTCCGTTCATATCGGATTGGGAGCAAGAGTCGTAGGAATATCAAACAGTACGTATCGCTTTTGGGGGATACAAACAATATCGTTCTGGATTTCGTTGATTTTATTAATGTTTGAACGGAAACTGTATCGTACACATTTGAAAATTAATGGTGAACATATTCGTGAATATGTAATGACTGTATGTATAGGCAACTCTGTAGGATATGGATTAACACCGAGTGCTGTTCCATATAACGGATGGCTGGATGTTTCTATTCTTTCCAGACCTCGGTTTATGCAACTTTTTTCAGAAGTCAGGCTGTTGTTGCAAGGAAGAATATTGAATAGTAAAAGTCTGAAATTATATAGGACAAAACAAATTATGGTATTGCGTGCACAAAACGCGCACGTTTGTCTTGACGGGCGATTGTTGGATTATGAAGGAACCTTAAGAATCGGTATTGTTCCGGAAGCCATTAATTTTATTATTCCCTGATTAGGGACATTCAGTAAATAATATAAAATCAGCCAACTAATTCATACACAAAATATTGCGAATTAGCTGGCTTTTTTGTATCTTTAGGTATTCCCCCGCAAATAAGGTTTGAAGGCCAAAACGGGGGAAATTCCCCGACTAAGATATGGCTAAGGTACAAAATATTTCGGAAATTCACCCAACTTTGGGCTTTACAGAATTTGATATTCTGGAAAAATACCGCAAAAGTTTTAATGAGAGTGAGCTTGGCAGGCTTCACTCAGTGTTCCCGTTTGAACGCATGGCAAAAGCCGCAGGCCTGTCGGAA
>CALUJE010000046.1 GCA_944320885.1 uncultured Phocaeicola sp.
ACTCAATTTTCATACCTCCGCTGAATGTTTCTTCAAAAATATTTCCTAATGTTGCACTTGCTGGTTGACTCTGCCTTTAATAAAATGGATAAATAAGTTTGTGTATTAAAGAATATTTTCCTACCTTTGCGCACGATTTTCAGAAATGTATTATTAACAAATTAATTTTAAAGTATGAATCAATACGAAACCGTTTTCATTTTAACTCCCGTTTTGTCTGATGTTCAGATGAAGGAAGCGGTAGATAAATTCAAAGGTCTTCTTACTGCTGAAGGTGCTGAGATTATCAATGAAGAAAACTGGGGATTGAAGAAATTGGCTTATCCAATTGAAAAGAAATCAACTGGTTTTTATCAGTTAATCGAATTTAAGGCAGAACCGACAGTAATTGAGAAACTTGAAGTAAACTACCGTCGTGACGAGCGTGTAATCCGTTATTTAACTGTTAAGTTGGAAAAATACGCTGCAGAATATGCTGCAAAGAGAAGAAGTGTAAAATCAACTAAAAAGGAGGATTAAATCATGACACAACAACAATCTGAAATTAGATATTTAACCCCACCCTCAGTGGATGTTAAGAAGAAAAAATATTGTCGCTTCAAAAAAGCTGGTATCAAGTATATTGACTACAAAGATCCTGAATTCTTGAAGAAGTTCTTGAATGAGCAAGGTAAAATCCTTCCTCGTCGTATTACCGGTACTTCTTTGAAATATCAAAGAAGAGTAGCTCAGGCTGTGAAGAGAGCTCGTCATTTGGCTTTGCTTCCATTCGTAACTGATATGATGAAATAATAAGTAAGAAGGAGGAATTATATGGAAATCATTTTAAAAGAAGATATCGCAAACTTGGGTTACAAAAATGATATTGTAACTGTAAAATCTGGTTACGGTCGTAATTACCTTATTCCTACTGGAAAAGCTGTTATTGCATCTCCGGCTGCAAAGAAAGTATTGGCAGAAGAATTGAAACAACGCGCTCACAAACTTGAGAAAATCAAGAAAGATGCTGAAGAATTCGCAGCTAAATTGCAAGGTGTTTCTTTGACTATTGCTACTAAGGTTAGCTCAACCGGTACAATCTTTGGTTCAGTTGGTAGCATTCAAATTGCAGAAGAGCTTGAGAAATTGGGCCACAAAGTTGATCGTAAGATTATCTTTGTAAAAGATGCAATCAAGGAAGTTGGTTCTTACAAAGCTGTTGTAAAACTTCACAAGGAAGTTAGCGTTGAAATTCCTTTTGAAGTAGTTGCAGAAGAAAACTAATAAGTCTGTTTGCTGTGAAATATCAGTAAAGGGTTTAATATAAAAAAGACTGTTTTACATATTTGTAAGACAGTCTTTTTTTGTTTTTGTAGAGAAGAGGCTGTCTCAAAATAAAAAATAGAGATAAGCTTACTTACAATCTATAAGCTACAACATAAAAATCTCCTGCTTTTAGTCCTATAATTGCAATAAACAAGGGCTAAATCAGGAGTTTTTTTACTTCTAAGTTTCAATCTATAAGATTTTTACTTTTGCAATTCTATTTTGAGACAGCCTCTTGGTTTATTGTCCTTTCTCTTTGATAATACCTTTTCTGTATGCTGCCAATAGGCCGAACAGGTCGCTGATTTGTTGTTCCAGCTCGGTTCCTTTGTCTGTATCACGTACCATCATGCGTTTGGTGCTTAATTCAACAAGTTGGGTTGACGATTTAATATCCCTTCCTTTAAGAATGGCTTCTTGTGTAGAAGTGAAGGGTTCGTGTTGAACCAACTGCAATCCGCGTGAGTGGTATACCAGTGTATATCCGGCGATACCGGTTTCCGGTTGGTATGCTCTGGAGAATCCTCCGTCAATGACGATGAGTTTTCCGTTGGCTTTTATGGGCTTTTCTCCTTTTTTGGTTTTTACCGGTACGTGTCCGTTGATGATATGGCGATGTTCTCCTTTTACATTAAATTCGTCCAGTATCATATCGCATACCTCTTCGTTGTCACGTAAATTGTAATAGGCTCCTTTTTCTTCTTTATGAAGTTCCTTATTCTTTATGAAATAACGTTCAAAGGTAGCCATTTTGGCTTTGTCGAATAGTGGAGAGTCTACTCCGCACCACAGATACCACATGTAATCTACCGCGAAGTCTTTTTCTGGAGAGCGTTCGTCACTGAATGCAAAACGTATCAGGCTGTCTACCTTATCAAGCAATTGTTTGCCCTTGTAAGTCTTGTTCATGATTTTTATCTCCTTCAAGCTGCCATCGGCATTAAGAGGTACTGATGCATGGAAGAGAAGGTTGGAATTTGTACTCAAATACATGCTTCCGTATGTAATGAGGCAATGCATGTGCATCTTCAGCTTGTCGCTGCTTGCAAAAGAATGCTGCAGTTTTCTGATTATTTCTTCTTCTTCTTTTGTCAGTTTATAGGGATTCTTTGGGTCGACTGTCGGGAAGCAGGTATCTGTCATTTCATATTCTTTTCCTTCGTAAACGAATATTCCCCGTTCAAAATCTATCAGTTCAAGTAAATTGCGTGATTGCATATTGAATTCCGGACGCCGTTTAATCAGGGCGGCTTCAAGCTTGAACTGAATGATACTGATGGCTTTATGCATTTGCGCTATCAGTCGGCATGTACGCTCGTTGTGAGTCTTGTCTCCGTCTTCGATTTTAGGATAGAAGCATTTGCATGGGTCATTGGCATAGGTATCCATTGCGAATGTGGCAAGAGGAAGCAGATTGATTCCGTAACCATCTTCCAAGGTTACCAGATTGGCATATCGCATGGATGTACGCAGAACGTTTGCTATGCAGCATTCGTTTCCAGCTGCGGCTCCCATCCATAAGATATCATGGTTACCCCATTGTATGTCCAGATTGTGATAGTGGCAGAGGGTGTCCATTATAAGATGTGCACCGGGGCCTCTGTCGTAGATATCTCCGATGATATGAAGTGAATCTATGACGAGTCTTTGAATCAGATTGCAGAGTGCTGTAATGAACTGATCGGCACGGTGGGTTTCAATGATTGTCTTGATGATGACATTAAAATATTGGTGCTTGTTGGGTTCATCGGAAGACTCGTGCAGCAATTCCTGGATGATATATGCAAATTCTGTGGGTAGTGCCTTCTGTACTTTGGAACGTGTGTATTTGGATGATACGTTACGACAGATTCTTACCAGCTGGTGCAAGGTAATGAGATACCAGTCGGCCATATCTTCTTCTGAGGCTTTTGCCAGTTCGAGTTTTTCTTTCGGGTAATATATAAGTGTACAGATTTCTTTAATTTCAGACTCACGTAATGTGTTGCCGAATATTTCTGTAACTTTTCTTTTTACGGCTCCCGAAGCATTTTTCAATACATGTCTGAATGCTTCGTGTTCTCCGTGCAAGTCGCTCAGGAAGTGTTCTGTGCCTTTCGGAAGGTTCAATATGGCTTCCAGATTAATGATTTCGGTACTTGCGGCAGCAACAGTCGGGAAACGGTTACCTAGTAATTGCAAGTACTTCAGATTTTTGTAAATCTCTTCTACGGTAGGTGTTTTTTGGGTATCCATTACTAGTTAATGTTTGGTTTTTTGCAAATGTATAAACTAAAATGGAATAAACATTATTTTTCAGGATTTTTACTTCACAAATTGTCAGAATTTGATATGGGTAAGATAAGTAGAAGAGGGTTGGAAATAAAAAAAACGACTACTATTATATTAGTAATCGTTGAGTAGCGCCTACTTATACATTGACGGCAACGAGATAAAGAACGACATAAAGTCGATACAGAGTGAATGCAAAAAGTTGGAGAGCGCGGTTAAGCGTATGACCGTAGGATCTGAAGAATATGTGCAGACCACACGAAAAATTCAGGTGCTGAAGGGAATTATTGCCGAACATAATCAAACATTACGCCAGACCGAGAACCAGCTGAAGGCTAATGCGCGTGAAGCCAAGAATAATGATGGTATGTTCCGCAAGATGGCCGATGGATTCAACAACTACATGGGCATGATTACGGCATTTATAGCTGGTATTACCGGTGTGATGCTTACGATGCGGAAGGCCGTAAATGATTATCTGTCACTTGACAGTGTGTATTCCGATGTCATGAAGTATACCGGTATGACCCGTGATGAAGTGATAGATCTGAATGAATCATTAAAAGAAATGGATACCCGGACGGCCCGGACGGAACTGAACCGTCTGGCAGGTGAAGCCGGTAAACTGGGTATCCAGGGCAAGAAGGATTTGCTTGATTTCGTTCAGGCTGCAGACGTAATAAATGTTTCACTGGGTGAAGACTTGGGCGAAGATGCCATCAAGAATATAGGCAAGCTGGCTCAGATGTTCGGTGACGCGGACCGCATGGGCCTTAAACAGGCTATGCTTTCCATCGGTTCCGTTATTAACCATCTGGGTTCTACCTCGAGTGCTGCCGAAGGATATCTTACCGAATTCATCGCCCGTATGGCCGGAGTCGGAAAACAGGCAAAACTAGACATCCCGACCATTGCAGCCTATGGCGCAGTCTTGGACCAGGATATGCAGAAACTGGAGGCATCGAGTACCGCACTGCAGAACATCCTGATGAAGATATACCAGGACCCGACCAAGTTTGCTAAATTGGCGAAGATGGATGTTAAGGAGTTCGCAGAACTGGTGAAGACAGATATAAATGAAGCCTTCCTGCAGCTGCTTGATAACTTGGGCAAACTTGGAGACATGAATGTCCTGGCTCCAATATTCAAGGAAATGAAACTGGACGGTTCAGAAGCTACTGCAGTATTGGCTGACTTGGCCAAGAATGTGGATAACATCCGTCAACAGCAGATTGCTGCCAGAAACGCCTTTGAAGAAGGAACATCCGTTGTCAACGAATTCAATACAAAAAACAATGACCTTACGGCCGGTATGGAAAAAGCCAAGAAGGTATTCCAGGAAAGAGTTTACCAGCTAGGCCAGCAGCTGCTTCCGTTAATGTCGAAATTGGTTACAACATCGTCACTCACGATTAAAGGACTGTCTGCATTAGTAGAGATTTCAATTAAATATGGTGATGTATTGCTGATACTGTCAGCCGGTTTACTCCTGGCATATACAAGGACTAAACTTCTGACAGCTGCACAGGTGACATATCATGGTGTTTTAAAAATAGGTCAAGCTCTGCATATTGCTTATGCCGGTACGATGGCTTTACTAGCTGGTAATACGGCTTTGGCAACCACGGCCTTTAAAGGCTTGATGCGTGTCCTGAAGATATCTCCATGGGGGGTTGTGTTGACAGCTATTACCGCAATAGGTGCCGGTATATATACCTGGTATAAACATATGAAAGATGCCCAAACGGTCACAGAAGAGTTTCAGCAATCTGTTGTTAAGGAACGTTCCGAACTGGATTTACTGTACGCGCAGCTGACTAAAACCAACATAACACAGGCAGAGCGCACAAGACTGATTGCAGAATTTAATGACCAGTTTGGCAAGTATATGGATAATCTTTTGTCAGAGAAGGCCGGAATCGATGAAATTAAAAAAGCTTATGGTGAGGTTATCACCTCGATGAATGATTATTATGCTCGCAAATTGCTTAACGAAAAAGCCACCAAGCTGTTTAATGATAGTGCCGAAGAAGAAGCAAAATTGCTTTCCGGAACCATGAACGGTGTAAACTCGATGACAGGTGCCCAGAAAAACCGTATGCTGGGATATGTAAGTCAGGTCGTAAATTCTATGCTGGCCGGTGGAGGTAGTTTCGGACTTGAAGAAATAACTGATAAAATCTATGAGGAAATTCGTAAAAACATGGGTGACCCCTTCAGCCTATTGGGAGGTAGGGCAGACTCATGGCAAGAGTTTGCCCATTCACTCACTCCATACATCCGGTCAGTAGCTGAGCGCATGAGTAAGATAAACCAGATAAAGAATGAGTTGTCACCATTCTTTAAACAGGCTGATGAAACGATAAAGGATATTCCGGAAATTGTTGTTACCGGCAATAATGGGAAACCTTCAGGCACTTCTGCTGGTACCGCATCCGGTGATAAGGATATCGCCCTGGACGAAGAGCGCAGATACCAGCAAGAACTTCTGTCTTTAAAAGAATTATATCTTAATAATGACAATATAACTAGGGAAGAATATGCGCGTTTAGCAGAAGACTTGGAACTTAAACATCTTGAAAACAGATTGAAGATTGCCAATCTGGAACCAGAGAAAATTCAGGAAATAAAAGAGCGTATATTAGATATTCAGATACAGTTTAAAGAACGATGTTTGGCTGAAGATGAGGATGAAAAAAAGGAATTGCTTAATTCTTTGCAAAAGTCTCTACAAATAGAGATACAGACATTGGAACAGCAGTTGCGGAAAGGATTAATTACACGTCAGGCATTTAACCAAGCGATGCTTTCTCTTATAGATAAATATGGTAATGAAGCAGTCAGTAAGACGAATGCAACAACAGAGAAACAGAAAAAAGCTTTGCAGGAATTTCTGGAATTATTGAATAAAGAAGTCTCAGAATCAACTGAAAAAACAAGCGAAAGCACGACGAAAATGTTTGCAGCCATTAATGAGAACTGGCGTGAGTTAAGTGAATTGTCTTCGTGGTCATTGAATGATTTTCAGAAAGGAGTATCTTCATTAATACAGACATTTCATGATTATTCAAAAGGTACCATTGATGATCTTACTAAAACTAAAGATGTGACAGAAGCATCGTTTATGGCAATGGCTGGTTTTGCCCAAAGTTTTGGAGTTGCTTTAGGTGAGAGCCTGAAAGATGATGAAGAATCATTGGGAGATTTTTTCAAAAATGTCATTTCAATGGTTCTTGATACGATTGAGAAGTTAATGGTGGCCTATATTGCGGAAACAACGATGAAAGATATTTCTAAATTAGGTTTTGCCGGCCTGGCTACTGCAGCCGCAAAAATAGCATTGATTACAGCTGCTTTTGAAACGGCTAAGGCCGCTTTGGGTGGTTATGCCGGTGGTGGTTACACTCCTGCAGGAGCGTGGAATGAGCCTCAGGGTATTGTCCACTCAAACGAATTTGTCAGCAATCGTTTTGCGGTGGCCAATCCGAATCTTCGCCCGGTATTTGACCTTATCGATTATGCCCAGCGAAGCAATACCGTATCTAACCTTACAGGTGATGATGTGGCGGCTGTTCTTCCTGCACGCTCACGACCAGGACGGCCGTCGCCATCAGGTGGCACACTTTCGGCTGACTATGCAGCCATTGCCGTGATGCTTGGTAAACTGGCGGAAAGCAACGAGCGGCTGATGCGTAAGCTGGATGAACCGATAACAGCTGTAGCAGCGGTTGCCGGAAGAAACGGAATACGCAAAGCTTTAGACGATTACGATAAATTATTAAAGAATAAGAGTAGAAATGATTGAATTGTATATAGACAATAAGCCGGTGGTACTTTCTGCCGGCTTTGAACCCGAAATCGTAGATGAAAATCCGTATTTCACCAAATCGTCCAGTTATTCACTGGATATCGAACTGCCGGTGAAAGGAGTGCCCGAAAATATTGCGGTATTCGGACACTGTTACCGTCTGGAATTCGACGCTTTGCCGAAATCCTATCCGGCATACATGCGCATAAACGGTATCCTTCGTTTCTTCGGCTCAGCCGTTCCCTTGGAAACGACAGATACAGGTGTGAAAATCCAACTGCTTTCCGGTAACAGTGAGCTGAACTTCTATTCTGATGATATCTACATCGATGAATTGGATTTAGGAAAGGATGAGCGTAAGATGAGTTATTACTCCGGATTCGGACCATGGGCATTAAAACTTCGTGATAACGTCCAGGCGACAGCCGATTACGCTGCAACCGGTGACTTCTATAATGATTCAGATCATGTGGATTGCTTGTATCTGCCATTTTTCATCAAAGCGCGCGAAAGTTCTACCGGCAATGTACAATATCGTTACGGTAACTTTCTCGAGGCGGCTTATTCCACACAAAACGAACGTGTATTGTATCCATCCACCCATGTCTTTATACAACCTTATTTAATTAAGATTATTCAGCGGATCATTGAATCGCAAGGATATGATATCCGCTATAATGACCTGCTCGAGTCTTTCCTGAAGCATGTATTTATATGTAATTATACGGAAACACGCGAATATGCCAAAGCTCTTCCACACTGGAGCCTGAATAAGTTTTTTGATGAAATTGAAAAATTCTGTGCGGTTGTAGTTGTGGCTGATTCGCGTGAAAAGGTTATAGACATATATAGTCTTTCAACCTATTACAGCAATTCAAAGGTACAGTATATTGACGATGAACAAATCCTGGACGAGTTTGTTTCTGAATATTCTGATGACCGTTCGGATAAGGATATCACAAGCGGCAATGTGGGATTTAATCTGAACTATAACGACAACTATGTGCAGCTTAACGAAGATTTACTAACCTATTCAGACAAACGGGAATTTGATAATTACGAAGCTCTGAAAGCAGCCTATGATGCGATGGAACCGAGTGAGGCATCGAGTATTTTGTTTTATGATACAGAGAAAGACCGGTATTATATCCGTTATGAGCAGAATGAAGAAACAATACTCCGCGAAGTAAACCTTTATGGAGATTTAATCCGGGATGAATCAGTACAGACAAAAACAGAACTTAATATAGTTCCGGCCACACTGAAGGAAGTTAATATAGGATATTGGAGTTATCCGGGTGATTCGTATACACAGACTCATGCAGATATAAATGCAGACTTCAGAATCAATCTTCCGGTGGTGCAGGATTTGAAAAAGGGTAATGAAAATTCAAAAGTTCAAAGTATTCAAGACGTTGTTGAAGGTGAAGAAAGCATTGATAAGAAAGATACCTCAGACTCGATGGAAGTAGCGATATATGACGGACGCTTATATGCCTGTAATATGTGGGGTGGTACACCGTTCAACTATCCGCTTTTTTTCACCGATTGCAACCAGAAGACGAAATCCTACAAGGATTCATTTCCGGAAATGTCTCTTTCGCTGCACAATGTTTGCGAAAAAAGCCTGGGCCGATTATATCGTAACAGCACCAGGATGGACACTTCACATCCCTATACAATCTATTTCCGGACCGGAAATAAACAATATGATCCCAAGCAGATATTCATGATTAGAAATCAGAAGTATGCTTGTGAGTCAATAAAGATAGTTTATAATAATACGGATTCAGACTTTATAGCTGAAGGAAAGTTTTACAGAATGGGGTGAGCTTAGGAAATTTGTTTATATTTGCAAATGCCGAATATAAACCTACTAAATCACATCCTCATATCGTGTAACCCGTAGAATCGGGTTCCGGGTGGTTCCGGTCGGCGCACGATATGAGGATGTGCATTTTTATTTGTGATATTGAACACTTCTTGATTAATAATTTTTATATGGAAGAAAAACCAAAAGAGCCGCCATTGCCCCCTCCGATAGTAGTAGAAAATCCGCTTTCTACGAATGATGGGACTAATGGCTTCAGACAATAAAAAAGGCTAGAATAAAAGAAATGACAGCAAGAAACGAGCCGAGAACTAGAAATTGTAATGAACGTGTGGTGTATCCGGTTCGACGCTCGTTTAATTGTTTTTGCCGGGTGATTTTTATTTGTATAGCTACAAGCTCATCACAAATGAACTGGCTTTTCTGATTAAGTAAAGGGTTCATTTTAAAGTAATCAATATAATCGGGTATATTGAAATTATCAGGTTCTTTGCCGGGAGCAAAAAACAGATGGGGCTTAATGACCTGATAAATGTATCCTATAGCGATAGATGTGAACACGATAATAGAAGCGCATCCTGCCGTCAAAGGCAAATCATCGGGGGTGCTAAGGTGGGTAAGTACATATCCTAGTGCTGCCGTGAGTATAATGAAATAAGTGCCGAAAAGTTTGTAACCTCTTTCGGTAATGGATGTTTCTACTCTTATCAAATCATTATGTTTTTTTTCTGCCTCATTGAATATCCATTCAGCAGCTTCAGGAGACAGTAGTTTTATTTCTTCGGTTGTGAGTCGTTTCATATATATTGGATTTATATCAAAGAATTATTCTTTAAAAAAGAGGTATAAAGAACGTGTCTCATAGATAAGGTCGCGGTTGGTTCCTTGACAAGAACGTGATGCTATCTTTGCACAAAACTTTTTTAGACGATAATCTTGATAAGATTTAATAATCTGGAGTATCTTGTTTTTCATATTCTGTTAATTTAAATATTCGTGAACTACAAGAACAAAGGTAGAAGAATCTTTTTACCGGGATTAGGACAAATATTTTCCTAAAAAGAAGAAAGCAATACCGCATCCCAAAGGTATCAAAATATAGATAAGGTAAAGCAATAATTTCAATAGTTTAGAATGATAATCTTCCATACTTCTGTTTATTTAAATATTCGTGAATTACGAGAACAAAGATAGAAGAATCTTTTTACCATAGATAGGACAACTTTTTTTGTATATTTGCAATTGCCCATAAAATAGTGAAAGAATATAAACATATGAAATCCCTTGCCGGTGTGTAACTTGTAAAATCGAGTTCAGGTCTAGCTATACCTGTGGGCGCATACTGGCAAGGGATTCACCATTATTATGGATATGAGAAAATATATAATTTTATTGCTAGTTACATTGGTTTTCAGTTCATGCGGCTCTTTGACTACTATTGAACAACATACAATAACCAGCATTGTTGACTATTCAGAATTTGCTAAGAATGGGATTTATGTAACAGAATCTAATACCGTTAACTTTGATTATGTTCCGATAGGTAGTGTCGTTTCGGTTACTACGGGCGCTTTATCGGATTTTACTAGTGCTCCTGTAGATGTTGATAAAGCATTTAAAAAAGTATGTGAGGAGTTGAAGGAGAAAAAAGCTAATGGTTTAATAAATCTAAGGATTGTGACATCTTATAATAGTTCTTTATATCATATGACTGTGTCAGGTATGGCCATTCGTTTAAAGACTCCAGACTTTATGCAAACCTCTATTCCTAGCTTGGATAGTAATAATTCAGAATCTAGTTGTGTTATCGATGGCATTAAATGTTTGGTTAAGGCAAAAAAAACAAATGGTACTCTTATTATAACCTCTCAAAAATTAAATTCAGAACAGGTTATACAAATGTTGCAAGAATTTAATTTATTAAATAAGGCTACAATGATTTATGTCGAAAAGGCTAAACATGCTTATGCTGGTACCACCGATAATGGTATATACATGAATTATGATACTGGTATGTTTCTAAAAATATCGGATTTAATGTAGAAATGTAAGGTTTACGTTTGCTATTTCAAAACAAAAGTATACATTTGCAGTGCTCAACATTTGATACAGGCGACGAGTAGTTCGCCAATCGATTGCCGTTGGCATTTTTTATGCCTACCGGTTAACCATATAAGTTCCGACCCCCGTGTGGAGTGCTTAATGGCCTCCCAGCCTGTATCAGGTGTTGAGCAACGGGAAGGCGGAACTTTCTTTTTTTAGTAAGTTTCTTAATTTTTTGGTTCTGAAAGGGGCGCTTTCCCGTATTATTAACCTATTTGTTTCATTTAATTGCTCAACAAAATGAAAAATCAAACAATCGTGGCCCCAAAGGCTACAATGGGAATCAGAGATGCTTTTAAAGCATGGTTATCAAACGAGAATTTTTTGTTTACGCTGCTCATGGAGCGTAAAGTTACCAACCGTCAGATGCTGTTATTGACACATGCCATGGTGCCGTTCTCTCTCCTTGTCGGGAGCCTGTTCTATTCATCGATAGCTGCTATGATTATGACCGCTTGGTTTGGCCTTGCATGTTTAATGTGTAAGAAAGGAGGGTGCTGATATGGATTTTATAAGTGATTGTATCCGTGTGGAGCAAAACAACATTTACATAGATGAAAAGTCTTACTCTCCGGAAGTGGAGTATACTATCTTTGCCGGAGTAGAGAATGTAATTTGCGGCCTTAGCTTTGAAGAGCTGAAGACAATAGGCAATCTGATAGATAAGGTAGTCAAGAACGTAGAAAGAAGGAGGTAGTTATGGCAGATAATTACCCATATACAGATGAACTCACACTGGAACATGTGGTAGTTTATTCCAAAAGCAGACAAAATGTTCCTGAAGTGGAGTATAATATATATTATGGTATCAATAATCGGATTTACGGTTTAGACCTTAAAAATCTGAAAATATTAAGACGCTTGATAGATAACGTAATTGAGGATTCAGAAAAAACAGAAAAATCATGGCAAAAAAGATAGGATTCCGTCAGTATGACGACACAGAAAAAGAAGAGAAGAAAAAGCAATCAATGGCTATGGCCGAGTTCCTGAAACAAAAATATTCACCGATTGGCGCTACAGCCGATAAATGCTATAAGACCATTGATGAACTGGTATATGAACTGGATAATATTGTTTCTGTCACTAGAAACGAACTGGCGATGCAGCTTAGCCTGGCCGGTTTTAAAACGGAATTTATTGCCGGTGTTCCGTACTGGGTGCTTTATGAAAAGAACTATTGATAACATATTAAATAAAAAACAGCAGTCAAAACGGCTGCTGTTTTTTGTTGTCAAAATATTAAGAAATAGATAATGCCCCGATTCTTTTGGCAATATCCTGTAACGCGTCATTTAATATTTTTATTTCTTCGGGCTTGAATTTGTAAACTTTTCCCCGAACGGGATTCCCGTTTAACCTCTGATAAAGCCATGAGCTGCTTTTATTAAAATAGTGTTTTGCGATATAAGATAGAGGTAGTATTTCCAGATCATTGTTTAACTGTTCGCGTACAGAGAGTTCATCAAGCTTCTTTTCGACTTCACCCATTTGATTTAAAAGTTCATCAGCACGCTTCATCATAAACTCTGTAATGACTTTTTTGTCTTCTGAAGATGTGTACTTTCCCTTTATCTGCATGAGAAATTCGTCTAATGCTTTTCCTGATAAAGTTTGTGCCAATTCTAAATCTTTCTGTAAGTTATTCATAATCGTGTATTTTTTGTGCCCCTCGTAAGAGGGGCTTGTTTTACTTCTTTTTTAATTCATCGAGTTTCTTAAGTAGTTCTGATAGCTTTCCAAGTAGTTCATTTGTTTTTTCTTCAACTTGAATTTCGTCTATCTCTAAAATTTTCGCCATTCGCTGCCAGTTATTAATGGCAGATTTTATTTGCTCAATTTTTAATTCGATGTCTTTTAACTCATTCATATTTATAATGTTCTTAATTATTTTGACAATACAAAGATACATAATATATTTATTATGTGAAAATAATACGTAATATTTTTATTATGTATTTATGGGTTTTAATTAAATAAATTCCGAATAGGGTATTAATTCAGCTTATAAATCAGGAAAATGATTTTCAATCTGATCGCTGCTAACTCCACATTTATTCTTGATATATTCTTCGGTTGTTGTGATGGACTTATGCCGCATGTGCTGTTGTAACTCCCATGGGCTGACACCGGCATCAACAAGCTTTGAGCTACCCGTATGTTTAAAGCTATATAGTTTATAAAAGGCCGATAGACCAAGTCTTTTTCGGATTTTGTTAAAGCGGTTCCTTATATTATTAATGCCAAGAATATAAGGTCCTGGCCTGTGATCGCGGCTAAAGATATAATCTTCCTTGTTGGGCCATTGGTGATAATTAAGTTCCGTAAGACAGAGGTAAAGCTGTGTGGGCATCTTGACGATTTCAGTCTTTGAATTTTTACTTATCTCATTTCTTACGCGAATAATTCGTCGATCGAAATCAATATCACTTATTTTTAGGTGACGCAGTTCATTCGGTCGGATGGCACAATAGTATTCGAACTGGCAGAACAGGAAAAGCTGCTCATCTTCGGCCATGATAGAATTGATAAGTATTCGCCTTGGTGTATCGGGGATAGGCCGGGGTGCATGGTCTTTAACTAAGCCTATACGGGGTAGATTCTGGGCTGGATTTTCAAACATAATTTTCTTTTTCTTTATGAGGAAGTCAAAGAAATTATGCAAGATCTGTCCGTACCGGAATATGGTTAACTTACTCAATTGATGTTCGGTGACCAGGTAAGTCAGATATTCGCAGATGGTTTCCTGGGTGATATTGCTGACATGTTTGTCTGCTATTCCTTTTTGTTCTGCCCATTCACAAAATATGCGACATTTAGACTGATAAGTCAGATAGGATTTTTTTGTTACGCTGGCTTTTTTCTCTAGTAAGAATTCCGAGAGGTATGTTCTGATCGTGATTATGCCTTTGTGCTCGTTTCCCCATCGACGGGCTGCATTATAATATATTATTTCATCCTGATAGGTTATTTCTTTTTTGTCAAATGGCATTATACCTTTTTCAAGCTGATCCTTTATCTGCTTGATAATTTTTTCGGCATACGAATATCTCTCTTCAGCGGTTTTTAACTTGCTAAAGCCCTCATAAGTTCTGATACGTTCAAGTTTGTCTGTTCGGGGATTCCGTACTGAATACTCAACAAACCATTTTTTTGAAATGTCTCCACCACAATCTTTTAATTCGGGGAGAATTAGTAGCTGTTTTTTTCTGCCCATAATTAAATCATTTAAATAGTTAGTTGATGATTACCTATTCAAAAGACAGTTATAGACATTTATAATTAAAGAAAAAGACACTTACGGAATTGTAAGTGTTTGTGTTTCAGCTCGTTTTAATTTCTAGTAGCGCCTACGGGAATCGAACCCGTGTTCCATGCGTGAGAGGCATGTGTCCTAGCCGCTAGACGAAAGCGCCGGTTCGTTGCGGAAGCTGGGGGATTCGAACCCCCGGTACGGTTACCCGTACGGCAGTTTAGCAAACTGCTGGTTTCAGCC
>CALUJE010000047.1 GCA_944320885.1 uncultured Phocaeicola sp.
TTGGCTGTATGATTCCCGCTATTAGGGCTCATTGGGGACTTGCACCCGTTAGCTAATACTCATGCCGAGCATACAAATGAATAGACTGCCTTTCACATGAGAAGCAGTCTATTCTCATTTTACAGCCAGCGTACAAACTTGCGAATATACCAGTTCTTTATACTCTGCGTAAGGACACATCTCTGTCCGGCGCTTCAACAACACTCCTACACGCGCATTCAGTTCCCGGAAATCGAACGGCTTTACCATGTAGTCATCTGCACCGGCATCAAAACCTTCGAGCTTGTCATCAGTCGTTCCCAATGCCGTAAGCATGAGTACAGGAACCTCCGGACGCAACTTCCTTATTTCCTTACACATTTCAAAGCCATCCATTTTGGGCAATATGACATCGGATATAACCAAATCGACCTTACTCTCTTTAAACAGCCTCACTCCCATAACCCCGTCAAATGCCACAAGCACTCCATAGCCGCACTCTTCAAGCCCGGCCTGTAACAGCTGTGCCACTCGCTGGTCATCTTCTACTACCAATATCGTATGCATATACAAAGTTATTTGTCGTTTTCGTTTTCATTCTGCGTAAAGTTTGCCAGACTGATTTTCTCCAGTTCCTTGAATTCCGTCTTACGGTAAGGACAGTTTGCCATCGCACACTGTCCGCATTTCACACGATCAAATATATTACACGGGTCAAAATGAATGGTAAGCTGTACTCTGTCGGCATACTTCTCCTGAAGACTTTCTTTCAGCACTGATCCGAGCTTATGTCCCTGCTCAATATTATAATACCAGGGAATTGTCAAATCACAGTCCAAATACAGACAGTTTCCATACTTTATCACTTTGGCATTGTGAATGTCGACCCACTCGGGTTGGCGCTTCTCATTCAATGTATCGGCCAACTCATTCAGCAGCTTTTCATCGGCACCATCCAGCAGATTGGCCACAGTCTTGCGCAAAATGGAAATACCGGTAATAATGATAACGGCTCCAAACAACAAAGCCAAGGCACTGTCTATCCATGCAATTCCGGTAAAATACAATACCAACAATCCGGCTACCAGACCTATCGTAGAATAGGTATCCGACTGCAGATGTTTTCCACCGGCAACCAGGGCCATAGAGTTGTAACGCTTTCCGATGCGCACACTATACCATCCCATCAGATAATTGATTAATCCCGATACGGCAACAATATAGATACCAATATCCAGTTTCTGTATTTCAACCGGCAAGAACAAACGCTTTATTCCCTCATAAATAATCATTCCGCCAGCCACAGAAATAAGAATACCTTCAATAGAAGCCGATATAAGCTCAACCTTTCCATGTCCGAACGGATGACCTTCATCTTTGGGCTGTGCCGCCCAATGCAAACTGTACAGACTGATAAAACCTGCTACCACATTTACAATACTTTCAAGTGCGTCTGTAAGTACTCCCACTGAATGAGTAAGAAAATAAGCAGCCAACTTACCCAACAAAATAATGCACGAAATAGAGACAATCCATGCCTGAACCTTCTGTTTTAAGCGTTCTTCATCCATAATATGCAACCTTTTAAATTGAATATCGTTTTGAAATGGCGAAAGTACATAAATCTATTCTTTTATACACAAAGACGTATATACTTTTTCGCAACAGAATGCTCCGATTCATAACAACGCTACAATATTCACATTAAGTAAAACATTTCTGGCTATCTTTAGATAAGCCTGGACGCGGCTTGGCATAGCCTAACCAGAAAACTGCGTTTTCGTTTGTCTCTGCTCTCGCCTTTCACTATCTTTTCATAAGACAGGATGCGGCTTGGCATAGCCCAACCAGAAAACTGCGTTTTCGTTTGTCTCTGCTCTCGCCTTTCACTATCTTTGCAATAAGCTTACAAACTATAATATAGAAGGAAACATGAAGAAAATATTTATTTCTATCGCCATATGTTTACTGGCATGTGCATGCACACAGACAAACGAAGATAAAGCCAAAGAGCTGATAGAGGCAGAACTGCAAAAGACTATGAACAACTGGGAATGCTATGAATTTGTGGAAATGACAAAACTTGACAGTACATATTCATCATTCTCACAGACTCAGGAAGGTATTGCCTACAAGCACAGAATTGATTCCATAAAGAATAATATCAGGCAATGCCAACTCCGTCAACAGGAAAATAACAGTAACACACTGTCTGACAGCATTCGGATACTGGAAAACAAATTATTAAAAATCACAGGAGAATCACTTAATGCCGAACAGGAATATCAAGGAGAGTTTAATGGATTCCGTACCCGTTTCAGATATATGGACTGTAACAGTCATGATGCCAAAATACTTGAAAACAGATGGGTATTTTTTGACAAGGACCTGACTCGCATCACCAGAATAATGAAATAAACATTCGAAAAAAAGGCATATTCTTTTGTCTCGATAGTATATAAAAAAAAACAGGGTACTGCTACTCATCACGAGCTACAGGTACCCCCCTGATTTATTTAATATAAAGAGCTTCAGTTTATTTCTTTTCCAAATACTGACGATGAATAACCGGTATACCTAAACGCGGATAAAGCGCATTAGACAGCATCGGCATTGAGAAAAATGACTTATTATCTAAAAAGAGTCCTTTCTTAACACTATATCTAAATACTCCGGATCTTTATAAATAACTTCTTTACGTTCCATACCAGCAAAAGAAAAGACAATAATTTTTCCATTTGTTTCTTCTGCTTCCAAAGAAAACAGACCATTCACATCTGTTATTGTCTCAATACTTGTGTCCTTTATAAATACTGATACACCTGAAAGAGTTCTACCTTGTTCATCTCGTACTCTTCCTGAAATGATAGGAACTACGTTGCTTTGCTTTTTATTGGTATTTTTCTTTACAAAAATAATTCGATCTTGAATATTCCAAGTCAAATCTGTTTTTTGAAAAAATAAAGTCAAAATATCTTTTAACGGTACTTTTCGAAAAAGCGTATCTTCTTCTAAACAAATATTTACATCCTCATTTGAATATAAAAAACGTAAATCTGTTTTCTGTTCAATCGCTACAAAAGCATCTTGCAATGAACCTTTTTTCAACGCTACCGAAATACTATCTTCTATCTGCGTAGCATAGATATTTGAACTTTTAATAAATAACATTATCAAAAGTATCAATAAAGGATTCTTTAAATATAATATTTTTTGCATAGCTAGTTTCCTATTCCAAATACATTAATTATATGCTGAAACCAATACTGTCCTTCCTGTTACAAGGAAATGTACCTTTTCCAAACATTCTATTTTTTCTAAAAACTCATTAATGGTTGGATAACGTTTTAATTCGCCTGTTAAATGTATATTTTTCAAATCTTCAGACCCATAAATTACATCTAAATCATACCAACGTGATAGTGTTTTCATTATTGATTCTAAAGATTCATTTTTAAAAACAAAAACTCCTCTTCTCCATGCTGTATACAATGAGACGTCTACTTTACGCACCTCCAAACTATCAACACTATATACCGACTGAAAACCTGGTTCCAAAATACACTCTATATCTGCTAGTTTTACTTTCACTTTTCCTGAAATAAGCGTTGTTAATATTTGTGGTTCATCTTCATATGCTCTTATTACAAAAGAAGTTCCTAAAACCGACACTCGTTGGTCACCAACACTAACGACAAAAGGTCTTAACGTATCATGAGCAACTTCAAAATAAACTTCTCCATAAGATAATTCTACTTCTCTAATACTATGATGAAAATTTTTAGGCAAACTAATCTTCGAATCTGAATTCAGATAAATAGTACTTCCATCACCTAATTTTAGTGTAACAGTATCTCCTTTCGGAACTTCTACAGTATAATACGGAATTGCCATCTCCGTTATTTTAGTCATATAGATAATTGGTTCTGTCAATGAATATAGTTTTGTCTGCGAAACCTCCTTTTGATCATCATATGAAAAAACAAAATCTTCATTAGAAGAAAATACCTGCGATTTTGTAGATGACGTAGGTAATAGCTCCTCATGCTGAAGAAAAGAAAACCAATAATTACTTCCCAACACAAATAATGCTAATATAACAGCGGCTGCTGATATATAATAATAGAAGGATTTTAAAAATTTCCTCTTACTACCACTACCTTTTTCTTGATTTATTATATCTTTTTTAAATTTATTCCAAGCTTTATTTTCATCAAATAACTCAGAAACAGCATGTCGATGCGAAAAGTCCTCAGCATCAAGCATACGTTTCATTAATTCTTGATGATGGGGATTTATATTAAGCCATTCCTGAAGTTCTTTCTCTTCTTCTTCAGAAAGACTATCTGTATGATATAAAAATATAAGATATGTTATCCTATCTGTCTTCATCAGTATTTTTTCGCTTTTACAATATAACAAATGAAGATAAGAAACGTACTATCGGAAACTGAACTTTTTTTTTAAAAATAACTCATTTTAAATTCTCTCACACAACTTTTCAATCATTCAAAATGCCATATTGAATATATTATCAACGGTTTAACACAAATCCTATCACTATCAATAAAATGTAATCATGCTGATAAAGTTCACGCAAAATTTTAAACCCTTTAACTTTTTGGTTCTTGACGGTACTTAAAGCCAACTGCATGATATCGGCTATCTCCTGATTTTTCTTGCCACTCAAAGATAATTCCACAACGCGACGGCATTCTGTGGGTAAAGCATCAAGCCATTTGGAAAGTTTTCTGTCAAAGTCATCTATTAGAATAAGATCTTCGAATTCATCATATTCTCTCTCTGCCTTATATTCATCAAGTTTTGTCTGATGAATCTGCAAGCGAGTCAATTCATTCAAACAGGCATTACGTGCTGAAACAAAAAGAAACGACTTGATTTTTTCTATTGACTCAAAATCGCCCTTCTTATTCCACAAACTGACAAACAAGTCCTGAACGATATCGTCGGTGGCCGACACATCGCTCACATATTTATAAACATAACTGCATAAAGGCTTGTAATAACGTTCAAAAACCTGTTTGAATGCTTGTTCATTACCTTCATTAAATGAATGAATCCACATAACTCTTTATATCATAATGGCGGCAAATGTATGAATTATGAATTTTATATCCAAATATATGGAGAATAAGGAAAAATATATTCTGTCTGGCTCTCAAAAGTAGAAATCCTGTTTATAACCATTATTTAATACTATAGTCTACAACATTTTTTTATACATTATCTTTCTTAACACACGACGGAGGGACACCATATTTGTCTTTAAACCTGCGGGAAAAATGAGCCAGCGTTTCAAATCCCAGTTCCCAATAAATATCCGAAGGGCGCACATCCCCATGACTTAATTTTTCATAAGCCATCTCCAGCCTTTTTTCAAGAATCAGTTTATTGGGAGGCATACCGAAACGGGCCATACATTCACGCCTGAAAGTAGACAAACTGCGTCCCGAGAGTTCGGCAAAGCGTTCAAGCGGTGCATTATACATGTAATTTTCATTGATAAACGTTTCCAAATCAACCCGTTTACTGAGATTTCCGGCTAAAAGAGCCGAAAATATATCTGGATAACGTTGCTGAAAGATATGCATACATTCGGCTTGCTTCATCTGAATCAGCTCATTGTCCGGCAAATCCTTTTCCAGAGTATAATGAAGCAACGAGGCAAACAATGCTTCTATCCATGCCTCTGAAGAAACTTTCTCGAAACAGGAAAACGTACGTGAAGAAGCTATATGAACAGCCGGTACGTTACGGCGTGAGTAATCTGTTATAAACTTGTCTGAAAAGTTCAATCCCAACAATCGGAAAGGGGCACTCTTTGCCGGATACATTCTAATTTTTGAAAACCCTCCGGGAGTAACAAACGCATAATGCCCGCATTGATAGCCAAAGTACGGTTACGGGCCATAAACAACATATGTCCGGACAAGACTTTGAGCAACTTAAAATGGCGTTCAAACAGTTCACGCTGGACTACCGACTCATAACATACCGAAAAAAACGGTACTTCGGAATGCAATTGTGTTCTTTCTTCCTTTTTCATAAATGCAAAATTATGAATTTCCTATATTTATCAGTCCTTTATCAGGAGTTATTTATCATAGATGAACTTCTCAGACAAGCAATATTGACCCGTACAGACAAATTCATGAATTTGAAAAGGAGTACTTTTGCCGCAATTTTACAATCATAAGAAATATGAGAAAAGAAGAAATCTTCAAGCGTTATTTACTGTTCATTATCGGACTTTTTGTCAACTCCTTGGGTATTTGCTTTATCATCAAGGCCGATTTAGGTTCATCGCCCATATCCAGTCTGCCTTACACCATCAGCCTGAAAAGTCCCATTTCATTAGGAACACTGACATTTATACTCAATCTGTTTCTTATCGCCGGACAGATGCTTATCCTAAAAAAGGACTTCAAGCAGCGTGAGTGGCTTCAATTGCCCATATCGGTATTGTTTGGCGTATTCATTGACCTGTCCATGTGGATGATTGGCTGGATACAGCCCGACATGTATGTAATGAAACTGGTTATACTGGTCATAGGATGTGCCATTCTCGGATTAGGAGTCAGTCTGGAAGTGATAGCCAATGTGGTCATGCTTTCGGGCGAAGCGTTTGTACAGGCCATCAGCATGAAAAAGAAAAAAGAGTTCGGACTGGTCAAGATATGTTTTGACTCCTCACTGATGATACTGGCCATCGTCCTATCGCTCATACTATACGGAGCTGTACTCGGAGTGCGTGAAGGAACTATTGTAGCAGCCTTTCTGGTAGGTATGTTTACACGTTACTATAACAAACGGCTGGCTTTCCTGAACCGTTATCTTGGTGAAAGTTCCCAACAGACAAGCGGACCGGAACCTATTACTGCCAATGACAACAGACACTTTGTAATTACCATTGCGCGCGAATATGGCAGTGGCGGACGTGAAATAGGAAAATGCCTTGCTGAGCGTTTCGGCATACCTTATTATGACAGAGAACTTATTGACATGGTTGCCAAAGAAAAAGGTATGTCAAACATGGAAGTTGCCTCACGTGAACAGAATATTCCAAGTCACCTGCTGTATGAAATGATTATGCAGGACTTTACAGCTCCGCTCGAACGCAGTCTGTCACAAGACGATGCTCTGTTTGTGGCACAAAGCCGCATCATCAGGAAACTGGCTTCTGAAGGGTCATGCATCATCATCGGCCGTTGTGCCGACTACGTATTGCGTGACTTCAAGAACTGCTTCAAGGTTTTCGTTCATGCTGATTATGAAAGCAAACTACACCGCATCATCAATGATTATAAGGAAGACGAGACAAAAGCACACGAAGAGCTCAAACGGGTAGATCATGGACGTGCAAACCATTACAAGACTTACACCGGCCACACATGGGACGATGCCAGCAACTATGACTTGTGCGTAAACAGCAGTCTGTTCAGCATCAAAGAGTGCAGTGAACTTATCGGCAAAATAGTAGAAAGAAAGTTTCATCTAGAACAACAATCTTCAACAATACAGTAAAGAATAAATACAAAAACAAAAACGGAATGATAAATTTTAGCACAAACTACAAATCACTATCTATCAGCTACTAAGTACACACCGTGCTGAGCCTTGGTCGCCAGTCAGCTGGGGCTTGGTCGCCAGTCAGCTGGGGCTTGGTTGCCAACAGGCTGAGCCTTGGTCGGCAACAGGCTGAGCCTTGGTCGGCAACAATCGCTTATACGGTAGCCTATATCTGTAGTGTTATATTACAGAATATCAACACAATACTAAATACAAATAAGACTCCGTACAAAAGCCGTTTTTGTTTCCAGAAAAGCACGTGTGGATTTTAAAAAACGACACGTGCTTTCTTCAAAGAGCACGCATGCTTTTAAAAAAAGCACGTGTGCTTTTTTTATACTATCATTTCACAAAAAATAAACCGCAATTTATTTGCAAGCAAAAACATTGTTCGTATATTTGCGAACAGAAATAATAATTATGGAAGAAAAGAAAGAATATACAGCAAAACAAGAACAACTGGCGCGCTTCGCCAAAGCATTGGGCCATCCGGCACGAATAGCCATACTGCACTTTCTGGCAGAACAGAAAACCTGCTATTTCGGCGACATCAACGAGGAACTGCCCATTGCCAAGGCTACCGTATCACAACACCTGAAGGAACTGAAAGACGCAGGACTCATTCAAGGTGAAGTGGAACCGCCAAAGGTAAAATATTGCATTAACAAGGAGAACTGGAAACTGGCACAGGAGATTTTCAGGGAGTTCTTCGGACAGTGCATCTGCAAATCAGAGGGATGCTGCAAGTAATGCTCCCTTTTTTACCAGTATTGTTCGTAGTTTTGCGAAATACATACATAAGAAACATAAACTTTAAATATTTAATCTCATGAAGAAAATCTTATCGGCATTCATTGCATGCCTCGCATTGGCATCATGCCAGACGAATGAAAAAAAGGATTCGGCAAACAACAGCACAACCGACACACAAAAAGACTGTGTAGAAGTGATTTGCTTTCACAACAAGCAGCGCTGTGCCACATGCATCGCTACCGAACAAAACACTAAAGCTGCCATAGACAGCGTTTTTGCGGAACAACTGAAAACCGGAGAAGTGGTATTCCGCAACATTGACATTTCGGAAAGCGAAAACGAAGAGATAGCCAACAAATATCAGGTTACCTGGTCATCGCTCTATATCGTGAAGCATAAAGACGGAAAGGAAACTACCAAGAACCTTACACGCTTTGCCTTTGCCAATGCACGCAATGCGCCCGACAAGTTCAAATCAGAGGTCATAAAGGAAGTAAACAAAATGCTTGAAGAATAAATGTCATGGAATGGTTACAGACTTTGCTTGACAACAGCTCAACTCCTTTACTGACGGCTTTTCTGCTCGGACTGATTACAGCCATCTCTCCCTGTCCGCTGGCGACCAACATTGCTGCCATCGGATACATCGGACGGGATATAGAGAACCGACGTCGGATTTTCCGCAACGGACTTCTCTACACGCTGGGACGGGTGATTGCCTATACCACACTGGGAATCGTTCTTATCAGCATCCTCCGTGCGGGTTCAAGCATGTTCGGCATACAGAAAGCAGTCGGATACTGGGGCGAAATGCTCATTGGGCCCATGCTGCTGATTATCGGTGCATTCATGCTTTTCGGTAACCGTCTGAACCTGCCGCAAATAGGATTCAACGGAAATGCTGAAGGACTGGCACGTCACGGCGGATGGGGAGCAATGCTTATCGGAATTCTGTTTGCCATGGCTTTCTGCCCCACCAGTGGAGTGTTCTATTTCGGTATGCTGATTCCCATGTCGGCCACATCGGCAGGCGGATATGCGCTGCCGGCAGTATTTGCTCTGGCGACTGCTATCCCTGTGCTTGTAGTGGCCTGGATACTGGCATTCAGCGTGCAGCAGATGAGCAATTTTTACGGAAAGATGAAAACCGTACAATACTGGCTCAACCGCATTGTAGGCATACTGTTCATACTGATAGGTATTTATTACTGCATCATTATGTTTACCTGAAGAAGTAACTATAATATAACAATTAAAACACATAGCAATTATGGAAGTTAAAGTATTAGGCCCCGGATGCGCCAAATGTAAATCTACTTACAAGGCCGTAGAAAAGGTTATCAGTGACAATAACCTGGATGTGAAACTCACCAAGGTTGAAGACATCATGGAAATGATGAACTATAACATCATGACCACACCTGCCGTAGTGGTAGACGAAGTAGTGAAAATCAAAGGTCACGTGCCTTCTGAAAGCGAAATCAAAGAAGCACTGGGTATTTAACGAAACGTCAAGAAACTGAAGCGTCGGACAGTAATCGTCTGCACGCTTCTTTTATTAACCCCATTGTTCGCAAAAGAACGAACTAAAAAACATTCAGACTATGATACAAGATTTTGCCGACTGGCTGGTTTACGGAATATTCGGTCTTTCTGCCGATTCCTCACTAGGAACCGCCGTAAACTTCTTTTTCTACGATACCATCAAGATTCTTATCCTGCTGTTCTTTATCAGTATTCTGATGGGAATCATCAATGCATACTTTCCTATCGAACGGCTGCGCCGATACCTACAGACTCACAAGATGTACGGATTGCAATATCTCCTTGCTGTAATATTCGGTGCCATCACTCCGTTCTGCTCATGCTCATCCATTCCTCTGTTCATCGGATTTGTTAAAGGCGGTATTCCTTTGGGAGTAACCTTTGCTTTTCTCATTACATCTCCGCTGGTCAACGAAGTGGCCGTAGCCATGTTTCTGGGCTCGTTCGGTCTGCGCGTAACACTCATCTACGTAATCAGCGGCATACTGCTCGGGGTTATTGGAGGATTTGTGCTCGGACGTCTTCGTCTGACTCCATACCTGAGCGACTGGGTAAAACAGATTCAGGCCAACTCTTCGGCACAGGCCGACGAATGGGAAAAAGACCATACTCCTTTCATCAAGCGCCTTCCTACTATCGTGCATGACGCACTGGGCATCGTACGTGGCGTGCTGCTATACATTCTTATCGGTATCGGCATCGGAGCATTCATGCACGGCTTTGTGCCCGAAGGCTTCTTCGAACAATACATGGCAAAAGACAATTGGTTTGCCGTTCCACTTTCGGTTATCCTGGCCGTACCCATGTATGCCAATGCAGCGGGAATCGTTCCGGTAATCGAAGTGTTCGTAGCCAAAGGAATACCTATCGGTACTGCCATTGCCTTCATGATGGCCGTAGTAGGACTTTCACTACCCGAAGCTACGCTGTTGAAAAAGGTCATGACGTGGAAACTGATTGGCATTTTCTTCGGAACGGTGGCATTCTTCATTATTCTTTCAGGATATCTGTTTAACTTTATTCTTTAGTAGACATGAATATATTGATTCTTTGCACAGGCAACAGTTGCCGAAGCCAGATGGCACACGGCATCCTTCAATCACTGGACGCTTCGCTGAATGTCTTTTCGGGAGGAACGGAACCTGTCCCGCAGGTAAATCCCACAGCCATTGAAGTGATGAAAGAAATAGGTATAGACATAAGCGGTCATGTGCCGACTCACGTAAACACTTATCTGAACCAGCAATGGGACTATGTAATCACAGTGTGTGGCGGCGCAAACGCAAGTTGCCCTGCATTTAACGGACAGGTAAAGCACCGCATTCACATCGGTTTTGATGACCCTTCACATGCTACCGGCTCACCGGAATTCATCCTTTCTGAATTCCGCCGCGTACGTAATGAAATAAAGACTCGCTTCACCGAATTTTATAATGAAGAGATAAAAGACAAATAAGTCTACTATCACTAAAAAAGTTGTTCCGGCTCAACTACATGAACCGGAACAACTCTTTTTATCTCATAGTTCCTTATCAGAACTCAAAAGTGATTCCGAGCGTAGGAAGCACGCTTCCACTTTCCTGCTTAATGGTTTTCATCTTGTATCGCTGCTCACTCAAGGGAGCTTCGGGATTCTCTATCACTCCGGTACTCATCAGAATATCGGGCTGACGGTATTTGCTGCCGGTCACATTCTGGATATCCAAATATACCCCCAGCAGATAACGTCCGATGGCAAATATCTTGTCGACACGCACATCCATCTGCATGAACGAAGGCAGACGCTCGCTGTTATAACGCGAATAGTCATAATATGGACGACCCTGTGCATTCCAGGCCTCAACCAAAGACGATTTCTGTTCGTCATAAGGCGTATAAGGAGCTTCGCCCATATAGCTCACCTTGGCACCTACACTCCAACGGCGGGGCAGATTGTATGTTCCGCTGAGGTTCAGGATATAACGGTTATCCCATGCAGAAGCAATATAGTCGCTGTTCTTGTCGTTACGGTACTCACTCCGGTATACGGTCAGTGATGAAATAACATTCAGCTTGGTAGGTATAATCCATTTCACCATCAGTTCGGCACCGTAGGCCCTGCCTTCGGCAGTAGGAACAAGCCGTTCGTTTCCTATCACTCCGTAATCATTTCCCTTGCAAGCCAAAGGAATCCGGTCGGTCACAGACAAAGGCATATCGCTGTACTGCTTGAGGAATCCTTCCAGTGAAACGCTCCACCGGCTGTTTCCGTCCCATGACACACCACCGCTATATTGCACTACCTTCTGGTAATTGAGGTCCTGATTGATATAGGTACCGTCATTAGCCTTGAATCCTAAAGCCGTATAAGGAGGCAGCTGGTAGTAAATGCCTGAATTGGCAGCAACTGACCAACCGGGAAGGAACTGATAGGCTACGGATGCACGGGGCGAAATCTGTTTGTACATACGCTTCATGGATGAAGAATAATCACATCCGTCACTACGCACTGCCGCCTGCACCTTCCCGCGTTCCGTATCCAGATTGGCCGAGACAAAGAGTCCCCATCCGTTCATATCCAGGTCTGTACGATATTCAGAAAGAGATGCGGTGGCGTCATATATCCGCTGATAGGAAGTATTGTCATAATTGTGATAAGAATATTCACCTCCGGCCTTTATGGTCCAGTCGTTCAGATAAGAGGTATTCTCCATCCGAAGAACGGTCTTCTGCTCTACCGATTTCAGCCTCATACGCAGGTTGTCTTCATTCGACTCGTCATTATCCTGATACTTGATATTCCGGTTATTGAGATAATTGTGACTCAATGATACCGACTGTACGTGTCTGCCCGCATAATGCTTGTAAACGGCACCCAGTGTATAAGTCTCCTGCTCTATCTTCGGCAGATAACTGAGAATGTATTCGGCATCCTCGCCCGTAATGTCAAGATTCAGTTTCATGCGGTCTATACCTCCTACTCCCAACAGGGTCAGTTCGTGTTGGGGCGAGAAGCGAGTCTTTATCTTGAACTGTGCATCGGTAAAACGTGGCAGGAATGGCAACTCCAGCATCTTGAACAAGAGTTGCAGATACGACTGTCTGACAGAAACAAGATAACTGGTTTTACTTCCTATATGTCCGTCGGCACTCAAAGCCATCTCCGAAGCACCGAGCGTAAGTTTCAGTTTATTGGCATCCATGTTACCGTCGCGCAGACTGAAATCAAGCACCGAACTTAAGGCATTTCCCTTATCTGCCGGAAAAGCTCCGGTATAAAATTCCACTTCCCTTATCAGGTCGGCATTGATAATACCGATAGCTCCTCCGGAAGCTCCCTGCGTACCGAAATGGTTGATATTGGGAATTTCTATTCCGTCCAGATAATAACGGTTCTCACCCGGTGAACCTCCGCGTATCATCAGGTCATTGCGATAACCCGCCGGAGTAAACGCCACACCCGGATAGTTTTCAACAATACGTGAAATATCACGGTTGGCTCCCGGACTTTTCTCTATTTCCTGCAATCCGATAATCTGCATGCTTACAGGAGCTTTCTTTTCACGCCTGAAAGGAGAAACAGACACCGTCACTTCCGACAACATATTAAAGTCATCTTCCATCTCAATCTCTATGAACGGAGATTTGGACGATATTATATACTCTGACGTTACTACGCTCTTGTATCCTATGGCCGAAGCGTAAAACCTGTATATTCCGACAGGCAGATTACGAATCACAAACGCACCGGTAGAATCAGATACTGCCTTCTTCTCCGGCAATCCTCCGTTACCACATTAATATTACTCAAAGGTTTACGGGTAAACTTGTCTATAACCTTTCCTTTTACCTGAGAAACGGAATCGGGAGCAGAAAAGGAATAAACACTTAAAGAAAGTATGCAGAAAAAAAGTGCAGTCAGTAATCTCATTCTATATTACGTTTTTTATTTAAAAGGTAACGGTATACTTGTCTGAATAATATCTGTCAATATCGGTTTGATACCTCCGACAAAACATTCTACGGCTATAACCATCAGAATCAGTCCCATCAAACGCATCATAACGTTATTACCTGTTTCACCGAGAACAGTAACCAAACGTGTAGACTCTTTCAATATAAAATATGTCAGTGTATAAACAAAAGCAATAACGAGTACAAGTACACCTTTCATATCCCACGAGTGGGCAGCATCCATCATCATGATACCATTGGCAATAGCACCCGGACCGCACAACATAGGAATAGACAAAGGAGTTATTGAAATATCATTGGCATAAGTACGGATTTCCTCATCTTTCAGCTTCACGTTCGTAAACCGTGCCTGCAACATGTCATATCCGATTTTCAGAATAATTATACCGGCTGCTATGCGAAAGCCGTTGGTAGAAATTCCGAAAAACTTAAAAAGAAATTGTCCCGAAAAAGTAAATCCCATCAGAATAAGAAATGAAATGATGGTAGCTCTCTTCACAATATGCTTTCTCTCAGCATCACTCATACCCTGAGTCATAGTCAGAAAAACAGGCATTGTGCCTAACGGATTGGTCAAGGTAAAGAATGAAGTAAAGCATAACAATGCAAACGGAAATAGTGTATCCATGACTTTTGATTTGTAGTTAATAAATTTATTAATTTATGCCGACAAAAATAGCTATTCTTCTTGTTCTACAGATTACAAAACAAGAAAAATAGGTCTTTTATGCTAAAAAACATAATAAAAGCTTGCTGGTTTAAAAAAAATGCGTACCTTTGCATTCGCAATTCAGAAATGAATGCAACATAAGGATTGATTCGCTAGCTCAGCAGGTAGAGCACAACACTTTTAATGTTGGGGTCTTGGGTTCGAGCCCCAAGCG
>CALUJE010000048.1 GCA_944320885.1 uncultured Phocaeicola sp.
CTATTGAATGTCAGTAGCATTTTGCGAGTTAAAAAGAAAAGGTCTTCATTACTGAAGACCTCTCTTTGGTGATCCGCTTGGGGCTCGAACCCAAGACCCCAACATTAAAAGTGTTGTGCTCTACCTGCTGAGCTAGCGAATCAATCCTTTATTGTATTTCATTTCTGAAATGCGTGTGCAAAGGTAGACGCTTTTTTTGAATTAGCAAAATATTTTGGAAACTTTTTTTGTGTGATATTAGCAGTGAGAAATATATAGGATTGATATTTAGGATGTTGTATTAAGAATCGAATTTATGGAATATTGCAGAGTTATGATGTGTTGTAGGGTTAATAGATGATTTTTGCTTTTCTATGCGTCCTTATTTTGAGAAATTTGTTTCGTCGGAACAACGCCTAAAAATGGCTTAAAGTCGAATAAATAGAGTGTAACTCTAAATTATAACTAAAATTAAGTGTTAGTAATGCGTGAATATGCTATTTTTGTTTTTTAAATAATTGAAAAGGAAGCATGGGAAAATTGTATGTTGTTCCTACACCGGTTGGTAATTTGGAAGATATGACTTTTCGGGCCATAAAGGTGTTGAAAGAGGTGGACCTGATTTTGGCAGAGGATACACGTACTTCGGGTATATTGCTAAAGCATTTTGAGATACAGAATGCAATGCTGTCACACCATAAGTTCAATGAGCATCAAACGGTAGATAAGGTTGTGACACGTATTAAGGGTGGTGAAAATGTAGCATTGATTTCTGATGCAGGAACTCCAGCTATATCAGATCCGGGATTTTTGTTGGTGCGTGAATGCGTTCGTAACGGTATAGAAGTTCAGTGTTTACCCGGGGCCACAGCCTTTGTTCCGGCTTTAGTTGCTTCCGGATTGCCGAATGAGCGTTTTTGCTTTGAAGGATTTCTTCCCCAGAAAAAAGGGCGTGTTACCCGTTTGACAAATTTGCAGGACGAGGTACGTACTATGATTTTCTATGAATCGCCTTATCGGTTGGTAAAGACACTGGGACAGTTTATCGAGTTCTTTGGTGCAGACCGTCAGGTATCAGTATGCCGGGAAATTTCAAAAATACATGAGGAAAGTGTGCGTGGAACCTTGGCCGAAGTATTGGAACATTTTACCCAAAAAGAACCTAAGGGTGAAATTGTGATAATATTGGCAGGGAAAGACGAGAAAGTAAAAAAGGAAAAGAAAGAAGATAATTAAATACACGTTTAACTAAAAAACAACAGAATTATGAAACAATTAGTATGGTTATCAGTATTAGCCGTTGCTTTGACTACATCATGTGATCAAATAGGAGGAGGTAAGGCTTTACGTGCAGAGAACGATTCTTTGAGAGTTGCTCTTTCTGAAAGAGAAGGTGAATTGGATCAGATAATGGGAACATTCAATGAAATCCAGGAAGGATTCCGTTTGATAAATGAGGCAGAGGGCCGTGTTGACTTACAAAAGACTCAAAACGGTGAGAAACTTTCAGCTTCTCAAAAAGTAAAAGACGATTTGAAGTTGATTACGGAAACAATGGCACAAAACCGTGAAAAGCTGGCTCAACTTCAGAATCAGTTGAAAAACAGTCGCTATCAGTCTGCTGAGTTGAAGAAAGCGATTGCTGCTTTGGAGAAAGAACTTGCAGACAAAGGCGAACAGATTAAGAACCTGCAGGCAGAACTTGCAGCAAAAGACATTCGTATTGCTGAACTGGACGATGCCGTTAGCGGACTGACTGCTGATGTTGAGAATCTTTCTGCAGAGAATGAGTTAAAGACCAAGACTGTTGCTGCTCAGGAAAAAGCTATGAATACAGCATGGTTTGTATTTGGAACGAAGTCAGAGCTTAAGGAGCAGAAAATTCTTAAGAATGGCGATGTGTTGCAAAGCGATGATTTCAACAAGGATTACTTTACTCAAATAGATATCCGTACGGATAAGGAAATCAAGCTTTATTCAAAGAGTGCCAAATTGCTTACTACTCATCCTGAAGGTTCTTATTCTTTGGTAAAAGATACAAAAGGACAATATGTCTTGAAAATCACTGATCCGAATAAGTTCTGGAGTGTTTCCAAATATCTGGTAATTCAAGTCAGATAAGTTCCTTATCAGTACAAATCTGGTAAAGCTGGAATATATATGACAAAGTACGAAAATCTATTTTTCGATTTGGATGATACATTATGGGCGTTTACAAAAAACGCCCGTAATTCTTTTGCGGAGGTTTATAAACTGTTCGATTTTGATTGTTATTTTGACTCTTTCGAACAGTTCTTTGCCATATATACCGAGCGTAACCTGCTCTTGTGGGTAGATTATGACAATGGTCGCATTTCAAAGGATGAGTTGAATAATGAGCGTTTCAGCTATCCTTTGTTACAAGTAGGGGTAGACGACCCGGAACTGGTCAAGCGTTACATGGCCAAGTTTTTTGAAATAATACCTACCAAGACAGAACTGATGCCTTATGCCCGTGAGGTACTTGAATATCTGAAAGACAAATACAATCTTTATATTTTGTCAAACGGTTTTAGAGAATTGCAGTCACGAAAGCTGGAAAGCAGTGGTATTGACCATTATTTCAAGCGGATAATTCTTTCGGAAGATTTGTGGATTAATAAGCCCCGTCCGGAGATATTTTATTTTGCATTATCGGCTACTCAGTCAGAAGTGCACAACTCCCTGATGATTGGTGACAGTTTTAAAGCCGATATACTGGGAGCCGATAGAGTGGGTATGGACCAGGTATTCTATAATCATAAGGGATGTGTAGACATGCCGTTTAAGCCGACTTATGAGATAACATCTCTCAGGGATTTATATTCCATACTGTAAGGTATTGGCATAAGACTTTGTCTCCAGTAAGATAAATACAGAGAATACAAAATAACCCGGTAACTGAAAATTCAGATGCCGGGTTATTTTATGTATTGTGCTGTATCGTTATCGTTTCACTACCCAGATGCTTATTTCGTAAAGCAGACAGATAGGGAAAGCCACGATACAAAGTGTGAATACGTCTGAAGTAGGAGTGATGATGGCCGCGATGACAAGTATTACCACTATGGCATGCCGCCTGTATCGGCGCATGAATGCGGCCGACAGCATGTTCAGCTTTCCCAGAATCCAGCATAGAATGGGAAGTTCAAAGAGCACCCCCAGCATGAAACTCATGACCAGCAGCGTGTCCATGTACGATTGCAGGCTTATCATGTTTGTAACTTCTGTACTGACCTGATAAGTTCCCAAAAAGCGGAATGTCAGTGGGAATATCAGAAAGTAGCAGAGCAATACTCCCAGTATGAACATGATATATCCTACGCAAATGGCACGCATGGAATATTTGCGCTCGTTTGTATACAATGCCGGTGAGATAAACCTGAACAGAAGATAAATACAATAAGGCGATGCAATAAGGAATCCGGCATAAACAGAGGCCTTTACATGAATTTTGAATTGTTCTGCCAGACCTGTATTTATCAGGCTTACGTTAAAATGCGGACTGTCAGTTCCTCCCAACCACGCACTTATGTGATTGAATAATCTGTAAATGATGAAGTCGTCGTTCTTGGGGGCAAGAATGATTTGAAACAATTCCTCTTTGAAGAAAAAGACTGCAATGCTGCATGTGACAATGATTACAGCCATTTTTATCAAAGAGCCGCGGAGCACGTCAAGGTGTTCCCAGAACGTCATTTCCGCAGCTTGTTTTTCCTTATTTGTCATCTTTCTTTTCTGTATCTTTCATTTCGTCTTTCTTCTTTTCTGTTTCAGGGTCTATGCCGTTCATTCCTTCCTTGAAACTGCGCACACCTTTTCCCAAGCCCTTCATCAGTTCCGGAATCTTTTTTCCGCCGAAGAACAACAACACGATTAAGACGATAAATAGAATTTCCTGAGTTCCTATTCCAAACATGGTTACTTACGAATTAAATGTTTTATAAATAAATATCCTCCGAATATTTGCAGCAGCATTCCCGGTATGCCAATTCGGAAATCCTGTACAGCCAGATAGAAATCGCCTTTCATGGCCCATTCACCCAGAGTTCCTGCTATCTGATAACAAGCTACAACCGATATCATGAGCAGAATGGATACCTTCTGGTAACGGTGAGCCGTAAATCCGGCAGCGGCAGCCAGCAGAACCGATTTCAACAGGATGGCAGGCAGGCCGCTAACAGGTGGCATGCCAAACATCCATGAGTTGAGCAGGGGAGACAGTATCGCAGTAAGAAGTCCCACTTTCCAACCGTATTTATAGGCTCCGATAAGTGTGAAGAAGTAAATCGGAAGCCAGGTTATTCCTCCTTTGGGAACCAGATGAAACAACTGCGGCAATACAATGTTTCCCAAAATGAAAAGCAATGCTATTCCATAAGTCTGTATTCTGCTATATGGAAGATTGTATAATCTGACGGTTTCAGTTTTCATGTTTATGTCTTTCTTTTAAGGGTTATTTTTTATGTTCGTTTTGCATTTTCTCTATAAACTGGCTGATAGCATCAAACATTCTGTCTATAGACTGCTCGTTGTAGCACAACTGTTCCAGCGGGCACCAGCCTGTTTTTGTCCTGTTTTCTATGTGATGAGTTTCCGTGCCGTATGTTACGGGAACAGTATGCTCTTTTAGCAGAGACAGGGCAGGAGTGCTGATGGTGTCGGCATATACCTGACCGATTCCACCTTTTATCAGGAGTGATGCCGCAGCTTTTCCTATAACCTTGTCGACTATGCATGCTCCCCGCATGAATTGGGGCTCATGAGTCAACAGATAATACAGGTCAGCCACTCCCCGTTGGCGGAAAATGCGGATATCCGTACCGTTGGCTATTACGCAGGAGCATTTCTCGGCATGTAATGTTTCTATCAGTTCGTTCATGTTATAAAGTTCCTTGTTTCAGTTTTTCTACATATTGGTCTATGCGGTGCAGTTCGTCTGGAATCTCAATGCTTTGCGGGCAGTGAGATACGCATTGTCCACATCCGATACAGTGACTGGCCTGACGCAGACGCGGCACACTGCGGTCGTATCCTATCAGGAAGGCGCGTCGTGCCTCTTCGTAGTTCTTGTCGTGCGATGATGTTGATAGATTTCCGTCATTTACACACTTGTTGTAATGCAGCAATACTGCCGGAATATCTATGCCATAAGGACACGGCATGCAATATTTGCAGTCATTACACGGAATGGTGGGATATTGCATCATCAGGTCGGCCGTCTGTTCCAGAAATTCATGTTCTTCTTCGGTCAGCGGTACCAGAGGCGAATAAGTGCGCAGATTATCCTGCAGATGTTCCATGTATGTCATGCCGCTGAGCACGGTGAGTACTCCCGGAAATGAACCGGCAAAACGGAAGGCCCATGAAGCTATGCTGACTTCCGGCTGGCGCTGTTTCAGGCGTGATACGATATGGTCGGGTACGTTCGACAAACGTCCTCCCAAAAGCGGTTCCATGATAATGGCTGGGATATGGCGTTTTTCCAGTTCTGCATAGAGATATTCGGCATCTACGTTTTTTTTCGAGGCATGGCGCCAATCTACATAGTTAAGCTGTATCTGTACGAAATCCCAATGAACTTTGTCGTGCATGGCCAGTACCTCATCGAATACGTCTACTGTTCCGTGAAATGAAAAGCCTAGATTTCGGATTCGTCCGGCTTCACGTTCCTTCATCAGGAAGTCTATCATTCCGTTGTCGATATATCGTGCTCTGAACGTTTCAATGCCTCCGTTTCCGATAGAGTGCAGCAGATAATAGTCTATATAGTCTACCTGCAGGTCTTCGAATGATTTCCGGTACATCGCAATCGAGTTTTCTCTTGTATAGTTTGAGAAGTTCGACAGTTTGGTAGCAACATAGAATTTTTCCCGCGGATGACGTTTAAGTGCAATACCCGTTGACTTTTCCGACCATCCCTGTACATACACGGGTGATGTGTCGTAGTAGTTCACTCCATGTGCCATGGCGTAGTCTATCAGTTCGTTTACGGCATCCTGATCTATTACGTTGCCTCCTTTTTCGGGAGCGGGCAGGGTGGGTCATCTCATGCATCCGTATCCCAGCAACGACACTTTCTCATTGGTCTTCGGATTGACTCTGAGCGTCATCTTGTCTGTGGGGATTTCGCCTTGAGCCTGTAACTTTTGGCCAGCCTGCTGCTTTTGTCCGCATCCGGTCAGGGCCATTGTTGTAGTTGCCGTGCTGATTCCGACTATTTTCAGAAACTCACGGCGAGACATATCTTTGTTGTTCATGTTACTCATGATGCTTGTGTTTTTGTAGTTGATTATACCATACGGTGTCTTTCGTGTCCTTCCACGTAGATAGCGCTGAACGGTCGTGCCGGGCACAGGTTCTCGCAGGCACCGCATCCGATGCATCGCTCTACGTTAACAGCCGGTATCTTGGGAGAATCCGCGTTGCCTGCATCCGAAGGAATCATTTGTATGGCTCCGGTCGGGCAGTGGCGTGCGCAGTTTCCGCATTCCACTCCGTCGGTCAGGACTACGCAGTTTTTTTTAATCCATACGGCGTGGCCTATCTGTGTAGCCGATTTTTCTGCCAGGTCAGCCAGTTTGATGGCTCCCGTCGGGCATACTTCGGCGCATTTGGTACATTCCGGTCTGCAGTATCCGCGTTCATAACTCATCTCGGGCTGCATGAATTTCAGCAGGTCGGTCGACGGACGGAGCACCTCGTTCGGACATACAGACACGCATAGCTGGCATCCGGTGCAATGCTGTGCAAAGTGGCGTGCGCTTTTTGCGCCGGGAGGCAGGATTGGAGTCTGACGGTCAGGAATCTTTTTATCTTCTATGGTAGCCAGTCCGCCGTCTACCTTCATTTCCTGTGCCTTCAGGGCGGCTGTGGTAGCCAGAACGGCAGTTGTTGTCAGGAAGTTTCGGCGAGAGTTGTCTACCTGTGCATTTTCATTATTGCCTGCAGGCTGAGTGCTGTTGCTTTTCTTTCGCAAACTGTAGCTGATGGCATGTTGTCTGCACGTATCCAGACAATCCATGCACGCAACGCACCGGCTGTAATCAATGTGATGGTTCTTGCTGTCGATGCAGGCAGCCTTACATTTGCGTGCGCATAAGCCGCATGCATTACATTTGTCTGTATCTATTACCGGACGTAAGAGTGAGAAACGTGAAATGAATCCCAGTACGGTTCCTACCGGACAGATGGTATTGCAGTAAGTACGTCCGTTTCGCCATGCCAGGATGATGAGAATAATGAATGTTACGGCGGCAATAATGAAAGTGGGCATGCTTTTTATCCACACGGTTGTTTCGTAGAAAGCATAACTTTCGGCCCGTTCGGCAAAGTATGCCAGTATATTGTTTCCATACTGATAGACGGGAGCAAACAGGTTGGATGCAATGCGTCCGTAAGAACTGTATGGTGCCAGCAATGCGACGAAAGAGCCGACTCCGGCAATAAGAGCCACAAAAAATAGGGCAAGGATTCCGTAACGCAGCCATTTCTTTTCGGGGGAATAAGAAAAACGGAATTTCTTTTTCTTTCTGCGGGAGCTTATCCACGAAACTATATCCTGGAATACACCCAGCGGACAGATAACGGAACAATAGATACGACCACATATAAAGGTCAGGGCAACAAGGAATAAAATGATTCCTGCGTTCACCGCCAGCACTGCCGGCAGGAATTGAATCTTGGCCATCCATCCGAACCATGCATGAATGCTGCCTGTAAAGTCGAGAAACAGCAAAGTGATCAAGGCAAAGAACAGGATAGCCAGTGTCAGTCTGATTTTACGTAACATATAGATATTTCTAATCTTTAGATTCTTTGAATATTGTTTATGGCTAAGTAGTTATATGCTCCAAAAGTAGCAAAAATCTATATAAGGAACAAAACGAAGGTTTATTTTTATATATCGTACAAGTCTGCTGACTACAGTTAACGTTATTCTTGTTTTTGTGTTATCTTTGGCATAAATCTGTAATCTATGGCGACTAACCTTGAATTTGTGGAATTTGTTTGTTCCCGATTGAAAGAATTGGGAAATGTGCGTTACCGTAAAATGTTCGGTGATTATATGGTATATGTGAACGAAAAGCCTATGGTTTTATTGTGTGACAATATTGCATACGTAAAAAAGCATCCGGTGATAACAGACATGATGCAGGAGGCAGAAACCGGAATACCTTATGATGGAGCAAAAGAACATTACATATTGGATGTAGAGCATAAAGACGTTGTGCTAAGAATTGTGGGTGCATTGGAAAAAGTTTTGCCATATCCCAAAGAGAAAGCTGCAAAGAAAAGTGGATGTTCTTTGCGGAAAATTCCAAATGTGGGACAGCAGACGGAACAAGACCTTATATCTATGGGGTATACGTCGATTGATTCGTTAAAGGGAAAGAAGGCTGATGAACTGTATGGTGAGGAGTGTAATTTGCGTGGTTGCATCATAGACCGTTGCCAGCTTTATCTGTACCGTGCGCTGGAGTATTTTGTCAATTCTCCGAATCCGGATATTGGAAAGTGCAAGTGGTGGCATTGGAAAGATGATTACTATTATCCGTCTCCCTGTGGAGTACGGTGTGTGGAATGTGCTTCGTTTCCGAAAGCGTGCAAGGGATGTCGGAAAATAAAAGGGAAGGTCTTCTGGTTACAGTATACAGGCGATGATGCCTGTCCGATTTGGAAATGCTGTAAAGAGAAAAAACGTGATAATTGCGGTGGCTGTCCGGAATTACCTTGTGTTCGGTTTATGAAAGATCCTTCCATATCGGATGAACAGAATGAAGCCAATCTGAAGAAAATGATTGGAAATCTGGAAAAATATAAAGAAAATGTTGATAAAAAGTAATTTGATGGTTCAATCTGTGATAATTGCAAGGATTTATGCCGATTTGCATACCGTTTGGAATACGGTAACTTCGCTTTGTGATTATTCATGGCGAAGTGATATTACATCCGTTGAAATTTCTAACGAAAGATGTTTTAGAGAAATAAGCAGTGACGGTTTTTTTACTGAGTTTAAAATTACAGAGTGTGAGCCATACAGACGTTATTCTTTCGATTTGGAGAACAAAAACCTTTGCGGTTCGTGGACCGGATATTTCAGAGAAACTGAAGCCGAAACCGAGATAAAATTCGTGGAAACGGTTACAGTAAGGAAATGGTGGCTGTATCCCTTTGTCAAATGGTATCTGAGAAGGCAGCAGAAACGCTATGTGGAAGATTTAAAACGAAAATGCGAACAGAATGGATAAACCGGTAAACTGTATTATTCGTCCTTTGCATCCGGAGGAAACATATTTACTGAGAGATTTCCTTTATGAGGCGATTTATATACCAGAAGGAATGGATGCTCCTCCAAAAGAAGTGGTTGACTTGCCCGAACTGAGAGTATATATAGAAGATTTCGGTAAAAAGAAAGACGACTTTTGCCTGATGGCTGAGTGCGAAGGTAAAGTGGTTGGTGCCGTGTGGGTAAGAATTATGAATGATTACGGTCATGTGGATGACGAGACTCCGTCACTTTCTATTTCCTTGTATAAGGAATATCGGAATAAGGGTATAGGTTGCAATCTTATGCATGTAATGATAGAAAGACTCAAGGAAAAAGGTTATGGACGGGTTTCGCTGTCTGTGCAGAAAGCAAATTATGCTTTCCGTATGTATTTGAAACTTGGATTCGTTGTTATAAAAGAAACTGATGAAGAATTTGTCATGGTAAAGACATTGCATCTGTAAGTAGAAGGTAAATGACAAGCATTCTCCGACAAGAAAAATTCAGTGACAGTGTTTTCGTATTAGTTTCACCCGTTGAAACAAAAGTTTCACTGGGGAGAAACAAAAGTTTCAACGAAGGGAAACAAAAGTTTCTCTTAACTGAAACAAAAGTTTCACCTAAGTGAAACTGATTGAAACTCTAAGGCGAAACTTTTTAATTGATTGTCAAATGGTTTGATGGAAGAGTGTCTTCTTTTTTTTAGAATTGAATCAATGCTTTTCAAGTACCGTTACAACAGAAAAATATCCGTTAAAGGAAAGTTGCGATTTCTTCGATAGCTTTTCTTGAGGAATGTGTCTGTGGTTGTTCGTCGACATAACCTATGGGTATGATTGCTACCGGATAAATTTCGGCAGGAAGTTGAAAATCGTGTGCCAACTTTACGGTATCGAAATTACATACCCAGCAGCTTCCCAGTCCGGCATCTGCGGCAGCCAGACATATATGCTCTGCGGCAATGGCGGCATCGATGTCTGCATGGCTTTTTCCATCCGATTGGCGTGTCCATGCGGCAGACTTGTCTGCGCAGACTACAATATATACCGGTGCAGTCTTGAACCATTCGCGTGCATAACACTGTTGAATCTTGTTTCTGTTTTCTTCATTCCGGATAATCAGAAAATGCCAGGGTTGAAAGTTAACGGCTGAAGGAGCCCGGCGTGCACATTCCAGAATATAATCTATCTTTTCTTTTTCTACTTTGTCGGCTTTATAGCTTCTTGCCGAATAGCGTTTGTTGACCAGTTCCAGAAATTTCATAATTCTACAGATTAAATGTTTGCTGCAAAGTTATGTAAGTTTTCATTGTGCAAATGTGATGTACATTAATTTATTGTTAACTTTGTTTCGTGCAACTAAAAAAAGAAAGGCGTTATGAAATGCATTTCACGACTTCGTCAGCGTTGGCAGCATTTTTTGCATGATGATGAACTGAAGCAGAAGATATATTCCATTGTCTTTGAGTCGGACACCCCCAAAGGCAAGCTGTTTGATATTGTACTTATAGGCAGTATCACTCTGAGTGTATTGCTGGTAATTCTTGAGAGTATGCATATTTTCCCTCATTCGGCCTATCTGGTTCTGAGGGTTCTTGAATACCTGCTTACGCTCTTCTTTACGTTTGAATATCTGGCTCGCATTTATTGCCTGAAAGAACCCCGAAAGTATATATTCAGCTTTTTCGGCATAGTTGATTTACTGGCTACTTTGCCTGTTTATCTGGGGTTTGTCTTTCATGATTCGCATTATCTGCTGGTTATCCGTGCCTTCAGGCTTATCCGTGTATTCCGTATATTCAAGCTGTTTCTTTTTATTAACGAAGGAAATCTCTTGCTCCGGTCTTTGTGGATCAGTGCTCCGAAGATTTTTATCTTCTTTTTCTTCGTGCTTATTCTGGTGACTTCAATGGGAACGGTGATGTATATGATAGAGGGAACTCAGCCGGGGTCTGATTTCAACAATATACCCAACAGTATTTACTGGGCCATTGTAACGATGACTACCGTGGGTTATGGTGATATTACACCGGAGACTCCTTTGGGACGTTTTCTCTCGGCCGTCATTATGCTCATCGGTTATACCATTATAGCCGTGCCTACCGGTATTGTTTCGGCTACTATGGTAAGCGAGCACAAGAAGCAGGAAAAACGCAAGTGTCCGCGATGTCAGCGTGACGGGCATGATTTCGAAGCCATGTATTGCAAATATTGTGGAGCGAAATTGCGCAGGGAGAAAACGGACGGACAAATACATGAACGCCGTAATGATGAGCGTTTTTAACAACAGAGACAGAAAAAATGAGTCAGGACAGAATTGTTGAGCTGTATCGCGGAGAACTATGGGATTGTCAGTTGCTGGAGAGCATGTTGAAAGATGAAAATATAGACTGCTTCCTGCAGAACAGTGTCAGAAGCGGGTACGGTCCGATTGTGATTTCTGCCCAGTTGGTACAGATTATGATAAGAGATGCTGATGCAGAAAGAGCATTGGAAGTATTGCAACGGTATGAGAGTAATATTCGGAAATGAATATTTATTAATGATATAACAGCAATGAAAGGAAAAACAATTTTTATTACCGGTGCCACTAGTGGTATCGGTGAGGGATGTGCCCGCAAATTTGCGGCAATGGGCAGTAATCTGATTTTAAATGGCCGTAATGTGGAAAAACTGGAGAACCTGAAAAAGGAACTTACAGCGCAAGGGGTTAATGTGCTGACCTTACCTTTTGATGTGCGTGACCGTCAGGCTATGCGTGAGGCCGTTGACTCTTTACAGGGTGAATGGAAAAACATAGATGTGTTGATAAACAATGCCGGACTGGTTATCGGTATGGATAAGGAGCATGAAGGTTCGCTCGATGAGTGGGACATTGTGATTGATACCAATATCAAGGCTCTTCTGGCTATGACACGTATGATTGTTCCGGGTATGGTGGAGCGTGGATGTGGTCACATTATTAATATTGGTTCCATTGCCGGTGATGCTGCATATGCTGGAGGCAGTGTATATTGCGCTACAAAGGCGGCTGTCAAGGCTCTTTCTGACGGACTGCGTATAGACCTTGTAGATACTCCGCTACGTGTGACCAATATCAAGCCGGGTATGGTTGAAACCAACTTCTCGGTTATCCGTTTCCGTGGAGACAAAGACAAGGCTGATGCCGTATATGACGGAATCCGTCCGCTTACGGGTGATGATATCGCCGACGTTGTATATTATGCCGCTTCTGCTCCGGCACACGTGCAGATAGCCGAAGTGCTCGTGATGCCCACTTATCAGGCTACGGGAACGGTGTGTCATCGTCAGAAGTAACTTTTGTAACAGATGGAAGAATGTAGCTGGCAGACTGCATTCTTCCATATTATTGAATACTATATTTACTATTAAAGAAATTGTCATATGGTTTACCAATTTAAGATTCAGATTAAGGGAATTACCAAGCCGCCCGTGTGGCGACGCGTGTTGGTGCCCGATACATTTACATTCCTTCGTTTTCACGAAGTGATTCAGTGTGCTTTCGGATGGTGTGATTACCATTTGTTTGCTTTTACAGACAAGATGTATGATTGCGACGTGAGAATATCGGAGAAAAGTGAGTATGACGAATTTTATCCGGTTCGTACAAGAAATGCGGCGAATCTGAGGCTGAAAGCTTATTTTGAAGGAGATACCTCGAAGAAGCTGCTTTACGAATATGATTTTGGCGACAGCTGGTATCATACCATAACGTTGGAAGCGGTGCTTGATGAGAAGATGACCAAAGCCAGATGTGTGGCAGGAAAAGGTATATGTCCTCCGGAAGATTGTGGTGGTGTAGGAGGATATGAATATCTGAAACAAGTCTTTAAGGAAGAACCTCACGGTGAAGAAGCCAGAAATATGCGCGAATGGTTGGAAATGGAGGAGGATGAAGACTGGGATGTGGACGACTTTGATGTGGATGAGACTAATGAATATCTTTCGGATATATAGAACGAATCACTTTTGAGTAGTGGAACGGATGAGTTTAAACATACACTCGGAGTGGAGGCAACGTTTGCGTGGTACTCTTTCCGGGTATCGGGTTAGGGCTTATGCTGATGCACTTCACCATGATGAGCAGGGTATAGCGGAAGTATGCGAAATCATGTTTGATACGGGAGACAGACGTGTGTCGCGCAATGCGGCGTGGGTACTTGCACACTTGTCACCGGAAGATAAAAATATCTATCTTATATCACGATACGATGAACTGGTAGACTTCGCCATGTCGTCCGTGAAGCATGAAAACAGAGGATTATTGTTCGCTATCCTTATAGATTTTCCCTGTTGTCCGGAATTCAGAACCGATTTGTTTGATTTCTGTTTGAACCATATAGCCGATGCAAAGATGTCGGACAGTTGCCGTTCTTACATGATAAAACTTGCCACACGGATGTGTGTTCCCTATCCGGAACTGGCAAGTGAACTGGTTTTATGTCTGGAGATGCTTCCTCCCGGTTTGCCGGCAAGCGTTGATTCTGCCAGACGAAGTGCCTTGCGTGAATTGAAGAAGATTGGATGTAAAATTGATTGGAAAGGATATACAGATGGAACAGTGTTTTAATATTGATGATTGGATGAGGCTGTTTCAGACGAAGTTGGTGGAGCTTTTTGCTTCTCGTCTGAAATTTTTGGGCATACAAGGAAGTTGTGGACGCGGTGAGCAGACTGTCACGAGTGACATTGACGTAGTAGTGATTTTGGATGAAGTGAGTTTTACCGATTTACAGGCATATCGTAAATTGCTCAGTTTAATGGAACACAGCGAACAGATTTGCGGATTTGTTGCAGGTGAAGGAGAACTTCGTAATTGGGAAAAATCAGATTTGTTGCAACTGGTACTCGATACAAAACCAGTTATCGGTTCATTTGAAGATTTGTATATGCTCTTTTCAGACAAAGATATACAGCGTGCCGTGTTGACGGGGGCTTGTAATCTGTATCATGCCTGTTCGCATAACTATCTTCATGCCCGTAGTAGCGAAGTGCTTATGGGACTTTATAAAACAGCCCGTTTTACGGTACGTATGAAGCATTTTCTGGATACGGGAAATTATATTGCTTCGATGAGAGAGCTTGAAGCCGGTGTTGCTGCTTCAGATGACCGTAAGATATTGCAAACGGCAAATGTCATTGACTGTGATTGCAATGATGAGGTTTTTGACGAATACAGTTGTGTATTGCTGCAATGGGCCAGTGAAGTGATACAAACATTGGAATAACCCTTTAATATCCGATAGAGTTTTACTATTGGAATATAGCTTATTGTCATATTTATTCTTGGAATTTGTTTGAGGAATGTGAATATGGTTGCGGCTACCGTCAAGATAGAAGTGCAACACCATCCCCCTCTTCCTCCGTCCTTGGAGCGTAGCGGAAAGGGAGGAGAAA
>CALUJE010000049.1 GCA_944320885.1 uncultured Phocaeicola sp.
TCTCCTCCCTTTCCGCTACGCTCCAAGGACGGAGGAAGAGGGGGATGGTGTTGCACTTCTATCTTGACGGTAGCCAAGGAAAGAAGAATACCCCCAATAGCCATAAGCAAATATGATTTTCCTAAAAGCACATCTTTTAAATAAATCATCCATAAAATTCATATAGCTTCAGGTATCAGAAATACAAGGATATAAATTTAGACATCCCTATACTTAATCTCTGACTACAGTTATATATCCGTAACACTAAGATAACAATATCAGAAAAACAATAAATCTTTTAATATCAAACAGACTAATCTTAAAACCACTTATAGAACACAAACATGCTTTTTAAGCAATAAAAAAGGTGTCCTTTTATAAATAAGGACACCTTAATCAAATTATTTTGCAAATATCAATTAGCCATCTCAGAAATAAACTTAATACGTACTAGACGAATCTCATCTTCCGTATAATCATCACCAAGTTCTTTCATTGCTTCTTCTATACTATCTGTAACAGATTCCTTAAAATAATCATATATATCTTCTACATGATCCTCATCCATTACATCTTCCAGGAAATAATCAATATTAAGCTTCGTACCAGAATAAACAATAGCCTCAACTTCATCAAGCAATTCCGAGAACTCGATTCCTTTAGCTAATGCTATATCATCTAGAGCAACTTTTCGATCTATACTTTGAATTATAGAAACTTTCAACTTTGACTTGTTAGCAACCGTACGTACTCTCAAATCCTCTGGACGCTCTATCTCATTTTCCTCACAATGACGTTTGATAAGCTGACAGAATTCCGCTCCATAACGCTTAGCCTTACCTGCTCCTACTCCAGGAATATTTTGCAATTCTTCCAAAGTTATAGGATAAATCGTAGCCATAGCCTCTAATGAAGGATCTTGAAATATCACATAAGGAGGCACTTCCAACTTCTTTGAAAGCTTCTTCCTTAAATCTTTCAACATTGAGTAAAGAGCCGGATCAACAGCACACGATGCACCTCCGCGCATTGGTGTTTCTTCTTCTTCCTCCTCAAAATCATTATCCTCGGTTATTTTAAATGATTTGGGATGCTTCAGAAATTTCTTACCGTCCGCTGTAACTTTAAGCAAGCCATAATTCTCAACATCTTTACTCAAATAACCTGCAATCAAAGCTTGTCGGATTACAGCATTCCACAATTTTTCTTCTTCGCCAGAGCCAGAGCCAAATACCTCCAGTTCCTCATGTTTATGATCTAAAACTTCCGTCGTTTCTTTTCCAAGAATGACGTCTATCACATATTCTGCTTTAAAGTTCTCTTTTACTGCCAATACAGTTTCAAGAACAGTACATAATAAATCTTGAGCTTCCACTTGTTTCTTAGGGTTTAAACAATTGTCACAATTTCCACAATTTTCTTCTGTATATATCTCACCAAAATAATGCAATAACAACTTTCGGCGACAAACTGAAGATTCTGCATACGCAGCAGTCTCACGTAATAACTGCTTGCCTATATCCTGTTCTGCTACAGGTTTACCTTCCATAAACTTTTCCAGTTTTTGAAGGTCTTTGTTCGAATAAAATGCAATACAGTTTCCTTCACCGCCATCACGTCCGGCACGTCCTGTTTCCTGATAATATCCTTCAAGACTTTTAGGCATATCATAATGTAAGACATAGCGTACATCCGGTTTATCAATACCCATACCAAACGCAATCGTAGCCACAATAACGTCAATCTTTTCCATAAGGAAATCATCCTGTGTGGCAGTTCTTGTAGCAGTATCCATACCTGCATGGTAAGGACGAGCATTAATATTATTAGCTCTCAGAATTTCGGCCAATTCCTCGACTTTTTTCCGACTCAGACAATAAATTATACCCGATTTCCCTGGATTGGCCTTTATGTATTTTATTATATCCTTATCGATATTTTTCGTTTTGGAGCGTACCTCATAATAAAGGTTTGGCCTATTGAAAGAAGATTTAAATTCCTTTGCATCAACAATTCCCAGACTTTTCTTAATATCACTTCTCACCTTATCTGTGGCAGTTGCTGTCAAAGCAATGATCGGAGCTTTTCCTATTTCATTTATAATAGGACGAATTCTTCGGTATTCCGGCCGGAAATCGTGTCCCCATTCTGATATGCAATGAGCTTCATCAATTGCATAGAATGAAATTTTTATACTCCTCAAAAATTCAACATTTTCTTCTTTGGTCAAAGATTCCGGAGCTACATACAATAATTTCGTTTTCCCTGCCAAGATATCACTCTTAACCTGATCTATAGCAGCTTTACCTAAAGACGAATTAATAAAATGCGCAACTCCATCTTCCTCACTCACATTTCGTATAGCATCAACCTGATTCTTCATCAAGGCAATTAAAGGAGAAATAACAATAGAAGTCCCTTCCATCAATAAAGAAGGAAGCTGATAACATAAAGATTTACCACCTCCAGTAGGCATTAGGACAAAGGTGTCATGACCAGCCATGAGATTCCGAATGATAGCCTCTTGATCACCCTTAAATGTATCGAATCCGAAATACCTCTTTAGCTGTGCTGTTAAATTTGATTTCTCCGCCATACTATTCCTTTTTCGTGATTAATAATTCAAAATGAATGACTAACAAATTTATAAACAACTTACTATAAAATACAAATATTTCGAATACTATTTTATCCCCTTTATCCTTATTTTTGAGTTTTTCCTTATTGCATTTAATCTATACCGCCTGCAATCTTGACATATTAGCTTTTTCCAATTGCTTTTTGGCATAGTCTAAAGTCACACAATATTCTGTAACTTTCTGTGAGGGAATATCAAACATTGTATCCATCATAATAGTCTCAACTATTGAACGTAATCCACGAGCACCTAACTTATAATCAATAGCCTTATCAACAATGAATTCAAAGACCTCTGGTTCAAAAGTCAAGTTTACTCCATCCATTTCAAACAATTTAATATACTGCTTGATAATAGAATTCTTAGGCTCAGTCAGAATATTACGCAAAGCTGTCCTATCCAATGGGTTTAAATAAGTCAAAACCGGTAAACGTCCTATAATCTCAGGTATCAGTCCAAAAGATTTAAGATCTTGAGGCGCTATGTACTGAATCATATTTTCCTTATCAATATGCATTGTATTCTGCACTGCGCCATAGCCGACAACATGTGTATTCAAACGCTGAGCTATTTTTTTCTCAATACCGTCAAAAGCACCACCACAAATAAATAAAATATTTTTTGTATTAACAGGAATCATCTTTTGCTCAGGATGCTTACGTCCTCCTTGAGGAGGGACATTTACAATTGATCCTTCAAGTAGTTTCAACAACCCTTGTTGAACACCTTCACCGCTGACGTCACGTGTTATAGAAGGATTGTCTCCTTTACGAGCAATCTTATCAATTTCATCGATAAAAACAATTCCACGCTCAGCTTCTGCAACATTATAATCAGCAACTTGCAATAAACGTGTCAGTATACTTTCAATATCTTCACCTACATAACCAGCTTCGGTAAGCACCGTTGCATCAACAATTGTAAAAGGAACATGAAGCAATTTAGCTATTGTACGAGCCAACAAAGTTTTGCCAGTACCCGTACTACCAACCATAATAATATTTGATTTTTCAATTTCCACATCATCACCATTATCTTGCTGAAGCAATCGTTTATAATGATTATATACAGAAACTGACAAATATCTCTTGGCATCATCCTGTCCTATGACATAAAGATCCAGGAAGTCTTTTATTTCTTTTGGTTTAGGAAGTTCGTTCCTGTCCAATTTTGACAAACGTCCCTTCATTGTCTGCCCTATAGCCTCTTGCACTATCTCATTGGCTTGAGCAGCACAATCATTACAGATACATCCGTCGATACCTGTAATCAGAAAGCCAACTTCCGTTTCTGGTCTTCCGCAGAAACTACAATGTCTTTTCGACTTATTTTTTGAATCCAATGTTATCCTCCCGTTATTTTTTACGTTCTAATACTTCATCAATCATTCCATATTCCTTTGCTTCCTGAGCTGTCATCCAATAATCTCGATCGGAATCTTTCCATACTTTATCAAAGTCGGTATGTGAATGATCTGCAATAATAGTATAAAGTTCCTTTTTCAACTTTTGAATTTCACGAGCAGTAATTTCAATATCAGAAGCCTGTCCTTGTGCACCTCCCATCGGTTGATGAATCATTACACGGGAATGTACCAAAGCAGAACGTTTACCCTCTTTTCCTGCAACAAGCAAAACGGCAGCCATCGAAGCAGCCATTCCCGTACAAATCGTAGCAACATCACTCGATATAAACTGCATTGTATCATAAATACCCAATCCTGCATAGACTGAACCACCCGGTGAATTTATATATATGGAAATATCTTTTCCCGGATCCACGGAATCCAGATAAAGTAATTGGGCTTGTAATGTATTTGCTGTATAATCATTAATTTCCGTACCTAGGAAAATAATACGATCCATCATCAAACGTGAAAAAACATCAAGCTGTGTTACATTTAACTGACGTTCTTCCAAAATATAAGGATTCAGGTATCCTGCCTGTGAACGAATCACATCATCAAGGACCATACCATTTATCCCCAAATGTTTAGTCGCATACTTTCTAAAATCGTCTTTCATATATTTTCAAATTAATACATAATAAAAGAGAAGCTTTTGGTCTTCCATATTGTGCACAAATGTACAATATTACTCACACCCAAAGCCTCCCTTTTAGAAAGTTTTAGCAAAAACAATATCTCTTATTCAAACATTTTGTTGAATTCTTCTACAGAGACAGTCTTATTATTCAATTTAACTTTGTCTTTCAAAGCTTTAGCAAGCTTAGATTCTACGCAACGATTAACAAGTTGCTCTACAGACTCTTTCTTCTTCAACATCTCTTTTGCGTAGTTTTCAAGCATGTCTTCAGGAACATTCAACATACCATATTGAGCGAACTGGATGCGAGTTACCTCTTTAGCCATCTCTGTTATATCGTTGTTCTCAACTTTAATTTCGTTGGCTGCAACCAATTTTTCCTTAATAAGATGCCATGTAAGCTCTTCAATGCTACGATCATAATTTTCAGCAACAAAAGCTTCACCTTTTTCTTGGTTATTTAATAACATGATACGTTTTAAGAGAGCATCTGGGAATTCCAATTTACCCAACTTCTTAGTTACATAATCACGTACATCAATCAAGAATTTATAATTGCTGTCATTCTGGAATTGCTCAGAAAGTTCATTTTTGATTCTTGCACGGAATTCTTCTTCACTATGTACGGCTCCTTCACCAAACACATTGTCAAATAATGTCTGATCCAAATCTCCCGGTACAAAATGAGTGATTTCTTCTACTTGGAAACTGAAGTTAGATTTTGTTTCGGCAACTGCATTCTTTTCAATCTTCAAAAGAGAAGAAATTTCAGCTTCGCTGCCTTCAAAAGCCTCAAAAGGATTAAACACCAAAACATCATTTACTTTCGCATTTGCAAAGATAGCTTTCTGCTCATCCTTCTTCATGTAAGTAGGCATCATAACTGCATGCTCTACCTGTATTCCTCCTTCTTTGGTATTTCCATTCTCATCAAGTTCTGCTATCAAACCTTTGAGCATGTCGCCTTCTGAATACTCTTGTACGGTATCATATTTACCACCACGTTGAGCATACATCTTAACCTGACGATCAACCAACTCATCATTTACATCAATTGTATAATAGTCTACTTCATCATTTGAATCAAGTGTAACATCAAATTCAGGAGCTAAAGCTATATCAAAAACGAATTCAAAAGTCTCGTCTTTAGCAAAGTCAATAACTGGTTGTTTTTCTTCATTAGGAAGAGGTTCACCCAACATATTAACTTTATTTTCACGAAGATATTCATATACTTTTTCTTGAAGAAGTTTATTTACTTCTTCGGCCAATATAGCTGAACCGTACTGTTTCTTTATTAAACCCATTGGAACCATACCAGGACGGAATCCAGGCATATTAGCTTTCTGACGGAAAGACTTCAGGGCTTTCTCTACACGTGCCTGATAGTCTTCTTTTTCCATTTTTACAGTAAGCAATGCGCTTACCTTGTCAATGTTCTGTAGTGAAACGTTCATTCTGACAATTTATTTTAATGATTACTATAATTCGTCTATGTTTACTTCTATACTTATATATAAGAGTGCGCAAAATTAGCTTTAATCTTTTAAATACCAAAGGCCCAGAATAAAAAAAACTAAAAATCAGAGTTCATTCCAGTATATACTTTGAATCTTTATCTCAACAAAGCATTTTATGCCACCTCATCTTCCATTGTATGACAGAATCGGTAAATAACCCAATACAAGAACAACTTGCCCAAATTTTTACACAAAAAAAGGAAGAAATGACTACATCCTTCCTTCTCCAACATATACCAGCCTTTTATTTGTATATGAATACAGAATATTTTATTGCAACTGAAAATCTTTTCTTCTCAGCACGAAGCTCTGACTCAAATATTTCTCACGAACAATCTGATTCGCCGCAAGCTCTTCCGGAGTTCCCTGGAACAAGATTTTACCCTCAAAAAGCAGGTAAGCACGGTCCGTAATACTCAATGTTTCCTGTACATTATGGTCCGTAATCAAAATTCCAATATTTTTATCTTTCAGTTTCCATACGATATGTTGTATATCTTCTACAGCTATAGGGTCAACTCCGGCAAAAGGTTCATCCAGCATAATAAATTTAGGGTCTATAGCCAAACAGCGAGCTATTTCCGTACGACGACGTTCTCCTCCTGAAAGTTGATCTCCCAAATTTTTACGAACTTTCTGCAATCTGAATTCAGCAATCAGACTTTCAAGCTTTTCTTTCTGATAATCTTTAGGTTTATTGGTCATTTCCAACACCGAAGCAATATTATCTTCTACACTCATCTTCCGAAAGACAGAAGCCTCCTGAGCCAAATAACCTATTCCATTCTGAGCACGCTTGTATACAGGATATTTGGTTATATCCAAATCATTCAGATAAATATGCCCCTCATTAGGAACTATCAATCCCGTCGTCATATAGAAAGAAGTTGTTTTTCCTGCTCCATTAGGCCCTAAAAGACCAACAATTTCTCCTTGCTTCACATTTATAGAAACATGGTTTACAACAGTTCGTTTACCATATTTTTTTACCAGATTCTCGGTTCGCAGTACCATTCTTCCATCCTCAGGAATATGCATTTCTATATTTTCTGCCTTTGTCATAGTTTCTTATTTTCCGCAAAAATAAGAAATTCGCATTTAAAAAAGGTTATTAAAAGAGGAAACTATATTAAATGCATCGGTTTTCTTTCACAAAAGCGTTATTTTTGCACAAAATTGTAAACAGGAAACAACGTGAAAGTACTTTTCAAATCGCTTCATCAGTTAGGAAGCTACATGCTCCTGATGGGAAAAACATTCGGCCGTCCGGAAAGAGGAAGAATGTTCTGGAAACAATATCTTAAGGAATTGGAACAGTTAGGAGTAAATTCCATAGGTATTGTACTTCTTATTTCTTTCTTTATCGGAGCTGTCATCTGTATTCAAATCAAATTGAATATACAGTCATCATGGATGCCACGTTTTGTAACAGGATTCACCACACGTGAAATCATGTTACTGGAGTTTTCATCTTCAATAATGTGTTTGATACTTGCCGGTAAAGTAGGTTCAAACATTGCCTCTGAACTTGGAACCATGCGAGTGACCCAGCAAATTGACGCATTAGAAATGATGGGAGTTAATCCGGCACGTTTTCTAATCATGCCAAAGATAGCAGGATTAGTAACCATGATACCAGCATTGGTTGTATTCAGTATTTTTGCGGGAATTACCGGTGCATATGCGACTGCATATATTGCTCATATCATCAATCCGGAAGACTTGACATATGGATTACAATATTCATTCAATGAATGGTTTGTATGGTGTGGTATAATCAAATCAATAGCATTCGCATTTATTATTGCCAGCGTATCTTCATTTTTTGGCTTTACGGTTGAAGGAGGGTCAATTGAAGTAGGAAAAGCAAGCACCAATGCGGTCGTATGCAGCAGTGTACTTATATTATTTTCCGATTTATTTCTAACACAATTGCTTACAAAATGATTGAAATAAAGAACTTATGCAAATCATTCGAAGGACATACCGTTTTATCCAATATAAACGCTGTCTTTGAAAACGGAAAAACCAATCTGATTATCGGACGAAGTGGTTCAGGAAAAACCGTTCTGATGAAAACCATTGTAGGGTTATTGACTCCCGAAAAAGGAGAAGTTCTTTATGACGGACGAAATTTGGTTAGAATGAATAAAAATGAAAAAACAACCTTACGCCGCGAAATGGGAATGATTTTTCAAAGTGCTGCCTTGTTTGATTCTATGACAGTACTAGAAAACGTGATGTTTCCACTTGACATGTTTTCAAAAGACAATTACCAGGAACGCATGAAACGTGCCTTATTTTGTCTGGATCGTGTCAATCTTATAGGGGCTGAAAAAAAATATCCGGGAGAAATCAGTGGAGGTATGCAGAAACGAGTTGCCATAGCCCGCGCAATAGCACTTAATCCTCAATACCTGTTCTGTGACGAACCAAATTCCGGACTGGATCCTAAAACCTCTTTACTTATAGATGAGTTAATACATGATATTACAACGGAATACAATATCACAACAATTATCAATACACATGATATGAATTCTGTAACAGGAATAGGAGACAGTATTCTCTTTATAAATGAAGGACATTTGGAATGGCATGGAACTAAAAAAGAAGTATTCAACTCCGGATGTCAAACATTTGATGATTTCGTTTTTGCATCAGAATTATTACGAATGGCCAAAAGAGCTGAAATAGAATCACACAAACACACTACAAACGCGCGCTGACGAACTCAGTAAGATCTTATACAAACATATCAGAAATAAAAACAAGAAACGGATGTGACTCCTTGAAACCACAAGAAATCACATCCGTTTTGCATCTTATGATAGGGACATTCAGTAAATAATATAAAATCAGCCAACTAATTCATACACAAAATATTGCGAATTAGCTGGCTTTTTTGTATCTTTAGGTATTCCCCCGCAAATAAGGTTTGAAGGCCAAAACGGGGGAAATTCCCCGACTAAGATATGGCTAAGGTACAAAATATTTCGGAAATTCACCCAACTTTGGGCTTTACAGAATTTGATATTCTGGAAAAATACCGCAAAAGTTTTAGAGCCTGTTTAAATTTTGCTCAGTAACATTCTTATCGCCGCCAGTTTCACCATTTCCTCAGCCGAATCGAAC
>CALUJE010000050.1 GCA_944320885.1 uncultured Phocaeicola sp.
TGCATTATTTCAAGTATCTTACGCTCTTTATGAGTGGCTTTCCTTATCGAAAGCGGATGCAAAGGTAGACGGTTTTTCATTACGCTCCAAACTTTTCTGCCACTTTTTTTGAAGTTTTTTTGGGATGATTTGATAAGTGTCTGTAGGACAAGCATGTTGTAGAACATATTTTTTTGGCCTTTTTGCAGGAGTATGACGGATTTGGAACGGTTTTTGGAAAATCTGTGAGATTTTAAAGGAGGAGATTTTCTGATTTCGGAGTGTGAATTTGTAATATCAAGGACTGTTTTTTTATGAATATGCTCCTCGATTACCAAAGTCATACTACCGACAGTCGGGGAACAAGCCCCAAGAATAACATTTCTTAAGAATTCCACCTACTTTACTTAAGAGAAGTTTTTGTTCCAATACCTGGATCTCTTTATAAATCTACAAGAAAATATCCTTTTTTCGACTAAAAGACAAGAGTCATATGATACAAAAAATCGCTTCCATGTTTCTTGAAAAGCATGAAAGCGATTTTATATTTAAAATTCATATTCGGCTAATTCCAATCAGGAACATCCTCACCAGGCCCCCATGTACGAACTAAGGCTATATCAAATATCAATACTGAATATGCAGGAATAGATTCTCCGTATTTAGAAGTTCCATATCCTAACTGATAAGGAATATATACTTTCCATCTATCTCCTTTATACTGCCACTGCGACAAAGAATGATCACCTTCACGCATATTCAACAAAGCAGTCGTAAAACCGTTTATGAGATTGGAAACGACCATACTTGTAGGCTGCAATAATTCATAATCCAGTTCGCTCTGCGAATATGACTCATCGAATGAAACACCATTTATCAGTTTTCCACGATAATGTACTTCTACAGTATCCGTATACAACACCTGACGACAGTCTTCACCTTCGGCTGACTGTAAAACTTCAGCATAAATATAATCACTTACTTCACCTTGTGTAGGTATTGAACCTTCACCTGGCGTAGACTCTATTTGGGAAAAAGAACGAATAACTTTCCATTTTCCGCTTTCATTCGTATGTGCAACATCTGCTATTGAATCGAGGAAACGCTCATTACGCACTTTCCAATTAGCATATGGATCTGTTTCCTTTGTTTCATCACAGGAAGCGAAAGCAAACAAGCCCGCCATTAATCCCAACAGTAAGTAAAAGCCTTTTTTCATACAATAGTTTAATTAAATCAGAGTCTTCAACAGACTAGTTATACTAACTTTATCTGCAATTATTTTATTTAAATCAGCAATAGCAACACGCTCCTGCTCCATAGTATCACGATCACGCAATGTCACGCAATTATCTTCCAGCGACTGATGATCTACCGTAATACAATACGGAGTACCAATAGCATCCTGTCTACGATAACGTTTTCCTATTGAATCCTTTTCATCATACTGGCAATTGAAATGGAAACGAAGCTCATTCATAATTTCACGCGCTTTTTCCGGCAGCCCATCCTTCTTTACCAATGGAAGTACAGCCAATTTCACCGGAGCCAGTGCAGCAGGCAACTTCAGAACGACGCGAGTTTCTCCGTTTTCAAGTTTTTCTTCCTGATAAGAAGCACACATTATACTCAAGAACATACGGTCAACACCGATGGAAGTTTCAATTACATACGGAGTATAAGACTCATTCAATTCCGGATCGAAATACTTAATACTCTTTCCGCTAAACTTCTCATGCTGACTCAGGTCAAAATTCGTACGTGAATGAATTCCTTCAACTTCCTTAAATCCAAAAGGCATCAGGAACTCAATATCGGTTGCCGCATTAGCATAATGCGCCAGTTTCTCATGGTCATGGAAACGATAATGATCATCTCCAAAGCCTAAAGCCTTATGCCACTTCAGACGAGTTTCTCTCCAGGTATTAAACCATTCAAGCTCTGAACCCGGACGAACAAAGAACTGCATCTCCATCTGTTCGAACTCACGCATACGGAATATAAACTGACGAGCTACGATTTCATTACGGAAAGCCTTTCCTATCTGAGCTATACCAAACGGAACCTTCATACGTCCAGTCTTCTGTACATTCAAGAAGTTCACAAAGATACCTTGAGCTGTTTCCGGACGAAGATATACCTTCATGGCACCATCAGCAGTAGATCCCATTTCTGTAGCAAACATCAGATTAAACTGACGTACCTCAGTCCAGTTCTTTGTTCCTGATATCGGACATACGATTTCTTCATCCAGAATAATCTGACGCAATTCATTCAGGTCGTTTGCATTCATGGCATTTGCATAACGCTCATGCAACGCATCACGTTTAGCCTGATGTTCCAATACACGTGCATTTGTACTACGGAACTGCGCTTCGTCAAAGGCATCCCCAAAACGTTTTGCAGCCTTAGCTACTTCCTTATTAATCTTCTCATCATATTTGGCAATCTGATCCTCAATCAAGACATCGGCACGATAACGCTTCTTAGAATCACGATTATCAATCAAAGGGTCATTAAAAGCATCAACATGTCCTGAAGCCTTCCAAATAGTAGGATGCATAAAAATAGCAGAATCCAATCCGACAATATTTTCATGCAAAAGGACCATACTTTGCCACCAGTATTGCTTTATATTATTTTTCAATTCCACACCCATCTGGCCGTAATCATACACTGCGCCCAGTCCGTCATAGATATCACTTGAAGGAAAAACGAAACCGTATTCTTTACAATGTGATACGATTTTCTTAAAAACATCTTCTTGTTGTGCCATCGTATATAAAAATATTATTTCTGAATTTTCGTGCTTTACACAAAGCATATAATAATTTGAGTTGCAAAATAAATGATTTTTTTGCTATCATACCTAATAATCTTGTAACTGATTATTATTATTTCACAAAGAAAAAGATTAAAACGAGTATAAAAACCTTCAAAAATCATATATTTTTCGATATACCGTTCTTCTATTAATAACATTTTAAAAAATCCATTCATGAAAAAGAGAAGTGATTTATAAGTCCAATCGACTTTATTTTTGTATTTTTGCCTCAAATGCATAAAAATATAGAATAACACATGAGCGACGATATTAATGAATTGCCGGAAGGACACTCAGACTATATACCAACCGATACTAAAGACGAACATATAAAACACCAGTTGAGCGGAATGTACCAAAACTGGTTTCTGGACTACGCATCATACGTAATACTGGAACGTGCCGTACCACACATAAACGACGGTCTGAAACCCGTACAAAGACGTATTCTCCATTCCATGAAACGTCTTGACGACGGGCGATACAATAAAGTGGCCAACATTGTAGGACATACCATGCAGTTCCACCCACACGGAGATGCATCCATCGGTGATGCACTGGTACAGCTTGGACAAAAGGAACTGCTCATAGACCATCAGGGTAACTGGGGAAACATTCTGACCGGAGATGACGCAGCCGCCCCCCGTTATATTGAAGCACGACTTTCCAAATTCGCGCTGGATGTTGTATTCAATCCGAAAACTACCGAATGGAAACTTTCATACGATGGGCGCAACAAGGAACCGATAACCCTTCCTGTAAAGTTTCCTCTATTACTGGCTCAGGGAGTAGAAGGTATTGCAGTAGGACTGTCATCCAAGATTCTGCCACATAATTTCAATGAATTATGCGATGCCGCAATCTCTTATCTCCATAACGAACCTTTCAAGCTGTATCCGGATTTTCAGACAGGAGGCTCCATTGACGTTTCCAAATATAACGACGGAGAACGTGGAGGAAGTGTAAAGGTACGTGCCAAGATAAGCAAACTCGACAATAAAACACTTGTCATTACAGAAATACCTTATGGCAAGACCACCTCTACCCTTATTGATTCTATCCTTAAAGCTGTAGACAAGGGAAAAATCAGAATCCGCAAGGTGGAAGACAATACTGCCGCTCATGCCGAGATATTGGTACATCTGGCTCCAGGAGTTTCGTCAGACAAGACTCTGGATGCCCTTTATGCATGTACCGACTGTGAAGTCAACATTTCGCCCAACTGCTGTGTCATTGATGACAGAAAGCCTCATTTCCTTACCGTAAGTGACGTATTGAAAAAATCGGTAGACAATACCCTCTCCTTATTACGTCAGGAACTTGAAATAAGAAAAGGAGAACTGCTGGATACCTTGCACTTCGCCTCTCTTGAAAAGATATTCATAGAAGAACGCATTTACAAAGACAAGGAATTCGAACAGGCTAAAAACATGGATGCCGCGTGCGAACATATCGATTATCGCCTGACTCCGTTCTATCCTCAATTCATCCGTGAAGTAACCAAAGACGATATTCTGAGACTTATGGAAATCAAGATGGCACGCATCTTGAAATTCAATACAGACAAGGCCAATGAAGCCATTGCGCGCATGAAGGAAGAAATAGCGGAGATTGACAAGAAACTTGAAAACATGATCGAAGTCACCGCCGAGTGGTTTCATATGCTCAAGGACAAGTATGGAAAAGAACATCCCCGTCTTACAGAAATACGTAACTTCGACACCATAGAGGCAACAAAGGTTGTCGAAGCAAACGAAAAGCTGTATATCAACCGTGAAGAAGGCTTTATAGGAACCAGTCTCAAAAAGGATGAATTCATAGCAAACTGTTCAGACATAGACGATGTTATCATATTTTATCGCGACGGCAAATACAAGATTGTACGTGTCAGCGACAAGATGTTTGTAGGCAAGAACATCATACATATTGACATCTTCAAGAAGAACGACAAACGAACCGTTTACAACGTAGTATATCGTGATGGTGCCAGCGGATGTCATTATATCAAGCGTTTCTTTGTTGCCGGCATCACCCGCGACCGTGAATATGACCTGACTTTAGGCACCCCCAATTCAAAAGTAGTCTATTTTACGGCCAATCCAAACGGTGAAGCCGAAATAATCAAGGTAACTCTAAAACCGAATCCACGTATCAAAAAGATTTTCTTTGAAAAAGACTTCAGTGAAATCAGTATCAAAGGAAGACAGTCAAAAGGTAATACTCTTACAAAATTTGAGGTTCATAAAATCTCTCTCAAGCAACGTGGCGGCTCTACTTTAGGAGGAAGACAAGTATGGTTTGACCACGATGTGCTTCGCCTTAATTACGATAATCGCGGCGAATATCTGGGAGAGTTTCAGACAGACGATCAAATTCTGGTAATACTGACCAATGGTGATTTCTACACGACTGATTTCGACATTAATAATCATTACGACAAGAACATATACATCATTGAAAAGTTCGACCCGAACAAGATATGGACTGCCGTTCTTTATGACCACGACCAGCAAGGTTATCCATACCTGAAACGTTTTGCTTTCGAAAGCTCTACCCGAAAACAAAACTACCTGGGTGAGAACAAGCAGAATGAACTTATCTTACTGACCGACGAATATTATGCTCACTTACAGCTTGTATTCGGAGGTAATGACAGTTTCCGGGGGTCATTGGATATTGAGGCCGCAGACTTTGTAGGAGTCAAAAGCTTCAAAGCCAAAGGCAAAAGGCTTACCACATACGCAGTGAGTCAGTTTAATGAACTGGAACCGACCCGTTATCCGGAGGCAAACACCGAAGACAACAATACTGAAAACGAGCCGGAACCCGTTAACGAAGACCCTGATGCACATAAGAGCGAAAGCGATATTATAGATGAGATAACCGGTCAAATGAAACTGTTTTAAGATGAAAAGATATCTGTTCATTATAATGGGAATGATATATTGTACTGCATTCTCCGCACAAGAAAAAGATTCCGTATCCCTGCATACAGAAATCGATTCCTTGTCAGAAAACCAATTTGTCATGCGTTCAACCCTGTATGGTATCGGTTATACCAATATACTTGATACTTACCTGTCGCCCATGGAATATACCGGAGTAGAGGGACGTATTCTGCATGAACGCATGCGAATGACCAAACTGTTCGACGGCAACGTTTCAACTCAAAGCATGTTGCAGGCCAACATAGCCTACACAGAAAACAAATCCGCAACAGGAAACGAGATTTCCGGACTTGTAAACTGGAACTATGGCCTGCATTATCATTTCAAGCTTAATGAACATCTCCGCATACTGACTGGAGCCTTGGGCGAAATCAATGGAGGTTTTATCTATAACACGCGTAACTCCAACAATCCGGCTCAGGCAAAAGCCTATATCAACGTATCAGCTTCGGCCATGGCCATATATAAGTTCAGAATCAAGAACATACCGTTCCAGATACGTTATCAGGTAAACGTACCATTCATCGGAGTAATGTTTTCACCCAACTATCAGCAGTCATACTATGAGATTTTTACGTTAGGAAATCATCACGGAATCGTAAACTTTACCTCATTACACAACCAACCTTCATTAAGACAGTTTCTCACTCTGGACATTCCTGTGAGCTGGAGCACCCTGCGCATAGGATATGTAGGAGATTTCCAACAATCGAAAGTCAACAATATACGATGCCATACCTATTCCAACGTATTTATGATAGGATTTGTGAAAAACTTCTACCTGATTAAGAATAAAGACAAAATACAGAAAAAGATTCCATTTTAAGATTCCATCATCACATGAAAAAACAAATTCTTTACATACTGGCTACCGCTTGTCTTCTGTTCTCATCGTGCATTGACGCTGAAGAGTACAATGATGACCCATTGGGAAATTTCGAGGCTTTATGGACCATCATAGACGAGCAATACTGCTTTCTTGACTATAAGGCCGAAGAATATGGCCTTGACTGGGATGAAGTGCACGAACGTTATAGAAAGGATATCGTTTCTACCATGACAGAAAAGGACCTGTTTTATGTATTGGGAAACATGCTGGAAGAACTGAAAGACGGGCATGTCAATCTATACAGTGGTTTTGACGTCGCACGCTACTGGTCCTGGTATGAAGATTATCCGAAAAATTTCAGTGACAGCATCCAGCGTATTTATCTGGGGAAAGATTATCACATAGCTTCAGGAATCAAATATAAGGTTCTCGACGACAATATAGGATACTTATATTATGAAAGTTTCTCAGATGCCATTGGTGATGGCAATCTGAACGATATGTTCACCGAGCTGGCTATCTGCAAGGGATTGATTATCGACATAAGAAACAATTCCGGAGGTCAGCTCACCAATGCCAGCAAACTGGCCGCACGATTTACCAACGAGAAGATACTGACGGGATATATTCTCCACAAGACAGGACCTGGACACAGTGACTTTTCCGACCCCTACCCCATCTATCTGGAGCCATCCAATGACATAAGATGGCAAAAACCGGTAGTCGTTCTGACCAACAGAAGTGCATACAGCGCTACCAACGATTTTGTAAATACCATGCGCCAGCTACCTCTCGTCACCATTATCGGAGACAAAACCGGAGGTGGTTCCGGACTTCCTTTTTCTTCCGAACTTCCCAACGGATGGTCTATCCGTTTTTCGGCAAGTCCGATGCTGGACCCTGAAATGAATCATCTGGAATTCGGTATAGACCCCGACATTTACGTAAACATGACAGAAGAAGACATGAAACGAGGAAAAGATACAATTATTGAATATGCCAGGCAGTTTTTAAGTCAAAAAGATTTGGAGTAATAAAAAGTTTATGTATCTTTGCAACGCAAAAATGAAACGGAGGTTTCACAAGCGCCTGTGGCGTAATTGGTAGCCGCGCCAGACTTAGGATCTGGTGTCTCGCGACGTGTAGGTTCGAGTCCTATCAGGCGCACAAAAAGAGGTTAATTGATTAACTTTAAACAAGTTACAGTTAGCCTCTTTTTTATTGGGCAAATTCCACCATCACTTTCCAACAATGCATTTATATAAAGAGGTGCGCACGTAAGCGGCAGAGATGGCATCAAATACTCTTCACACAAAATCTTATCTCAAAAAGCACGTGTGCTTTTCAAAAAAGCAGCCGTCCTTTTCACCGAAAGCACGTGTGGTTTCATGCAAAAGCACACGTGCTTTTTTTCGAATGGTTTCTGAACCGAACATCCGGACAAAACCTTTATCGGAACTCAATAAATATTCTTTCAATTTACCCTTTGATTTATACAAAAATACTTTATATTTGTAGCAACTCAATCTATTAATATTCAAAATGAGAAGTGTAATATTGCCGGACTCTTTCAGAAGCATAAAAATATATACAGGCACTGTCTGGTTACTTGCAGGTGCTTCCATGTCTGCCATTATACCATGTGATACATAAGGACGAAATAATATAACCGATAAAAATATGACTGAATTGAAAAAATGGATTACTACCGCACTGCTGACACTGCTGTTGCTTCCGGCGATGGCGCAGCAGAAAACAGACACGACCTACACTTTCCGGTTCGTGCCGCAGAAGGATATGTTCTATGTGCCTTGGAATGGCAATGACACGGAACTTGCCCGCCTGTTGGAATGCATCAAGAGCTACCGGAACAGTATTATCGGCGGCAAGCTGCCGCTTTATGTCGACGGCTACTGCAACTCGCTGGGCAGTGAAGCCGAGAACCTTGCCACGGCGAAAATCCGTGCCAACCGTGTGAAATCCGAACTGATTATCCGTGCGGAAATAAAAGAGGAGAATTTCATCACCCGCAACCATGCGACTGAGGGTGATTTTGTCACCGTGCGCCTGACGGTACCGGTAAAGGAAACAGCCGCGACGGATGCGGAAGCAGAAGCACGACGCAAGGCAGAAGCCGAACGATTGGCAGCCGAGAAGCGTGCCGAACAAGAACGACTTGCCGAAGAGCAGCGCAAGGCGGAAGAAGCCCGACTTGCCGCTGAAAAGGCAGAGGCTGAGAAAGCTGCTCAACAAAACACACTTGCCGACACGTCATCGGAAACCAAAATCACAAATGATTATCATCTCTCCCTGCGTGCCAACCTGCTGCGCTGGGCTACCCTGACCCCCGATTTAGGACTTGAATGGCGCATCTGCCCGTCGTGGGGCATTGCCGTAAACGGCTCGTGGACTTCTTGGAGCT
>CALUJE010000051.1 GCA_944320885.1 uncultured Phocaeicola sp.
TACTATTAGGTTCATAGTGACAGTCGCTATTGTTGTATATAAAGGTTTAATACCTGTAGTTGGCCGAATACTTACTATGAAGATGACTGTTTAGAATCATCTTATATGCCATTTTTTATAAAGGTATTTACTAGATATCCCAATAAAACGGCATGCAAAAACGAATAAATAAATCATTCATTTTACACATGCCTATTCTATTTCTCATTACTTATCTGAAGCCTTAGCAGTTCTTTTTGTAACCTTTCGTGTGGTCTTTTTTACCTTTTCAACAGCCTTTTCTTCCTTTTCTGTTCCTGTTGCTGTTTCAAATTTTGACAATTTAACCTGCAAATTTTCTATTTCCTTATTTAAAGCTGAAATTTCCTCATCCTGATTATGAATTGTAGTTAACAATGCATTCAATTCTTCGTTATCCATATCTACAGGATATAGAGAATTAACTCTTCGAATGAAGTCACCCAATATATTCATATAATTGGTAAATGCATCGTATGGAGAATCATATATTCCTCTATTCATTGCAATTCCGCTATCTTTCGTTGTCATAAAACGGAAGTTATTACTAGCCTGCAGATAATCCCAATCTTGTTTTATACGACGATCATCACACAGATGGACTCTCTCAGCTACACTGTATAGCTTATTAAAGGCTTCACGCTGCATAACATTTCCCAACCAACAACTAATATCTCGCTCCTCATCAACCCAAGACATAGGATAAGGAACTTCAAGAGGAGCCACAGATTTAAGCTTCGTACATATTTCTGTAGGAGTAGAGAATACCATTCCCTTTTCTTTGGCAACTACAGGAAGAGCCTTTATAAAATCAAGAATGTTTGAAGATAGAGGCTGGTAAATACCCAATGCGCATAACTCCATAAATATATTTATCACTTGTTCTTCTTCAGGAAGGGCGTCTATCCAATTAATATATGTATCTGCAAATAACGGATATTCATTCCACTCAGAATTAGAGAAGCGAAGACTTATATCATCTGAAAGTTTATAATCACGAAGCAGAAGTTTTAAATGAGGATTTGTACTGCAATGATATAAATAATGAGGACTCTTCCAACCAAGAATATGCTTTGCACCTTCTGTCAACATACCTTTGAATCCCATATCAGCAACAACAGCTCCGATGTCATCAGAATATATTAAACTTGAATTACGACATACTTTAGGAGTTTGTCCAAATAACTGGCGTATTTTCTTTCTCATTCTTTCCAACTCTTCACGGAAACAATCTTCATTTGCCAATGAAGATAGTCCATGAGAATATGGCTCTGCCAGAAACTCACAACAACCAGTACCATTCAGTTGATGTAACAATTCGATAACAGCAGGAGCATGAATTTCCAATTGCTCCAATGCTACACCAGAAATAGATATTGCTACTTTAAAATAATCACCATTTTCTTTTGCCATGGCAATCAAAGTTTTCAAAGCAGGAATATAAGAACGTTCTGCTACCTCATTGATTGTACGTTCATTTTCATAATCATCATAATAATAATGATCTGTACCAATATTAAAAAAACGGTAACGTTTTAGATGAATAATCTGGTGTATTTCGAAATATAGACAAATTGTTTTCATATTATATTTGATATTATCAACGGTTCATAATTAACTGATCATAAACTCTACGAATCTTGACTCCAACCTTATCCCATGTTATGGCATCGACTTCTTTTTTGCCTTCTACTCTCAAATAATCATACAAAGCCTGATTGGTACACAAAGAATATATTGCATCAGCCATTGCATGAATATCCCAATAGTCTACTTTTATACATTTATTTAAGATTTCAGCACAACCTGATTGTTTAGAAATAATAGTTGGAACATTACACTGCATAGCTTCCAATGGAGAAATTCCAAACGGTTCAGAAACCGAAGGCATAATATATACGTCACTGGCTTTCAAACATTCATATACCTGACGACCCTTTTGGAAACCTGGAAAATGAAAGCGATCTGCAATTCCACGTTCCGCAGCCAGACGTATCATAGCATTCATCATATCACCACTTCCTGCCATTACAAAACGAACATTATGAGTTCGCTGCAAAACCATATTTGCCGCTTCTACAAAATATTCCGGTCCTTTTTGCATGGTAATACGTCCAAGGAAAGTTACAAGTTTCTCATTCGGAAATTTTTGAGGAACTATATTCTGGATTTCCTGTGATAGAGGTTCAACAGCATTATGCATTGTAGAAACCTTACGAGGATCCTGATGATATTTGTTGATTACAGTCTGCCTTGTCAGTTCACTTACACACATTATATGATCAGCATGATCCATTCCGTTCTTTTCAATAGCATAAACTGTCGGATTTACATTGCCTCTGCTTCGGTCAAAATCCGTAGCATGTACATGAATTACCAAAGGCTTTCCTGAAACTTGTTTTGCATGGATTCCAGCAGGATACGTCAACCAGTCATGCGAATGGATAATATCAAAATCTTGCTGCCGTGCGACAACTCCCGCAACTATTGAATAGTTATTAATTTCTTCATGAAGATTATCCGGATAGCGTCCGGAGAACTCCAAACACCCCAAATCATTTGTATTCATATAATTAAAATCCGCATAAATATGGTCACGAAGATCATAATATAATTGCGGATCCATATAGGCACCAACCCTGTTTTTGACATAGTCCCATTGAACATCACGCCATACAATTGGCACACTATTCATGCCTATTATTCTCAAAAAACTTTGATCTTCATCTCCCCATGGCTTAGGTATACAAAAGGTTATTTCCATATCTGACTGTTGAGCAAGTCCTTTTGTCAAACCATAGCTGGCTGTACCTAGTCCTCCAAGAATATGAGGAGGAAACTCCCATCCAAACATTAAAACTTTCATATTATTCCTCCTTTAATGAATCATTATACATTTGATTGTATTTTGTCAGAATCTTCAAAATACGTAATAACTCAGCTACATTCATAGCAAACGAGACCGCACCTCGTCCTTTAAAGGGAGGATTTCCATCAAAAAGTTCAGGTATAGTACCGATACAATGTTCATTCATCTCATCTTCATATGCAACCAATTGCCTTTCTATAAAAGATATAGAACTCATCTTATGAATACGCATGTATGCTTCCAAATAAAATCCTTCCAACCAAGGCCATGCTGTTCCTTGATGATATGCATAATCACGTTGAGTCTGTGGTCCTACATAATTGGGATTATATCCACCACTCTTGGGGCTCAATGAGCGCAAGCCTTTAGGAGTGAGCAATTCTTTTGTCACAATATCCAATATACCTTTCTTTTGTGCAATGGTTAATGGAGAATAATCAAAAGCTACTGTAAAAATCATATTAGGACGCACACACCAATCCATCATCGTACCATCGACATAATCAAACAGATATCCATGTTCGTTCAAAAAGACATTCACAAAAGAATTTCCTGTAACAGCAGCCAGCTCATCATATGTGTTAGCCTTGGTTACATCTCCTCCTTCACGTAACAGATCTGACGCAAATTTCAATACATTATACCATAACGCATTTATTTCTACCACATATCCGGTACGCGGTACAACAGGCCGGCCATTTACAGTCGAATTCATCCACGTCGCAGGTTTATCAATTCCATTTACATATAATAAGCCATTATCATGCAAGAACAAGTTTGTATGTTCTCCTCTACGGATAAATTCAACAATATCCTCTATCAGTTTACCGTATTTTATTCTACACTGTTCTTTAGAAATCATCTTGGCATATTGCTGTAAAGCCCAGATTGCCCACAACAATACATCCGGCTGATCCATTTCATATATTTTGGGAGTCAGAGGAAGACCTTGAATAAATTCATTAATAGCTTCTTCTGCTGTACTCATCACCTTCTCAAAAGCATCAACCTCTTCTATAGCCAAAGTCAAACCAGGAAGTGATATAAACATATCACGTGCCCTACACTTAAACCATGGATATCCAGCCAGAATATAGCATCGATCTCCTTGTCTGTTATGGAATTGATGTGCTGAATTATATAGACAATGCAAAAAGCTGTCACGCGGAATGCGTTTATCAACCTCTGTCTGGAAAATATCTCCTAATTGTTCTATATCAGCAGAAGATATACCTCCTGAAAAAATAATACTCTCTCCTTTACTGATTTGAGTTTCAAAATAACCTGGTACATATAAATCTTCATTTGCTGCATATCCTCTCTCCTGCTCTTTAGGATATTCAATATTACGATACCAGTTAGGATCAAAATGATAATCAACATTCTTACTAAACTGCATATACAATTCAGGATACCCCGGATACATGCAGGTTTTTATTCCATTTTCCACATATTGGAAATCACGGCTGGCCTGCGCATTTTCATGCGTAAACTGCCTAACACTTCTAAATGCCAAAAAAGGACGAAAACGTAAGATTGTTTCTGAATGGGCATCCAACAATGTATAACGAATCAAAATTCTATTCTCGTGGTGAACAAAAAGTTTTTCTTTTTTCAGGATAACACCTCCAACCCGATATATGGTTGTCGGAACTTTTTCACACTCGAATTCTCTGATATACTTGTGGCCTTTGGGGCTAAAATTATTGCCCTGATATTTATGCAAGCCAAGATTAAATTCTGCTCCATGCTGAATAACAGTTTCATCAAGAGATGAAAGTAATACATGATTTTCATCATCTAGCTCGGGAACAGGAATGACGAGTAATCCATGATATTTTCGTGTATTACAGTCTACAATTGTCGTACAATGATAGGCTCCGGAACGATTGGTTCTTAAAATCTCTCTTGGCAAAGATTCTTCCAAATTCGTCATCAGAGTCTTGTCAAATCGCAAATAACTCATAGCTTATACTTTAAGGTTTTACTATCATTTATTAATATCTCAAACACACAACTAATCTACAATACTTTGATACTAATCATCCTCTTATACACTAACCGTAAAGTATTTATACATCTTTAAAACATTCATATAAATACCTTTTATTTCAAGGTAATCAACATCCAGCAGTAATTAGATGCATGTATTCAACTTTTCAGCTGTTGTGATGTCCAAAAATAATAAAATTTGCACAAAAACAAGAATCCAATTCATTTTATTTTAAATCAACAATAAAATTCCAGGATGTACAACAAAAATTTTTGAAATATATTTCTTAATGAAAGAGTTCAAAAGCAAATTTAAAACCTATAGAATCAAAACGGCCTTTTACAAAACTGGCAAAAGCACCACAGTCAAATATGTGAGTGCCAATACCATATCCTATCTCTACATATGGTACCAGACGCGGCATAAACAGAACACCACCATACAATCTTTCTGATTCTATAAGATTTACATATTTCCTCAATTCACGAAATAGCAGAAAAGGGACTTCATATGACATATGCACCCGAAAATATTTATTAGACCAGTTATACCAGCGAGAATCCAATATCTGAAAAGCACCTCCAATATCATCATTCCAATCATCCGGCAAATTATTTCTCCTTAAATTATCAAAATCAACAAAATACATATCTTCCTGTTCTGTAAAGACACCGCCACCTATCCGATAAGAGAAAAAGCGAATACCTCCAAATCGTATTTTCTGATGCAAATCCAACTCGATACGCTCGTATTTACCTGTACTGCCCAACAATCCTTTTATACCCCTTTCCCAATCTAATGAAACTGTAGGATAATTTGAATACAAATTGACTTTCCGATGCCCCTTCATATAATAATACTGCCCCGGAGTCCATTCCAGACCAATATGAGGAGCAAAACTTGAATATGTATCACGAAGTTTTCCTGACAAATATTTCTGTATGTCCGGATTATAAATATTCGTTTTATCTACCAATGTACGTCTATGATAAGAAACACCCAAAGTCAGCAACAAACCATTGGATATTTCAATTTCATTATACAATTGTGCATACAAATCTTTAAAATAATCAAGCTTCAATTTATCAAAATTCATTAAGCTGTCTGGCAACTCACCCAATCTGTCTACAACTTCACTACTGTATATTCGGTTTCCATTACCCACATTCAAGACAATGCGCCCAAGTTTTTCAGGATAATAAGTAAAGTCCGCATTACACCGCCAATAAAATTCCTTATGCGTTATATTATATCCGATTCTGGGAGAAATATACAAACTCCTGTCTTTAGCAAAATACTGATTATATTTAAAACGCTGAATATATGAAAATCCGTTAGAATGGCTATATCTTATTTGTAAAGGATTCAACAACGGATAACATTTCAAACTGGTCAAATCATTTAATCTAAAAGTATAATTACTTATCAGCATATCTCCTACCTCACCCCAGAAAACTACATTTTTTTTCTTTGTCAAAGGTATGGAGTCTTTTTTTTCTGACTTTGACATATACCTTTCATATAATTGCTTTTCTTTATCTTGCAGAGGAATTGCACGTAACGAATCCATATTGGCCAAACTGGTATTTACCGTGTCACCATCCATACTGAAACTATAATGTTCTGTGAGATCATAATCACGTTTTTGAGGAATCGTTTCCGGTAATGACCCAGACAGTTTTATATCATTATAATCATAGACGGCAACATAATTCGCACCTATCTTATTCCCTACAAACCTAAAAATCATATTTATATCCAGACGCTGCGGCAAATACATTTCACTGCCTTCCGCTCCCATCTTGACCTTTACATTAAAATCTACCTGATCTACTTTCCCTGCCAAATACCCTTCAGCCACAGTCCAGCTTTCATTCCTGACCGTAACATATCCATTAACCAGCTGATTACTTTTATAACGCGGTACAATCATTACTTTATACTCTACCGGGGTTCTGTTCCAATATATAGAATCAAGCAGATAATAATAATATTTATGGCTATTCTCAGAAAAAGGCGAAATCAGTTTGTCCGGCAACAAATCGGTAGAATAGATATTTATATTGAAAAACTCCATGATATTGCCAATCTCTCCATTATTTCTTCGAAAAGTTCCTGTTAGAGCCTGCACCTTCACATCATATATATCCGGAGCAGAATAATGCATCTGGTTTTTGGATTCTATAATATAGTCTTTAACTCCCTTCTCGAAACGAAACATTGAAGGAACTACTCTCAATAACGGATTACGTCTGTATACTTTCAAATGTCCGCGAACATATAAATCCGCACGATACTCTCCCACTATATGCGAATACCAGCTGGCACGACTCATAACATGGTGCATAACCGAATCGCCCGTCAATGGTTCTCTCAATTCAGGAGACACAAGAGACTGTCCATTGACCGAAGCAATCAATATTATCCAAAACAGGAAAAGAAAGCTCTGTATTTTGTAACGTTTATCCACCAAATTCAATCCATATATGAAACAAAAATAATCAAAAACCTCCGATATACTCTATCATGAAAAAGAAATAACGTTAATTTATCTATAAAAAGAGAGCCTTATTTACTTTTAATGAACATACAGAATAGAAACAATTGAAACTTTTTCTTATTTTTGTGCCCTATAACATGGTTTTAGAACACTGATATGGTCAAAAAAGAAATTACAGAATCAGAGATTATTGAAAGTATTGCAGATATATGGAAGCTGCTTACAGACGAACAACGAGCCACTTTAAAGCAAAATTTCACTGTTCAGAAATATAAAAAGAATGAAACAATATATTGTGAAGGTGAAACTCCAACCCATATGTTGTGCTTACTAAGCGGAAAAGTTAAAATATACAAAGACGGAGTTGGAGGAAGAAGTCAAATCATTCGTGTAATCAAGCGCGCTGAATATTTTGCATATCGAGCATACTTCTCTGGAGGAAATTTTGTAACCGCTGCAGCTGCCTTTGAGCCCTCTACCATCTGCCATATCCCTATGGACATTATCAACAAGATGGTATCAGAAAATAATCAACTAGCCATGTTTTTCATTCATCAATTAGCTACCGACCTGGGTATTGCCGATGAACGCACAGTCAATCTTACCCAAAAACATATCCGTGGCCGCCTGGCTGAATCTCTTCTTTTCCTGAAAGACTGCTACGGACTGGAAGAAGACGGATGCACATTAAGCATTTATCTGTCACGAGAAGATTTAGCCAATCTGTCAAATATGACAACTTCCAATGCAATCAGAACTCTTTCTAATTTTTCTACTGAAAAGCTGATTATCATTGACGGACGTAAAATAAAAATCGTCAATGAAGAAAAACTCAAGAAAATCAGCAAGATCGGATAATGAAAAAGACATATATTCCGATTATACCTCTATACAAAGAACTATAGGGGTATAATCAGGGATATTCAGTAAATGTCCCTAAAAATCAAGATGGCATATGAAGATGATAGAGCATACTCACTTCATATGCCATT
>CALUJE010000052.1 GCA_944320885.1 uncultured Phocaeicola sp.
TCATACAAATAGTAAGCCCAATTTCTGCATATCAAGGAGTTGGACTCACTACTTTACGGTTTAGCGGACAGTAATAAAATACAATTCCGAAAGTTCTGTACGGACAATGCCCTAACCATAAAAAACAAACACGTATTACAGTATGTCTGTAACACGTGCCTGTTCTTTATTCATGTATCTGCCAAATTGCAGACTCAGTTTTTCTTCAGCTCTTTCAATAAGGATTCTACAGCTGCTTCAATCTGTGCATCTTTGCCACTCAAAACATCTGCAGGAGCATTATAGATTAATACATCCGGTTGCAATTCATTGTTTTCGGCATATTTTCCATCCATGCCTACACAACCCACCTGCGGAATACCGAACACAATGCTCGGATCTATCTGGGGTTCCCACCATACAGCGGTCATTGTTCCCGGAACCGGAGCTCCTACCAGTTTTCCTAATTTCAAGGCTTTATATAATTGCGGTGTTCCGTGTGCATTACTGTAGTTGTCTTCGCATATCATCATGCACGACGGTTTGGTCCACTGATTGAATGGGTCACTTCCTATATATTGTCCCTGAGCTACGAAACGCTGATATTCCTTACCGCTCAACAATACCATCAGGTCTTCATGCAACCATCCTCCACCGTTATGACGCACATCAATAATAACAGCTTCTTTCTGACGATAACGTCCCAGCAATTCACTATATGTATTACGGAAACTTTCACTGTTCATTGCCTTGATATGTATATAACCCAAACGTCCTCCAGACAATTTTTCAACTTCTGCACGATTACGTTCTACCCAACGGTTATACATAATCTCAGCAACCTGTGCATCACTGATACCTCTGACTGTCTCTTCAAAACGTTTCTTTTTCTCAGGATCATATACGGTCAAACGTATTTTACGGCCCACTTTACCTTCGAGTAAAGGATAGTAGTCTGTTCCCTTCTTGATTGCTTCACCATCAATTTTTTCGATGATACATCCTTCTTTCACATCTGTTTTCATCAATACAAAAGGACTCTTTGCCGGAATTTCCTTTATCTTCAATCCGTCTCCGTCATATTCATCATCATAAAATACGCCGAAAGAAGCTACAGGCATGACTCTGCCAGGAGCATTGTAGCGTGCACCTGTGTGAGAAGCATTCAGTTCTCCTAACATTTCACTTAACAGTTCAGCAAAGTCAAAATTATTATTAATATAAGGAAGGAACTTTTCATATACCTTTTTATATCCATTCCAATCTACTCCATGAAGGTCTTTCACGTAGAATTTATCCTTCACCTGCTGCCATACGTGATTGAATATATATTCACGTTCTTCATAAGGACGATAGTCGAAGAAAGCCTCAAAAGAGATCGGAGCCGGACGTCCGCTCGCAAAATCAAGCTTTTTCATTCCGCCACCACCGACAATAAACAATGTACGACCGTCTTTTGAAGGTATCAAAGAACCGTTTCCGATACCTTTTACCAAAATCTGTGTACTTCCGTTCTTCAAATCATGAACCCACAAATCTTTTGCACCTTCAAACGAAGCCATATAATAAAGCTTGTCACCGGTATTAGACAAAACAGCATCTCCCAAGAAAGAAGAATTGACAGTCAGACGCATTACACGATCACGACAGTTCTCCAAGTCAAGAACGAGGTCGTCTTTCTTATCGTCTTTATCTTTATTCTTTTTATTGCGTTTTCCTTTCTTTTCTTTCTGCTGTTCAGCCTTTTCCTTTGCTTCTCTTTGCTGTTCTTCTCTTTCTGCCATCTCAAACAAAGCCAAATCTTCTTTGTTCATCTTGAATTTCTCATAGGCCTCAACATCGAAAAACATTATATAGATATCGCTTTCTGCTCCCCAGCTACCGTGACTTCTATAACCGGCACGGTCACTGCTCCAGATCATGGCTTTTCCGCCCAATACCCATTTTGCACCCGTATCGTTATAACCGCTTTGGGTCAGATTGTATTTTTCACCTTTTCCATCAGCCTTCAGCAGCACAATGTCTTTATTGTTCCATCCACCGATACCGATATAGTCGGACAAAATCCATTTACTGTCAGGACTCCACTGGAACCACTGGTCACCATCAGTATACGAATACTGATATTTTTGTTCCATCACAGTACGTACAGATTTGCTTTTCAGATTCACGACCTTTATGGCTGTTCGGTTTTCCAAAAATGCAACCTCCTTACCATCCGGACTATATAAGGGTTGGAATGAAGTTTTATCTGATTTTACCAGACGCTCTTCCTTTATTTCTGTAGCATAAGTAAACTGTTTTTCATCTTCATTGACCAGTGAAGACTGGTATATTTGCCACAAACCTTCACGCTCAGAAGCATATACGATACTTCTTCCATCCGGAGAGAAATCAATATTACGTTCTTGTTGAGGAGTATTGGTTATCTGTTTGGTTGTCTTATAATCGACAGAAGTTACATATACATCACCATGTACTACAAATGCAACTTCCTTGCCTGATGGTGAAACCGCCATCTCGGTAACTCCATTCTGGAATACCTGCGGAACAGATTCTCTGTCCAGTCTGTCTGAAAGAATCTGTATCTTAACCTTTTTAGCCTGTTTTCCAGGAGTCATTGTATAAATCTCTCCGTCCCATCCATAGCACAGAGTTCCGTTTTCAGCTACACTCAGGAAACGAACCGGATTAACCGAATGCTTAGTTATCTGAGTAGAAGAAGCACTTCCTAACTGACGCTTATATATATTGGACGTACCATTTTCTTCACTCAAATAATAAAAAGATTCTCCATCCGGAGCCCATACCGGATTTCTATCCTCTCCTCTGAAGCTGGTTAACTTTGCATAACTGTTTGTTTTCGGAGTATACATCCATACGTCACGCGATATAGACGAAACCTCATGTTTACGCCATGGGTCTTCATAACCTTTCTTGTCCTGATAAAGCCACTGCTTTCCATCTTTACGAATTGATATTTCTTCCATCGGCATTGACGAAATCATTTCAGGACGTCCGGCATTCAAATCAACCTGATATACCTGGCTAAATCCGGTAGGGAATTGCCGGTCATCAGCAGACTGCTGAATGGAAGCACTGAAAAGCACGTGATTATTATCCTTAAAAGCTATCGGCATTTCATTCCCCGAATGAGTTGTCAATCGCTTCGGAGCTCCTCCCTCCCGAGAAACAACAAACACATCAAAACTTCCCATTCGATTGGAAGCAAAAGCTATCATTTTACTATCGGGGCTCCACACCGGTTTTGTATCATATGCCGGATTAGAAGTCAACTGATAAGCTTTCCCTCCACCTACTGGAACTGTATAGATATCTCCCTTATAAGTAAATGCAATGGTACTACCATCTGGAGATATACAACAGTCACGCATCCATAAAGGAGATTCTTGTGAAAAGGCCCAACCTGCCCATATACAGGCAGCTGCGCTAAAAATAAACTTCTTCATGCAAGATTTAGTTTGAAGATTCTACATATAATTAATTACTCTATTGCATTTACAAAAATAATGAAGATTTTACAGCAACAAAGTTGAAAACATGATTTTATTTCAAATAGATATAAAAAAAGGACCATTCATCTGAATGATCCTTTTTCCATATTTTAGTTTATCAATTATTCGCCTTCTTGTTCTTTTTCAGAATTTTCCTCAAAATCAGTAATACCGGCATTAATCAGAATATTATACCACTGGATAAGTTTCTTTATATCACTGGCATATACTCTGTCACGATCAAAGTTAGGCAATACCTGAGCAAAGAATTCCTGTAATTCAGCTGTACTTGCTTTCTTGTAATCAAATGCTACGACTGCTCCATTTTCTTTTGCTTTCAAAGAAGCCAATACTTGAGTCAAAGGAACATCGTCATCATCTGTATACATTGAAATATCACTTAATGAAGTAACTTTGTCACTAGCATAAACCGGCATACGCTTTTTAGTTGAATCCAAAGCTTCAACAATCAACATATTTCTTCCTTGAGACAATAAACGATATAATCCAGGCTTTCCGGCAATAGATAAAATAGTTCTCAACATAATTAATTTTATTTCTTTATACCACTAATAAATTTAATATTTTGGCAACCAACCAAAATTGAATAACAAAGATACAATGTGAAGAAACAACATACAACGTTATCTCAAAAAAAATAGCGGGAAATACCGGAGATTCTTAATTTCTGGAAATTTCTACAGTATGAATTATCTCCAGAATCTGAGGAATCAACAAATGTTCATCATCGTTAGAAACAATAAATTGCGCTTTGTCATATAAAAGCTGTTCATCCATCTGATGCTTTATTCTGGCACGAATCTGTTTTTCCTCGGCATTATCACGTAGCATCGCCCGTTTTACACGAAGTTCCAAAGGAGCAGATACAAGAATGGTCTTATCAACCAATACATCAAATCCCGATTCATATAAAATGGCACACTCTACAGCTACAAACTGCCGCTTATCTGTAAACTGATTTGCCCATCGTACAAAATCCTGTTTTACCACAGGGTGAATGATGTTATTGACTTTCTGCATATGTTCGGGAAAGCCGAAAATATAATTCGCCAGCATGACCTTATCCAGAGAACCATCCGGTCTGTAGATATCCTTTCCTACCAGATTAGTCAGTCCGTTGCGAATATCTTCATTCTCAACAACCAGTCTTTTCGACTCATCATCAGTCTGATACACAGGAATGTTCATTACTGACAATATATGAGATACTACCGATTTTCCGCTACCGATTCCACCGGTAATTCCAAGTTTAATCATTCTATATTACTCACTTGTTCTATAATAAAATCAATATCTTTAGGCTCTATCCGGATATAAGCAGCTTCTTTGGGAGCCGATTTCAATTTTACATGATATTTATCGGTACATTTCAAAAGTTCATCGTATGAAACGGTTATCAGAAAATCATCAGCAGTTATCTGATTAAACTTTGAGACTCCTATTCTAAAAATAACAGAGACTTTTGAAGGAAATGTCTTAAGTGTTTTATCTGCAGGAAAATTAATGGCATGTATTGGTACCTCAACCTTTTTTTCGGTATACATATCCGTGCATAAGGTTATATCGACCACATCAGGCACCAGTTTTACTCCTTTTATTTCCTGCAATGCCACCTGTTTGCGTATTGTATCGGACAAATTTGTATAAGAAATCTTCTGAGTATATACGCTTTTTATGGTATCCAACAGGTTTTTAGGAGCATAAATCAAAACAGAATCCGGTTTAATCCGCGCCTCGGACAGATAATACAACTTCTCTGTTGTTATATTTTTCTGTAATGTCACAGGAACTTTTTTAGCCTCACCGTAAGTATAAATAATATCAAAAGCTCCGGGCTTGACAGAAGTTATCTGTGAAGTAACCATCAATTGAGAAGCAATCAACTTCTGATAAGAAGAGGATTCTATCCGATTCATACCTTTCTCATTTTCCAGTTCCTTGAAATTGATTGTTATAGGATAAAAAGTGCGAGCCAGCATATAATTGAGCAAAACCGTACCTTTGTCTTTCACTACCACCTGTATATTCTCAGGAGGAGGCAGTGTCATAACAACATTTGCAGGAACATTCTCCAGACGGAGTGGTATGGCCAGTTCCGCTTCGTATGAATCGTTTAATTTTTGAAGTAGCCAAAAGAAAGAAGCAATGAAAAGGAAAAATAAAAAAATCAGAAACTCCTTGCATTTTGGAGAAAGCAAGAAGTTTCTGACAGAACGTAACGTCCTTAGAATAAATATCTTTATATTCCTTTTTCCGGACATTGCCTTATTCTATTTTGAATCATTTTGCGTTGTTCTGAGTTGCAGCAACATCAGCAAAAATGGAATTGCGATCAATTCTGATTTTTACAGTTGGAGCAATCTCCAATACAACTACATTGTCTTCCAGTTCTTTAATTTTACCATAAATTCCTCCTGCAGTAACAACAGACTGTCCTACTTCCAGATTTTTGCGGAAATTCATTATTTCTTTTTGCTTTTTGTTCTGCGGACGAATCATAAAGAAATACATAATGGCAAAAATAGCAATCATCATAATGATGAATGACAGACTACTGCCACCTGCCTGTAATAATACGGTCATCAAGTTCATAATTTTTTACTTTATGCGTTTTTGTTATTTATTAAATAATTAGCTGAACAAATATATATCAATTTTTTGTCAACTTATTATCTTTTTTCAATTGATTAACAATTGAGTCTAACATTCCATTTATAAATGCAGGACTTTTAGGCGTACTGTATATTTTTGCCAATTCTACATATTCATTCAATGATACGCTTACCGGAATATTGGGGAAACTCAGAATCTCGGCAATGGCAATCTGCATAATTACCTGATCCATAAAAGCGATTCTATCAAGATTCCAGTTTTTCGTATTCTCCATCATCAAGTGACGATAATAATCAGCATTCAGAATTGTTCTACGGAAAAGACGACGTGCGTATTCCTGATCTTCTTCATCCTTAAATTCCGGCAGCAACTCTTGTTTGGCTCCTTTCTTTATATCAAAACGCTTGATTGTTTTCAGAACAAAAGTATCAACTATTTCCTTGTCATCATTCCAATATAAACTTTGCTCTTCCAATGCAGAGTCCAAATCCGGATTATTATATATCAGATTCTTATATATTTTTCTCCACAGCTCGCGGTCTTCCGTATAAGAACGGTATTCATTGGCCATGTATTCCTGGTAATAATCCGAAGCTATAATCTTTTCATATAAAGCTCTGACTAAATCATCTTCATTATCCCATGTTTTCTTCTGGTTCTCCACAAAATACAAAAGCTGTTCGTTTTCTTCCAGCTGAAGAATAAATCTGTTTTCCACAAACTTCATATTGGGATTCAGTTCTTCGGGCGAAGGCTTCATCTTGTTCTTCCCGGCCAATATACGTTTTTCGGCATATTTTGTTATTGCGACCATCAGAAGCAATAAATAATTGTATAAATCATATGCTTTACTTAGACTAAAAAACAATTCTTTTTCCGCAGTATCTAAGTTTTTACCACCATTCTGATAATACGCGTAAACAATCTGCACAATTTTCAAACGAATAAGAGCTCTGTTAATCATAACTTTATAATATTTCAGCGTTAGAGGCTGCAAAAATACATAAAATTATTCATCCAATATAATTTAAATATTAAATTTTATCATGAAACAATACAACATTCCTGACAGGGCAGAGTCAACCAGCAAGTGCAACATTAGGAAATATTTTTGAAGAAACATTCAGCGGAGGTATGAAAATTGAGT
>CALUJE010000053.1 GCA_944320885.1 uncultured Phocaeicola sp.
AATGGCATATGAAGTGAGTATGCTCTATCATCTTCATATGCCATCTTGATTTTTAGGGACATTTACTGAATATCCCTATGATAGTCTCTTATTTCTGTCGGATAAATATATTTATCGGAGTTCCACTCAAAGGCCACCGTTCACGCATCTTGTTTTCAAGAAAACGGCGATAAGGTTCCTTTACATATTGCGGCAAATTCGCAAAGAAAACAAATGATGGAATCTGCGTATTCGGCAATTGAGTGCAATATTTTATCTTTATATACTTTCCTTTTGTCGAAGGAGGTGGATATGCCTCTATCAACGGAAGCATTTCTTCGTTCAATCGTGCTGTAGAGATACGGGTTGTACGATGTTTATATACCTCTTCTGCAACCTCCAATACTTTATATATACGCTGCTTTGTCAGAGCGGAAGCAAATATAATAGAGAAATCAGTGAAAGGAGCCAATCTGCTACGAATGGCATTTTCAAATGTCTTCATAACCTTCTCGCTTTTATCCTCCACCAAATCCCATTTGTTTACAACAACTACCAGACCTTTCTGATTACGCTGTATCAACGAGAAAATATTCAAATCCTGTCCTTCTATACCACGTGTAGCATCAAGCATCAATATACATACATCAGAGTTCTCAATTACACGTATAGAACGCATTACAGAATAATATTCCAAGTCCTCCACTACTTTATTCTTCTTTCGTATACCCGCAGTATCAACAAGATAAAAATCAAAACCAAACTTTTCGTAACGGGTATAAATAGAATCACGTGTAGTACCTGCTATCTCTGTTACTATATTTCGGTCTTCACCTATAAAAGCATTAATAATAGACGATTTACCGGCATTTGGACGTCCTACTACCGCAAAACGAGGAATATCCTCATCAAGAAGTTCCAGTGGTTTCTTTTCAAATTTCGAAACCAACAAATCAAGCAAATCACCGGTACCACTACCGCTCAATGCAGAAATGCAATAAGGATCACCCAATCCCAACGAATAGAATTCAGCAGCATTATACAACAGATTATTATTATCTGTCTTGTTTGCTACTACCAATACCGGTATTTTGGTGCGTCTTAATATAGAAGCAACTTCCATGTCCAAATCGGTCACGCCGTTCATGATATCCACAACGAAGAGAACCACATCAGCCTCTTCAATGGCAATAAGTACCTGTTTACGGATTTCTTCCTCAAAAATATCATCTGAGTTTACAACCCATCCTCCCGTATCCACAACAGAAAATTCCTGCCCGTTCCATTCACTCTTTCCATATTGACGGTCACGTGTTGTTCCGGCTTCATCGTTCACAATAGCCTGACGTGTACGTGTCAAGCGATTAAATAAAGTCGACTTTCCCACATTCGGGCGTCCAACGATTGCAACTAAGTTTCCCATATAAAATTATATTTAAGCGACTTCACAGTCGGTGTTTCATTAATCCAAATTATATCCAAAGTTCTTCAGTTCCTTATCTGAATTTCTCCAGTCCTTGTCAACCTTAACGAAAATCTCCAAATAAATACTCTTACCAAAGAACTTTTCCAAAGATTTTCTTGCCTCTGTAGCAACTTTCTTCAAAGCTCTCCCTTGTTTTCCTATAATGATTCCTTTCTGAGTCTCACGTTCAACGTATATTACAACATTGATGTGTATAGAATGTTCATCTTCTTTAAACTGTTCAACTACAGCTTCTACCGCATAAGGAATTTCCTTATCGTAGTATAAAAGAATTTTTTCCCGTATTATTTCAGTAACAAAAAAGCGTGCGGGCTTATCAGTCCACTGATCTTTTTCGAAATAAGGAGGAGAATCGGGCAACAAATCTTTTATACGCTTCATTACTCCGTCTATATTAAAACGTGCCGTTGCAGATATAGGAATAATTTCAGCCTTTGGCAACATCTGATGCCATTCTTCCACAAGCTTTCCAAGAGCTTCCTGATTGCTTAAATCTATTTTGTTTATCAGAAGCAGAACAGGAATATCCATAGCCTGTACCTTCTGAACAAAATCCATATTTTTATCAGGCTTTTCCACAACATCGGTAACATACAAGAGCACATCTGCATCTTTCAGCGCCGATTCGGAAAAATTCAGCATAGATTCCTGTAACTTATAATTAGGTTTAAGTACTCCCGGAGTATCAGAAAAAACAATTTGCATATCATCCGTATTAATGATACCCATAATACGATGACGGGTTGTCTGCGCTTTAAATGTTGCAATAGAAATACGCTCTCCAACCAACAGATTCATCAGTGTGGATTTTCCGACATTCGGATTCCCTACTATATTTACAAATCCAGCTTTATGCATAAAATTATTAATTATTCTGTTCAGACAAAAAAGACTGTACCAAAAGTTACAAAAACCAAAAGTACGAATTTCATGGATTTCACTTGTAACGTAAAAAACCTCACTGTGCTAATCCGTGAAATCCGTACCCAATAAGTTCAAGTTTGCTTTCGAAACAGTCTATGCTAAATCTTTACTTCTTTGCATTACCGTCATATCCCCACTTCACATACACTGCTCCGTAAGTAAATCCGGCACCAAACGCTGTAAAGATCAAATTATCACCTTTACGTAATTTGCTTTCATAATCCCACAAGCAGAGTGGCAATGTTCCACCACTTGTATTACCATAACGCTGAATGTTCACCATCACTTTTTCCATAGGAACTTCCAAACGGTTTGCTACAGCGTCTATAATACGCATATTTGCTTGATGAGGTATTATCCAATTGATTGAATCTTTATCAAGTCCGTTACGTTCTGCCAATTGGGCAGTAATGTTTGACATGTTAGATACCGCATATTTAAATACAGTTCTACCTTCTTGATAAAGATAGTGCATTTTGTTGCTAACCGTAAAATATGACGGAGGACAAACAGAACCTCCAGCCTTCATATGCAGGAAAGGCAAACCTTTTCCATCTGTACGCAAAATACAATCCATTACACCCAAATCTTCGGTAGTTGCTTCAACCATTACAGCTGCAGCACCATCTCCGAATATAGGACAAGTTGCACGGTCAGAATAGTTCACCATTGATGACATCTTATCGCCACCCACAAGAATCACTTTCTTATGACGACCGGTTGCTATCAATCCGGCAACCATTTCCAGTCCATATAAGAATCCGCAGCATGCAGCAGACAAGTCTAAAGCAAACGCATTCTTCAAACCCAGCTTATCACAAAGGATTGAAGCAGTTGAAGGAAAATGATAGTCTGGAGTCGTTGTACATACAACCACGGCATCAATATCATCAGGATTTGCACCAGTACGTTGCATCAGCTGTTTGGCAGCCTTACGACACAAATAAGAAGTACCCAAACCTTCCTCGCTCAGGATACGTCTTTCTTTTACTCCAATACGCGTCATTATCCATTCATCGTTAGTTTCAACCATGCGCGACAATTCATCGTTTGTCAGCACATATTCCGGTACATAACCACCGACTCCTGTAATTACAGCATTTATTTTCTCCATGTAATTAAATAATTCTCGTTAATATAAAAGTAGCCGGAGAGATACTCTCTCTGGCTATATTTTATACCACTTTTATCAAATTGCGCTTTCTTTTTCGATAGCTAATTTACCTCTATAGTATCCGCAAGCGCCACATACAGTGTGATAAACGTGCCATGCTCCACAGTTCGGGCATATTGCCAATGTTGGAGCTACTGCCTTATCATGAGTTCTTCTCTTAGCAGTTCTAGTCTTTGATTGTCTTCTCTTAGGATGTGCCATTTTTTTAAACTTTAATTATTATCTATTATTTTCTTCAATTCATTCCATCTCGGATCTATCACCTGTTCCTTATCGTCTGCTGTTTCTTCCTCCACTTCCATCTCTTCTGCATTTTCATCAGCCGACACACGCAAATACTTATTCAGTGTACCCATCATAGCCTTGTTACACTTTCCAGGAGCATGTACATGCTTCATAGGAATACTCAAAGCTATAAATTCATACATAAACCATGCAACATTTATTTCTCCTGTTTCTTCCGGAATAATGACGATGTCTCCACTTTCCGAGAAATCCTCACCTAGTTTCACCTTTATCTTATCCGTAGAGGTTACAGGCTGGTCCATATCATCCAAACAGCGGTCGCATGTCACTTGAACTATACCTTCGGTCTTGAATGACAGTTCATATAAACCTGCTGTTTTCTTTACCGTCAATGCTACATGCACTTTTCCTTTCTGCACTTCAGGAGAATCAATACTTTCAAAAAAATGATTATCCAATACATACTCACATGAGTAAGTATCGTTCTTCATTCCTTTCAAATCTATTTTATATGCATCAAATTTTCCCATAAGTATTATGCAAAAATACAAAATTGTCGTATTCGGGCGACAAAGATACAAATAAATCTACTTAAATAGGTAATAAACAGAAAGAAATCTTCTCTTTTTATAGAATAAAACACTGAAATATGCATTTATAACACATCATTGCCTTCTAATCTCAATCCATGAAGTAGCTGAATAAAGCCCCAAACTTACCATGTTATCAAATATTTTTGTTTACAGTATTCAGAAAAGGATAAGAGTGTCTACGAAATAAAATCACATTTTTATTGACTATCGCGCCCTACCGGCGCACATATACAAACAAAAAATCCTCCGCAGTATGTTTCAACTTGCGGAGGATTCCACTCTTCTTTAAAAACGGCGACTACCTACTCTCCCA
>CALUJE010000054.1 GCA_944320885.1 uncultured Phocaeicola sp.
ATACAAATAGTAAGCCCAATTTCTGCATATCAAGGAGTTGGACTCACTACTTTACGGTTTAGCGGACAGTAATAATTTAAAATCTGAGTTTAACACCCGCATTCATTACAAATCCATCCAAAGGAGCATAAATATCCCGGAAAACAGGATTAGATATACTTCCGGTATATATAGTATCAAAGCGGGTTTGCCGTCTGTCGGTGAAGTTTTCAAAGTTAGCATACAATGAAAACATCTCCCATATTTTTTCAATCATGAAGCCGCACACCACATATTGTTTTCCTTTTTGTCCGTCTCCTAGTTTTTGGGGGCTGAAATAATAAGCCTCTAATCCTATTTTCCATTTATCTTCTACTTCATACATTAGAATACTGTTCAACCTATGTTTCGGAGTTAATATATTCTCTTGTTTCACCCCATTTTCTTTGGTTCGGGTATCGGTGTATGTATAGCCTAAGTATAAGTGGAAATCTTTGTATCCGATTTTTACATTCGTTTCTCCTCCTTTGCTATCTGTATTGCCGGATATGTTGTTAAGTCGATATAGCCCATCTTTTGTAGATTGCAATAATAAAGGATTATCGAGATAAGTGTAGAAGAATAATTGGTTTATGCTGAAAGTTACATTTCCATCGAAGATTGATGTGACATAATTAAAGTCTAAATTCAAACCATAACTTCTTTCGAGCTTGTTATTGTCTTTATCAATTGGCAATACATTCTGATATTGTAGCCTTTCGCTATCCTCTGTAAATATGGTAGGTGATTTATAGCCAAATCCTCCTCCAAGTCGAGATGAAAACTTATCCGTAATTTTGAAATGTGCAGAAACTCGTGGTAGAATTGCTGCGCCATAATCCGGAATATAGTCTGCTCTTAATCCGGTTTCCAGATTCAACCATTTTGTTGCCTCCCAATTGTTTTGTACGAATGCTCCCATGGTTGTCTGGTTGTAGTCTCTTAACTGAAAATCAGTAAGTTTCTTTTCATCAAATTTGTCTGTCCATAAGTTGAGACCAGCCACCCATTCTGTTTTTTGATTCGTGCGTGTGTAAGTCAATTCACTAAAGGTAGATACCTGAGTACCTTCAAAAGTATAAGTGGGTACACCGATATTTCTATTGAAGTATGTTACACTGTTTTTGAAATCAATTCTGTCTTTTTCGCCGAATTTGTGTTCGAATGTCAGTTGTGTGGAATGTCTTTGAGTCTTGTTTTTCTCGAAATAGGAATGTGTGTCATTTCCATTTCCTTTAATATACTCAATATCCCCGCCCAAACGGTCTTCAAACATAGCATTTAGCCCTACACTCATTTGCGTGTTCTCTGAAAAATAGAGAAATAATTTGGGGTTGAAGACATATCTGTCAAACTGCGGAATGGCTGTGAATCCGGTGTTAGAGGGGTCGTAAGCCCAATTTCTGTTGTAGGAAGCAAAAATGGTTGTACCGACCTTTTTGAATCGTTGCCCATAGAAAGCGCTGACGTCCAAACCTTTTCCGGATGTCCCGTTAAGATGCAGACCTAAATCTCTTTTCTCTTCGGGAGTTTTTGAGATAAGATTAATCAAGCCTGCTATTGCTCCACCGCCATATAAAGTTGAAGTTGAGCCTTTGATGATTTCCACTTGTTTTAAGTCAAGAGGTGGCGTTTGCAATAATCCCAGTCCGCTCGCTGCACCAGCAAAAACGGGGAATCCATCTTTTAATATTTGTGTATATCTGCCATCCAATCCTTGTATGCGGATTGATGCATTTCCGGATGTGGCAGAAGTTTGCTGGGTGATAATACCTGTGCTTTCGTTTAGTAACATACGAATGTCGCCCGGTTTCATGCTCCCTTTTTCTCCTAGTTCTTCGCTTGAAATAAATTCAACACGGGTCGGGATGTTTTGAATAGTGCGTGTACCTCTGGTTGAAGAAATGATAACTTCTTCCAGCATTTCATCATCTTGTTCCAAGAAGATTTCGACCGGAGCTGAAGAAGATAAAGGGAATGTGTATGATTTGGTTTCCGATTCATAGCCTAAGTAGCTGAATGTGATATGTTGCTTTCCGTCAGGTATGTTCGAAATGGTGATTATTCCGTTTTCATCTGAGCTTGCTCCATTGGCGGTTTTATTAAGAACGGCATTCACGCCAACCAGTATCTCTTTAGTATCTCCGTCTTTAACGATTGCTTTAAATATGTTTTGCGCACAAATGCTTTGTGCCAGCAATGTAATTATTGCCAATGCTATTAATTTAATTTTCATTTTTCTTGTTTTGTCAATTTAGTGCCACACACTTAATCTGTATTATAATAAGTGCACGACGTACTGGTGATGAAACAGCGGTTTCATCATCATGAATTTAATAAATAAATGGTGAGGTCATATTAATTATGACATACAGAAATCTGCTAAATTCATCAGCTTAGGCGGCTGCCAAATTGAGGAAGAGAAATGAGGAATCATTTTCTCTTTGTAAAACGAAAGGTTATTATTTAATAGAATTAATTCGGCGGTTGGTAAATGAAACAATTTGGGTATTGGACAACCTGTGCATGTGTTGCAATGTAGAAATGGTGAACAATTGCAGTCTGTACATGAGGAACCATCATTATCAGCACATGGTTCTTCTGTTTGTTCATTAGCACATTGAAACAGACATTTGTCTTCAAGAAAGCATGGAACTGTTGATAATAACAGCACCCATAAAGCTAATATGTAGGACAAATGTTTCATTAATATCTATGCTTTGTTCTTATTTTGAGCTGCAAAATTAGTTATTTATATTTTACAAACAAAACATTCTGCAATTGTTATTATATCTATTAAGATAGTTTGACAATTTTATGGTAAGGTGACCGCTACTGACACTCATTATCTTGTTTTCATTCCAAAGAGAAACGATAGTTCCGGATGTTGAGGTCGGTAGAATTGCAAATCGCACTCGTTATTTATTTAATTAAAATAAGCAAATCCCTATATACAAGATTCTATTTCTTATTTGTAGGGATTTGTTACTTTGTATTTACAACTTCATTCCTTTTCCTTTTTTGATGGTTGGGTGGGTCGATTGTTTCAAGTTATTATAGAGTTTGTAAAACTGCTCCTTAAACCAGTCAAAATATTCTTCCCATTAATATGTAGGACAAAACGCTGCTTTTTATCTTCTTGTACTATCTTTATTTGAGCAGTAGCATTTGTAACGGACAAACTACGCCTGTATTCTTCCGAATATAGGTTTCCACTATATTCCAACGGTCTGAAAGTAAAAAGGCGATCTGTCTGTTCCATAGTAAAACCAGCCGCAAGACAAAATTTCTCCATGCGGAATGCATCATCGAAAAGCGGAAACCATCTGCAAGCACGATTTATCCATTTCTTCAAGGCGTTTGTTTCCCCCTTTTGCTCATTTTGTTCCTTAATATACTTTGCCTGTACTTCTGTCAATTCTCTACCGTGCTGTCTCCGTTGTTCCTGTATCAAAGTTAGCAGTTTTTCTATTCCTTCATCACAGACGGCTACCTCTCCACGCAACAGTTCATTCTCCTGTTTCAACTCTTTAATTTCTCCGCCACCCAAAAGAGAACCGACTTTTGCAATAAGGGAGGTTTTCGCTTCCGTTTTGACAACCTCCAGCTTTTCCGTATTGATTTCTCTTTTTACCTGCTTTAGCTGCTTCTCCGCTTCTTGCTTCTCTATTTGAAGTTGTTGAACATCGGTTTCAAGTTCACCCGTCTGCCGCTTCAAATCACGGTAATATTGGGCTGTAGTGGTATGTCTTGCTTCCGATCCACGTACACCACGCTGCAAACCGTATCTCTCCATAACTTTAGCGTAATCATCGTGATAGGCTACCAACCTGTCACGGTTCAACACATCATCTGCACACAATCGAGCTGTATCGGTTTTCTTGCGATAGGTGCGTTTTCCCTCCGTTTGCTTTTTCTGCTTCGCCTTTCTGCGCTCACCCGTTACTATCGGCACAATGGTAGCATGTATGTGCGGTGTGGTTTCGTCCATGTTGGAAAAGCCACACGTTGTATGATGTAGAGACTCAAGTGCCTGCCTTTATACATATAACCGAAGCAAAGATAAACGATATCAAGGCTATGGATGTAATACCTTATGAGTCTGGCTCTTTCTATGTTTTCGACCGTGCATATAATGATTATCATCGTCTCTATAAGATACATATGATGGATTCATTCTTTGTTGTACGTGCTAAGACAAACATAAAGGCGAGAGTACTCAAGTGGAAACGACGTTTACCCAAAAATATACTGTCCGACTGTGAGATTGAACTTACCGGTTTCTATACCCAAAAATCATACCCTGAAACGATTCGTTTGGTGAGGTTT
>CALUJE010000055.1 GCA_944320885.1 uncultured Phocaeicola sp.
CTAATTGGGCAAAAATATATGGGTCTTTATGCATAACGGTCTGAAAATTACCACAAAAGTAAATTCAAATCCGTTCCCCCCAAAAATCTCCTATAACAAATTGAATTTCAATGATTTCAAAGAACTTCTATGATTTTTTAGTGGACACTAATGGGGTTTTTTATAAAATAAACTTCGTATTCTTCCTTAAAATCTTTAATGGAATTGTATCTTTGCAACAATAAATACTTTAAGTGATATGAAAAAGCAATTCATTCTTATTGCGGGTGGCGTGTTGTTAACGTTGGCTGCTTGCGAAAACGAACCGCATTTTACAATAAAAGGAACTATTTCTGAGGCTGAAGATAAAATGCTTTATTTGGAAGAAGCAGGCGTTTCTGCCATTACTGCCATCGACTCTGTTGAGTTGGGATCATCGGGAAAATTTTCTTTGAAGGGAAAGGCGCCGCAATATCCGGAATTTTATCGTTTACGTATAGACGATAAGATTATAAATGTAGTAGTCGATTCAACAGAAACTGTAGAGGTTTCTGCCGCATATAAAGACATGCCGGTCAATTATCAGATAACCGGTAAGGAAGATAATCAGAAAATAAAAGAACTGACCGTAAAGCAGATAACTCTTCAAAGTAATATTGATAATGTTTACAGGAACAGTTCATTGGCTCCTTATCAGAAACAGGATAGCGTGGCAAATATGATGGAGCGTTACCGTGACGACATAAAAAGGAACTATATATTCAAGGCTCCTAATACCTTATATGCTTATTTCGCTTTGTTCCAGAGAATAAATAACTATATGATTCTTGATCCGGTAACCAATGCAGATGATATCAAATGTTTTGCAGCCGTGGCTACCAGTTTTGACAATTTATATCCTCATTCGGTTCGGGCAACGAATCTGCATAATATTGCTATTAAGGGAATGAAAAATACGCGTCCTTCCCAAAAGAAAACAATCAGTGTGCCGATGGATAAAATCTCAGAAGCTGGAATTATTGATATTGCACTTAATGACCAGAATGGAAAGGAACGCAAGCTGACTGATCTGAAAGGTAAAGTTGTTTTGCTTGATTTTACGGTATATCAGAATACTGAATCGCCTGCCCGTAATATGGCTTTACGTGAAATATACGACCGTTATAAAAATCAGGGATTGGAAATATATCAGGTTTCTTTGGATGGTAATGAACATTATTGGAAAACAGCTGCTGATAATTTGCCCTGGATATGCGTTCGTGACCCAAGAGGCGGATATTCAAGCTATGTATCGTTGTATAATGTGGCAAACTTGCCAACCTATTTCCTTATTAACCGAAACAATGAATTGAAGTTAAGGCAGGAGGCTATAAAAGATCTTGAAACGGAAATTAAAAAACTGTTGTAAGAATAAATAATATGTTACATAGCATGCCTTTAATATTGACAAGTTACAAATAAAGGCTTATCTTTGCGTTAGTATTAAAGTATTTCGATTAGGGAATAAGGATTCCGGCATTTTTTAATTATGTCGGAATTCTTTTTATATTGTTTTTAGATGATTGTAAATTTAAAATAGGAGGATAAAAAATGGCTTACATGTCAGAAGAAGGTTACAAAAAGTTAGTAGCTGAATTGAAAGAACTGGAAACAGTTCAACGCCCGAAAATTTCGGCAGCAATTGCTGAGGCACGTGATAAAGGAGATTTGTCTGAAAATGCAGAATATGATGCTGCAAAGGAAGCTCAGGGATTGCTTGAAATGAAAATCAATCAATTGAAGGCTATTATTGGAGATGCCAAGATTATTGACACATCAAAGTTGAAAACAGATTCGGTACAGATATTAAGTCGTGTAGAATTGAAAAATGTAAAGAATGGAATGAAGATGGCTTATACCATTGTATCGGAAAGTGAAGCTAATCTGAAAGAAGGCAAGATTTCTGTAAATACACCGATTGCTCAGGGATTATTGGGTAAGAAAGTTGGTGATATCGCAGAAATTACTATTCCTCAGGGAAAGATTAGTCTGGAAATTTTGAATATATCATTTTAATATTAAAGCTGGTTTGGTGAGTATACTTGCCAAATCGGCTTTTTTCTTTATCAACAATTAAATAATTAAAGGTAATGGCAACTATTTTCAGTAAGATTGTAGCAGGTGAGATTCCCAGTTACAAAGTGGCCGAGAATGAGCAGTTTTATGCTTTCTTGGATATTAATCCGTTAGTAAAAGGACATACATTGGTTATTCCTAAACGGGAGGTTGACTATATTTTTGATTTGAACGATGAAGAATTAGCCGGTATACATTTGTTCGCAAAGAGTGTTGCTTTGGCAATACAAAAGGTTTTTCCTTGTAAAAAGGTAGGTGAGGCTGTAATCGGTCTTGAGGTGCCTCATGCTCATATTCATCTTATTCCTATTCAAAAAGAATCGGATATGTTGTTTTCTAATCCGAAACTTCAACTTTCCTCTGATGAGTTTGAGAATATAGCGCGGGCCATTCGTGAAGAATGGGAAGCTGCAAATAAGTAACTTTCTTCTTTTTATTTATATAAAATCCCGAAACAGCTACCAAAAACTGTTTCGGGATTTTCATTATTATAAGTATTTATCTCCCAGTTTGACTTCAATATCATTCATGAATTGTCTGATAGCAGCGGCATCATTGCGCTTGCAGATAACGAGGATGCCATTTTTTTCTGTTACCAGATAACCTTCCATATCTTTCATTACAACGACTTTGTTTGATGGGAGAGATATTAAATTATCTTTGCAGTCGTACATCAGCGCTTTGGTTTCGAGGATAACGTTTTGGTCTCTGTCTTTGGGAGCCATTTCATATAAGGTATTCCAGCTTCCTATATCTCGCCATCCGAAATCACATGTCAAAACATCTACATGATCTGATTTTTCAAGTATACCATAGTCTATGGATATGTTGGGACATGAAGAATAAAACATTTCTACATATTTTTGTTCTGATTCAAGAAATGCAGATGATACGTTTACTTCCTCGATCATGGAGCCTATATCCGGTATTAATTTGGTCATTGCGTCAAGAATGGTATTGACATTCCACATGAACAGACCGGTATTCCAATAAAATTCTCCACTGTCAACGAAGAAACGGGCAAATTCCAGTTCAGGTTTTTCTGTGAAGCTTTTTACTTTATAGATATTACTTTCTATAGATTCATCTATCTGGATGTATCCAAAACTGGTCTCCGGGCGTACTGCCGGAGCTCCTATTGTGAGCAGATGATTTACGCGTGATACATATTCCAGACCTTTGTTAATGTCTTTTGCAAATTCTTCTTCATCGAGTATGTACTGGTCGGTAGGAGTAACTACCATACATGCGTCAGGATTTAATGCACGTATATGATATGCGGCCCATGCTACGGGGGGAGCCGTGTTGCGGTATGCCGGTTCCATTAGAATGTTTTCCGGGAGTAATTCCGGAAGTTGTTCTTTTACAATATCTCCATAATGAATATTGGTGATGACAAAAATGTGATCCAGTGGAACTATTTTTAGGAATCTGTCGAATGTTGTTTGTATCAACGTTCTTCCGGTACCTAAAAAGTCTATAAATTGTTTGGGGAGTTTTTTGTTACTACGAGGCCAGAACCGGCTGCCTATACCGCCTGCCATTATTACGCAATAGTTGTTTTTACTATCCGATATCATAGCTGTTTAAGTTTATTGTTTACTTCTATACAAAGATAAAACATTTAAACGAAATCTCTTTGAGTTTTTGAATGATTATAAATTTTTTATTCCTCTATATGGGTTATTAACGATGCAATGAAATCTTAGTATGAAAACTACGGATTTTCTCAAAATGCATTATAAATGCTACCGTCAAGATAGAAGTGCAACACCATCCCCCTCTTCCTCCGTCCTTGGAGCGTAGCGGAAAGGGAGGAGAAA
>CALUJE010000056.1 GCA_944320885.1 uncultured Phocaeicola sp.
AACTCAATTTTCATACCTCCGCTGAATGTTTCTTCAAAAATATTTCCTAATGTTGCACTTGCTGGTTGACTCTGCCCAATGATAAAAAAGCCGTCGTCAAATCAAATATTAAGACTCGTTATTATGTAATGTATACCGAAGTTTGTACCTTTGCCCATTAAAACTAAGAAAACAGAATCATTATGAATATAGCGATAGTTGGAACCGGATATGTAGGTTTGGTAAGCGGAACCTGCTTTGCCGAGATGGGCGTAAATGTAACCTGCGTTGACGTGGACGAACGCAAGATCTATAATCTTCAGCACGGACAGATTCCTATCTACGAACCGGGCCTGGACGAGATGGTATTGCGCAATCAGCGCGAAGGACGTCTTCACTTCACCACCGATCTGAAAACCTGCCTCAATGACGTAGAGATAGTATTCAGCGCCGTAGGAACTCCTCCCGATGAAGACGGAAGCGCCGACCTGAAATATGTACTGGAAGTAGCACGTACCGTAGGACGCGAAATGAACAAATACATTCTGCTGGTTACCAAATCGACCGTACCTGTGGGAACAGCAAAGAAAGTGAAGGCAACTATTGAAGAAGAGCTTAAGAAAAGAGGTGTAAACATTCCCTTTGATGTAGCTTCAAATCCTGAATTCCTGAAAGAAGGAGCTGCCATCAAAGACTTCATGAGTCCGGACCGTGTGGTAGTGGGAGTAGAATCTGAAAAGGCAAAAGACCTGATGACCCGCCTCTACCGTCCGTTCCTGCTCAATAATTTCCGTGTAATCTTTACCGATATTCCCTCGGCCGAAATGATAAAATATGCGGCAAACTCCATGCTTGCCACACGTATCAGTTTCATGAATGACATTGCCAACCTGTGTGAACTGGTAGGTGCCGACGTGAACATGGTGCGCAAAGGTATCGGAAGTGATACACGCATTGGAAGCAAGTTCCTTTATGCCGGCTGCGGATATGGAGGAAGCTGTTTCCCGAAAGACGTAAAGGCACTTATCAAGACTGCCGAACAGAACGGATACGAAATGCGTGTACTCAAGGCTGTAGAGGACGTGAACGAACATCAGAAATCCATTCTTTTCAACAAACTGAGCGCTCATTACGGAGGCATGCTCAAAGACAAGACCATCGGCATATGGGGACTGGCCTTTAAAGCTGAAACGGATGATATGCGTGAGGCAACCTCGCTCGTAACCATCGACCTGCTTCTGAAAGCAGGATGCCGGGTACGTGTATTCGACCCTGTAGCCATGGACGAATGCCGACGCCGCATCGGAGACAAAGTGGAGTATGCTGCCGACATGTATGATGCAACCTTGAATGCCGACGCACTGATAGTCATTACTGAATGGAAGCAGTTCCGTCTGCCAAGCTGGGGAGTCGTAATGAAATCAATGAACCGCCCCTTTGTCATCGACGGACGTAACATTTACGATGCTCAGGAAATGAAAAACTTCGGCTTTGATTATACTTGTATAGGACGATAAAAACGATATTCATGAATCAAGATACCATTTGCGCCATTGCTACAGCACAAGGCGGAGCCATCGGCACAATCCGTGTTTCGGGTCCGGAAGCCATCACCATCACCGACCGCATATTTACACCGGTATCGGGAAAACCGTTGATCGAACGCCATCCCTATACCCTGACTTTCGGCCATATTCTCTCACCCGAAGGTGAAGTGATAGATGAGGTGCTTGTCAGTGTTTTCCATGCGCCTCATTCATACACGGGTGAGAACTCTACCGAAATCATGTGTCACGGTTCGTCATATATTCTCCAACAGGTGATGCAGCTCCTTATCAAGAACGGATGCCGTGCTGCCGGACCGGGCGAATATACCCAACGTGCTTTTCTGAACGGCAAAATGGATTTGAGTCAGGCCGAAGCTGTGGCAGACCTCATCGCCTCAACCTCTGCCGCTACACACCGTATGGCCATGAACCAGATGCGCGGAGGATTCAGCCGTGAATTGTCTGCTCTGCGTGAAAAGCTTCTGCATCTCACATCACTCATGGAACTGGAACTGGATTTCAGTGACCATGAAGAGCTGGAGTTTGCCGACCGCTCTGAACTGAAAGACATAGCCGGACAAATAGAAAAGGTAATCAGTCATCTGGTTGATACATTCAGCGTGGGTAATGCCTTGAAAAACGGTGTTCCTGTAGCCATCGTAGGCGAGACAAATGCAGGTAAATCAACCTTGCTCAACGCTCTGCTCAACGAAGAACGGGCCATAGTGAGTGACATACACGGCACTACACGCGATGTGATTGAGGACACCATGAATCTGGGGGGTATCGTATTCCGTTTTATTGATACTGCCGGTATCCGCGAAACGACCGACACCATCGAAAGTCTGGGTATCGAAAGAAGTTTCCAGAAATTGGAGCAGGCCAGCATTGTGTTATGGATAATTGATGCTACATGTGCTCAAGTGCAATATAATCAGTTGGCCGATAAGATTCTGCCACGATGCGAAGACAAACATTTAATATTGGTGCTCAACAAAACTGATTTGGTGCCAGATGTATCTTCCATCCGCTTTGCTGATCTTCCTTCAAATACTAGTGTAATGCCTCTTTCTGCCAAACAGAAAAACGGCTTATCAGAACTCCAACACCAATTGATGAACTATGCTTCCCTACCAGACATCTCACAAAACGATGTGGTAGTAAGCAATATCCGTCATTATGAAGCATTAAGTCGCGCCCTTGAATCCATCCATCGCGTACAAGACGGATTGTCCACACAGCTTCCCGGCGACCTCATCTCACAGGATCTCCGCGAATGCCTTTACCACCTCGGCGAAATCGTCGGCGGAACAATTGAGACCGACGAGGTATTGGGGAATATATTCAAGCATTTCTGCATCGGCAAGTAACGGCTTGTAAACAGCCATAACCAACTATAACCATTTAGAATAAAGTCGCTGTATATCAGCGACTTTTGTTTTTATATACTTTCCAGACCGTATTTGGAAGTAACGGTTTTTATCCATATTTTTCA
>CALUJE010000057.1 GCA_944320885.1 uncultured Phocaeicola sp.
TTATAAATCTGGTAAATTTATAAATATATCTTGTATGTTGATAAGAATATTAACCCTAAACGCTGTGTATCATAAAGATGTCTTTATTTATTTGGAGCCTCTATTGGAATATCAACTTTCTACATAGGTATACTATGAACTATAATGGTGTAAACGCTAATTAAATTCCAATATCGTAAATATAATGCCAAATATACATTCCTAATGAAAGGATTTTCCTATCTTTGCATAATAAACATACCTAATATGGATAAGGATATAAATAGACTTAAGGTAGTTCTTGCTGAGAAGAAAAGAACAAATAAATGGTTAGCAGAACAATTAGGATGTGCTCCTACAACAGTATCAAAATGGTGCACAAATGCTTGTCAACCAACAATGGAAACTTATATAAAAATAGCAAAACTACTTGATGTTGAATTATCACAATTAGTAATTATAGATAAGTAATATGTTCAAAGTTTCATGGGATAGAGAAACGGGAGGCGTAAAGCTTAGTTCACTAGTCGAAAAAGATATTATTAGTATTCCACCTCGTCCAGTGTTCTATGAAGAGTTACATCTTCTTGGATTAAACACTATGGGGTGGAAATACCCAGAGTGTGAAGAGCCATTACTTTGGGCATGCAATAAAGAATACTATTATCGTGGTGATCTTGTCTTTGAAGCAAAGGGTGCCAATATTTATGATAAGCCTACAATAGTATTTCAGCCAGGAAAGGAGATGCTCAAACTCGTTCCTGTAAATATGAAAAAGATGCTAGAACGCACAAAAGAACAGATGTTTTTGTGTGAGAGTGAGGCTATCGAGTTTATCAGAGATACCTTTGACACCTATAGTGGTGCAAACCGCCTAACAGAAATGCATGCTTCAAATCAAATTGATTTTGAGGCATTAGTAGAAAAGCATGAGAAAAGTACAAAGCAAAAAATGGCAATTGTAAAAGAGGATTGTGATAGCTTTGACATTATGCCTTTGAGCGAAGCGGAAAAACAAGGAAAAAAAGTATTAAAAACCACAAAAATAGATATATTCCTTGCATCTTTTTCTGGAGGTAAAGATAGCCAGGTCGTACTTGACTTATGTACTCGTGCATTACCGCCCGATGCTTTTCAAGTTATTTATTCTGATACAGGTTACGAGTTACCTAGCTCTCTAAAACTATATGAGGAGGTCCAAGAACATTACCATAAGGCTTTTCCCACATTAAAGTTTAGTCTCGCAAAGAATCACGAGTCTGTATTGAATTATTGGGATAAAATTGGAACACCAAGTGATAAACACAGATGGTGCTGTGCTGTTATGAAGACTGCCCCTTTGTATCGTACTTTAAAAGTCAAAGGAACCAATAAGCAGGCCAAAGTTCTAGCTTTTGAAGGTGTACGTTCAGAAGAAAGCGTTAAGAGATCTGCTTACGAACGAATAGGAAAAGGTGTCAAACATTCATTCGTTACAAATGCAAGACCAATCTTAAAATGGAATACGACCGAGATTTTCTTGTATTTATTTAGACATGGGTTAACAATCAACGAGGCTTATCGAGTTGGAAAGCCAAGAGTTGGTTGTGTATTTTGTCCATTTTCTTCTCCTTGGGATGACATGGTTGTAAATAATTGCTATAAAAATGACCTTAAGCCATTCCTTTCTAGAGTTGTTGATCTAGCAAAAGAAAGAAAAATCCCCAATCTTGACGAATATATTAAAGAACGCAAATGGAGATTAAGAGCGAGTGGAAACTTTGTCTCACAAAAGTCATCGGTTGATTTTGTAAAGTCGAATCCACATTTAGTAGCAGAAATCACAAATGCAAAGGTTGATATACAAAAATGGCTCATTACAATAAGTGATTACACATATTCTCGTACAGGTAACAAAGCTGTTGGTGAATTCAATTTTAAAAAGAAAATTTACCAGTATGAGATAATTTATAAAAATGACTATAATTATACATTTACGCTTTTCAATGCATCTGATATAATGTTAGTCAAAGCTATAAAACGTGTTCTCTATAAAACGGCTTACTGCATTAATTGTGAAGTATGTGAAGTGGAGTGTCCTACTGGGGCGCTATCAGTTTATCCCGAAATTAATATTGATAAAAGTAAATGTATACACTGTCATAATTGCCTTAATTTTCATGAACATGGATGCATTGTGGCAGATTCATTAGTAAAAAGTATGGAAAATAAAACTAAAGTTGGTAACATATCAAAATATGGTACATTTGGCATTCGTGAGGAATGGATTACTGAGTTTTTTGCAGACCCACAGGTATCATACTGGCTCCCAGGTAACAATTCTCTTGGCAATAAGCAAGTACCAAGCTTTAAGGCTTGGCTCAAAGATGCAGAGATAATTGACACCAAGAATGTATTAACAGAATTTGGCGAGTTTTGTGTCAAGAACATGGTAAATGATCCAGATTTGATATGGTCGCTCATATGGATAAATCTTTCTTATAATTCCGAACTAGTAAAGTGGTTTGTTAACAATATAAAAGAGAATCAGAGTTTTGACAGATCTCATCTCTCAGAATTATCTTATGAATATTTCTCTTCTTCATTTTCAAAGAATACTATTGATTATGCTTTCCAAGCATTGATGCAAGTATTTAATTACTCTCCTTGTGGTGATGTATTAATGCAAGGTACTACGTTTGACAAAAACCATCTTGTAAGGAATGAGTATAGTGATATTTCAGAGATTGCTATAGCATATTCGATATATAAGTATAGTGAAGAAAATAATGCAACATCTCTTCGCGTCAAGGATTTTTACGATGAAGATTGTATAAATGGGACTGCAAAAGAATTCTGTCTTTCTAAAGAGTTATTTGAAAAGAGTCTGAGAACTCTCAACTCATTAAAAGATAGAGTTTTAGTAGCTGAATTAAATATGGGATTAAATCACATTACATTACAAAAAAACGTAAAACCTTTGGACATAGTAAAAAAACTGTTTTAGGATGATTGAAAATTCGATTCTTTTATCACTATATAATGATGCTTTTGCATCAATACATTGTCAGATTTATAAGGGGAAACTTAATATAGCAAAACCTCTTATAATTATGTCGATGTTCGAACTTATAGAACAAGAACATGTTTTTCTGAATAAATTTTATATTGCAGATATAAAAGAATCATATGAGCGGTTGCAAAAAAAGTACTCAGCAACGACTCCATATCAATACCCATTATACTTTCTTGAAAACGAAAGTTTCTATCATCTAAAATGGAAAAACGGTAGAATAAAAACTCATACCCCCTCTGCTAAACTTATAAGAGAAAATGTCGAGTACGCATACTTTGACAATGCTCTATGGGATTTAGTACAAAATCAAGAGATGCGTAATCATTTTTGTACAATAATAGAGAACTACTATCTGAAATAAAATACTGCAATGGCAAAAAGATATTCTGATGCGATTCGGATTCGTGAAACAAAATCCGCATATAACATACAAACTGAGGAAAGTAATGAATGGAAGAATTTTATTCCTAACGAGCAGTTCAATGAAATCCTTCAAAAAATAATTGCTTCAGTCAGCAACAAAGTTGTTGATGAACATCGCTCATTCTGGTTAGAGGGAACATATGGTACTGGAAAGAGTCATGCCGCAGCTGTAATTAAGCACTTACTTTGTGATCCGATTGAAGATATAAATGACTACATAAAAGAAGAATATGGTGCAGAGAAATTTGCTATCATAAAAGAATCTATATATTCTTTGAGAGCGAATAAACGTCTTTTCCCAGTAACTATGTACGGACATTGTTCGATCGCACACAAAGATGATTTATCGCTCCAGATTCAAAGTCATATTTGCCAAGCATTAGATAATGCTGGCTTGGATATCACAGTTAAAACAGACTTTGATAATTACATTTCAAATATTGAGAAGAATCCTATAATCTGGGATACCCTTATAGAAAATGATCTTGAACTTCAATCATATGCCCCAGATAGAAAAAAACTTATTAAAGATTTAAGTACAGGAGATTCAGCACTTCTGACACTTGTTAAAAATGCGTTACGTAAATCTGGGCTTCATGTAAGATTAGAACAGGAAAATTTGTGTAAATGGTTCTTTGAAGTTCAAAATGAATTAGTAGCGAAGACTGAATATAATGGAATATTGCTAATGTGGGATGAGTTTACTGATGTAATGTTATCTGACCTTGGACCTTCATTGCTTGTCGATTTGCAGGAGTTAGCGGATGCAACAATGAACACGTCAAATAACTCATATTTTTTTCTTATTACTCACCCTTCAGCACTTGATAATTTAAAAGCAGAAGAACGGACTAAAACAACAGGGAGATACCACTATATGCACTACAATATGGAGCCTGTATCAGCCTTCAAAATTATGTCGCGAAAGTTCGTTCATGAACAGGATAGCAGTAATCCTGCATATGCTTTGTATCATCAGATGACAGATAAATACTTTGCTCAGATGCGTGATGTATATGAGAAGTATGCTGAAACTTCAAATAATCCTATGGAAACGCTTAATGATTTAAAGTCATTGTTTCCAGTACATCCTGCAACTGCTAATTTAGCAACCTATTATGCCCGTGAAGTTGGCTCTTCCTCTCGAAGTGTATTTGAATTTCTTGGCGATAATAAAGCTATAAAAGAGTTCCTTGACAATGAAGATTATTTTGCCAAGGGACATATGATTACCTCTGATTACCTATGGGACTTCGTTCTTGATGAGTTTAATAAAAAAACTGTAAAATATGGTGTAGTAACTGAACGCTTTAATTCATATAAACTCCACGTAGGAAATAAAGGAGCAAGTTACTTAGCAGTTTTTAAATCGATTCTTTTACTTAATGCCTTTAATAACTTGGCAGCAAACGTAACTGTAACTCCAAGTGAAGAAAATATCCGTAACATGTATGTAGGAACTCCTATTGATACTGAAATGGATGAAATTCTTAATTGGATAAATACAGAAGGTGTGGTACAACGTTCACCACAAGGTATCTATGAGATTCGGTTTTCAGCTCTAGACACAAAAGAGATTGAAGATATAAAAGTTAACTTATTGAATAGTGAATACAAATTCACTGCTCAACTACTTAAATTCAGTGATACTGCGAGAAAAGAATTTGAGAAGAAATTGAAGATGGTAAACAGACCGTGCTCTTTTGATTTCTTTTCTGAGGATAGTAATGAATACACCCTGCTTAATAAAATAGAAAATGGAAGGAAGGATGCTGAAACATATGAAACCTTCCTTGCATTGATGATGGCTCGCAATAACGCAGAACTGACTACGCTTAAAGATATTGCTTCGAAAGCAATGAATGACGAGCGTTTCAAAAATGTAGCATTCCTCGTGTTTGATACGGTTATAGAACCTATGGAGTTTGACAGGTTCATCGAGTACCAGGCGAATGCTGTATGCTCGAATAAACATGGATATGCTGAACAGACAAAATCACACACAGACAACGCCAAAGCCATTATTTTAGACTGGATAAAGGACATCAATTCCGGTACATGTACCGTTTACTTACAAGGTGATAGCACCGCAATTTCTGCACGCACATTGCCTAATGTCATTAATAGTGTTATATCACCAAGAATCTTTTTTTCTGGTCCTGAATCTTTGGAAATTCTTAGACTCAAAGCTCCTTCAACTTGTTGGGTAAAACAATTTTCTAATAAAACAGCAGATACAGTTTTGTCCTTTAATACGAAGGACGAGATTATGACTCGCTGTACAGGGCCAGCAAAGCATATTCCATTGCTTTTGCAAGATAGTGTTGATGATAATTTGCAATTTAAATCGGATGTAAATCCAAAGCATCCACTTTACGTTGTCAGTAAGTTTGTAAAGTCTAGAATAGATCATACTGATAAACAAAACGTTTTCAATTTCGCTGAAAAATTCAGAGAATTGACATTACCTCCATATGGTTTATTCAAATCTCATGCTGGTTATGGTATGCTTGCATTTGCTCTACGTCCATACGTGGATAAAGTCTTTGACACTACAGGCAAGCCAATCAATGCTCAGCGAATGCAGGAATTGATTGATGATACATTCAAAATTTGGGATGGTGCTTCATCTAACATTCACAAAGTTGATGTGAAGTTTGAAACAAAAGAAGAAGGTTCTATCGCTAAGGGACTTATATCTATATTCCAATTAGGCAAATTAAAAGATTACAAAGACGTTACAAGTCTAACAGATGCACGATGGGCACTGCGTAATGGCTTCTGTCCTCAAGTAGGCTATCCATTGTGGGCAATAAAATATTGTGACAAATTGCAAAATCTAAGTTGCAAAGACAAGATTTGTAGACTTACAGATAATATAATTACTATTTATACTGAAGTTGGAGCAAAGAATCCTGCATTGATGGTAGAAACAGACGGACTTATTACAGAGGTACGCTTTGAATTTACCCCATTGCTTAACTGCGAAGAAACGAATAACTTTGAAAATGGATTCCGTAACTATTTAAAGAATGACCCAAATGTTAATCTTCAGGATGCAGATTATGAAGAAGCACTCAATTATATACGTCAGCATATGGAAGCCGGTGTTGGACTTTGGACTGAGTCTTCTGTAATAGAACAGTTGAAGAATTGGAAGCTAAGTCTTATTCCAGTCGTTACGCAAAATCAACCGAGTCCACATGATAATAACACTAATAATCATGAAGTAAATGTTGTCGATTCGCAAAGTTTGACAAGTAAACATACTAAAGCAAAAGAGAGAATTAAGTCATTGACAATGGATGAAGCCAGGGAGATTCTTGATGATTTATGTGATCTTCGTATAGATTCAGTTCTTAATATTATATTGAAGTAAAAGACTATGCTTAAAATCTTTACCAGTATGGAGGCTCTATTGTGGGAGGTACAAGCAGATCGTCATATAGAAGGCGATGGTGCCAGTACTGCCAATAGATTTCCTGTGCGTTTTGTCCTTTTTGACAACTTTCGTGATTGTTGTACTTTTGTAGATGATTGTTTGCATTTGCCTAATATTGCAATCCAACGACTGGAAGATTGGATGGATAATGAATATCCTGATCAATTTAGGTCTCATAAATTTATCGCTGATAAAATTCTTAAACTTATCCAGGATAATCCGACAGAGTATAGGATAATTATGCCTTTCTCTGAACTCGCTCGATTTTATAACAACGAACCTGGCAGAAAAGAATTTGATGCACTTATAGCTACGGTGAAAGGTTATGATACAAATAAAATCGGCTATACATATAAGCAAAGAATTTATATTCCAATTGTCGGACTTGAGGGTAAAATGCAATACTTTAGGGATGATTCACAATCATTTATTTGGTATTTTCACAATGCTGACCATCAATTAGATTATAGACTCATCCTTACCAATAATACAACTTATGGTGTACATGGTTTGGAAAGTAAATATAATATTGCTCACAATCTTACCGAATGGTTAGGATTCTGGAAATATCCAAATTTGAAACAAAATATCATTAGTGTTTCCAAATCGATATTCTCCCATTCAGGATATGCTAAGCCTGATAACGCTTTTACATTTTGTACGTGTAAAAATGCTTATGAGTTCCTTACTAAAGGCTTGAAATTAGATGTTGATTGTATCCCTTATGTTGAGGAAGATAATATCTATTGGGAGAATTTAGCAAGTAAAATAGATATCAGTAATTTCAAATTTGATGACTTTATTAATGAACAGTTTGGCATCTATAACTTAGCCGATTACAACGTATTTTTTGAGACATGGTTCAAGAACAAACAACCATTTATGCGCTGGTTGTTAGCTAAATACTATGTATATAAATTCTGTGACAAAGGCTATACATGTCGTGTATTACAGCGTATTGATGGTTATAGTGATGTAGCATTTGCAAAAGCTTTGGCCATTACTATATTCACTCTTGAGAATCCTGAGCAATATATCGAAGAACGTAATATCGGTTTAGAATATAGTACTCAAAATGGGATAGAACTTGCACCAGAAGTACAAACGTATCTAATAGAAAAGCTTGAATCTATAGAAAGAGAATTTGGTATACAGTCTGCAATAAAATATGTGTCATGTCTATCGTATGCAGAAAAAGAACACATTATTAAATGGTATAGAGATGGAAGAATACAGAAAGAAGAATTAAAGAAACTCTATCCTGATTTATATTATTATTTAGGTAAAACAATAGCTTCCTCTGAAGACCCTTGGGTACTTGACTATTTTGATAAGTACAAAGAAGCAAAAGTTAGGAATCAATACACTAACGATATTAAGAATTATATCCTAACAAAGAATAAAAATGAAATAGAGCATTATAAATGGAGCTCTAAATTCTCTACTACAAGGACTATAATGTGTCTGCGACAAGACATTCAAGCATATATTTGGATTGATGGTTTAGGAGTAGATTGGGTGCCTTTTATTTCACAAATTGTAAAAGAGCATGAATTAGATGGATATTACTTAAATGAAGTGTTTGTTGCAACAGCAAAACTCCCTACACGAACTGAAATTAACAAGGCTGATATTGACATTCTAACAGGAGGATTAAATAATAAGGAAGGAGATATTGATAAAGTAGCTCATACATGCCGACCGTATCCTAAATTTGTAATAGATGATTTGATAGAGATAAGGAAGTTAATACATAAGATACTTCTTGAACATCCTGGAGAGAAGATTGCCATTATTTCTGATCATGGTTTATCATACATGTCACAGTTGAAATGTGGGTATAATTTGAAAGGATATAAGTCGGACCATTTTGGAAGAGTTGCATTGGTGCCATCAACAAATAAAAACTTGATAGTTAGTGATGATAAGTACAAGATTATTACATTACCTGATGGAAACAATAAGGCTATATGCGCTTTAAAGCACGAATCTTTGATGGCAAAAATACCAGATGGTATGGGGTGTCATGGAGGATGTACACCTGAAGAACAGTTAGTGCCCATCATCATTATATCTCCTACTAAGAGTACTGCTACTTGGCGAGCCGCATTTAAATCATTTGAAGTAGAGGAAGCTAATCCTGTAGTAGTGTACAGTATTGTAGGATTGGACAACAACCAACAGCCTATGGTAGAATATGACGGAAAGTTTTATTCAATGACTATAACTGGCAATATTTATACAAGTGAAAGATTGCCGTTAAAAAAAGAAGAGAATAAGGTTATCCTTCACATCGGCACGTGGCAAAAAGAACCAGATATATTTACAATAAAGATGGCCGTCATAGAAGATGATCCATTTGCATTTAATTAAATTATGAACGCTAATATAATTAAAAAAGTACAGACATACTTAGGTGCGCAGGCTTTATACAAGGATAGTACAACTACAAATAATCTATTCGTAGGCCGCAATTTACCTTCATTTGTAAAAGATTACCTTTTGAAACGTTATGCTCATGGAGAAGAGGTTGATCGAGTTGGTCTTACAAATTTTCTAGATCAGGTTATGCCTACAGGGGACATACGTAGTAGATTAATTTCTGGACATGACATTACATTGCTTACGAGATTTTCAGTTAGTATAGATTTGGTTCATAATATTCGACGCTTTGGCATTCCAGATTTAGGCATAAAAGAAAAAGAAGGTCAGATACCGGAATATGTTGCGTCTAAACATCCAGAACTAGTCGATGGTGAAATGTGGGGTATTATTAAGATGTGCCTTCTACCTGATGATGATGGCAAGAAGAGCCATGTTGAAATGGTAGATTTTAAGCCATTCAAACCTTATACATCCGTTGATGTCAGTTTTATCCAGAACGTTCGTAAGAACTTTACAACATCTGAATGGTTAGATTTGATAATATCTTCTATGGAGTATGAACCTGATTCTTTTGAAACTATGCATCAAAAGTTAGAGTTCATTACCCGTCTTCTTCTTTTTGTTGAGCCAAGATTGAATGTTGTAGAATTGGCTCCTAAAGGAACCGGAAAGTCTTATGTTTTCAATAATATCAGCAAATACGGCTGGCTTGTAAGTGGTGGAAAAGTAACTCGAGCTAAACTCTTTTATGATAGAGCAAAAGATCAGTCTGGAATTCTAAAAAATCATGACTTCTGTGCTTTTGATGAAATTCAGACTATTGTTTTTCAAGAACCAGCAGAGTTACAAGGTGCGTTAAAATCATACTTAGAGCAAGGTAAAGCAACAATCGGTGATAAAGAATTCACTTCAGAGTGCGGTCTTATGCTTATGGGAAATATCCCTTTAACTGAAGACAGAAAGCCGGTAAACAAAAGATACTTTGACGCTTTACCAGATAGTTTTAGAGAATCTGCATTGCTAGATCGTTTTCATTGTTTTATTGAGGGTTGGTATCTTCCTAGAATCAATAAGAGCATGATATATAAAGGATGGACAATGAATATGGAGTATTTCTCTGAAATAATGCACACATTACGTGTACAGAATGTATATGCAGAGTTATTCGACAAGTTGGTCGACTATGATAGAAAAGCTGGAGTACGAGAGTTTACTGCAGTAAAACGAATTGCAACTGCATATATAAAGCTTCTGTTTCCTCATTGGATATCACTAGAAGAAGTAAATTTAGATGAATTTGATACATTCTGTCTCCAGCCAGCTATCCATCGTCGTGGTATTATTCAAGAGCAGTGTCATTACATTGACCCTGAGTATAAGGCAGAGATGCCTGCTATTTGGGTGAGAAGATAAAGATTTTGTTACTTTATGGACATAAGTGCATTTGTACTAAAACATGATGAGACAAAAATATATGATTGTCTCTATTATCTCCATCCAAAACTTTGGATGGAGAATATTCATATTACTTCTAGCCTTCATAATAAAGAAAATTGGTCTGGCTATATAAAATATCTGAATGATGATAATCAGATATCGGATGAAATTAAAAATTTACCCAAAGATTATGGTGGTATATATGTCTTCTTTATACAAGGAGTTAGTTTGCCTTTCTGCGAAAGATATTTAGCATACATTGGACGAGCTCAATGTACGGATTCAGAGAGTTTGCGATCACGTGTAACATCATATTTACGAGAAAGCCAAAAAGAAGATGGTAGAACTAGAATTAACAGATTGTTTAAGTACTGGAAAGAACATTTGTATATTCGCTACTATAAGTCAACAGACAATGAATTTATTAAACAAAGCGAAAGTGCTCTTATTCAGGCAATTTTGCCACCTTTTAATACAGAATTGACAAAATATAAAATTAAAAAACCTAGAAAAGCTTTTTAATATTATGAATGAAATTGATATACCTGCCATTCGCGGAGTTATTGGTAAGCTAACATATTATACTGCAACTTTTACTTTTAAACAAATCGCAGAAAGAGTTAAACGTGCAGATGAAGAACTACATACATCAAAATCATTAAGAGAGCAACTCCAAAGAGCTTTGACAGATAATCATAAGAGTATTACAGAATATATTCTAACTCAAAAGGAGCACTTCTTTAATGCCCTGGTCCTTGCTGTATATGATGGTGATCCGACATGGAATGAACTTGAATTTGAATTCAATAATATTAGATATCATTCTATGGGATTTCTTCACCTTACAGGAGAAGAACGTATCTTTCCCGTTGATGGACAACATCGTGTGGAAGGAATAAAAAGTGCTCTAATTGAGAATTCTAAACTAGAAGATGAAACAATTTCTGTCATATTTATAGGACATCATAATACACGAGAAGGAAAAGAAAAAACTAGAAGAATATTTTCGACTTTAAATAGATATGCAAAGCCAGTAAGTCCTGGAGATAATATAGCTCTAGATGAGGATGATATTGTGGCTATATCAACAAGAGAGTTGCTTGAAAATTGTCCTCTATTTATGAATGATAATGTAAAAATTGACAAAAAGAATTCTAAGGCATTGGCTGACAATGACGATAAATCATTTACGTCACTAATTACTTTATACGAAACAAACAAGATTATATATTCGTATTATAAATCTAATCGTGATAAACGGAAAAAGCTTTATAGCAATCCAAACATTCGAGGATTTTTAAGATTCCGGCCAAAACAAGAAGAAATAGATGATTTCTATACATATTTATTAACTTTTTGGAAAACGTTCACTGAATTATTTCCTGGAGTAAAGGATTATGTTCTGAATGCTAACGACGCAAAAGCTGCAATAAATTATCGAAATAAAGAAACAGGTGGACTATTATATTTTAGACCTGTAGCTTTACCACAGTTAATAAAGGCAATATTTGAAACACAATTAAGATTACAAAATGATTTGAATGAAATAATGAATACATTTTCTCAAATTGAAATGTGCATTTCGAAAGAACCATGGATAAATCTTCTATGGGATGCAAAATCTCAAACCATGGTAATGAAATACAAAACTAATATTTCCCAAATGTTAATTTATTTATTCAAGAAGAATCTTTTGGCAAAAAAAGAAAAAGAGACTTTAATGAAAAATTATGCAAAAGCTAATGATTGTGATATAGATGTTGCAAAACAAATCCTATTGAATATTCCTTCAATGTTATAATGACACTTTAAACATTCAAAATAGATTTGGTATTCTTACACAAAGAATTTGTCGCCAAACGACATAATTAGATAAGAAAATATCCATACACAATTTGCAGACTATAGACCAGATATAAGATAGCATTGCAATAAAGATAGATATATTGTGCAGTACAAAGCACTATATATCAATAAAAAGGATTATTTTTGTATCCGAAATAATTAATATTCAAAGTAAGTTTTATGGTAAAATATAATATTCTATTCAACGGATATAGACGAGATGTAAATAAGGCTGGATTACCAACTTATAGCGGTATTTACATTGTTTATCGTTGTACCTTTAATGAAGAAAAACAAACAGTTAGTTTGAAAGAGTTGCTCTATATAGGTCAAGCTAAGAATATACAAGAAAGAATATCAACCCATGATAAGCGTCAAGAATTTATGAATGCTCTTAATGGAGATGAACAAATTTGTTATTCGTATGCAGAAGTTAAAGAGCAAGATCTGAATATCGTTGAAAATGCATTGGTTTATGCACAAAAACCTCGTTTGAACAAAGATCTAGTAGATTCATATAAATATGAGCCAGCACAATTTAATATTGAAGGAAAGTGTTCATTATTAAATTATACAAATTTCTCAATTGAATAATCTTATGAATGAAGTAAAGCAACCTTCAATAAAAAAACATCGCATCCAAAATCCGCAATGGTCAAAGGATACTGAAAGACTTATTTTGTATGCTGACTTCATGGGGTTTAAAAATAGAGTTTTAAGTAAAACTCATGAAGATCTAAAGAAGGAGTTATGTGAATTTCACGAGAAGTGGGTAAAAAAAATGGAACCACTCAAATCTGGTGGACATTTGCAGTTTGCACAATTTTCAGATTCAATCCTTATTGCAGTAAATGGTATTGATGAAAAGAAATTCAATTTACTCTCTAAGGCTGCAATTTGTCTAATGCATGTTGCAATGAGCATGCAGATTCCAATAAAAGGAGTAATAGCTCAGGGAATATTTTCTTATGATAAAGAAAATGAATTATATTTTGGAAAACCGTTGGTTGATGCTTACTTGCTTCATGAAGAACTAAAGTATTATGGAATTGTAGTACATAATACAGCAGAAAAGACAATAAAAAGATATCAAAATCAAAATAATCCATATACAAATACTCCAATATATATTGAAAAAGGAAAAACAGCACACTATCATTTATGTTGGAATTTAATTAATCAACAACTTGCTCCAGAAAATATAACGTTTCAATGCAAAAAATGGATTGAGGATATTGCAGAAAGAGTTTCAGGGCATCCAAGAATTTATGTTGATAAAACTATTGAAGTATTAGAAGCCGACGAAAAGATATTCAAGGATGACAAGAATGTTAAAGAAGAACATAATGCGGAATAATTTCTGCTAAATAATAGAATCTTTCTTTGACTCTTTTGTAATTATATATCTGCAAATTAAAGAGTTATTTGACAGTATAGCTCCACAAAACGCGGAAAACCTTAAATACAAATTATCGGCACTATTTTGTAAGCATTCGGTAAACCACGTATTTTCGTCTCCAACTTCCATCATTAACTTTACGTCCAAAAAGCCAAGTTAT